>JBBEAY010000042.1:0-25278 GCA_040882605.1 Actinomycetota bacterium
AAACACGAATCCCCGGCGCGCTGGCCGGGGTTCGGTCTTGATGGGATATCCCGACACCAACGGTACGCGCTCTCGCATCGGACGGCAAGTGCCCATCGTCATCCGTCACGCAACGTTCACGAGGCGACGCTCGTTCAGCCGAGCGCCGGGCGCTCCGGATCTCCTCGCACCGCCCACAGGTTCCCCCGGCGCGTCCCGGCGGGTTCCTGCTTCCTCGTCTCGCTCGTCAGCGAGGTGATCACGACCGGATCGTCGCGGAACAGCTCATCGGCGCGCAGGCACACGAGCGATGAGGGCTTGCCCGCCGGGAACACCACTTGGTCACGCGCGGCAACCTGCGAATCGACGAACGTCGGCAGGAGCAGGAGCAGCCCGAGCGGCGGCCACGAGTCCACGTCGAACTCGGGAGCTTTCTCGATCAGCTCTTCGGGCGTGGCGAGCCGGGTACTGGGATCGTTCATCGCGCGGCGGACGAGCATCAGATCGAGGCGGCGATCCCACGGCACCACCATCAGAGCGAGTCCGAAGCGACCCGAGACGACCTCGGTCCGAACCATCTCGCCGACATCGACGCCGTGACGCTCTGCCGTGCGTTCGGCCACGTCGGCCTCTGGATCGGGAAAGACCACGAACGGCACGCTCCGCCCGCTCAGGTAATCGAACACCGAGGACACGCTGAGCACCTCCGTCATCGCCGCGCGCTCGCGCGGGCAAGGATCGTACCCACGACGCGCCCTCGAACGGAAGAGCCGAACGGTCCCAGGATCGCTGACCTCTAGAACCCAGGGAGCCGCTCGCGGAACGCGATGTAGCCGATGCCCGCACCCACGTCGAGCAGGAAGTGCGCGATCACGAACGGCCACGTGCGCCGCCATCGCAGGAACAACAGCGAGAAGAGCAGACCCATCGCGAGGTTGCCGAGGAAGCCGCCCCAGCCTTGGTAGAGGTGGTATGAGGCCCGCAGCATCGAGCTTCCGGCGACCGAGGCCACCGGCGACCGCGAGAGTTGGCGCAGCCGGGTCACGAGGTAGCCCAGCACGATGACTTCCTCGACGAGGGCTGCCTCGAGCGCCGAGAGCAGGAGCACGGGCACGGTCCACCAGTGACCGAGCGGCGGCGCGGGAATCACGAACCGATTCACCCCGAGCTCCACGGCGCCCAGGTACAGGCCGACGCCGGCGAGGCCGACCACCGCGAACAGGGCGAGTCCCTTCGCCAGATCGCCGCCCGGTTGATCGGTGGCGAACCCGATGCAGGCGAGCCCTTCACCCGAGCGCCGCACGAGGTGGACCACGAGGAACACCGGCGCCAGTCCGAAGACGACGCCCACGATCTGGCGCGCGAGCTGTGTGCTCTGGTTCGCCGATGCGACGAAGGTGCCGGCGATCGGCGCTTCCAGCAGGCTGAGGATCGCGTAGACGGCGCTCGCAAGCAGCGAGAGCATGAGCACCACGACGACCTCTTCGATGCGGGTTCGCCGATCCATCGACAGGACTGTACGCGCGGCTGCGGTCCTCGAGGAATGACGCGCAGGCTCTAGACTTCGCCCCCGTGCGGTGACGGCAGCGTGGGGGGACCGGAGCGATGGCGAGAGGCGAAGCAGCCGACCTGGTGGTGGTCGGCGCCGGAACGGTCGGCGGCTGGGCCTCGGTCTTCGCGCGCGAGGCGAGCATCGGCCGAGTCATCACGATCGACAGCGACCTCGCGGGCCAGGGCGCGTCGAGCCGCGCGGCGGGCATGGTGCGCGCCCAAGGTGGTTCCCCCGACACGGTTCGCCTAGGAAGCTGGTCGATCGGCTTCTACGAGGGGCAGTCCGAGCGCTACGGCGCTGACTCGGGGTTCGTCGGACGCGGGTACGTGATCCTGGCGGTGGCAGCGACCGATGAGCGCGAGGCGCGCGAACGCATCGAGATGCAGCGCGCGACCGGCCTCGACGCCCGGTGGGTCGACGCCGACGAGGTGCGACGGCTGATCCCGGCGATGGCGGAGGGCGCCGGGTTCCGGGGCGGCTCGTACGCAGCGACCGACGGCTGGATCGATCCACCGAGGAACGTTCGCGCCTACTCGCTCGCGATGCAGCGCGCGGGCGTCGAGCTGCGCGAGCACGTGGCGTTCACCCGACTGCGCACACGTGCCGCGCGAGGCGGAGGACGGATCGTCACGGGGGTCGAGACCACCGGGGGCACGATCGCGACGTCACGCGTGTTGCTCACGGGCGGTCCGGCGCTGCAGGCGGTCGCGAAGGCCGCGGGAGCGCGCGCCTGGGTCGGCTATGCCCGTCATCAGGTGGTCGTCACCGAGGCGAGCGACGCTCTGCACCCCGACACGACGGCGATGGCGTTCGACATCGGCGCCGGCATCTACTGGCGGCCCGAGGAGGGTGGCTTCCTGTGGGGTATGTCGAACCCCGACGAGGAACCTGGCGCCGGTCGCTCGATCGACTGGCCCTATCTGCGGAAGACGCAACGTCGCCTTCACCGACTCGTGCCGGCCACGAAGGACCTCGGCATCAAGAAGGCGTGGGCCGCGACGATCGAGTACACACCTGATCACCTGCCGCTCACGGGGGCGCTCGTGACACGCGACGGCGTTCAGGTGGCGGGGGCCTGGGTCGCGGGCGCGTGTGGCCACGGCATGATGTGGGGCCCGGCTGTGTCGCGCATCGCGACCGACCTCATGCTCGAGGGAAAGACCAGCGTGGTCGAGCATGCCGAGCGGTTCCGCATGGACCGGTTCGACATGCAGGGCCGGTCGCCGTACGTCGACCCGGTGGCGCTGCCGTTCCCCGTGAAGGTCGACGGGTGATCGCGCTCAGGCACTCGGGACGCTCGGGCGCCCGGGACGCTCAGGCGCCCGGAGCCAGGTCGACGTCGACCAGGATCAGCTCGCTCGGCGCCGCCGCTTCGATCGTGATCGACGCCTCGTCTCGGACCTGGGCCGCCGAGCCAGTTTCCATGCGTTCACCGTTCAACGTCAGATCGCCCTCGATCACGTACAGGTAGGCGCCTCGACCTGTCACGAGGTCACGGCGCACCGACGCACCGGCATTCAGGCGCGAGACGAACACGTGGGCGTCTTGGTGCACGCGCACCGCGTCGCCCCCGTCGCCGGAGATCACCTTCAACAGGGTGTCGGTGCGATCGCCGGTCGTGAAGACCTTCTGCTCGACACCGGGTTCGAGTCCCTGTTCCGACGGCATGATCCACATCTGGATGAACCGCATCGGCTCGGTCTCGCTGGCGTTCTGCTCCGAGTGCCTGGCGCCGCTTCCGAGCGTCATACGCTGCACCGAGCCCGCGGGCAACGGCCCCGGTGCGCCACCGACATCGTCCTGATGGCGGAACGACCCTTCGACAACATAGGTCAGTCCTTCGATGTCGCGATGCGGATGCATCGGCCAGATCGCGCCCGGGATCAGATGATCGTCGTTGAACACCCGCAGCGTTCCGAACTGCACGTACTCGGGGTCGAAGTATGAGTCGAACGAGTAGTGCCAGCGGGCGCGGAACCAGTCGCCTTCGACGTCACTGATGTCTTCGTCGCGCCTGATGGTGATCGTCACAGCAGATGGCTCCGGCCACGTTCTCTATCGGCGCTGATCTGAACTAGAAGAGCAGGACCGGACAGGTGAGCGTGCGAGTGATGCCTTCGAGCTCTTGCATCGGCATCACGGTGCTCTTCGCGAGCTGGTCGAGATCAGCGCCCTCGACCCGCGCGACCACGTCGTAGGGCCCCGTGACCGGGTCCACCGCGATCACCCCTTCGATGACTCGGATCTGCTCGGTGACCTGGCCGGCTTTGCCCACCTCGGTCTGGATCAGGATATACGCGTTGACCACAACGCCCCCTCGCTCAGTCGTCGGTAGTCAGTAGTCGGTGCTCAGTCGTCTGCGGCGCCATCGTCGGCGCCTGTCCCGCTGCCGATCTGCGGGTCTCTTTTCAGGAATCCTCTCGCCTTGTCGAGGAGATCGCCGCCGGCCTCGACCGCCTTGTCCAACATGGGCTGTGCCTTCTCGACCAGCTCGCCGGCGGTCTCGCGAGCCTTGTCGAGCACGGGCTCGGCCTTCGCCGAAAGGTCGCCTGTCGCTTCCTTGGCCTTGTCGATCAGGGGCTCGGCCTTCTCGACCAGGCCACTCGCCGTCTCAGCGGCCTTGCCCGCGATGTCGCTCGCGGTACCCGCTGCCTTGCCCGCCAGCTCTGCGGCGCTGTCCTTGGCCTTGTCCAACATGCCTTGATCCTTACCCGACTGGTCGCCCATGGTTCCTCCCGGTTCCTCGGCTGGTCCTTGGCTGGGTGCGATGGCGCAGATACATTGCCCGACGATGCGATATGGCCCTCCATCGTCCCGGCGACGGCGCAGGCCTGCAAACGCGCAGGTCACAGGCGTGGTTCGCCCTGCGAGCCGAGCGTCGGCAACCGTTCGAGGAAGCCGCCCGCCCCCGATGCCACGAGGTCGGTCCGTTCGGTCTCGACGCCGTGCTCGAGCTCGTGCAGCGGCATGAGCGCGAACGAGAGCGCAGCCCGGGTCAGGAAGCCCGCATCGGGCGTGCCGCCGTAGGCAGCGAGCGCACGCTCGCCGACCCCCGGCGCGGCGTGCAGCCACCAGGCGAAATCCCACGCCGGATCCCCCACGCCGACTTCTTCCCAATCGAGCACGCCGGCCAGATCGCCCGACGGTGTCACCAGCACGTGATCGGGGGCGAGGTCGCCGTGTGTCACGCAGGGAGCGAAACCCCACGCGGCGTCGTCGTCGAAGATCGCTTCGATCGAGGCGAACGCCGCATGTGCATCGTCGCGCGTCAAGTGCGGCTCGGCGAGGTCGCGCAGCCGCACCCAGTCTTGGCGCCGAGAGACACGCACCGCTTCCGCGCGTGTCGCGCGCATGCCCAGGAACTCGGGAGGCACCATGTGCAGGTCGTAGAGGAACCTGCCGAGCCGCTCGGGCCACAAGCCGTCGTCGGTGGTCGCGTCGCACGACACACCATCGATCGCCCTGTACCCCATGCACACGGGCTCGAGCGAGACCAGCTCGGGCATCGGCACGGCCGACGAGACCTCGCTCCCGAGCTCGGGCAGGATCTCGATCTGACGGCGAAGGCGCTCCTCGGCGTACGGGGTGCGCGGCAGCTGCACGATCCACGAGCCGTCGGCGAGGTAGGTGTCGCACGTCCATCCGCCCTCGATGGGCTCGAACGCATCAAGGCTCAGCTGCGGGAACAGCCCAGCGACGAGCTCGCGGTGGGCCTCGACCCGATCGGCGTCGCTCACGAGGCTCACCCCAGCGGCTCCGGCGGCGCGATCGAGGGGTCGGCCGGCATGTCGTCGAGCTGGGTGACCGGGGCGTCGAGCTCCGGGTCACGAAGGGCGAACCATGCGACGACACCGCCCGAGAGGGCGAGGGCCGACGCCCCTGCGTACAGGGTCATCGGGCCGGCCGTCTCGTAGACGAAGCCGCCGACCCCGGCGCCCACGATCGGACCGAGCCCGAACCCGACCATCTGTGCGACAGAGTTTCCGGTCGAGTAGAGCGTCGATGGCAGCAGACGCCCGACGACCACGACGCTCGTCGTGAACAGCATGCTGAACGCCATGCCCTCGAGCACCGTGAGCAGCGACACGATCGTCGGGTTCGAGATCGACCCCCACAGCAGGAAGCCGAGCGCGTACACCGCGCACCCAAGGGCGTACACGCGCCGCACGCCGAGCCTCGCCAACAGACGCGAGCTCGATCGCATCATCGCTACCTCGACGAGCCCACCGGCGGCCGTGCCGATGCCCACGAGCAGCGGACCGCCGCCCTCGCTCGCGATCTTCAACGCGATGAAGTTCCAGGCGGCGTTGAACCCGGTCCACACGAGGAACACCGCTACGAGGAACCTCCAGAACCGCGGCGCCTCATGGAACACGGCGCCCAGGGTGCCGAGCTTGCTGCCGCCGGTCGCCGCCTCATGCCGAGGGGTGTCGCGCGGCACCATGAACGACCAGGCGAACACGAGCAGGCTCGCGATGGCGTAGGCAGGCATCGCCCAGCCGATACCGGCCATCTGGAAGACCCAACCGAGCGTGAGGCACCCGATCGCGTAGGTGAGGCTTTCCCAAGACCTGATCTTTCCGTAGTCACTCATGCGATCGACGCCCAGGTGCTCGAGCGTGATCGCGTCGATGTTCGGACCCGTGCTCACCATCGCGGCGGCGAGCAGGAATCCGGCCACCGCGATCGCGACGACGCCATCGGCCCCCGCAAGCACGAGCCCGAAGCACCCTGACATGAATGCACCGATCTGCAGGCACGTGCGCCGGCCGAGCGTGGCATCGGCGAGATGTCCCCAGAGCGGGTTCAGCAGGATGCGCGCGACCGCCATCGTCGCGATCACGAGACCGATCTGGCTCTTACCGAGGCCCTTGCCGTCGAGGTAGAGGGCGAGGAACGGGAAGAACGCCGCGATCACGAACCCGAACGTGAGGAAGAGCCCGCGCACTGCGGCGTCCGGGCGGATCTCTCGGGTGCGTTCACCGACCACGGCTAGGCCCGCCGCACGTCGGCCTGCGCTGCGAGCGCGGCCGCTCGGGCCGCATCGAGCTTGCCGGCGCCCGGCATCTCGGCGTTCGCGGTCGCGGCGCCGAGCCCGAGCCGAAGGCTGCGCTCCCAGTCGTCGCCTCGATCGAGCGCGGTCACGAGCCCGGCGAGGAACGCGTCGCCGCTCCCGACCGGAAATCGGCCCCGCACGTAGAGTCGCCCCTCGTACATCGAGCCGTCGGGCGCGGCGAGCACGACGCCCTCGGCCCCGCGCGTCACGACGCCGGCATGGCCGTGGCCACCGGCGAGGTCGCGCAGCTTCGCCGCGGCCGCCAAGGCGTCATCTCGCCTCGAGGTCGGCACGCCGAGCAATCCGCCCGCTTCGGACGCGTTCACCTTCACGACGTCTGGATTCGCCTCGAGCGCGAGCCGCAGACGCTCTCCCTCGGCGTCGAGCGCGACGCGTACGCCCTCGACCCTGGCGTCTCGGACGAGATCGCGGTAACCGCTGTCGGGGGCGCCCACCGGCGTCGATCCGCTGATCGTGAGCCACCCCCCGGGCGCCCATGTGGATTCCACCGCGTGCAGCAGCTCCGCCCATGCGGCCGGCGGCACTCCGGCTCCGTGCTCGTAGAACTCGGTCAAACCTCCGGTCTCACCCTCGGCTACCGACAACGACGAGCGGTTCTCGCCGTGCGTCCACACGGCGCGCACGGGCACCCCCTCGGCGCCGAGCATCTCCTGGATCCATCTGCCCGTGTGCCCCCGGAGCAGGGCCACGGCGGTCGCCTTGGCGCCGAGCGCGTGCGCCGCCCTCACGGCGTTGAGACCTTTGCCCCCCGGCACCTGGACGAACCCGTCCGGGCGGTGGATGTCACCGCGCACGATGCGCGCGATCTCGAAGAGCTTGTCGACCGACGGGTTGGCAGCGAGACAGACGATCACACGGCGCTCCCACGTTCGATGGCATCGAGCGCCTGCTGCATCGTGGGCTGCGCGTCGACGCCTCCGACCGCGCGGGTCGACAATGCGCCGCACGCGTTCGCGAGGGCGAGGCATCGTTCGAGCGGCTCGCCCCCGAGCATGGCCGCAACGAATCCGGCGTCGAACGAGTCGCCGGCGCCCGTCGTGTCGACCGCGTCGACCGGCACCCCGGCGACGCGAACACGCTCGCCGGGACCTGCAGCGATGGCCCCGCGATCGCCGGCCTTCACCGCGAGGATCGGGCCCCGGCTGCGCAGAGACGCGATCGCCGAGTCGAGGTCCGACGTGTGCGCGAGCAGCGCTGCCTCTGCTTCGTTGGGCAACAACACGTCGATCGCGGGAAGCAGCGCATGCAACCCACCGTCCCACTCGCCGCTCGGATCCCAGTTGGGGTCGAGCGACGTGCTCGCACCGCCGGCGCGCACGCCGGCGAGCAGCTCGGGCAGGTCTGGAGCGAGGCCTGCCTGCAGGAAGTAAGAGCTCACGTGCACATGGCGCGCGGCTCGCAACAGGTCGGAGTCGATCAGAGACGCCCGCAGCTCGCCGATCGAGCCCGGCGAGGTGAGCATCGCCCGGTCGTCGCCTGTCGACAGGACCACCGTGAGACCCGTCGGGTGATCCGCGTCGATGATCAGGCCTGCGACATCGACGCCACGCACGGCGAGCTGCTCGCGCATGTACGACCCGAAGAGATCGTCGCCGACGACCCCGGCGAACGCCACGCGCAGACCGAGCCGGGCAGCGCCGCAGGCCATGATCGCGCCCGATCCACCGACCGTGAGTCGAGCCTCGTCGACCAGGCGCTCGGCCTGGCCGAAGATCGGCACGACGTCGCCCCTAAGAAGCACGAGATCGGGATTGGCGTCGCCGAGCACGAGCAGGTCGAGGTCCATCGAGGATCGAGCCTACCGACAGCGGCACGCCGACGCCCTCGACCCCAGGCGCTGACCGGCAGCGCGGACCCCGCTGGTAGGATCGCGTTCCTGCCATGAGTGACCAGACCACGAACGAGGACCTCACGAACGTGCACTCTGTGCACGACCGGCTGGCGGAGATCCAGCTCGTCGACTGCCGTGAGCTCTACGAGTGGGAAGCCGGCCGCATCGAGGGCGCGGTCTACCTGCCGCTGAACTCGATCATGGCGGGCGCCGGATCGGACCTCGATGAAGCCAAGCCCGTCGCCGTGATCTGCCGCAGTGGCAACCGCAGTGAGCTCGCCACCATGATGCTGCAGGCACGCGGCTTCGAGGCCTACAACGTCGAGGGCGGCATGGAAGCCTGGGCCGCCGAAGGCCTGCCGTTCGCGGCCGGTGACGGATCGCCCGGCCGCGTCGCCTGAGCTCCAGGTTCTCGCTCCGGTAAAAGACGCTTGTGTCCTGAATCGGCTGCTTCGCTGATTGCCGCGCCCACATCAGCCTCGATCGCAGCGTGCTTCATGCATTGCTCCGACTCGAGCCTGCATGACCTCTCCCTTCCAGGTCGGTTCACCCACGGAAGGCGAGGAGAACCAGTTCTAGTACATAGCCTGAACTAGGTCTTTATCATGCGTCTCAAGTGACCTGAGCCGCCACATCTCGCCGGTGCTTGGCGCGGGAGAGCACATCGTGGCGTAATTGGGGAGATCGCCTGAGTCGCAGATCAGGCCGTTGTTCGAGGGATCGAAGTGGTGTCCCGGGCAAGGGTCGTCGGGCCCGCCACTGGTGCATAAATGCCACGCTTGATGAGTGTGACCGAGCTCGTGTGTCATGGTGGCCTGCAGGTCTGGTTGGTTATTCGGATTGGGGGTGGAACTCCCCGTATACCAGCTGTAGTCAGTGTTCACCCTGATTCTGGTTGTGCTGTTCGTAGCTGGACATAGGGTGGCATCTCCATAGGTACCCGAGAGATTGGCGGTGGTAACGAGATCCCAATCTGTCCCGCATCCCCAAGAGTCTGATGACGCGTTGCCGGCGAGGGAGAACGACAGATTGCTGCTAGTCACATTGTTCCACTTCGTCATAGCGTCTTCTGTACGGGCGTTGTAGCCGTTGGGCCAATTGTTGGGCGCCTGATAGAAGACACGACTCGTGATGCTGTACTGCCACCCGTACGCCGGGTAATCAGTTACCGAGTGGGCACCAGCCATCGGCAGATTCGTCATCAGAAGCAAGCCCGCCAACAGCACCGTCAGCCTAGGTCTCATGAGCTGCCTTCAGGCGAATCGGTGGGCGTGGGAACTGGGTCTCCCCCGCCTACCGGAGGCGGTGAACAGAACTGTATGCTCCCGGCTGTCCACGTCCCGTCGCCAAGCTTGACCCGCGATACCTCAGCAACGATTTCACCCTTCAACAACAGTCGGCCAGATCCGTCTAGCGAATCGGCTGCCGCTTGTTCAAGTTCCCGCTTGTCAGCAACCCCGTCATTCGCCAGCAGTCTTGCCGCGGCCAAGAGAGCGGCGTCAGTCGTAGGATACCCGCCCTCCTCAGCGACTTCGAAGACCGAAGTCGCGATCCGGTTTGAATCACACGCCCACACGTCTCCAGCGGTCGAAACCGAGATGAACCCGAATGCGGCAAGAACTAGCGCGGTGACTATCGCGGTCACCAAAATCACCTTCTTGGTCGCCCATGACAACATCAGCTGACCGTAACGGCCCTTTCATTTCGTGTCAACTCCTGTCGACTCACCGTTAGCCCCCGGTCGGGAGGCGGGGACGGGAGGAGCCGCGCACTCCCTCAGCGCTCAGGGACTGTCGGAGTTCGGACGCTCGTATGAGACGGAATGTCAAGTCAAGCGCTCAGGGCGAGCGAGCAAGGTGTGAAGTAAGGGCGAGCAGGCAGGTGGCAGCGGCGATCGACCACTCTCGTATTCGCGGATCGGGACCGCAGTTCACGGGTTCGCTCGGAGGCTGCCTCTGACTAACTGGGGCGGATCTGAACTCGCATAGCGTCCACGAGGATCCCTCCGGAAGGTGCGCCTGCCCGCCCTCACGCATCGTTCATGCGACCTCGATGCGGTCGGTCATGAGACCCCAGATGAACCCGGAGAGCTCCCTCGCTACGGCAACCACGGCGACGTTGCGGTTCTTCGTGGCAGCGATCGAGTGGAACCGGGAGTGGAGTCGACACTGGGCCGCCCACGCGTAGGCGATGACCTCGGGAGGCTGGCCCTCGCTCCGCCGGCGCAGGTTGATCCCGATGGCGGGACGGTGCCGGTAGCTCCAGGCGGCCTCGACGAGCACACGGCGGACGTGTGCGTTGCCGGTCTTGGTGATGGAGCCCCTGTGCACCGATGGCCCGCTCGAGTGCTCGGACGGGACGAGGCCGGTGAAGGCCATGAAGGAAGGAGCACCGGGGAAGCGACGGAAGTCGCAGACCTCGGCGGTGATGCTGATCGCCGACAGCGTCTCGATCCCACGCAGGCACCGGAGCCTCGCGACGGGCTCGGCGAGCGGCGGGAGCTTCGCGGCGGCCTCGATCTCGCTCGTGATGGTAGCGAGCTGGGTCCTTCGCACATCGAGCGCGGCGAGGTAGTGGCGGTAGGCGGCGTCGGAGGCAGGCTCGGTGAAGCGCTGGGATCGTGCCCACAGATCGAACTTGTCGCTCCACCCTTTGTCCCTTCCCGGGTAGCGCCGTCCCTGCCGCAGCAAGAAGGCCTTCACGCGGTGCTGGGTCTTGCGGCGGTCATCCTTGATGTCTTCGCGCACACGCACGAGGTCGCGGATCGCCTCCTCGGCAGGGGTGGGGACCCGGATGGCCGTGAGCTCGCCGGCTCGGTGTAAGCGCGCGAGGTTGCGGGCATCGATCCGGTCGGTCTTCACGCGGGCACCTGCCCGGCGGGGGATCATCGTGGGCGCGACCACCTCGCACGGGACCCCGAGCGCGGTAAGCAAGCGGTGGGTCTCGTAGCTTGGGGCCGGCCTCGTAGCACGCGACCGGATGCTCGAAGCTGCCGCGGCGGATCAGGGCTCGCAGAGCCTCGGGTGAGTTCGCGATCGTGCGTTCGTCGGGCTCGGCCTCACCCGGACGCAGAATGGCGACCGCGATCGTGTCCTTATGCACGTCCAGGCCGAGGTGCGTAGCGTTGTCCATGGCCGGTCCACCTCCGTGTATGGCCACCGCGCGGTCCACACCGCGCGTGATCCACGAATCATCACGGATGGACCGGCCGTCTCATCGTGACTACTGGCACCCACGGCCGAACGGTAGCCTGCAACCATGGCCGACGTCGACGCAGCGCGCCGCGAGCTCGAAGCAGTGCTCGGCCCCGGCGCGGTGCTCGCCGACGCGCTCGCACTTCGCCTGTACGCCCGCGACGCGTCGATGGTCGAAGGAGGTTGCGCGCTCGTCGCCCTGCCCACGACGACCGAGCAGGTACAGGTGTGCGTTCGGATCGCCGCCGCGCACGGCCTGCCGATCGTTCCCCGCGGGAGCGGCACGGGGCTCGCGGGCGGCGCGACCCCGATGGGCGACTCGCTCGTCGTGGTGACCGCGCGCATGACCCGCGTCGTCGAGGTGCGTCCCGAGGACCGGCTCGCGTGGGTCGAACCCGGCGTGCCCAACCTCGATCTCGCGAACCACCTTCGCCCGGGAGGCTTCACGTTCGCGCCCGATCCGTCGAGCCAGCAGACATCGTCGATCGGCGGCAATGTGAGCACGAACGCAGGCGGCCCTCACTGCCTCGCCTACGGGGTCACGAGCGCGCACGTGCTCGCGCTCGATGTGGTGATGCCCGACGGCTCGCTCGAGCAGTTCGGTGCCGAGGGCCCCGAGGCGCCCGGATACGACCTGCGCGGGGTGGTCGTCGGCAGCGAGGGAACGCTCGGCATCGTGACCCGGGTCTGCGTGCGCATCGTGCCCATTCCGCCCGCCGTGCGCACGATGCTGTTCGGCTTCGACACGGTCGAGGCGTGTGCGGCCACGGTGACGTCGATCATCGCGCGAGGCGTCGTGCCGGCCGCGGTGGAGATGATGGACCAGGGCATCGTGCGCGCCGTCGAGCGCTTCGCCCACGCCGGCTATCCCGTCGAGGCGGCCGCCGTCCTACTGGTCGAAGTCGATGGCACCGAGGCCGGAGTCGCAGCTGAGACCCGCGAGGTCGAAGCTGCTGCTGCCGAGAACGAGGTCTCGAGCGTGCTGGTCGCCGCCGACGACGCAGAACGAGCCCTGCTGTGGAAAGGTCGCAAGTCCGCGTTCGGCGCCATCGCGCAGATCGCACCCCACTACCACCTGCACGACTGCGTGGTGCCGCGCACGAAGCTCGTCGAGGTGATGCGCGGCGTGTACGCGATCGCCGAACGCCACGGCCTGGTCGTCACGAACGTGTTCCACGCCGGCGACGGCAACCTGCACCCGTTGTTCTCGTTCGATCGATCGGTGCCGGGCACGCTCGAACGGGTGTTGCGGGCAAGCGACGAGGTCGTGCGCCTCTGCGTCGATGCGGGTGGCGCACTCAGCGGGGAGCATGGCATCGGGCTCGAGAAGCGCGACTTCATGCCGCTCGTGTTCAGCGCCACGGACCTCGACGCCCAGGCGTGCGTGCGCGGATCGTTCGACCCCGACGGCCGCATGAACCCGCAAAAGGTGCTGCCCGATGGCGCCCGATGCGGCGAGTTCGCGCTCGCTGCGGCGGGTTCGGGAGATGCGGCCGCCGACGCTGCGGATCTTCCGGAGAGCTCGTGGATCTGATCCACCCACGCACCCTCGCCGACGTGGCCGAGGCGCTCGGCGAGGCGAGCTCACACGGGCGCCGCGTGCTCGCCGTCGGCGGACGGCGCCACATCGACAAGGGCAACCCAAGCGAGGTCGACGCGGAGCTCTGGACGACTCAACTCGATCAGGTCGTGGCGTACGACCCGGCGGAGATGCTCGTGGTCGTGCAGGCGGGCATGCGTTGCGGCACGCTCGCCGAGCTACTGGCCGAGCACAAACAGGAGTGGCCCGCCGACGCGCCGCCGGACGCGACGGTCGGCGGCGTGATCGCGTCGGCCTCGAGCTCGCCTAGGCGCCTGCGCGTCGGCGCGCTCCGCGACACCGTGGTCGAGATGGAGCTCGTCACCGGCGACGGACGCATCGTGCACAGCGGCGCTCGCACCGTGAAGAACGTCACCGGATACGACTTGCACCGACTCGCGACCGGCTCGCTCGGCACCCTCGGAGTGATCACACAGGTCGCGTTGAAGGTGCGGCCGTTGCCCGAGCGAACGCTCACGCTCACCACGCCCGGCGACCTCAGCCTCGCCTCGACGATCGCGGCCGAGGTGCCCCTCGTCGCGGGTGCGCTCGCGGCGCCAGACGCTGTCGAGGTACGGCTCGAGGGGTGGGCCGACGAGGTCGACGAGCTCGCCGTACTGGTAAGCAGGCTTGCCCCAGACGCCGAGCCGCGCGACGACGGCGCGCCGTTCCCCGTCGAGCCATGGTGGACGTGGCCCGAGGAAGGCACGATCGTGGAGGCCGCGCTCGCTCCCTCGAAGCTCGGGCCGACGCTCGCCGGCATCGACCGGTATTCGGCCCTCGCCGCTGTCGGCCTCGCGTGGGTCGCGGCATCAACCGAGGCCGAGCTGGCTGCGATCCGTTCGCGGGTCGAGGCGGCAGGTGGCATCGCGCCCGCGATCCGGGGGCCAGGAGGCCTGGGCGCAGCGACCCCCGCTGGGACCGAGGTGCATCGGCGCCTGCGGACCTCGTTCGACCCGGCCGGCATCCTCGCGCCCGGTCGCGCCTGGACGAACGCCTGACGCGAGACACCGGCTTCCACACCGAAGTCCTCGGCCGAGACTGAACTCTTCCGCTCGGAAGAGACCGACGGCGCGCCGCAGGTGTCGATCGTGTGGATCGATGTCGACGCAGTTCGACGGTGACGATCCGTACCACCAGCTCATGGTGCGCGGACACGTGGCCGACTTCGTGCACGAGGGAGCAGACGCGCACATCACAGCGCGGTGGACGGCGCCGTTCGGATGGGTGACTAGTCTGGCCCAGACTACCGGAGGATCCGGAGGCGTTCGCCCGCCGCCTCGAGCGTCTCGATCTTCTTGCAGAACGCGAAACGCAGCAGGTGCGCGCCCTCGGACGGATCAGCGACGAACGAGGAGCCAGGCACCGCGGCCACTCCAACCTTCTCCACGAGGTGCCGAGCGGTCGCGACATCGTCGCCGAAACCCAGGTGCGAGCAGTCGGCCATGACGTAGTAGGCACCCGTCGGTGGCGAGGCGACCTCGAACCCACTCTCGGCGAGCACGCGCAGCATGACGTCGCGACGCTCGGCGTAGTCGGCGCGCATCCGCTCGTAGTAGCTCGCGGGCAGCCCGAGCGCCGTGATGCCGGCGATCTGCAACGGCGCCGGCGCCGCCACGGTGAGGAAGTCGTGCACAGACCTGATGCCGGCCATCAACGCGGGCGTCGCGATCGCCCACCCCACCCGCCAGCCGGTCACCGAGTAGGTCTTCGAGAGCGCGCTGATCGTGATCGTGCGCTCCGCCATGCTGGGAAGCGTCGCGATCGGCACATGTGCCGCGCCGTCGTAGGTGATGTGCTCGTAGATCTCGTCGGTGATCGCGATCGCGTCGTGCTCGATGCAGAGATCAGCGATCGACGAGAGCTCCTCTCGCGAGAACACCTTGCCGGTCGGATTGTTCGGGGAGTTGATCACGATCGCCCTTGTCCGGGGACCGAACGCAGCGCGCAGATCGGCGTCGTCGAACCTCCAGTCGGGGGGCCTGAGCGACACCAGTCTCGGCACGGCGCCGGTGAGGATCGAGTCCGGCCGGTAGTTCTCATAGAACGGCTCGAACACCACGACCTCGTCGCCCGGATCGAGCACACCCAGCATCGACGCGACCATCGCCTCGGTCGATCCGCACGTGACGCAGATCTCCGTCTCTGGGTCTACGACCAGGCCGTAGTCGCGCGCGTATGCCTCAGCGATCGCTTCGCGGAACGCCGGCACACCCCAGGTGATCGGGTACTGGTTGTGATCATCGGCGATGGCTCGAGCGGCCGCTCGCTTCACCTCCTCAGGCGCCGCGAAGTCGGGGAACCCCTGCCCCAGGTTGATCGCACCGTGCTGGTTCGCGAGGCGCGTCATGTCGCGGATCACCGACTCCGTGAACGACGACGCCTTCACCGACGCGCGCAGGTTCGAGGTCGCCATCGCGCGAGAGCCTACAGGCGGCCCCGCAGACCCCAGAGCTCGGGGAGTGGAGGTGCTCGATCAACACACGCTCGAGCGAGTGCACACGAGCGAGCAGGTGCCGTGCTCAGCTGGTCCGGTCCGCGGCCATCGCGTCGAACGCGGGTCCAGCTCGAAGATGCAGAGGGAGGGCCTTAGCTGCCGGGCGGCTTGTACTTGACCGACCGTGCCTTCTCGAGCGCCGTCAGCGTCTCCTCGACGGTGAGCAGAGCGGTTGTCTGAAGCGAGCTGAGTGCTCCGCCCGCGCTGATCGCCACCGCGACGGCTGCCATCGACACGTTGTCAGGCGCCTCCCAAAGGTTGTAGGCGTCGTGATCTCCGAACGCGTACCAGAAGCCGTGCAACTTGCCGCCGACCGACTCGATGTATCGCTGCGCGGCTGCCCGCCGATCCTCAGGGTTCTTGATGAGCCGGTCCCATGTCTCGGGCGTATAGCTGAACCGTGTCAGATAGAATGGCATGACCTCGGCCTCCTCCGGCGATGGTCGCTAATCCTAACCCGACTCAGAGCGAGGTACGTCCCGAACAAACGTCCTACAGACGGCTCCGCAGACCCCAGAGCTCGGGGAAGCATCGCTTCTCGAGGGTCGAGCGGAGGTAGCCGACGCCGCTCGAGCCGCCGGTGCCCCGTTTCGCGCCGATCTCGCGTTCCACCATGAGCACGTGCAGGAACCGCCATTGGGCGAGGGTCTCATCGTGGTCCATGAGCCCCTCGCTCACTGCGAACACCTCGCCCTGTTCCCTGGCCATCGCCACGAGCGACGCGGCTCGCGCCTCGGCGTCGTCGTCGGGCATCGGGAAGCCGTGCGTCTGCATCAGGGTGACGAAACCATCCCACAGGGTCGTCTCACCCAGTCGCCGCTCGAGCCGATCACGCTCGTCGGACTCGGCCGCGAGGTCGTCAAGGAACCGCTCGTCCTTCAGCCCGCTCACGAATTCGAGCTCGCGGAACTGCGCCGACTGGAAGCCGCTCGCAGGCGTGAGCACGGCCCGGAACTCGAGGAAGTCCTGAGGCGTCATCGACTGCAGCACCTGGATGTGCTCGATCAACACCCGCTCGATCGAGTGCACGCGAGCGAGCAGGTGCCGCGCACGTCCGGTGCGGTCGGCGGCCATCGCGTCGCGCGCGGCTTCCAGCTCGAACAGCAGTTGTTTGAACCAGAGCTCGTAGGCCTGGTGCACCACGATGAAGAGCAGCTCGTCGTGCACGGGGGGGTCGGACTGCAGCTGCTGCAGGGACAACAGCTCGGAAATCTTGAGGTACGAGCCGTAGGTGAGCAGTCCCTGGTCCGCCTGGTCGGTGAGTCGTCCGAACCGTCGTTCTTGTCGTTCGCTGTCGGTCATGTGAGCACGGTAGGAAGGCCGGGTTCCCCGGTCAAACCCGGAGAGCGAAGGGAGAAGGGTCGGGAGAGGAACGGCCGCCAACCCGGGACATGGCGGGGAAGGGTAGGGGCGTCGGGGCTGGGGTCGCGCACATCCCAGGCGGGCCTTCACGATCGCGGCCGACTCCACCCGAGCTATAGCGACGAGAGGCTATTCGAGGGGACGACTTGGGTCAGGCACTTGAAGGGTTAGGCCGTAGGCAGTTCAGGAATCGGAGTCTTCGTTCGAAGGTGGCTATATCATCCGGTGATAGTGTGGCCCTTGACGTCGTTCGCGCTCGCCAGCTTCGGGCCGGGAGCCTTGGCCCAGACGATCCAGAAAAGGCAAGCCCCAGAACGACCAAGAAAACGGCGATTGCAAGCGCATTTGCGATGGTCCGAACGGACCTGTTCGAGGAATCCCACACTTCGCACGCTCACTCTTCGGACGACCGAATAGAGAGAACCGTAAAGTAGTCGCCAGGCCTGAGAACTGCAAATCAACCTCGTGATCGTGATTCACTCGTCAGGCGGGCGAATTCAGGGGAGTCTCGAATGCGCGGAACTCGGTTCGTCCCGATCACCTACGCTGCCCCCGTGGACCTCGCAGCCCTGGACGCCGGCGAGCAGCTGATCGCGCTCCTGGGTGAGGACAACGCCCGGACGTTGCTCCGAGTGCTCGAATTGCCGACGACGAGCGGCTCGCGTTCGTCTCGCCGCACGTTTCAGCGGAAGGACGGCCAAGCTCTCGCCCCAAGCGACGTCCCAGACATGCCACCGGCTGTCGAGGCTCCATGTCTGCCGGACTAGCTCAGTCATCGATCGGAAACCCCCGGCACCAGCGACGAACTTGGTTGGCCCCACCTACAGATACTCGTCCTTGCCGGCTGATGCCCGAAGTCAGGCGGCCACCCCTATCTGTCCCGGTTTCGCGGCCGTCCCGGGCCTGTCCCTTCTCCCTTCGCGTCAAACCAGGGGAGCGAAGGGGGAGAAGGGGCGGGGCGCTCGCGGCCGCCAACCCGGGACGGTCGGCGCTATGCGGGGAGCGCGGCGTTGGGGTTCCGGCACAGACGCCAGCGGACGTTTCACGGGGGACTTGGAGCGATCTTGGAGCCGTGTGATCTGGTGCTGGTGGCACATCAACTTGGAGTTCATTTGCCTCCGAGTGAGTCCCCGCCTAGGAGTGGCGGGTCGGACGCCTGGTCGTCTTGCGCGCCATCCAGATGTGATCGCCGGGGAAGTCACGCGCCCACTCGAGGGTCGTGTATGTCGTGTAGGTGGTGGTGGCGTCGGACGCTGGCCGCAGCTCGATCAAGTCCTCGACGAGCAAGCCCGCGTCGCGGAACACCCGGATCCAGTCGCCGTACCCCAGGTACCACTCGACGCTCGTCCCGGTCTCGTCAGTAACCTCGGAGCGGCCGAGCTCGAAGTACGGGCGATGCAGCGTCCGGTCCGGTGGGTCGTCGTCGTTCGGCCAGCACACCGCGACCCACGGCGTCGCGATGTTGAACACGAGCCGCCCCCCCGGCCGCAGCACTCGCGCGCATTCAGGGATGGTGACGTGCGGGTCTGTGAACGAGGTCGCTCCATGATCGCACACGACCAGGTCGAAGCTCTCGTCGGCGAACGGGAGCTCCTCTGCGCTCGCCCGCACGAGCGGGAACAGCTCGCCCGTGTGGGAGACGTTTGCGCGTGCTGCCGCAAGCTGGTTCGCCGAGAAGTCGAGCCCGACCACGTTCGCGCCGCGCTTCACGAGGTTGATGCCGAACTGTCCGGCGCCGCACCCGAGCTCGAGAGTGTGTACGCCGGCCACGTCGCCGAGCGCGTGGATCTCGTCCTCCGGGATCGCCCAGGTACCCCACACCACGCCGTCCCAGCGGTTCAGCTGGCCGGCGTTCCTCGCCTGGTAGTCGGCGCTTTCGGCCTCCCAGCTCTCGAGGGTCGTGCGGACGTCGTCCCGGCTCATGGGACCGAGCCTACGGGAGCCGAGTGAGGACCGCGACGTGTACTCCACGTGTCCCCCCGTCCGGGTTCCGCACAGCCTGGCTCCCCAGCTCCGACAGGCCTCGCGACGATGCTGCGATCAGGTACGTTGACGGGTTCCGGCACAGCCAGGCGCCCCGCCACACCCGCCCTCAAGTGCCTGACGGGAGAACAGATAGCGAGCGAGAAACGCCTCTACCCGTGGACACACCCCCCCGCGTGGTCGCCAACCTGGCCTATGGGCCCGAGCGAGAAACGCCCCCTACAAGTGGACACCCGTGCTCGCCGACCTGGCCGAGCTTAGGCTCGGCCCAGCCGCCTAATTGCCCAGAGCCCCGCTAGGACGCCGAGGGTCATCGCCAGGAGACTCGAGCCACAGCCGTTCTTGGTACGGAAGCCCCCGGGTTGCCATCTAGGCTGTTTCCCCCTTCCGGTCGCTACGTTGTGGATGTTGTCGATCTCGTTCCCGACCTGCTCGCCGATTGTCGGCTCGTCATCATCGTCCTTCGGCAACCGAATCCCCTCCCTAATCGGTGGGGTTCGTACTAGCACAAATTCACTTCCCCGGCTTTCTCCCAACCCCGTGGGCAACACGCGCGGAAGGTTTCACTGGCTAGGTCGGGTCCTGAGATCAGCGTGAGCGAGGCCCGGTCGGCATGGAGCTATGGCAATGGACGATCGGCCGAGAGCTCAACGCCATCAGCACGTGCCAGGGTTGTCGCGTCGCTGGGCCTCTGTCTGAGGGCGAGCAAGATGCCGTCAGGATCACTGCTCCGACTTCGCGATCGTGCCCGCCAGCTTTGGACCGTCATCGAGGCGGGGGCAGTCCCCACCCACGCACTGGGGCGCTGTGCTAGACGCACCCGGTCTCGCGCGAACGCGTGGGCAGCTTTCGCGATCCATGGTCCCGTCCCTCCTCATCTTCTGTACCCGGGGGCTAGAGGTAGTTGTCTGCCTGATCTTTCAAGAGCCAGGTCACGAGCGTTACCAAGAACTCGTGGGCGTCGGCGTCGACACTGCGGCCGTGGACGAGATCGTTGCGGATGTCGTTAAGTTGCTGCATCCAACTGGTCCTGGCTTTCCAGCCACCCGTCCTCTGCTCGTCGCCTGGCCGGGTGTACCGCTTCTCGAATCGCCTGACCCACAGCGAATGTTCTTGGGTCAGAATCCTTGCGTAGTCGATGAGATAGAGACAGTCCCAAGGATCGACCTCCTCTTCATCGGAGGCCGCATCGAGGTTCCGGTCGGCAGCGATCTTGGCGGCAGACTCGCGCACTTTTCGGGGAACGCCCTGGCGGTACCAGTTGGCACCGAACTCATCCTCCAACCGAGTACGGAGGTCCTCCTTGATGAACAGTTCCAACTCACTGACGTACTCCTTGGACTCCGCGTCATAGGCACGGGCTTCGCTTTCCAAGTACTCGCCGAGCCCGGGAGGGTCAAAGTCTGTGCGGGCAGTACGAATCGCCCCTTGTATCCGGCGCCAGTACTTAGTTCCACCACCGGACCCATACTGGCGTCGATACTCCGCGGCCTCCTCAGGATCCAAGGTCGCAAGGTGCTCGATCAAGGGGTCGAGATAGTGCACACAGTCCTCGAACAGTTCCTCGGGTTCCATCTTAAGAAGGTCAAGGCCCGCGGCTTCGACGACGTGGTCAACGATGTCACTGAAAACGCGAAGCAGTGACTCGACACCATTGTTGATAAACACGAATCCGCCCTCGGCGGCCCCAAGCAACCACTGAGATTCCAAGCCGAATCGCACGTGCCATAGGCACAGCTCCACGAACTCTGTCGCGAAGTCGAAGGTCCCATCGTTCGTACCGCGAAACAAGGTGCCGATCTGCCGCACCTCTGTCTTGGTGAACGTCCCGAGAAAGTTTCCACGGTCCAAGCCGCGGCTGATGGCGTCGATGGTGATACAGCGGGTAAGCGTCCGCTTGTTCTCACCAATGATCACTCGTCCGAATAGCGGCGACTTCTTTTCCTCACCGAAGTGCTGCGCCATACGGAGCTTCAGCGCTCGAGACTGCTCGCGCAGGTCCTTGGAGTCCCAGAGCAAGTCGGCGTTGAGGGTGTTCCGTAGGTTCTTCGGAACGGCCTGCTGATTCTCGTTGATCTCCATGAAGATCCTGACCTGCTCCGACCTGGCCAGGTCAACGAACGCAACTACCGGGATGAGATCGGACTCAGCTCGGATCGAGTCCGCGTAGCCGTATAGCCGATGTTGACCGTCGATGATGAAAGCTGCTCGGTAAGTCTGGGGCAGGTGGAGAATTCCAAGCTTGGCGGGCCCCTCGGTCTTCCCAACCGACTCGAATCGCAGCGGCCGCTTTCCGGGATCGATGTTCACGATGACGGAGTTCGGGAAGAATCCACCGTCATCTACAAACTGCGAGACCCGCTTGAGGCGTGTCTTCTTGATGAGTCGCTGGTAAGTCGGCATCAGGGCCGTGTTGGCCTTGTTGCGATGGAGTACGTACCCGAGCTTGAGGAGGCGGTCCGGCTCCATCGCGAATGAGTAATACTTGCGGCCGCCCATCGTGCACTGAATCGCTGCTACCCGGGGGTCCAGACCTGGGATTTTCGTGCCGGCGAACAGACTTCCAAGCAACTGGAACCGAGCCGCCTTCCCCAGATGATCGGCCAGGTCAAGGTAATACTCGATGACGTCTTCGTCCATGTGGACGATTTCAGCTTCCTTGATGCGCTCGAGAGTCTGCTTGGAGAGAATGCAGTTGTTGGTGGCAAGAATGAATTTGATCTTATGGTCCGGGAATTCCTCCCTTATGGTGCGAATAACTCCTTGGCGCGTTCCTTGAATCGCCTCGACCTCATCTTTGAACTGATGCTGTCGGAGGTTGCTGGTGGACTTGCACTCGATGACGAGCACAACTTCATCGTCAGCCGCGAAGACGTCGATCTGCTTACGCTCATTCGCATTCGCGCCATAGGCGATCCTGAAGGCGCGATCCCGACTCATCGACGTGAACTGAAGCTTGGAAAACGCGGCCCAGACGCGATCTTCAAAGGCGACGTCATGAGCCTTGGGTTTGCGCATCCTGACGCTCGCCTTGTTTTGCCGGTCGAGCACCCACCCTTCCGCTTCGAAGTCGGAAACTAGTTTCGGCGAAACTGTCTGGTAGAGATTCGGAGAGAGCCGACGACGGGTTTCTGCACCAATGCTCTTGGAAGGTAAGAGCGCGTCGCGAAGCAGCTCGCCCGGAAGAGATTGTTCACTCATGATCGGGGAGGTTCGTAAAGAGGAACTCTTGGGCGCTTCCCCGATCAGCGGACGAGCCGCCGACGCTGTTTCGCCTCCGTGTTGTGATACGTCGATCGCCTTTCTCAAAGAGCTCGGAGATCGAGGGATGAGCGGCATTGGTGAGGATGTAATAGCCTCCTCGGTCCCTGACCGTGTCAACCACCCGACTCAGCCGCTGCTGGTCAGCGAATGAAAATAGGCGTTGGTTGTACTTGATGAAGCCGTTGTTGTCATGAGCCACGGTGTACGGCGGGTCCAGGAACACCAGGTCGCCCTCGGTGACGTTCTGCAGGCCGTCCTCGAAGTCTCCTACTCGAAGGTCCACTCCTTGCAGTCGGGAGGAGACTTCCCGCAGCCAAGTCCGATCCGGTACGAACACCTTGGACCGTCGCCCGAACGGCACGTTATAGACGCCCGCGAGATTGACGCGGTGTATGCCGTTGAACGATGTGTGGTTCAGGTAGATAAAGCGAGCAGCGCGGCCGTTGGCACTGCGCGGCTTCGACTGTCGGACCTTGTAGTAGTGCTCGGCATCGTTCTTGTGCGGCCGGAGATGGGTAGCGACACCGTCAGGGTCGTCCCTGACTCGTCTGTACGTTTCCATCAACCCGGCGCTCAAGTCGGCGAGGTATGACTTCCCCCCAGCAGGGGAGATCCCGAGGAACACCGAGGCGCCGCCAACGAAAGGCTCGTGGTAGTTGTTCAAGCGAATGTCGCCAATCAAGGCTGGCAGCATCGGGACGAGCCAACGCTTTCCTCCAGCCCACCTGAGGAAGGGCATGAGCCGGCCAGACTGGTGCATTGCCTCGCGAGTCATGCCCGAGATGCTAGCCGCAAGGCCCCCGCCGTTGGGGAGGATCGAGTACAAACGCGCGTGGGGTCTCGCCTTGCCTTCGGGTCTGTTGCATGGGTTGCCGGTCGGCATCCAGATCGGTGGACGTCGGGGAGACGATCTCGGTGTGTTGCGGGGGGGCGCACGCCTTCGAGCAGGCAACTGAGGTTCTGGTGACGTCGCATCCAGAGGGGCTCGAAGGTCGAGCCCCGCAACCTGGGACGGACAGGGTGCCTCCGCGAGAGCGGGATGCGGTCGCGTGCACGACTGAAGGCGTGGGGCGCGAAGGCCGATTCCGGAACGTCCTACAGCCTAACCCTTCAAGTGCCTGACCCAAGGCGCCCCCTCGAATAGCCTCTCGTCGCTATCGCTCGAGTGGAGTCGGTCGCGATCGTGAAGGCTCCCCTGGGATGTGCGCGGCCGCAGCCCCGACGCCCCCGCCCCTCCCCGCCATGTCCCGGGTTGGCGGTCCGGCGTGTGAACATGTCGGCATGACCGGTGACGCAGTGGTCCCCGACCCGAGCCGAACGCTCGGCACCGAGCTGCCCGAGGGGGCGCGGTTCGTGGGCCGCGACGGCGTCGTCACGCCCAACTGGCTTGGCACCGACCACCCTGCCGACGTCGACCTCGACGCCTGCGTCGCCTGCGGGCTCTGCCTTCCGCACTGCCCGACGTACCGTCTGACCGGCGAGGAATCGGCGTCGCCGCGCGGTCGCATCACCGCGATGCGCGCGGTCGCCGACGGCATCGCCGAGGTCGACGAGACGTTCGCCTCGTTCATGGACCTCTGCCTCGTCTGCCGGGCGTGCGAGGACGTGTGTCCGTCGCACGTGCCGTTCGGCCGCATGATGGAACGCGCGCGTACCGAGATCGAACCGAGCCGCGGCGCGGGCGTCCGTTTTCTTCGCTGGTTCGGACTCGACCTCATGCTTCCTCGTCCGGCGTTGATCAGGCTCGCCGCCGCGCTGCAGCCGGTGGCCAGACCGTTCATGCCGCGACGTGTCCGGGCGATGGTGCCCAGACGCGCTTCTGCTTTCTCACGGTTGCCGAGCGTCACGGAACCTGCGGCCGGCGTCGAGGTTCGCGGCACGGTCGCCTTGCTCTCCGGGTGCGTGCAGGACCGCTGGTTCCACCAGGTGAACCTCGCGACGATCCGTGTGCTCGCTCGCACCGGGTGGCGGGTCATCGTGCCCCGTGACCAGCGCTGCTGTGGGGCCCTGCAAGCACACAACGGGAGGCTCGAGACCGCGAGGCGCCTCGCACGTCGGAACGCGCGCGCCTTCGCAGGCGCCGAGCACGTGATCGTGAACGCTGCGGGCTGCGGTGCGCACATGCGCTCGTACGCCGAGCTCGTCGAGGGTGCAGCGCTCCCCGTACGCGATGTCATGGCCTTCCTGTTCGACGAAGGTTTGGGCGAGGTGCCGCTCGCGGCGATCGGCATCGAGCGTGTCGCCTATCACGACGCGTGCCACGCGCTGCGCGCGCAGGGCATCCATGCGCAGCCGCGCGCCTTGCTGGGCGCGATCCCGGGCACGCAGGTCGTCGAGATCGCCAACGGCGACCGGTGCTGCGGAGCCGCCGGGCTCTACAACGTGACCGAACCGGAGCTCTCCGGGCGATTGCAGCGCGAGAAGGCAGAGGCGGTGCTCGCGACCGGCGCCTCGGTGATCGCCAGCGCCAATCCCGGTTGCACGATGCAGCTGCGCGCTGGCTTGGCCGAGCTGGGCGTGGCGGTGAGGGTCGTGCACCCGGTCGAGCTGCTCGACGCGGCGATGGCCCAGGCCGCCGGAGCGACCGAGACCGCCGGCCCTACCCGCGAACCCTGAACAGACGGGCTATCCGCGCGACCGCTGAAGTTGGCGCTGAGGTCATGCCTAGGTCGCCGCGGAGCCAGGCGTCCGCCAGCCCTCCGGTGGAGCCGGGGTCGGTCGCCGCGAGAAGAGCCGCGAGCGAGGCGTCGGCGAACGTCACCGACGACGCCCTCAGCGGACCGGAGATCGTGCGCTCACCCGTGTCGGCGCCGGGCAGCACGAGCATCGCGTTCACGACCGGTCGCTCACCCGAAGAGTCCGACGGATCGCTCACGACGCCGCTGCCCTTGATCCACATCGACGAGTGTCAACGCCGGTCGAAACCTGAGCGGTTTCCGCCGGTCGAAAACTGAGCACAT
>JBBEAY010000043.1:0-1598 GCA_040882605.1 Actinomycetota bacterium
ACGACCACCGCATGCTCGACGTCGCCGCGCGCGACATCGTCGAGCACGTCACCCGTACGGGGGCGAAGGTGGTCGGGCCGGTGCCGCTGCCGACGGAACGCGCCGTCTACACGGTCATCCGCTCGCCGCACAAGTACAAGGACTCGCGTGAGCACTTCCAGATGCTCACGCACAAGCGACTGATCGACATCGTCGACGCGACCTCCAAGACGGTGCAGGAGCTCCAGCGCCTCAACCTGTCGGCCGGCGTCGACATCGAGATCAAGCTCTAGAGGACGACATGGCAACCGACATGGCCAACGAAGGCGCCACGCACGCGACCAGGAGCCTCAAGGGCATCCTGGGCACGAAGCTGGGCATGACCCAGATCTTCGACGACACCCACGCCGTGCCGGTCACCGTGATCCAGGCCGGGCCGTGCGTGGTCGCCCAGATCAAGACACAGGAGCGCGACGGGTACGACGCCGTGCAGCTCGCCTTCGGCGAGATCCGCCCGAACAAGGTCACGAAACCCATGAAGGGCCACTACGACGCGACATCGGCCGAGCCTCGCCGTCACCTCGTGGAGCTCCGCACCCACGATGCCGGTTCGTACGAGCCGGGGCAGGAGCTGCGCGCCGACATCTTCTCGGCGGGCGACGTCGTCGATGTGGTCGGCGTGTCCAAGGGCAAGGGATTCGCGGGCGTGATGAAGCGTCATGGGTTCAGCGGCCTCAAGGCGAGCCACGGCACGCACCGTGTTCACCGAGCTCCTGGGGCGATCGGCGCGTGTGCGACGCCGAGCAGGGTGTTCAAGGGCATGCGCATGGCGGGCCGGTATGGCAATGAGCGGGTCACCGTGCTGAACCTGCAGGTCGTGCAGGCCGACGCCGGGCGCAACCTACTGCTCGTGAGGGGCGCCGTGCCGGGCCCCGAGGGCGGTCTCGTGATGGTGCGCACGGCCGTCAAGGCTCAGGCGGGAAAGGGTGCCTGAGATGGCGACGATCGACATCCTCGACACGCAGGGCAAGAAGTCGGGTTCGCGCGACCTCGCCGCCGACATCTTCGAGGCGCCCGTGAGCGTGCCGCTTATGCACCAGGTCGTGGTCGCGGGCCTCGCCGGGCTCCGCGCCGGCACGCACTCGACGAAGACCCGCGGCGACGTCCGAGGCGGCGGCAAGAAGCCGTGGCGCCAGAAGGGCACCGGCCGGGCCAGACAGGGCTCGATCCGCTCGCCGCAGTGGGTCGGCGGCGGCGTCGCGCACGGGCCGCACCCGCGCGACCACTCCATGCGCGTGAACAAGAAGATGCGCAAGGGCGCTCTTCGCTCGGCGCTCACCGATGCGGCGCGCAGCGGAAAGCTCGCCGTCGTGTCCGAGATCGCGTTCGATGAGCCCAAGACCAAGCGCGCCACGGCGTTGCTGGCGGCGCTCGAGCTCTCCGGCAAGGTGCTGGTCGTGCTCGCCGAGCCGACCGACGACGGAGCGGTCGAGCGATCGTTCCGCAACCTCGGCGACGTGAAGATGGCGTACGCGGGCGGGCTCGGCACCTACGACATCTTGTGGGCAGATCGCGTGCTGCTGACCGGCGCCGCGCTCGACGCGCTCCAGGGCTCCACG
>JBBEAY010000043.1:1698-3851 GCA_040882605.1 Actinomycetota bacterium
CCCGAAGCGAAGAAGGGCTCCACGCCCGAAGCGAAGAAGGGCTCCACGCCCGAAGCGAAGAAGGGCTCCACGCCCGAAGAGGGTGAGGCGTCGTGAAGACGCACCGTGACGTGATCATCCGGCCGATCGTGTCCGAGAAGTCCTACGCCGGACTCGAGCTGAACACCTACACTTTCCTCGTCGACAAGCGGTCGAACAAGACCGAGATAAAGGAAGCGGTGCAGGCGATCTGGGAGGTCCGCGTGACCTCGGTGAACACGCTGCACCGCCGCGGCAAGGTCAAGCGGCGCGGTTATACCAAGGGCAAGCGTCCCGATCAGAAGCGCGCCATCGTCACCCTCGCAGAGGGCGACTCGATCGAGATCTTCGAAGGTGGATGAGCATGGCCGTCCGTAAGCACAAGCCGACGACGCCGGGAAGACGCGGCGCGAGCGTTTCCTCGTTCGAGGAGATCACGCGCTCGACGCCCGAGAAGGCGCTGCTCGAGAAGAAGCACCGCAAGGCCGGGCGCAACGTGCACGGTCGCATCACCGCGCGCCACCAGGGCGGCGGCACGAAGCAGCGCTACCGCGTCGTCGACTTCAAGCGGAACAAGGACGGTGTGCCCGCCAAGGTCGCCCACATCGAGTACGACCCGAACCGCAGTGCGCGCATCGCCCTGTTGCACTACGCCGACGGCGAGAAGCGCTACATCCTCGCGCCGCAGGGCGTGCGACAGGGGGACCAGCTCGCGAGCGGTCCAGACGCCGAGATCCGCCCGGGCAACGCGCTTCCTCTGCGCAACATCCCCGTTGGAACGGTCGTGCACGCGATCGAGCTCAAGCCCGGTGCAGGCGCCAAGCTTGCCCGCTCGGCCGGTGCGAGCGTGCAGCTCATGGCCAAGGAAGGCTCGATGGCCACGGTGCGGCTTCCATCGGGGGAGACCCGATCGGTCCCGGCGGCCGCCAAGGCCACAGTGGGCATCGTCGGCAACCCAGAGCACGAGCTGATCTCGCTCGGCAAGGCCGGGCGTGCCCGGTGGAAGAACAGGCGTCCGACCGTGCGAGGCGTGGCGATGAATCCCGTCGACCACCCGCTCGGTGGAGGCGAAGGCAAGTCCTCGGGCGGACGGCACCCCACATCCCCGTGGGGCAAGAAGGAAGGCCGCACGCGCAAGAAGAACAAGCCGTCGAACAAGTACATCGTCCGCCGTCGTGGGAAGGGGCGTGGCTAGTGCCCAGGTCCGTCAAGAAGGGTCCGTTCGTCGACGAGCACCTCATGGTCAAGATCGACGACATGAACAAGCGGGGCGACAAGCGCGTCGTCAAGACGTGGTCGCGCCGGTCCACGATCGTGCCCGAGATGCTCGGGCACACGATCGCCGTGCACGATGGCCGAAAGCATGTGCCGGTCTTCATCTCGGAGTCGATGGTGGGACACAAGCTGGGCGAGTTCGCGCCCACGCGCACCTTCCGCTCGCACTCTCGCGACGAGCGCAGAACGGGAGTCAGGTAAGTGGAAGCCCGAGCCAGCATGAAGTACGCGCGCACGTCGCCTCGCAAGATGCGTCGCGTGATCGACATGATCCGCGGCCAGCACGTGGCCGAGGCGCGTCGCATATTGCGTTTCTCTCCGCTCGGGCCGACGCCCGAGGTCGAGAAGCTGCTGAGCTCGGCTATCGCGAACGCCGAGCAGCAGCCCGGCGTGATCGCGGAGAACCTCACGGTGGCGCGCGCGTGGGTCGACGAGGGTCCGACGCTGCGCCGCTACCGCCCGCGCGCGTACGGCCGGGCGACCAGGGTGCGAAAGCGCACCTCGCACGTGACGCTCGTGGTGGCGACGATGGGAGAGGAAGGCTAGTGGGTCACAAGGTCAACCCGTACGGGTTCCGGCTGGGGGTCATCTATCCCTGGAAGTCCAACTGGTACGCCGGCAGGCGCGATTACGCCACGCAGGTGCACGAGGACATCTGGATCCGCAAGCACATCCGTTCGCGGCTGTCGCGCGCCGGCATCAGCTCGATCGACATCGAGCGCAAGGGCGATCAGATCTGGGTGTTCATCCGCACGGCCCGACCCGGCATCGTGATCGGACGCAAGGGCGCCGAGGTCGACCGCCTGCGCAAGGACATCGAGCGCTACACGAAGAAGCGCGTCGACGTGAAGGTCGAGGAC
>JBBEAY010000044.1:0-24611 GCA_040882605.1 Actinomycetota bacterium
ACCTTTTCGCGCATTCACCTCATGAGTTCAAACAGATCGGCGGTGGATTCAGGCTTAGTGGTGGGGGATTTCAGTTCGGGACTGGCTCGCGCGGGACGCTAACGTCCCGGTCCGGCGAAGTAGCCCGGGTTCCATGACCTGGGGTATCATCTCCCGACAGTTGAACCGCCGTTCAACCTTCGTCCTCGCGGGCGGTCGCGGCGGTTCGCCGCCAGATGTACTTCGAAGGAGAGTGGATCGGCATGGCATCACAGGCCGAGTTCGACATGGACCTGATCGACAACCTCATCGCCCAAGAGGAAGCCACACTCGAGCCGACGCGGGGCGCTTCGATCGCCTATCGCGCGACCGCCGATCGCTACGTGGCCGGCGGTGTCGCTTCGAGCTGGCAGGACTCGCCGCCCCATGCGATCTTCATCGACCGGGGCAAGGGCAACCGCGTCTGGGACATCGACCAGAACGAGTACATCGACTTCCACCTGGGCTACGGGGCCATGGTCGTCGGGCACGCGCACCCGAAGATCGTGGATGCGATCCAGCGCCAGGCCGCGCTCGGAACGCACTTCGCGCAGCCCACGAAGCACCTCGACGTGATCGGGGAGAACCTGGCGGAGCGGTTCAAGCTGCCCCTCTGGCGCTTCTGCAACTCGGGCACCGAGGCCACGCTCGAGGCCGGGCGGCTCATGCGCGCCAACACCGGGCGCGACGTCCTCGTGAAGATCGAGGGCACCTATCACGGGCACCACGACTCGTTGATGTTCTCGGTGGCGCCCGACCCGGCCGACATGGGACCGCGCGAACATCCGAACACCGTCGCGCAGGCGATGGGCATCCCGCAGGCGTTCGCCGACCTCGTGCGCGTCGTGCCGTTCAACGACCTCGACGCCGCTCGGCGAGTGTTCGCAGAGAACGACGGCGTGATAGCCGGCATGATCGTCGAGCCGGCCATGATGAACTGCGGTGTGATCCTGCCAGAGCCGGGCTACCTGCAAGGGCTGAAGGATCTCTGTCACGCCAACGGCGCGTACCTCGCGTACGACGAGGTCAAGACCGGCGCAACGCTCGCTTACGGTGGCGCGAGCGAGGTCTTCGGCGTCGTGCCAGACATCATCTGTCTCGCGAAGGCGATCGGCGGTGGCACGCCTTGCGGCGCGATCGGCGCCACGCGCGAGCTGTACCAGCCGATCGTCGACGGCACCTACGACATGGCCGGCACCTTCAACGGCAACCCGCTCACGATGGCGGCCTCGCAGGCTGCGTTGCTCGAAGTGCTCGTGCCCGACGCCTACGAAGGTTTCAACCGCATCGACAAGGCGATGAAGGACGGCCTCACCTCGGTCATCGAGAAGACCCGGTTGCCGGCCTACGTGAGCGGCGTCGGCGCGAAGGGGTCGGTCATCTACTCGACCACGCCGGTGCGCGAGTACCGCGATGCGGTCGGCATCGACGAGCGCATCAGCTACCTGGCGTGGCTCTTCCAACAGAATCGCGGCGTGTTCAAGTCGCCGTGGACGAAGCAGGAAACCTGGACGCTCTCGGTCTTCCACACCGAGGACGACGCCGCGCGATACGTGACGAACTTCGAGGAGTTCGCGACAGCGGTGACGGCGTAGGTAGCCTGAGAAGCTCGACCCGAGACCGATGGGGGGATCCGATGAGCGCCACCGAGACCAACCCAGAGACCGCAACCGTGCAGATCGACCTCGATCTCGTCGAGGAGCTCACGAAGCGTGAGGGCGCTGCGCTCGACGAGAAGCATGCACGCTCGCTGAGCTACCGAGAGGAGGCCAAGAGTCACCTGCCGGGCGGTGTGTCGTCGTCGTGGCAGACCTGGCCGCCGCACCCGATCTACGTCGACCGCGGTGAGGGCTCGAAGGTGTGGGACATCGACGGCAACGAGTACGTCGACTACCACAACGGCTACGGCGTCATGGTCATGGGCCACGCCCACCCGAAGATCGTCGAGGCAGTGCGCGACCGTGTGGCAAAGGGCACGCACTTCGCCCAGCCCACCGAGGACGCCCTGCCGGTCGCCGAGCAGCTCGCCGAGCGCACCGGCCTGCCGTACTGGCGGTTCAGCAACTCCGGCACGGAAGCGACGCTCGACGCGGTGCGCATCATGCGCGCCTCGACCGGACGTGACCTGATCGTGAAGATCGAGGGCACCTACCACGGCCACCACGACGCGCTGATGGTGAGCGTGTTCCCGCCCGAGAGCGAGGCCGGTCCGCGCGAACGTCCGCACTCGGTGCCGCAGACGCGCGGCATGATCCCGGGAACCACCGATTCGGTCGTCTGCGTGCCGTTCAACGATCTGCAGCTTGCACGTGAGGTGTTCGCCGAGCATGAAGGCGAGATCGCCGGCATGATCGTCGAACCGGTCATGACGAACTGCGGCGTGGTGCTGCCCGACGACGGGTACCTGCAAGGGTTGAAGGATCTCTGCCACGCCAACGGTGCCAAGTTCGCTTACGACGAGGTGAAGACCGGATTCACGGTGGCTCGCGGCGGCGCGATCGAGGCGTTCGGCGTGCTGCCCGACCTCGTCGCATTCGCCAAGGCGCTCGGCGCAGGGATCCCGTGCGGTGCGATCGGCGGCACGGCCGAAGCGATGGCAGGCGTGATCTCGGGCGACATCGAACAGGTAGGCACGTTCAACGGCAACCCGCTCACCATGGCCGCCGCCAAGGTGAACCTGACCGAGGTGCTCACGAAGCCGGCATACGAGCGGCTCGACGAGATCAACACGATCCTGCACCGCTGCGAAGACGTGATCTCGAAGTACCGGCTTCCGGCGTCGATGAAGACGCTCGGCGCGAAGGGCTCGATCGACTGGAGCACCACGCCGATCCACGAGTACCGCGACCTCTGGAAGATCGACGACCGCGTGCCGCAGCTCGCCTGGCTCTGGCAGCTCAACCGCGGCGTGTTCAAGTCGCCCGGCTCGAAGTGGGAAAGCTGGACGACCTCGATCGTGATGAGCGACGCCGACGCCGACCGCTACGTCGAGAACTTCGAGAGCTTCGCCGAAGCGATCACCCAGTAGTCCAAGATAGACTAGATATCCCGGCGAGCCTGTCATCCGCAGCCTAGACTGCGCGCCGATGTCCGGTTCGACGCGCTCCCTCGAGATCGATCGGCGCACGGCGCGGCGACTCTGCGTGCAAGGCCAACGCCTCGCCGGCCCAAGGCCCGCGTCGATCGGCGAGGCGGTGCACGACCTCACGATGGTGCAGCTCGACCCCACGCGGGTGGTCGCGCGCACGGAGCACCTCGTGCTCTTCTCGCGGTTAGGGCGCCGTTTCCGCATCGAAGAGCTGGAACGCATGCTCTGGGTCGAGCGCTCGCTTTTCGAGTACTGGGTGCACATCGTGCCCACGGACGATCTGTGGCTGCATCGCGTGTCGATGCGGCGCTACCCCGGCGGGCCCTACGGCGAGCTGCAGCGCAGGCGGTACGTGCGCGACTGGCTCCAGGCCAACGCAGCGTTCCGGCGCTACGTGCTGCGCGAGCTGCGCCTGCGCGGGTCGCTGCGGGCGCGCGACCTGGAGGACCGCGTCGCCGATGGGTGGCACACCGGTGGTTGGAACGACCAGGGCCGCAACGTCGCGATGATCCTGGACCTGCTGTGGGACAAGGGCGAGGTCATGATCGTCGGTCGCGATGGGCAGCAGCGGCTCTGGGATCTCGCCTCACGGAGCCTGCCGCTCGATGCTCCGCGCAGGCCGGCGCGTGAGGTGGCCCGTGAGGTCCTGCAGCGACAGTTGAAGGCTCACGGCGTTGCCACCGTGGGGCAGTTCGGTCATCTCTTCGACGGACGTCCCGACGGCTGGCAGCGAGCGCTCGGCGAACTCGTGCGAGACGGCATCGCGGTGCCGGTCACGATCGAAGGCATCACCAAGAGCACCTGGTATGCCCACGCCGAGCTGCTCGATCGCCCCTGGAAGCCGCGCACGGTCGTGCTGTCGCCGTTCGACGATCTCGTGAGTGACCGCGATCACACCGAGGCGCTGTTCGATTTCCATTTCAGGCTCGAGATCTACGTGCCGAAGGCCAAGCGGCGATGGGGCTACTTCGTGCTGCCGATCCTTCGCGGCGACCGAATCATCGGCCGCGTCGATCCACGGTTCGACCGGCAGACCCGTGTGCTGCACATCAACGCCGTGCACGCCGAGCCCGGCACCGGCGCGAGTGACGGCGTGGCCGCAGGCAAAGCGATCCGCGAGCTCGCAGGCTGGTTAGGGGCACGAGAGATCGCGTTCGTCGGCACAGTACCGGCGGCGTGGCACACCGCCATCGGCGGATGACTCCGGTGTCTAGACTGCGCGCACGATGGCAGAGCCGCTGGTGGGCGTGATCATGGGGTCCCGGAGTGACTGGGAAACGATGCGTCACGCAGTTGAGACGCTCGACGAGCTGGGCGTGCCTGCCGAGACGAAGGTCGTGAGCGCTCACCGCACGCCCGACCTGCTCTTCGAGTACGCGTCGACGGCCGCCGACCGCGGACTCAAGGTGATCGTCGCGGGCGCTGGCGGGGCCGCACACCTGCCCGGCATGACGGCCGCGAAGACCCACCTGCCGGTGTTCGGGGTGCCGGTCGAGTCCAAGGCGCTCAAAGGCTTGGACTCGCTGTTGTCGATGGTGCAGATGCCGGCGGGGGTGCCAGTCGGTACTGTCGCGATCGGACGAGCCGGGGCCGTGAACGCGGCGCTGCTCGCGGCTGCAGTGGTCGCGCTCGGCAACGAGGGGGTGCGGGAGCGACTGATGCGCTACCGGGAGTCGCAGACGGCGACGGTGCTCGAACATCCCGACCCCGCCGAGTGAAGCTCGCGTGATGCGCGTCGGCATCATCGGTGGAGGTCAGCTCGGGCGCATGCTCGCGCTCGCTGGTCACGACCTCGGCATCGAGTGCACGACGCTGGACCCGGCGGCGGCGTCACCCGCCGCGGCGGTTGCGCCCGCGATCGTGGGCGCCTACGACGACCGAGACCGTCTCGCCGAGCTCGCGACCGCCGTCGACGTGATCACCTACGAGTTCGAGAACGTGCCGGTCGAGGCCGCGCGGTTCGTCGAGGAGCTCCGGCCCGTGTTCCCGTCGCCGGCTGCGCTCGAAGCGGCGCAGGACCGGCTCGCCGAGAAGCAGCTGTTCACGAAGGTCGGTCTTGGGGTGCCGATGTACGTGTCCGTCGACTCGCCTGGCTCGCTCGCCGACGCACTCGAACGCGTCGGCACCCCGGCGGTGCTGAAGGCCCGGCGGCTCGGCTATGACGGCAAGGGCCAGGCGGTGATCCACGACGCGCTGCTCGGTGAGGACGCCTGGCGGTCGGTGGGCGAGGTTCCCTGTCTGCTGGAGGCGTTCGTCGAATTCGACCGCGAGCTGTCGATCGTGGCGGTACGTGGGCGCGACGGCGAGACGGCCGCGTATCCGCTCGTCGAGAACCTCCACCGCGACGGCATCTTGCGGATCACGCGAGTTCCGGCGCCAAGCGTCGACGCTGTCATGCAGGAAGCCGCCGAGACCCATGCCCACGCCGTCATGGAAGAGCTCGGCTACGTCGGCGTGCTCGCGATCGAGCTGTTCCAGGTGGGGGAGTCGCTGCTCGGAAACGAGATGGCCCCGCGAGTGCACAACTCTGGCCACTGGACGATCGAGGGCGCAGAGACGTCGCAGTTCGAGAACCACCTTCGCGCCGTCTGCGGCCTTTCGCTGGGGCAGACCGGACTCGTTGGTGTCAGCGCGATGGTGAACCTGATCGGCGAGATGCCCGACGTCGCAGCCGTAATAGCCGTGCCCGGGGCCCACCTGCACGACTACGGCAAGCAAGCGCGCCCCGGCCGCAAGCTCGGCCACGTGACGGTGACCGCCGACGACGAAGGCGCGTTGGAGGAACGTCTCGAGACCGTGCTGCGAATGGTCGGGGAGCGGTGACAGCGGCCGACCGCGCTCTTGTCAGCGGTCATGGTGGAAGCCGCCCTTCCCGGATCTCCAGATGCTGCCCTCTCGGTTGCGCTCACGGAACCTCATCTCCGCGGCAGCCTGATGGAGAGCGCGTTTGCGACGGACATCCGCTCTCGCCCGCGATCTACTCACGAGGTGCCACAGGAATCTCCTCAACTACCCGCCTTCCAAGGACTGGTCGAACATTCGTCGGCGCGCCGGGCAGGATTCGAACCTGCGACCCGCGGATTAGAAGTCCGCCGCTCTGTCCCCTGAGCTACCGGCGCGAAGTCTGCGTTTCCGCAGGTGGCAAGACTTTACGCGAAGACACCCAAGATCCAGCCGCCGGGACTGTCGTAGGCTCGGTCGATGAGCCGAGTGCTCGGTTGGCCGCTCGTCGTCGCTGTCAGCGCGACCCTGGCGGCGGCTACCCTCCCTACTTCGAGTTCAAGCGTGGGCGTCGCTACGTCGTCATCGCGAGGAGCCGGCCTGACAGGACATTCGAGTTCGATGGCCCATGCGGTCGCACCGCTGAGTTGAGCCCAGCCGCTTTCCGCGCCCTCGTGCGGCTGGCGAGAACCTGAGGAAGGATCCTGCGGAGAGCATGAGGGGGATCGCGGGAGAAGCGATGGCGACGCAAGCGAAGACGGTTCACCGGCTGAAGGTGACGTTGCGACAGGTGAAGCCGCCCGTGTGGCGGCGCATCGAGGTGCCATCGAACATGAAGCTGTCCGAGCTGGCGGCCGTGCTCGAGGCCGCCATGGGTTGGCTCGGCGGCCACCTTCACTCGTTCGAGGGGGGCGGCGTCTTCTACGAGCTCCCCAACGAGGATGACTTCGGGTTCCGCGACACGGTCGACGAGCGCAAGGCCCGGCTTGGCGGGGTGCTGCCTGCCGTCAAGTCGAAGATGCGGTGGAGCTACGACTTCGGCGACGGGTGGGAGCACGACGTCGTGGTCGAGGCGATCGAGGCCCGACGAGGCGACGTTGCCTATCCCGTCTGCCTCGCCGGGAAGCGGGCGTGCCCTCCCGAGGACTGCGGTGGTCCATGGGGCTACGGCGACCTGCTCGCGGCACTCAACGATCCCGCGCACGAGGAGCACGAGGCGCTGTCCGAATGGACTCCGCCCGGTTTCGATGCCGATGCGTTCGACACCGAGGAGACCACGGTGATGATGCGGTCGGCACGGCCGCTTCAGGGTTGGTGACCGGGCAGCCTGAGTTCGATCGGAAATCCCACATCGGCATCGCAGCGGCTTGTAGTGTGGGCCGTAGGTGCGGGCCGTGACGCGCTCGCGCATCGAAGGGGGAGAAAGATGGAGTTCCTCGCGCAGTCCACCGACGGTGGCGGCGGGTCGGCGGTCCTCTGGCTGTTGTACCTGGTCTTCGTGGCGGTGTACCTCGTCGCTGGGTGGATCGTCTACACGAAGGCGGGGGAGGAAGGCTGGAAGTCGCTGATCCCCATCTACAACGTGTTCGTGCTGTTGAAGATCGTCGGGCGGCCGGGGTGGTGGTTGATCCTGTTCCTGATCCCGTTCGTGAACTTCGTCATCTGGATCATCGTCGCGATCGACCTGGCGAAGAGCTTCGGCAAGCAATCGGGATTCGCGGTCGGTCTCATCTTGCTGTCGCCGATCTTCTACCTGATCCTGGCGTTCGGCGACGCGACCTACCGCGGTCCTGCCGCGGCGACGGGCGCGGGATCCCCGCCGCCGATGATGCCGCCCGCGCCGGCCTGATCGGATCGGGTTCGCGAACGGGGGCGGTCCGAACCGGGCCGCCCTTCCCGCATGCCTTCAGAGCGGGTGACGGGAATCGAACCCGCATAGCCAGCTTGGAAGGCTGGAACTCTGCCATTGAGTTACACCCGCGTAGCTGCACGCTCGCCAAGCCTAGCAATCGGCGCGCTGCGATACTTCCGCACCATGCTCGTGCCCTTCCGTCTGCTCGACGTGTTCGCCGACGCTCCGTTCACGGGCAATCAGCTATGCGTGGTCCCCGAGGTGCCGACCGGGCTCGACGCCGAGATGATGCTCATCCTCGCTCGTGAGATCGCGTTCTCCGAGACGACCTTCGTGACGGCGGTGCGCGACGACGGGTACGACGTGCGCATCTTCACGCCCGACGGGGAGCTTCCGTTTGCGGGTCATCCGACGATCGGCACGGCGTTCGTGCTCGTCTCCGACGAGCGGGTCTCGCCATCGCTGGTGCAGACTTCCGCGGCGGGCGATGTGCCGGTCGAGGTCGACCTCGTGAACCGGCGCGCGACGATGCACCAGCTTCCGCCGATCTTCTCCGAGCCGTTCGTCGATCGTGCCTCCGTCGCCACGGGTGCGGGACTCGAAGCTGACGACCTCGCCGACGAGCTGCCGATCGTGGCGGTCTCGACCGGCATCGCGCACCTCATGGTGCCCGTGCGCGACGAGGCGACCCTGCGGAAGGCCGAACGGAGCCCTCGCGCGTGCAGCGCCGTCTGTGAGGCGGCCCACGCCGAGGCGCTCTACCTGTTCGCGGTGCGGGGTGACGGCGATGTGATGGCCCGCATGTTCGACCGGTTCATGGCGATCGGGGAAGACCCCGCGACCGGCTCGGCGGCGGGACCGCTCGGCGCCTACCTCTCGCGACACGCGCTCGCGGGCATGCCCGGCAGGGTGATGGTGGCGCAGGGCGAGATGGTGGGGCGGGCGAGCTTCCTGCAAGTGGACGTATCGCCCCAGGGCGACTCATGGTCGATCGGTGTCTCGGGCGGTGTGCGCCTCATGGGCGAGGGCGCGTTCTCGTTCTGAGGGCTACTCGGCCTCGCGGCAGACGACGGCGGGCATCTCGACCCTCGTCTCACCCGCCCCCTGGGTCACTTCGGTGTACAGGGGGTAAGTGGCTTCGACGGGCACGGGGCCCGCGCTGAGGTAACGGTCCTCACCGCTCGCCGTGAACGCGGCCGTGGCGTTCCCCTTGGGGACGACGATGCATTCGAGCCGGCCGGCGCCGGCGCCCGTGTTGGTGACGTCGAACCGGAAGCAGGTGGGCGCGCCCGAGCCCACGGGGCAATCCACTCCTTCGCCGCTCGCGACCGTGAACTCGGCGTGCGCCATGGGGCCGCGCGCTTGCAACGCGAACAACGCCAGTCCGATCGCGATGCCGGCAGCCAGCAACACGACCAGCGCCATGGATCCGATCGTCGAGCGGTTCTGCGGGATGAGTTCCACGTCGCCAACGTAGTGGGGCGCCGTGCGGCGGCGCAATCGGTCCTTCGGCACCCCCCGGCGGGCCATTCGGCAAGTGTGCACAGCGGTTCCGCGCGGCCTCGCCTACCCGTATCATCGGGGTCCACGGGGCGTAGCGCAGCCTGGTAGCGCACTTGCTTTGGGAGCAAGAGGCCGCGGGTTCGAATCCCGCCGCCCCGACATGACGAACAGCAGACCTCCCCGCAGCGCCCTCGCGGCGTTCCTCGTGTCCATGTCACTCGTCCTTGCCGGTCTCGGGGTGGTCGCCGCGTCGGTCCCCGCCGCCGCGGGCCCCGGCGCTCCCGTGCTGCTTCCCGACGTGATCCTGCGACCGCTCAGCGAGATCCGCATCGAGAAGCGTGTGGGAGTAAAGCTGTTGCGGTTCGCGTCGATCATCGGAAACCGTGGCGCCGGGGTGGTCGAGCTGAAGCCCGACTCGCCGGCGCATTCGGCGAAGAACGACTGCGACGGCGACGGCGATCCGCTGAACGACCGGCAGGCCTTCCAGCGGGTGTTCCGAGACGCCGATGGTGACGGAGTCTTCACCCGCGACATCGACACGGTGTTCGACATGCGGTTCGCCGGCTGCTCGTTGTTCCACGCCGAGCACAACCATTGGCACTTCGAGGAGTTCGCCCGATACCGGCTCGTGAAACCGAAGAGCGGCCGCGTGGTGGCCGCGTCGGAGAAGGTCTCGTTCTGCGTGCGCGACAGCATCAGGTTCGGCGCGACGCTGCCCGGCTCGCCGGCATCGGTGCACTACGGCGAGTGCACCCAGGATTCGGTCACCGGTCTGTCGATCGGGTGGGCCGACTACTACGGCTCGACGCTTGCGGGCCAGGAGCTCGATATCCGTAAGCTGCCCGATGGCCGCTACTGCCTGCGCAACGAAGCCGACCCGGGCGACCGGCTCGCCGAATCCGACGAGGGGAACAACGGCCGCTCGACCTTGTTGCGCATCACCGGGCGAGAGGTGACCGACCTGCAACAGGCCTGCTGAGTCAGCGGCTGCCCGGACCTCGCCCGTAGCGCGTCATCGTCTCCACGAGCAATGTGTGGTCGAGTCGATGAGCCGTGATGCCATCTCGTCCGATCATAGTCTCGGCGGCGATGACCGCGTTGAGGATGGCTTCCTCAGTGGCCTCGATCGCGCCCCAGAACAGCTCGCTGATCGACCCCTCGGGGATCATCGAGACATCGATCGGAGCGGTGGTGCCTTCGGACTTGTAGCTCTCGATCCTGCCCCGATTGCCGTTCGAGAACGCGAGGAAGATGTCACCGCTCGAATGCTCGCCGGCGCCTCCTACCCTCGCGATGCCGAGCCCGGCACGCTGCGCGAGTCGTTGGAGCTGATGGGGAAGCATCGGCGCATCGGTGGCGAGGATCACGATGATCGAGCCCGTGCCGGGCGCGGCGCGGCGCGCGACGTGATCCTCCTCTTCCCACGGTGAGGGCACCGCGGAGAGCGGGATCTCCCGCCCGACCGGCACGCCGTCGACCGTGAGGCGTTCGCGCCCGCCGTAGTTCGCTTGCACGAGCGCGCCTACGGTCCAGTTGCCGACCAGGCGCGAGGCGGTGCCCGTACCGCCCTTGAACTCGTGGCAGATCATGCCGGTGCCGCCTCCCACTCCGCCTTCGGCCACGGGGCCCGTGGTCGCCGAGTCGAGCGCCGCGGATAGGTGCTCGGGCCGCACATGCATGCCGTTGATGTCGTTGAGCGCGCCGTCGTAGGTCTCACCGACGACCGGCAGGCTCCAGTAGGCGGTGAGGTCGGTGCGCCCTCTGAGCTCGGCAGCGACGAGGGCGTCGCGCACCACTCCCACACTGTGCGTGTTCGTGAGTGCGACGGGGGTCGTGAGTTGTCCCGATTCCCGGATCCACTCGAGGCCGGTCAGCTCGCCGTTACCGTTTAAGCGGTGGCATCCGGCGAACACGGGCTCGGCACCGATGTCGGGGTGAGGAACGATCACGGTGACACCCGTGCGCACCGGACCCTTTCCTACCTGCAACACGCCCTCGCCCTCGATCAGGGTGGTCATGCCGACCGCGACGCCTTCGACGTCGGTGATGGCGTTCAGCTGACCAGGAGGCATCAGGCCGACGGTGAGGCCGAGGTCGCGGTAGCGGGTCATCGGGGGCGGAGCCTATCGGGTCGCAGCACGCTCAAGCCGTCATCACTCGCACGCCCGCGGTCACGAGAGCCGCGACGATCACCACGATGAGCACGGGCGCCTTGAGCCTTATCGCGACGGCGGCAGCGAGCACACCCGGCAGTCGTGCGTCGACTTCCAGCGCACGATCGCCGCCGAGGGTGTTCACCGCCACGAGGGCGGCGAGCAGGGCGGGGGCGAGCAGGGCCACGACGACGGTCACGCGGGGCGCCAAGGACTTGCCGCCGAGCAGCATGGGACCGAACGCCTTGATCGCGATCGTGATCACGCCCACGGCGGCAACGACGACCCAGGTGGTGGTCACGACAGCGGCCCCTCTGTCGGGTGGTCGTCCTTAGAACGGAGCCCGAGCAAGCAGGCGGCGCTCGCCGCGATGATCGGAACTCCGGCAGGTGTGAAAGGTGTCAGCGCCAGCGCGATGCCGGCGCCGAGTGCTGCAGCCGCGACCGTCCGGTGTCCGCGCAGCTGCGCCACCAGCAGCGCGAGGAAGAGCGCCGGAAACGCAGCGTCGAGTCCCCACCGCGAGAGATCTCCGATCACATCGCCGAACGCCACCCCGAGCATCGTGCCGCCGACCCATGCGACGTAGAGCGTCACGCCCGCCCCGAGCAAGACACGAGGATTGAATCGTCCCTGACCCTCCGCGGCGATCGCCCATGACTCGTCGACCGTCAGCTGGGCGTGCATGAAGCGCGACCACCATGGGCCTATGAGGAACGGCGCCACGCTCACACCTATGGGGCCGTAGCGGGCGTTGAGCAGCACGGCCGCGGTTATCGCCGAGGCGACCGTGCCGCCGGCGCCGAGGATAGAGGCTGCCGCGAACTGCGCGGAGCCCGCGAACGTGGTCATCGACATGACGATCGGCGCGAGCGTGCCCATGCCAGCTGCTCGGGCAAGCACGCCGAACGACACGCCGAAGCCGACGACCGCGATCGCGAGTGGAGCCACGGCGCGGACGCCGTCGCGGTGGGTGCGCTCGCCGCGAGCCGGTTCGCTCATCGTCGAGTCATGCTAGAGGCGTGCACATCACCTCGGCGTTCGAGCCCGTGCCTGCCGACGTCGCGGCCCGCGCTCTGCGAGGCCTGCCGCCCGCCGACGGGTACACCGTCCACGTGAAGCCCCTTCGATACCGGGAGCGGCCACACCTGTCGGCGTGGACCGACTTCGACGAACACACGATCACGCTACAGGTGCCCGATCCGTTCTTCCCGTTCGGCGAGATCGTGCCGTACGCGGCGAAGCGGCGCCCCGGCAAACGCATGCGTTTCATCTGGCTGACCGAAGGGATCACGTTCCGCACGCCGCGCGAGGTGCTGCGCTTCCTCTACTGCCATGAATGGATGCACTGGTACCTGCGCGAGGTGCTCGGCAAGAAGTCGGCCGCCGAGACGGCATGCGACCGCTTCGCGTTGCGCAACTATCGACGCCGCGAGGTCACCGTCGACGATGCGGCGCAGGCATTACGCCGGACCTGAGCACGAGGTTGTGGCGCCGATGGCGCTCTCCAGCACCACCGTGAAATGCTCGACGCGCATGCGCTGGCGCTCGGGTTGGTTCACGAGCCGATGGAACAACCCGGGGTCGAGCTCCTCGGTCACGAGGGCGTCCTGCAGGGAGTTCGAGAGCCAGTCGACCATCGACACGATGATCTCGAGGTCGACGTCGGCGCGGACCTCGCCACGCTGCTGGCCCCATTCCACGAACTCGAGCGTGCCGTATGGGTCCTCGCTCACGAGCCAGCGGTTGATGTCGCGCTTGAGCGTCAGGTCGGTGCCGTAGTTGCCGATCAGCACCACGCGGTTGGGGATCCAGTCTTCCTTGATCAGATGCTCGGTGCGCGCGAGCCAGAAGCGCACGGTCGCGAAGAATCCCTCGGCCTGCACGTCGTCGGGGGCATCGAGCCATGCGGGAAGCGTGAGCACCGCTCGCTTGTAGACCTGCAGGAACAGCCCCGCCTTCGATCCGAAGTGTTGGAAGATCGAGCCCTTCGCGATGGCGAGCTCGGTCGCGACGTCCTCGACCTTGGCGCCCTGGAAACCGTGCTCGGCGAACTGGCGCATCGCGGTCTCCACGATGAGATCGCGCTTGGCCTGCGTCTTCTCGTTGCGTGGCGACTTCGGTTCGGCGACCATGTGGACTCCTTCGCGGAACGATGGGCTCGGGGCCCTAACGCCTGACCTAGGGTCATACGGCAGGGTGCCTGTGGGCTCCCCTTGAGCCTCTCTCGCTGGCATCATCGTGTCCGCGGGGCTGATGTGCAAGGGCTGACCTCAGGTCAGGCCGAGCCCGGCCGACAACGACAAGGAACGATCGACTCAGACGACCTGAGAGGATCCGGCGATGCAGGAAGACCTCGACGTTCTGAAACGCTCGCTCATCGCCGCCGACATGGACCTCGGCCTCGCTGCGGTCCAGCGCATGGTCGACGCCGATGCAGATCCGAAGTGGATCCTCGAACAAGGCATGGCAGTCGCGATGTTCGATCTGGGCGAGATGTGGAAGCGCGGCGAGGTGTTCCTGCCCGAGGTCGTCGCGAGCGCTGAGGTGTTCAAGCGGTGCAACGCGATCGTCGAGCCGGTCCTGCTCGCCCAGCGTAAGGAAGGCGACGCGGTGAACGCGATCGTCGTGCTCGCGACCGTCAAGGGCGATCTGCACGATCTCGGCAAGAACATGGTGGGCGCGATGCTCCGCACGAGCGGTTTCGACGTGCACGACATCGGCAAGGACGTGAGCGCCGACCGCATCATCGAGGTCGTGCGCGGGCTGAAACCCCAGATCGTGGGGCTCTCCGCGCTGCTCACCACGACCGTGCCCTATCAGCAGCGTGTGATCGAGAGGCTGAAGGCCGAGGGCCTGCGCGATCAGGTGATCGTGATGGTCGGCGGCGCGCCGGTGACCCCGGAGTGGGCCGAGAAGATCGGTGCCGACGGCTACGCCAACAACGCGCCCGAGGCGGTCGAGATCGCGAAGAAGCTCATGGGGGCCGCCCAAGTGAGCACGCCGTGAGCGGTGTCGCGACGACGCTGTTGAGCGGCCCCGGCGGCGAGGTTGCGATCGGCGACGAGCACCCCTTCCGCATCATCGGTGAACGCATCAACCCCACCGGCCGTTCGCAGCTCACCGAAGAGCTGAAGGTCATGGACGTGACCACGGTGCAGCGAGACGCGGTGGCCCAGGTGCAGGCCGGCGCCGCGGTGCTCGACCTCAACGCCGGCATCCCGGGGTTCGACGAGGCCGCGATGCTCTCGGCGGTGGTGAAGGCCGTGCACGACGTCGTCGACGTGCCGCTATGCATCGACTCGTCGACACCGGAGGCGCTCGAGGCGGCCGTGCCCCTCGCTCAAGGCAAGGTGCTGATCAACTCGGTCACCGCCGAGGAGCATTCCTTGGAGCGGCTGCTGCCGCTCGTCGCGCGGTTCGGCGCCGCGGTCATCGGCATGGCCAACGACGAGGAAGGCATCTCCATGGACCCACAAGCGCGGCTTGCTGCCGCGCGCAAGATCGTCGAGCGCGCCGCCGATCACGGCATCGGGCGCGAGGACGTCATCATCGACCCGCTCACCATGCCGATCGGCGCCGCCGGCGATGCGGCGACGGCGATGTTCGAAACGGTCCGGCTCATCCGCGAGGAGCTCGGCGTGAACGTGAGCTGCGGCGCCTCGAACATCTCGTTCGGCATGCCCGACCGCCAGGGCATCGACGCGGCGTTCCTCACGATGGCCGCCATGGCGGGCATGAACACCGCGATCACCAACCCGCTGCACGCGCCCGTGCGAAACGCACTGCTCGCGAGCGATCTGCTGCTCGGATGCGACGTCTTCGGCGCAGCATGGATCGCCGATCACCGGGCCAAGGCGGGGGGCTCAAGTAGCGAGGCGGAGCCGAGCGGTAGCCCCTCGGGCGGAGAGCGAGCACGATGAGCGGTCGAAAGCACCAGGTCACCTACGAGCCGAGCGGCACCACCGCGCACGTGCCGACCGGCACGACCCTGTTCAACGCTGCGCACTGGGCCGGCATCCCGATCGAGTCCACGTGCGGCGGTCGCGGCACGTGCGGCAAGTGCAAGGTGCGGGTCGTGCAGGGCCAGGCCGAGCGCACGCTCGCCGACTATCGTCACGTCTCCGAAGGGCTCGATGAAGGCTGGCGGCTTTCCTGCCAGTGCGAGGTCGCCGAAGACATGGTGGTCGATGTGCCCCGCGCGATGAGCGTTCCCAAGGCCGCGACGATGGGCGTCGGACGATTCGTGCTGCTCGAGCCGAACGCAGTGAAGTTTGTGCTCACGCTCTCGCCGCCCACGCTCGACGATGCGCGCAGCCGGCTCCGCCGGGTCACCGATGCGCTCGTCGACGAGGGACTCGAGGTCTCGCACGCCCCCTCGGTGCTGCCCCTGCTCGCCGTGACGATCGACGACGAGGACGCTTCGACGATCACGGCGACGGTCGTGGGCGATCGGCTCGTCGACGTTGAGCGAGGCGACACGACCGAGCGGCTCTTCGGTGTGTCGATCGACGTCGGTACCACGACCGTGGTCGCGACGCTGATGGACCTGCGTGCGGGCGCTGCTGCGGCGGTGGAGTCCACGATCAACCGGCAGGCGCCCTTCGGCGCCGACGTGCTGACGCGTGTCAGTCACACGCAGATGCACGGTCCCGAGGGGCTCGATGCTCTGCAGGCGGCGATCCTCGCCACGATCGACGGGTTGTTGGGAAGCGTGTGCGCGACAGCCGGCATCGCCCGCCACGAGGTGCTCGAAGTCGTGGCGGCCGGCAATGCGACGATGCTGCACCTGTTGCTCGGCGTCGACCCGGAGTCGATCGGGCGTTCGCCGTTCACCGCGACGTTCCTCGAGGCGCAGGATCTGCGCGCCGCCGACGCGGGCATCGCGATCCACCCTGAAGGGCGGCTGGTGCTGTTCCCGTCGGTAGGCGCGTACGTCGGAGCCGACATCGTCGCCGACATGCTCGCCACCGGCATCGCGCGAGACTCCGAGCGACGCCTGCTGGTCGACGTCGGCACGAACGGAGAGATCGTCGTCGGCAACGAAGAACGTGTGGTCACCACCGCAGCCCCGGCGGGCCCGGCGTTCGAGGGTGGCCAGATCCTTCACGGAATGCGCGCCACCGAAGGCGCGATCGAGGGTGTGGCCCTCGACATCGCCGCTAAGGACACAGGCAGCGCCGTGCGACTCCAAGTGATCGGCGGCGACGTCGAGCCACGCGGGATCTGCGGCAGCGGCTTGATCGACGCGGTGGCCCAGCTGCGCCTCGCCGGACTCCTGAGCGACAGTGGCATGATGATGTCGCCCGATGACGCCGTCGCGGCGGAACATCCGTTCGCCGGCAGGCTACGTGTCGACGACGAGGGCGTGCGAGCGTTCGCGCTCACCGACGACATCGTGCTCACCCAGCGAGACATCCGCGAGCTCCAGCAGGCCAAGGGCGCGATCGCGACGGGCATCGAGGCCGCCATGCGCGAGCGGGGGCTCGCCGCCGAAGACCTCGACGAGGTGCTCTTGGCCGGCTCGTTCGGCACCTACATCGACCCGCTCGGCGCGCGCGTGCTCGGCCTCGTGCCACCGGTTGCGATCGGCAAGATCCGCGCCGTGGGCAACACCGCGAGCGAAGGCGCGAAGATGGCGCTGCTGTCGTTCCGGGAACGTGGTGTCGCGTTCGAGCTGCCGTCGTTCGTCGACTACCTGGAGCTCTCGGGGGTCGAGGACTTCAACGAGCGGTTCATCGCCAACGTGTCGTTCCCGCCGCTCGAGACCGTTCGTCCTGGCGCCGTCGTCGGCGACGACGAGGACCGCGCGAGCACTGAGGACCGCGCGAGCACCGAGGACCGCGCGAGCACCGAGGACGGCGCCCCATGACCTCGACCGGAGCTTCGGTGGCGTTCATCGCGTGCGGCGCCGTCGCGATCGACACCAAGGCGCTCGTCGACAAGCACGGCTGGCGCGCCGACGTGCACGGCATCTCGAGCGACCTGCACATGACGCCGCTCGAGATCGGACCCGCGGTCGAGGAGAAGCTGAAGGTCTTGCTTCCGAAGTATGACCGGGTGATCGTCGTCTACGGCGACTGCGGCACCGGCGGACGCCTCGACGAGGTGCTGTCGCGCTACCCGGCGGTGCGGCCCGCGGGGGTGCACTGCTTCCAGTGGTACGCGGGGGACCTGTACCGACGCTTCGAAGACGACATCGGCATCTACTTCTTGACCGATTGGCTTGTCACGAACTGGGAACGCGCGGTCATCAAGGGTCTCGGCCTCGACCGCTTCCCTTGGCTGAACGAGACGTATTTCGGCAACCTCAGCCGCGTGCTCTTCGTGCGCCAGCATCCTGACCCCGCCCGAGAGGCGAAGGCGCGTGAGATCGCTGCCTACATGGGCAAGCCGCTCGAGATCCACGACATCGGCATCGAGCCTCTCGAGGAGCTGCTCGTGTCCCTGATGGACCAGACGATGGAGGAGCCCCACGATGTTCGAGCCTGAGAACGCCCCCCGCATCCTGACCGAGCAGCAGGAAGAGACGGTCCACGAGACCGCGATGCGCATCCTGGAGGAGATCGGCACCGACGTGATGCACGAGCCGGCACGCAAGCTGCTCGCCGAAGCCGGGCTCAAGGTCGATGAACAACGCGTCTACTGGGACCGCGGCTTCGTGATGGAACAGGTCGCCAAGGCACCGTCGTCATTCCGGCTGCGTGGTCGCAACCCTGCGCGCTCGCTCACCGTCGGCGGGTCCGACGGCGTGCCGGTCTGGATGAACGTCGGTGGTCCGCCGTTCGCGAGTGACCTCGACGAGGGCAGGCGCAGCGGGCGCATGCAGGATCACGACAGGTTCATCAAACTGACCCAGGCCACCGACGTGCTGAACTGCGTGCAGACCGGTGCTGCCGAGGCGACCGACCTTCAGATGGAGGTCCGCCACATGGACATGGAGTACTCCACGATCCGGTACTCGGACAAGCCGTACACCACCTACGGCACGAGCGGTCCCCGTGCGCGCGACGGCATCCGCATGGCCGAGATCGTGCACGGCGGCCGTGAGGCGATCGAATCCGAGCCCGCGCTCATGGGCATCGTGAACCCGAACTCGCCGTTGATCTGGGACTTCCGCATGACCGACGCCTTGATCGCATGGGCAGAGGCGAAGCAGCCGATCGTCGTGACGCCGTTCCTGCTGGCGGGTGCGACGAGCGCCGTGAGCGTGAGCGGCGGTCTCACCCAGCAGGTCGCAGAGGCGCTCAGCGGCGTCGCCCTCGCACAGCTCGTGCGCGAGGGTGCGCCTTGCCTCTATGGGTCGTTCTTCACCGTCACAGACATGCGCACGGGCTCGCCGGCGTTCGGCACGCCCGAGTCGGTGTGGGGCATCCTGGCCGGCGCCCAGCTGGCGCGGCGCTACGGCTTGCCTTTCCGTGGCGGGGGAGGGCTCGCGTCGAGCCCCGCCGTCGACGCGCAGGCTGCCGCCGAGACCCAGATGATGTTGTGGGCGACGAACCTCGCCGCGACCGACGTCGTGTTGCACGCAGCAGGTTGGCTCGAGGGCGGCCTTTGTGCCTCGTTCGAGAAGTTCGCGCTCGACGTCGAGCTGCTGCGCCAGTTCCAGGTGCAGGCGAAGGGCATCGGATTCACCGACGAGGAGATCGCGTTCGATGCCCTCAAGGAAACCGGACCTGGCGGCCTGTTCCTGTCGTCGCCGCACACCCGCGAGCACTTCAAGGAGTGGCTCTACATGTCGCCGTTGTTCCACACGCCCGACTTCGCGACCTGGGAGATGATGGGCGCCGAGACCACCGAGGTCGCCGCCAACAAGGCATGGAAGCAGCTGCTCGAGAGCTACGAGGATCCCGGCTTGGATTCCGCGATCGACGAGGAGCTGAAGGCGTACATGGCGAGTCGCCAAAAGGCCCCCGACCTGTTCGTGGACGACTAGTCTGTATCAGACTACCTGGCGGTGGCGGGAGCACCTCACCTCGTGGTCGTTGACGAGCCCGCACGCCTGCATGAATGCGTAGCAGACGGTCGGTCCCACGAAGCGGAATCCGCGCCGCTTCAAGTCCTTCGACATCGTCCGCGACTCGTCGGTCTCGGCCGGCAGGTCGCTGGTACTTCGCCATCGGTTCACGATCGGCGTGCCGCCGACGAAGCTCCAAAGGTAGGCGTCGAGCGATCCGATCTCGCGCTGTACATCGAGCACGGCATGAGCGTTGCTCACCGCGGAAGAGACCTTGAGTCGGTTCCGCACGATGCCCGGATCGGTCAGCAGGCGTTCGATCTTCGCCGGGGAGAATCGGGCCATCTTCGCCGGGTCGAACCCCGAGAACGCGCGCCGGTACCCCTCGCGCTTGTTGAGGATGGTGGCCCAGCTCAAACCGGCTTGCGCGCCTTCGAGGGTAAGCATCTCGAACAGGCGTATGTCGTCGTGCACCGGCACGCCCCACTCCTCGTCGTGGTAGGCGAGGTAGCGGGGCTGGTCGAGCGGCGCCCAATCACACCGGATCACCTACCTGCCACGACCTCGCCTAGCACATCATCGACGAGGGACAGACCCTTCAACGTGCGCTCGATGTCGAAGCCGAACCCGAACCGCAGCCCCTTCTCGAGGCCGAACATGTCGCCGGGCACGAGCAGCACGCTTCGTTCCTTCCTGATGCGCTCGACGAGATCGGTGCTCGAGATGGGGAGGTCGTAGGTCGCGTAGGCGATCGCCCCGGCGCCGGGCCGGGTCCAACCGAAGATGGCCCGGTGCGTCTCGAGCCATGACTCGAGCCGCGGGTAGTTGGCTCGGATGATCGCGCGTGTGCGCACGAGGATCGTCTCGCGTATCTCGGGCTGCATCGCGAGAGCGGCGAGCCGATCGCCGACGCCCGAGGGGGTGAGCGTCGTGTAGTCGTGGCGCTCCCAGATGCGCGTGAGCATCTCCGGGGGCGCCACCACCCACCCGACCCGCAGGCCCGGCATCGCGAACGCCTTCGAGAGCCCGCTCGTCACGATCACCCGCTCGTAGCGCCCGAAGAACGTCGGTGAGGCCACGTCGGTGTCGAGCTCTGCGCCCCGGTAGATCTCGTCGGCCACGATCCACGCGCCGACCCGGTCGGCAGCCCGCACGACCTCGTCCATCTCCGACTCGGTCAGCACGTGACCGGTCGGATTGTTGGGGTTGCAGACCATCACGGCCTTCGTGCGCTCATTCACGGTGTCGTGGAGCTGGTCGACATCGAGCTGCCATGTCCCCTCGCTCAGACGCAACGACACCGGGTCGCTCGCGTCTGCGAACGCCGGTCCGAGGCCCCACCCCTGCATGTAGTTGGGCACCATGAACGCCAGCCGGTCGCCCGGCTCCAGCAGCGCCCACAACGACAGGAAGTTCGCCTCTGATCCGCCGTTGACGATCGTCACGTTCTCAGCCGACGCCCCGGGGTACCAGGAGGCGACACTTGCCCGCGTCTCGACGGAACCTTCCGACAGTGGGTAGCCGAGCTGTGTGGCGAGGAAAGACTCGGCGTCCGCGTCGGCTCCGAGCAGCCCCCGGATCGTCATCGCAGTCACGCCCGATTCCGACAGGTCGTAGTCGACCTCGTGCCAGTACAACGACTGGTAGCGCTCCATGCGGAACTGCTCGATCGTCATCTCGGGCCTCCCCTCGGGTGGGTCGCGACCGTAGCATCGGCCGGGGCGCGGGCGCAGGGTACGCTGGCGACCGTGGGTCGGGTTCGGATCTTCCGCGAAGCTGATGTTCGAGCCGCCATCGACATGCGGGGCTGCATCGAGGCCTGTGAGCGGGCGTTCGTGGCCTATTCATCGGGAAGCGCCGAGCTTGCGGCCGTGATCCACCTCGACGTTGCTGAATCGAGGGGCGAGATCCACGTGAAGGCCGGGCATCTTCACGGCGCGCCCTATTACGCCGTGAAGGCGGTCAGCGGCTTCTATGGCGTGGAGCCGGCGGCGATCGACGGGCTCGTCATGGTTTTCGATGCGCGTGACGGATCGCCGGCGGCGTTCCTGCTCGACGGCGGGTACCTGACCGATCTGCGCACGGGGGCGGCCGGCGGTGTCGCGGCACGCCACCTCGCGCCGGAGCGTGTCGAGCGGGTCGCGGTCATCGGTACAGGCGGGCAGGCTCGGTACCAGCTCGACGCGCTCGCCGAGGTGCGGCCCGGCTTCAAGCACGTGCGCGTGTGGGGCCGCAACGCCGAGCGCGCTTCGCGCACGGCCGACGATCTGCAGGCTCGCGCCGACGCCGACTGTTCGGTCACCTCGGTGCCCTCCGTGCAGGAAGCCGTCGAGGGCGCCGACGTGGTGATCACGTGCACCGCCGCCCGCGAGGCGCTGGTCGACGCCGCGTGGCTCGCGCCCGGTACTCACGTCACGGCCGTCGGTTCCGACGGGGCCGGCAAGCAAGAGCTCGACCCTGAGGTTCTGCGTCGGTCCGATGTGCTGGTGGTCGACTCGCGCGAACAGTGCTCGCGCCTCGGCGAACTTCAACATGCTCTGGAGCAGGCCGAGCGGGCAGTGGAACTCGGCACGATCTGCGCGGGCGAGGCGCCCGGGCGCACCAGGGAGGCTCAGCTCACCGTGTGCGACCTCACCGGCGTCGGCGTACAGGACGTGGCGGCAGCGAACGCCGTGATGGCCGCGGCTGGCGATCGCGGCGAGACGATCGAGCTCTGAGCTCTTCTCGCGGGCAGCTGCGCGACGTTCAAGTGGCGTGCGGCCGCGGATGCCTGTTCCACTATCTGGAACTCTGTTCCGATATGTGGAACAGGACACTCCGCCGTCAAGCGCCGTGTCTGCCCGCTCGGCCGTCGAGCCGCGTCAGGATCTCGTCGTGCAGCACGCCGTTCGACGACAGCACGCTTCCGCCGTCGCGTGTCGGTGACCCGTCGAACTGGGTCACGCGGCCGCCAGCTTCCTCGACCACGATCTGAAACGCCGCGTAATCCCAGATGTTGAGCGAAGGCTCGATCATCGCCTCGCCGGCGCCGCGCGCCACGAGCGTGTGCCCCCAGAAATCGCCGAAGCCGCGGGTGCGGGTCGCCACGGAAAGCAGGCCGAGCGCACCTTCGTGCCGCGGCTCGGTGAGCCACGTCTTCATGCCGGCGCAGAAGAGCTGCGAGCCCGCGAGATCGTCGATGTCGCTCACGCGGATCGGCCGGCGGTTCATGCGGGCGCCGCCACCGCGCACGGCCTCGTACCGTTCGCCGATCGCTGGGGCGTTCACGAGCCCCATCACCAGCTTCCCGTCGATCTGCAGCGCGATCAAGGTGGCCCAGATCGGGATGCCACGCGCGTAGTTCGCGGTGGCATCGATCGGGTCGACGATCCAGACGCGGCCGGTCGCACGGTCGCCGCCACCCTCTTCCTCGCCGAGCACGTGGTCGACGGGGAACGCTGCCGCCACCTGCTCGCGCACCATCGCCTCGATCGAAGTGTCGGCCTGGGTCACGACCGTGCGGTCCGCCTTGTGTCGCACCTCGAGCCCGTCACCGAGGAACAGCCCCATGCCGATGTCGGCCGCGCGGTCGGCGACGCCGTTCGCGAACGCCAGCTCATGCTCGTACACGATGCGCAGCCTATCGGTCCCGGCCTGAGACCTTCGGCCGAGGCTTGCACGCGATGATCTCGGGTAGCCTGACGGCCAACCATGCAGACGACCGTTGAGAACACCGAGAAGCACACCGTGAAGCTCACCATCGAGATACCGCCCGCCGAGTACTCGAAGGAGCTCGACGCGACCTATCGATCGATCGCGAACCAGGTCAAGGTGCCCGGATTCCGCAAGGGCAAGGCGCCCAAGCAGATCATCGACGCCCAGGTCGGCCGCGACGTCGTGCGCGATGAGTTCCTCGAGCACGCCGTGCCGCAGTACTACCGCCAGGCCCTGTCCGAAAGGGACCTCGCCCCGATCGCCGACCCCGAGATCGACCTCGAAGGCTTCACCGACGATTCACCGCTCGTGTTCACAGCCACGGTCGTGGTGCGTCCGAGGCTCGAGCTCACCGAGGCCGAGTACACGGGGCTGAAGGTCACTCGGCCGAGCGCCGAGGTCGCCGAGACCGACATCGACGAGTGGATCGACCGGCTGCGCGAGCGCTTCGCCGAGCTGGAACCCGCCGACCGCCCTGCGCTCGACGGCGACTACGTGACGGTCGACGTCAAGGCGGTCTCCGCAGACGAGGAGATCGACGGCCTCACACGTACGGACTACCTTTACTTCGTCGGGTCGGGCGAGTTCGGCGCCGCGCTCGACGAGCAGCTCGCCGGCACCAAGCCCGGCGACATCCTGAAGGTTTCCGAAGAGATGGGCGATGGGGCCGGCGAGGGGCTACAAGGGAAGACGGCCGACCTGACCGTGCTGGTCAAAGACGTCAAGGCCCGCAGGCTTCCCGAAGCCGACGACGATCTGGCCAAGACCGCCTCGGAGTTCGACACGATCGAGCAGCTCCGCGACGACCTACGCACGCGCCTGGGTGAGATGAAGGAACGCGAGGCAGCTTCCACGCTGCGCGATCGCGTGCTCGACGCCCTGGCCGACTCGATCGACGTCGACATCCCCGACGCCCTGATCGACGACGAGACAGACCATCGCGTGGCGCAGGCGGGGGAGCGCGCGAAGCGTGCCGGACTCACGCTCGACGATCTGCTCGAGGCGCAGGGCTGGGACGAGGCGCGGCTGCGCGAAGACTCCCGCGAACATGCGATACGTGGGATCAAGGCCGATCTCGCGCTCGAAGGGGTCGCCCGGGCCGTGAAGATCGAGGTGTCGGCCGATGATCTTGGCGCTGAGATCACTTCCCTCGCAGCGGCATACGACCGCGACTCGAAGGAGCTCGCTAAACAGCTCGAGCGAACCGGGCAGATCGTGACGCTGGCCGGGGATATCATCAGGGGCAAGGCCCTCGATCTTCTGGTCGAGCGCGCCGACATAACGCTGGAGACCGATGCACAGGTCGAACCCGGCACCGAAACCGAAACTGAGGAGACTTCATGACCGACCTTCGCAACACCATGCCGATCGCCAACGACTACCTCGTGCCGGTCGTCGTCGAGCAGACGAGCCGCGGCGAGCGTTCGTTCGACATCTACTCGCGGCTATTGAAGGAGCGCATCGTGTTCCTCGGCACGCCGATCGACGACAACGTCGGCAACCTGATCATGGCCCAGATGTTGCACCTGGAGTCCGAAGACCCTGACAAGGACATCCACCTGTACATCAACTCCCCGGGCGGGGTCATCACGTCGCTGTTCGCGATCTACGACACGATGCAGTACATCA
>JBBEAY010000045.1:0-24469 GCA_040882605.1 Actinomycetota bacterium
CTAGTCGGCGCACCTCGGCCAGTGCGGCCCGTGGGTCGGGGAAGTGCTCCAAGCTGTCTCCACTGACCACTACTTCGAAGAACCTGGAACGGAACGGGGTTCGCTGTGCATCGCCCAGAACAGCGCCTACTCCCCTAGGGCTTAGGTCGAGATTCACATAGCGGTACCCGCGATTCACCAGGGACTTTCGAAGTGCACCGATCCCGCCACCGAGATCCAGTACATGACCCGCCCCTGGAGGCACCTTCGAGAGGAGATATCGCTTGTCACCAGACACGGCGCCATCCTCGCACGCATCCATCCGGCACCGCGGAGCTAGAGCCTTTCGGCTGGGCAACGGAGCGCACATGCTCGCCAAGGTCGAGCGGGGGTAGTTCAAGGGGTCAACCGGTGCACGAAGACGTCAAGTGCGTCCACTCGACCTCAGAAGGAGGTCATCGTAGAGGGCGGACAAGTCTTGAAGCAGTCGCTCAGCCGAGTAACGCTCCCGGACCGTTTGGCGTGCCAATCCGCCCATGGCGGCAGCCAGGCCGGTATCGTCCAAGAGCTTCGACACTGCGGCACCGATGGCCTCAGGATCGGCCGCGCGGACCAAGAGACCGGTGCGGCCGTCGGCTACCACATCAGAGACGCCGCCGACCCGAGTTGCTATGACCGCCTTCTCGGCGGCGCCGGCCTCGATTAGTGAGTAGGGAGTGCCTTCGTTCCGTGAGGTAAGGACTACGATGTCTAGCGCCGCGTAGAGCGCTGGCAGATCGTGAACCCAACCGAGGAACCGAACGCGGTCGCCCAGGAGTTCCGCTGCCACCGCCTCCAGCTCGGAGCGAAGCTCACCATCGCCCGCCACGACGAACGTCACGTCCGGCCGTTCGCGCGCGACGCGGGCGGCCGCGGCCAGAAACGTGTGGTGATCCTTGATGGGGACTAGGCGGCCGACGATGCCAACGAGCGCGCCGGTTAGGGGGAGCCCAAGTTCGCGGCGCGACGTCGCTCGTTCGGGCGGCCGCTCCAGTAGAGGCGCGAGCTGCACGCCCACCGGCACCACGTGCCATTGGTCGGGACGGCCGATGCCCAGCGCAAGCAACTCGTCGCGGATGCGCGGGGAGACGGCCAAGAGCGCGTGAGTCCTCCTGGCTAGCCGGCGCTCGGCTTCGACAAAGCTGCGCGCCATCGGCCGGGAGAAGTAGCCATCGAGCACGTGCCCGTGGAAAGTGTGGACGATCACAGGGGTGTGGGCACGCGTAGCCGCGGTTCGCCCCAGGGCCCCTGCCTTCGCCATGTGCGTGTGGACCACGTCGGGGCGCCAAGCTGTGACGAACCGCGCGATTCTGCGATAGGCGCCCAAGTCGAAACGAGGGTCAAGGGCCCGGCGAAGCGAATCGATCTTGGTCACGCCTTCCTCTGTCTGATCGATGGATCCCTCACTCTCGGTTTCCGCGCCGGCGATTAGGTGATGCGTCCAGCCCATGTCAGGCATATGGCGATGGAGGTACACGGCCGCCTGGGCGGGCCCGCCGATGTTCAGCCGGGTGATGACCCGCAGGACGCGGCGAGAACTCCCGTTCTCGCATCGGGGAGTTTCCTGCTGATCAGGCAAGCGTTGCCCACCCGTCGGCTTGATTGGCTGAGTGGCTTCCACGCTCATCGATTCTCTAGGTTGTTGCTCGACTCGGTCATGACGCGCCGCCGTGTCGCGGAGCTTGCGCATGACATCCACGAACGAGTCGAGTCGGCCAGCAGCGCCACAGTAGAAGCTTAGGCAGGAACGTGTGGGTGCCCAAGGGGTGAACTATCGTTCTGGCGTGGAGTCGTTGAGGTCGTCGCCGGTTAGCAACGAGACTGCTGTTCGACAGATCGGAACTGGCGCCGTCTGCGTGTGCCTCGCTCTCGGTGCCGGAGCGGTCGCATCTCGAAGCCCAGGTGCCGCCGCCGCCGTCGGGTGCGCTCTCCTTGCTCTCATGCTTCCCCGATGGGTCCACTTGGTGGCGATCTTCGTGGTTGCCCAGGCCTTCTCCAACGCCCATGTAATGGGCCTGCCGCTTCTGTCTGACGTCCTGATCATGCTTTTCATCGGCCGCAGTGCAGTAGGCCTTCTTCTTGGACGCCAGCCGCCTCAAGCAGCGCGGAAGCCCATAGTTGCGCTTGGTTGCTTCTTCGCAACTGCCTGGCTTGCCCTCGCCTTCACCGGTGAATTGGAAACGGCGGCAGCCTTCGCAAGGATATCCCTGTATGGAGCGCTCTTCGTCGCGGCTTCATGCGATCGAGAAGGCGCGCGCGCGACGATGATCAGCATCGCGCTCTTCGCGTCTCTCGAAGCTCTGCTGGGCATCCTAGGACTGACTCCGCGCGTCGCGGGCCGGCTCTATGGCCTTTACGGGGACCCTGGGCAGACAGGACTTCTTCTCCTAGCCGGCTACTCTTTCAGCACGCTTCTTCCTCAGCCCTGGAAAACGGCAAGTACGGTACTCACTGCGTTCGGAATAGTCCTAACGCAAACGAGATCGACCGCGATGGCACTCATCGTCGCCACGCTCGCGTGGCATTGGCCCCGGTTGCGAAGGGGTCGTCTTAAGCTCGCCGTTGTTGCGATCATGCTCGTCCTTATCGGGTGGTGGCTGATTCCGATAGCCACGGAGCGGTTCGGCCTGAACGCTGCCTCCATCGCTCTTCGCGAGAAGTCCTGGTGGGTTGGTTTTAGCTTGATCGCGCGGGAGCCACTGGTAGGCCATGGGTGGGCGGTCGGCGGCCTTCCTACGTCCGGCCCTGGAGAGCAGGCACCCTACAACCTCTGGCTCAACGTGGCTGCTTCGACCGGTTTGGTTTCTGTTGCGTTCCTTGCGCTATTCACGTACTTCCTGCTGGATGCGATTTGGCGAAGTGATCGGCGGGAATGTAGCGCTCTCATCCCCTTCCTCCTAGGATTCCTTGTCCAATCGCTCGGCGAAATGACATTCTACGCCGCGAGCGCCTCTACCATTGCGTTCTTCGGACTGACCGGGATAGCTGCCGGAGCTCTCGAGGCGCCGCAGTCCGACGAAGACAGCGTGGCGGCGCAAGGGGGAACCTCGCCATCACCCGCCAAGCGGGGGCCGAGCGCACCGATTCATTGGGAACGATGGCGACACCGGCGTGGTGATCCGTCGGTACGAGCCCGGCGACGAACAGGTCCGCGAGTCCTTCCGAGTTAGACCGAAAATAGTCGCGGTGTCGCGGGTAGAGAAGGTGCACGAACCTGGTCGAGAGCACGCAGCCCCAATCCGCCGAAGGATCCGACGTCCGCGGACCGCCCAGCGGCTTCGGCAGCGCCCGAGCGCCTTCGCGGATCATCGTGTCATCGGGCGTCGTCAGGAGTGATTCCAATCAGTGATGGGACTGCCCCAGGTTTGGCTGACTAAGGTGTCAACCAAGCGGGGGCAGTCCCGATCGACCGGAGAGTACGCTGCGCCCTTCACGAGGTCCCGCATTCACGACTTCTGTTCGTACCTCGATGCCGGGACGCATCAGCGGTATAATGCAGCAATGCTGGGGAAGATTAAGGGGAGCGTCGTACGCCACGTCGGTCCGCTCTTGGGCTCTCACAACTGGCGACCCTCCCGCGCTACACCTCTCCACGATGGCTATCTCGGGGCAACTTTCGGTTACGACGAAGAGGACGAGATCAAGCAGGCAGTCCGGAAAGTTCGGGAAAACACGATGAGTTCCTTCGAGCGCCTCGCGACTCTATGGCAGCAGATCCGCTATCTCGATCGCTGTGAGGTTGAAGGGTCGCTCGTGGAATGCGGAACTTGGCGGGGCGGGGCGGTGGGCATGATGGCGCTCGCGCACATGCGGTCGTTCCCGCTACCACACAGAAGCATTCACCTCTTCGATAGCTTCGAGGGGCTTCCCGAGCCCAGCCGGGCAGACGGGGCAAAAGCGGCAAGTTATTCCGGCGGGCGAGTGACCGGTGCCCTCGACGGAATCGGCATGTGCGACGCACCTCTTGATGACAACCGCGCCTTGCTGGAAGGGGCGATTGCCTACCCACCCGAACTGATTTCATACCATGAGGGCTGGTTTCAGGACACAGTTCCGCAAGCCGCTACCAAGCTAGAACAGATTGCCCTCCTTCGACTCGACGGCGACTGGTACGAGTCCACGGTGGTGTGTTTGAAGCACTTCTACCCGCTGGTCGTGGACGGAGGTGTTGTGGTGGTAGACGACTACGGCCACTGGGAAGGTTGTCGAAAGGCGGTCGATGAGTTTCTAGCCGCGGAGACCGTGCCGATACTTCTCAGTCATATTGATTACACGGGTCGGTACTGGGTCAAGCGTTCGGCAAGTCGGGCGTAGGCTCGTCCGGGTCAGACACGGGCTCGATATCTTGGATAAGGATGATGGAGCCAGGGCAGACCAAGCACCTGCACGAGGCGATAGCCCGAGGTGCTAAGGCGCGCGACCGAGCTGGTGTGTTGTCGACAATCGAGGCCACCGCCGAGCGCCACGGACACGTAACCAGAATTGCCCGCCAGCTCGTGATTGGCCGGAGACGCTTCGATCAAGGGCATCGCCGGGCGTGGATTGAGGAGCGCGTAAGGATCGCCGAAACGGAGCTTGAGAACTTCGAACTCTGCCGCGCGAAGGATACCGGAAGGTCATCGCCCCCCTTCCGCCGGGACCACGGGACCGCGACGGCCTCTCGTCCGCCGTGAGACTCAGGAGCTTCGGCGCCCGCAACGTCTGGCGGCAGTTGCACCGCGAAAGAATCCCGCCCCCGCTGCCCGCGGGGCGGCTTGATGACCGAGATGTACCAGGCCGGCGTCCTCGAGGCATCGTGGGCGGACACCGCGCTCGACACCACGGAGAGCGAGCAGCCCTTGCATGGTCACCGCTGCGGAAGTCCTGCGCCAGGATAGACGCACACATCGAGGACCGGAACTGTCTTGTGCTCGTAGGTTTCCCCGCTAAGCACCCTTAGACTTCGAGTAACAGCGGTGGTTCACGAGGGAGGATGCGTCCTGTCAAGCATGGAGAAGGCCAGACAGCGAACCTATCTGATCAGTGGCGGAGCCGGGTTCATCGGCTCGCACCTGGCGGACGCTCTGGTCGAGCGCACCCACCAGGTGGTCCTGCTCGACAACGTCTCGACGGGCCGCCTCGACAACGTGGCCCACCTGCTGGGCAACCCTCGCGTCGAGTTCTTCGAGGGCTCTATCCTCGACGAGGGCCTGGTCCGCAAGCTGGTGGGCGACGCTGATGTGGTCGTGCATCTGGCCGCCTCGGTGGGTGTCAAGCTGATCGTCGAACGTCCGCTCGAGACCCTCATGAACAACATCCGCGGCACCGAGGTTGTGCTCGACGCCTGCGCCGAGCTGGACCGCAAAGTCCTCGTGGCCTCGACCTCCGAGATCTACGGCAAGAACGCGTTCGGGCCGCTGCACGAAGAAAGCGACCGGATACTAGGGTCTCCATTCAAGGCGCGTTGGTCGTACAGCACCGGCAAGGCAGTGGACGAGATCCTGGCCTATACGTACCACCGTGAGCGAGGCACGCCCTCGATCGTGGCGCGCCTGTTCAACTGCGTGGGGCCACGCCAGACCGGTGCCTACGGCATGGTGGTCCCGACGTTCTTCCGCCAAGCATTGCTCGGTCAAGACGTCACCGTGTACGGCACCGGTGAGCAGAGTCGCTGCTTCTGCCATGTCACCGATACCGTCGCGGGCTTGCTCTCCCTGCTGGACGAGCCGAGAGCGGTGGGCGACGTGTTCAACGTGGGCGCGCCCCACGAGATCTCGATGAACGCCCTGGCCGAGCGCGTGATCGAGATGACCGGCTCGCCCTCCCGCATCGTTCACGTCCCGTATGAGGCCGCATACGAGGAGGGCTTCGAGGACATGGAGCGCCGCGTGCCAGACGTCTCGAAGATCCAGGCCCTGACCGGCTGGTCACCCACGCACTCGCTGGACGACATCCTGCACGACGTGCTTGCGTTCGAGCGCGCGCGCTTGAGCGAAGAGCAGGTCCGAACGCCTTGAACACAGGACTTCGTTACGCCCTGGCATTCATGGTGCCCTTGGTCGGCGCGTTCGTGTTCACCCCTCTTCTCGGCCGGGTCGCCGAACGCGCGGGCATCTTGGACCATCCGAAGCAGGACCGCTTCCACTCGCGCGCCACGCCTTACTTGGGCGGGGTCGCGATCGCATCAGGCCTGATGCTGGTGGTGATGCTCGTTCCCGGCGAGCCCGACCAGGTGGCCGTCGTGGTCGCGGGCGCGCTGGTCCTGGGAGCGGTCGGCCTGGTCGACGACGTTCGGGGCGGACTGGGCCCGGCGGTGAAGCTCGCTCTCGAGGCGGCGGCCGGGGCCGCCCTCTGGACGGTGGGCATCAGGGCCGGCATCTTCGACGTGCCCGCGCTGGACTTCGCGCTGACCGTGGCCTGGGTGGTCGCGGTCACTAACGCGGTGAACCTGCTGGACAACATGGACGGCGTGGCGGCAGGCGTCGTGACGGTGGCCGCGATGGGCCTGTTCGCGATCGCCGCCCATCAGGGGGACTTCCTGGTCGGGTCGCTGGCGCTCGCCGTGGCAGGGGGAAGCCTCGGCTTCCTGCGGTACAACTTCTCTCCCGCGAGCATCTTCATGGGTGACGCCGGCACCCTCTTCCTGGGGTTCCTGCTGGCCGCCCTCGGCATGAAGCTGGACCTGATCGGCCCCGGCACACTGGCCCGTGCGGTGATCCCGGTGCTGGCGGTCGGCGTGCCGCTATTCGACATGGCGCTCGTGATCCTCAGCCGCGCATCGGCGGGCCGATCGATCTACCGGGGGGGTACCGACCACTCGGCCCACCGATTGGCCGAGCACGGCCTGGCGCCCCGGCGCATCGCGATCGCTGCATGTGCTGCGCAGGCCGCGTGCTCGATCGGCGCGTACCTGCTCGTTGGCTCCGCTGAGCCCACGATCGTGGGTTCGCTGGTCTCCGCCGTCGCGGTGGCTGCGGTGCTCCTGGCGGTGTTCTTGCGCATGCGGACCGCTGGCGAAGACGCCTCGGTTTCCTCCGAGCCTTCCGTTGTTTCCTGATGCGCCCTGGATACACTCCGCCCATGGGCATGAACGGCGCGCAACCCGTGCAGGCGGCCCCGTCGGACGGTGACCTACGGGAACTGCTCTCCATCCTGCGACGGCGGAAGTGGAGCGTGCTGCTGATCACGATCATCACCCTTGGCTCTGCCGTCTTCTTCTCCCTTCGTCAGACCCCCCTTTACGAGTCCTCGGCGACCGTCGCGGTGAACCCGTTCGACCCGAACCAGGTCCTGATGGGACTCGGAGCTGCGTACCTGTCGTCGATGCAGACCGAGCTTGCGCGAGCCGAATCTCCGATCATCGAGCAGATCGCGGCGAGAGAGATGTCAGAGCAGACCGGCGTGTTGGAACAGACAGGTGAGCTGGAAGTCACGATCCCCACCGAGACCACCACGCTCGTGTTCACCTACACCGACCCCGCTCCCGGCGCCTCGCAACAGTGGGCGAGGGCCTATGCGGAGGCCTACAAGCAGGATCGCCGGGAACGCGCCAACGCCTTCTACGCGGCGACGGTGGCTCAGCTGAAAGAGCAGATCTCCGATCGCACCAGGCAGCTACGGGAGAAGACGGCATCCTTAGTGGAGGCCACCGTGACCGAGCAGGCGGCGCTGGAGGCCGAGATCGACGAGATCAGGTTCGAGCTGGCGGATCTGAACGCCCAGATGGCCGCGAAGCCCAAGCCGTACGACCTGGCCACCGAGATCGTGGCGCCCTCCGAGCTACCCCTGACTCCCTCCAGCCCGAAGCCGATCCGTGACGGCTTGCTCGGCCTGGTGCTGGGGCTGGGCCTCGGGGTGGGTGTCGCATTCCTGCGCGAGCGTCTGGACGACCGTACCGTCGGCAAGTCGGACCTCGAGGCCGAGATCGGCTCGCCCGTGCTGGCTGTCGTGCCGAGCGTGCCGGGCTGGCGCAAGAGGAACGCCACGCCGCTGGTCACGCGTGACGCACACATGGGACCCGCCGCCGAGGCCTACCGCACGCTGCGCACGAACATGCAGTTCCTGGCCCAAACCGAAGACGTGCGTGTGGTGGCGATCACGAGCGCCCACCAGGGCGAGGGCAAGACGGCGACCACCGCGAACCTGGCCGTCAGTTTGGCCCAGGCCGGCAAGCGTGTCGTGGCGCTCTCCTGCGATCTGCGCAAGCCGCGCCTGCACCTGTTCTTCGGCCTCGAGAACACCAGGGGCCTTTCTGATCTGCTGGATGGGCGTGCCTCGCCGCTACAGGCGGCGCGGCGCTGCGGGATCGATTCGCTGCGGGTGATGCCGAGCGGGACCACCCCCCAGAACCCCGCCGAGCTGCTGGGCTCCGAGCGCATGCGGAATCTGCTGCTCGAGCTGCGCGGCGCGGCCGACTTCGTGCTGCTCGACACGCCCCCTGTGCTCGCGGTCTCCGACGCGCTGGCGATCGCGACGATGGTCGACGGCGTGATCATCGTCGCTGACGCGTCGTCCACCACGCGTTCGGCCCTGGCGCAGGTGCGCGAGCAGCTCGAGCAGGTCGGCGCGCGCATCGTCGGCGGCATCTACAACAACCTCGACCCGTCGAAGGCCAAGAGCTACGGAGGCTACGGGTACTACTACGCCTCGGGCTATCGCTCCGAGCAGGAGTCACAGCGTCGGCGGTGGCGCGGCCGCGCGGAGCCCGAACCGATCGGTGCCGATGGTCAAGAGCCCATCGAGGTGACCGAGGAGATGTGGCGGTAGCCACCTGTCACCGCCTTCGCGCAACCCGGATTGTCGCCCACCGACCTGCCCTCGTATCCTCGATGAGCCACAGACAGCAGGGGCGCTCACGCGCGTAAACCCGACACCGGGCAACCTGCCGAGGCGAACGGAAGAGCGCAGCACCTGACGATGCGCGTCTCCGCTGTCTGCGGAGGCGCGTTGTTTCATGTCAGGAGGTGCGATGCCCAAACAACAGAAGGTCGAACGGGTCGCTGAGCTCAAGGCGCGGATCGAAGGATCCGATGCCCTGCTTCTCACCGAGTACCGCGGCCTCACGGTGCCTGAGATCACAGAGCTCCGCCGGTCCCTCGCCGAGGGCGGCACGAAGTTCGCCGTGGTCAAGAACACATTGATGAGGCGGGCCGTGAACGATGCCGGCGTCGCGGAGCTCGAAGCTCTGCTGCAGGGTCCGTCAGCGGTGGCGTTCGTGGCAGGCGACCCGGTGGCTGCGGCCAAGTCGGTCGTCGATGCGGCCAAGAAGTTCCCCACCCTGGTGCTCAAGGGCGGGTACATGGACGGCAAGATGCTCTCGGCCGACGACGCGAAGGCCCTCGCCGCGCTCGAGTCGCGCGAGGTCATGCTGTCGAAGATCGCCGGCTTGATGAAGTCGGAGATGACGAAGGCCGCCGCGCTGTTCGTCGGAGCGCAGTCCAAGTTCCTGTCACTTCTCGAGGCGTACAAGGAGAAGCTCCCCGGCGAGGAAGCGCCCGAGCCCGAGGCTGCAGAGACCGAAGCGAGTGACGACACGACCGAGGCCGAGGTCTCGAGCGAAGACGAGAAGGAGTAAGCGATGGCGAAGATGTCTACGGACGACCTGCTGGAGCGGTTCAAGGAGATGACCCTGCTCGAGCTGTCGGAGTTCATCAAGCAGTTCGAAGAGACCTTCGACGTCACCGCGGCGGTGGCCGCGCCCATGATGATGGCGGCCCCCGGCGGCGGGGCCGGTGGCGAAGAGGCCGAGGAGCAGGACGAGTTCGACGTCATCCTCACCGGCGCTGGTGACAAGAAGATCCAAGTGATCAAGGAAGTGCGTTCGCTTACCAGCCTCGGCCTCAAGGAGGCCAAGGACCTCGTTGACGGCGCCCCTCAGCCGGTCCTCGAGAAGGTCAAGAAGGAGATCGCCGACAGCGCCAAGCAAGCCCTCGAAGGCGCCGGCGCCTCGGTCGAGATCAAGTAGCGCCGTTTCGGGTTCCCGAACCACCTTGGGGGCCTGTGCTAGGGTGCGCCTGCGGGGAACGGTACGCCACCGAACGAAGGGGGAGCGGGCGCCATGCATCACGACAGTGAGGGACGACACTTCGGCAATCGGCTGCGCGAAACGCGGTTGGGCGGCGGGCTCAGCCAGAGTGAGCTCGAGGAGATCTCCGGCATCCCGAAGGCGCGGTTGTCCCGATACGAGAACGGTCATGTGGAGCCCTCGATCCAGACGTTGGCGCGCCTGGCGCGAGCGCTGAACGTGTCAGAGGCCTCGTTGCTCGGCGACCGGCGCGGGGTCATGGAGGACTTCTTCAAGGTTCTCGAAGAACGCGGCGTCACCATCAGCTCCAAGGAGCAGGGGGGCCGGCTCGCGCAGGCCGTCGCCGACATGGTGCAGGCCCTCGGCGGCATCGAGTCTGTCGCAGGTCCGGGCGCCGACGAAGCTTCGAAGGGTGGGTCCGCTACGGGTGGATCCGCAGACTCACTCTCCGGCGCTCCCGCTCTTCACTGAGACTGAGACGGCGCGACGCCGCGAAACCTCATCTCGGGATCGAGAAGGCGATCACGAGTTCCACGGGCTCGGTGGGAGCCCATTCCCACCTGATGATCCCGTCGTCCACGATCGACCCGCGTGGCGCGGCGACGATGTCGGCGCCCTCGGGCAGCTCGATCTCGACGGTGTGCCCGATCGCTCGGATGGCCGGTTGAGGGCGCAGCTGGATGCGATACGTCCAGATGCCGTCGGCTTCCACGGAGGCCGCGGGGTCCTCGTAGGTGACCGTCGCGCTCGAGCGCTCGCCCGGATCGGCGAACAGGAACGCGTCGGCCAACGGGTGCCCGAATGCCTCGTCGATGCCGCTCAGGGAATGCCCCGTCACCGTGACCTTCGGGGCGACGGCGTCGGTCGGCATATAGACCTCGACGTCGACTCCCCACCACCCGACAGGAACATCCCTGCCGTCGCCGAGCAAGGCCGACGGCGGCCCGGTTGGGGCGTCGTTCTGCATGGTCACGGTGGTTTCCACGCCGGACGAGCCGTCTCGGTGCAGTGTCACGTGTGACGTCACCGTGCGCTCCGCGAAGTACCCAGCCTTGCTCGCCGATGCGTCCTGCCACACCACGGCCAGTGGGTTGTCACCGAGTTCGAAGCGGCCGGCGGCGCCGAGCGCTTCGATCGAGGACTCCTCTGTCTCATCGCGCACGAACAGCGCCAGGTGCCCGGTGCTCGCACCTGTAGACACGGCGCTCGCGACCCCGCTCGGGGTCGGCTGCCCGGCGAAGATCGCACTGAACAGATCCACGCCGAGCTGGCCCTGCGCCGCGTCGATCGCCGCCGAGTCTTTGCCTTCGAACAGGCCGCGGTGGAACACCTCCACGAGGTTGTCCGCCGTGACGGGGTCGGGCCATGCGATGGACGTCACCGGTCCGGTCGCCCGAAGCATCTCCGCCATCCAGATCGTGTCGGTCCAGACCACGCCGTCGACGGGTGGCTGACCGGCTTCGCGCCAGATCGCCATCGCGATCCGCGATGAGGTCGGCACGTCAGGCGGGTAGTTCGAGGCCCACAGCGTGGTGCGAACACCGAACGGCCCGTACCTGCGCGCCACCTCGGCTGGAACCGCGACCGGAGCGACCTGCGGCACGTCGGCGACCGGGTCGAGCGAGGCAAGGGTCAGCCGGCCGGCGTCAGCCTCGAGCGTTCCGACGAAGCCGAGGAAACCACCGGTGCCGCGGGGCGCAGAGAGGTTCTGGAAGGCAAGCAGATAGCGTCTGGGCCCACCGCCGCCGAGCATGCCGGGGAGCAGGTGCGCCAACGTCCGCGCTTTGAGGACGAGGCCGGTCTGTCGCTCGAGCTCGGCTTCAGCTTCGCCCGCGGCGCGAGCGAGTGGAGCCACGAACGACCCCGGAGAAAGTCCGCGCAGCTCGCTCGAGGCGCGTTCGAGATCTGCGGTCGCTGCCTCCAGTTCCGGAGTGGCTGCCTCGATCGCCCGCAGGTCGACGGTTCCGTCGGCGTCAAGCAGCGAGAAGTCGTCGGACCCCCACCCGACCTCGGTCGCGGCTCGCGCGAGGGTCGCTCCCCCCGACGCGGCCCACCGCGCCGCTCGTGCGATCGGGACAACCGCTCTGACGTCGTCACCGATCCACGGCAGGAAGCTCCCCACCACCGCGGCGGGGTGCACGCCGAAGGCCTCGGCATCACGGGCTCGTTCCTCGGCGCGCCGCATGCACTCCACGGCGATGGTCACGTCGCCGGACCCCAGCCCCCCGGCTCCGCATGCGAGCTCGTCCCGTGCGTCGAGCAAGGCGGCTCGAGTCATCCAGCCGGCCCATACGGCGTCGACGAGCAGCAGCGCGGCGGTTGCCACGACGGCCATGACGATGGCCCGTCGTCGCCGTCGGCGGGTGTGACGCAGAGTGCGGGACGTTCGCGTGGTGGTCGACACTCGACCCAACCCTACCGTCACATCGCTGGATCCCGGTCCCGGCGGTCGTTGCACTCAGCTTCATCGGACTGTAGCCTTCGATGTGTTCGGGTGGATCCGACCGCACACGACAAGGCGACGAAGGAGCGGAACGATGAAGAGGACCCTCACGACTATCCTAGCGGTGACCATGCTGTTCGTGTTCACGGCCAGCCCTGCACTGGCGCACCAGCGGACCGCCTCCACGAGTCTCTCGCGCGGCGTCAGCGATACGAGCCCTGAGCGAGGCGAGAAGGTAACGTTCTCCGGGCGACTCCAAAGCAACTGGGATCGTTGCGAAGAAGACCAGAAGGTCACTCTGAAGCGCGGGCACACCGCCGTGGAAACGACGAGGACCGACGAGGCCGGCTTCTACTCCTTCACTCGGCGCATCAAGGCCGACTCGAACTGGAGGATCAGGTTCACCGGCAAGCGGTTCGGCGTCCATCCCCACGTGCACCGCTGTCTGCCGAGCACGTCGAGGACCGTCAGGATCCGGGTCGTCTAGCGTCGGAGCCCACACGATCCTCGTCCCGCACGGCGTCCGGATCTTCGATCTCACCACGAGGGCCGACGACCGAGGGGCGTTCACCGAAGTATTCCGCGGGGAGTGGTTCCCCGACGAGCCCCTGATGGTGCAGTCGAACCTATCGTTCAGCCGCGCGGGTGTGTTGCGCGGTATGCACTTCCATCGCCGACAGTCCGACTACTGGTGCGTCATCGACGGCACCGCGTTCGTGGCGCTGGTCGATCTGCGGTCGGGTTCGCCCACGGAGCGGGCGGTGTGGAGCGAGACGTTCGATTCCGGTCGCCTGCGGGGACTGTACGTGCCGCCCGGTGTCGCTCACGGCTTCTACGCGGTGACCGACGTGCGCTTGCAGTACCTCGTTGATCGGCCGTTCACCAGCGACGACGAATCCGGGTTCGCATGGGATGACCCTGACGCTTCGGTCCCGTGGCCGACGAGCGACCCCGTGATCTCCGACCGCGATTCGTCGAACCCATCGCTGGCGGATGTGCTCGCCGAGGCTCCCACGTTCAGCTCCTGACGCTCGATGCGAGGCGACCTTCAGGAGCCCCAGCGTCGGGTCGAAGCCTCGCACATGGAACGCAAGCCACGGGTGCTGCGGGTCGTGACCCGGTTGAACGTCGGAGGGCCGGCGCGTCAGGCCGTCTATCTCACACGTGAGCTTGCGGCTCGCGGGTTCGATACGCGCCTCGCCTGGGGCGCCTCCGGGCCCGGTGAGGGAGAGCTCACCCCGCCGAACGACTGCCCGTCGACGTACCTGCCGTGGCTCGGTCGAGGGCTCGATCCGGTCGGCGACGTTCGGACGTTGCACGCCCTGCGGGGCATCATGCGTCGGTGGCGACCACAGGTGGTCCACACCCATCTCGCGAAGGCTGGTGCGCTCGGTCGTTCGGCCGCCGTTCCGGCGGGCGCGCCGGTCGTCGTGCACACGTTCCATAGGCACGTCTTGCAGGAGTACTTCTCCAGGCTCAAGAACGCTACGTTCGCCGCGGCCGAGCGCCGTCTGGCCGCGCGCACCGACGCCTTGATCGCCGTCGCACCGTGCGTCCGCGACGACCTCCTTGCGCTGGGGATCGGACGCGAGGATCAGTGGCACGTCGTGCCGGTCGGAGTCGATGTCGCGACCCTCCTGAGCGATCGCGTGCCTCGCGATGAAGCGCGCGCCCGGCTTGGCCTTCCGCTCGACGGCCCTGCGATCGGGGTCGTGGGCCGGCTGGCCCCGATCAAGGATCACCGAACCTTCTTCGAGGCGGCCGCGAGGGTGATCGCGGACCGACCCGACGTGACGATCGTGGTCGCAGGTGACGGAGAGCTCCGTTCTCGTCTCGAACCCGAGGCGCGGGCGATCCTCGGCGACAGCGTGCGGTTCCTCGGATGGGTCCACGATCTGCCTGCGCTGTACGGGGCGCTCGACATCGTCGCTCTCACATCGCGCCTCGAGGGCACGCCGGTGTCCTTGATCGAAGCGGCCGCGACGGGCACTCCGGCGGTGGCAACGGCGGTGGGAGGCGTAGCGGAGGTGGTCCGCGACCGCGAGACCGGGCTGCTGGTGCCGCCCCGCGACCCCGTGGCGGTCGCCGCCCAGCTGCTGACGCTGCTCGACGATCCCGAAGGCGCGCGCCGCATGGGGGAGGAGGGGGCTCGATGGGTCCGGGATCGGTTCTCCGAGCAGCGCCTCGCCGACGACATCGCGGGGCTCTACGACGAGCTGATATCGCGCTCGCGGTCGGCTCCCAGCTCGCGCGTGCTCAGGGACCGGGTATCCACCGGCTAGGATCTGTGCCTACGCGATGCGCTTCTGAAGGGCGAGAACGGGCTCCCTGGCGTCTGCCTCATCGGTCTGGTCGGCGCTCTCCGGGGCCTGTGGATCACTGGGAAGCCACACTTCCAGGCTGGTCCCGGCCCCGGGGAGGCTGCGCAGGGTGCACGAACCCCCCGCCATCTCGGCCCGCTCTCGCATCGCCGCTAGGCCGAGGTGGCCGGGGGCCGCGATAGCCTTCTGCGGCTCGAATCCGTCGCCGTCGTCCTCGATCTCCATCCACACGCCACCGTCGCGCTGCTTCAGCGTCACGCGGACGTTGCCAGCGTTCGCGTGTTTGCGCGTGTTGGTGAGAGCTTCCTGCGCCGTGCGATAGAGGATGAGGCGGGTCTGCGTCGATGGTTGCGCGTCCAGATCGTCCTCGACGGACCAGCGATACGAGACCGGCGAACTCTCGAGGAAGTACTCGAGAGCGGGGCCGAGACCTTCCTCGTCGAGGATGGGTGGGCTCAGGTCGAAGAGCATGCGGCGCATGCTCCGGATCGTCGAGGACACGGTCTCGCGCGCGTCGACGATCTCGGACAGCTCCGGGTGTTTGGCGGCCAGCATCTCGAGTCGCATCTTGACCACCGCCAGCTTCTGCACGGGGTCGTCGTGGACATCGTGCGCGATGCGAAGTCGTTCATCCTCTGCGACCCGAACCACGTGATGGAGCAAGCGTCGTCGCTGCCGGTCGGTCTCTTCCAGATCGTTGATGACCCGACGCAGCTCCTCGGTCCGCTCGTCGACCATGACCTCGAGCTCCGCGTTGTGGGCGCGCAGCCGCTTCTCGAGCCCTCGGATCGTTTCGAGCTGTTCCTGCTTCTCGTCGGTGAGCCAGGTGTTGTAGAGCGCCAAGGCGGCGTGAGCCGTGAACTGCCCGACCATGTCCACCTCCCACCGGTGCATCAGAGCGGCCGAACGACCACGCTCGATGACCACGATGCCGAGGCGGTGACCACCGACGAGGAACAGCGGCACCACCATCACGTCGCGAGCTGCGGGAAGCAGGCTCGCGAGACGAGGGTCGGTCGACGGATCGATCTCACGCACGAGCTGAGGTGCGCGCTTCGCCCAGGCTCGTGTCATCAACGGATCCATGCCTTCGGCGAGGACCGTCGGACCGTCCGCCTCGGTGGCAGCCACCAGCTCGAGCTCACCTTCCGGTGAGGCAAGCACGACGCCTCGAACGAAGCCGAACGTGCGGCAGAGCTGATCCAGCAAGATGTTCGGGATCCCTCGGTTCTCGCCTGATGTCACGGAGCCATCGATGCGAGTGACCATCGCGGAGAGATCGGCGAGGTCCGCCCTCTGGCGCCGGAGCTGTCGTTCACTCGCGGCGGAGAACGCAGCGGCCCCGAGCGCAAGGAACCAGATGACGACGACGGTCAGCGCTGCCTCGCTGTCCGAGCCGCCGGCCCCCTGTCTCCAAGCGGCCGGCACGATGTCTGCGTCGATGGCCTGGATCACCAACAGGAACAGCAGCGTGTTCCACAGGGCGAGCTTGAGTCCGGTGCGGTACGAGCACAGGAGTGTGACGCCCACGACGTGGACGTACAGCAGGATGCGAAGTGGGCTCGAGGCGCCGCCCGTGTTCGCGACGACCGTCGCCAGGAAGATGCCGTCGAGCAAGAGTCCGGCCTGCAGCGCTGGAAGAGCGATCCGCCGCTCCCGCCTGATGATGGCTAGGAGCCCGATCTGGGCGCAGAGGTATGCCCCGGTCGTCACGGACAGCCAACCCAACGATACCGATGCGAGCTCGGGCCAGATCGCGGTCGCACCGATGACGACCACCGAGAGCCCGACGCGGAGCTCGACGAGGTGTTTCGCGCGATCGGAGATCGAGAGCAGCTCCGAAGGGTCGGGCGACGAGCTCGCGCGTGCCCGCCGGAGCCCCATCGGTCAGTCGAATCGAACGACGTCGGATCGCATGGGCGCGAGGGCGAGTCTCGGGTCGCGCTTGTCGAGCTGATTCTGGATCAGCACGAAACCGGTTACGGCGCCCAGCAGCACGAACACGACCGCCAGGCTCTTGGCGATCCCGGCAGCTGCCGGGACCAAGCGCTCTGAGAGATCTCGAGGCGAGGCCGCCGCGTGATCCGCGAGCACGATCGACGGGTCACTCGAACCCCGGGTACCGGTTGCGAGCGCCACCGACGACACGGCTGCCGCACGTCCGCCGCCAGGTTCGCCACGACGCGCTGATGCGCCGTCGCCCAGGCTGCCCCCGCCATGTCCGCCTGCGCCACCGTTCCCGACCCCACCGTCCCCATCGGGGAGCGGGTCACCGCCGCCGCCGGGAGGCGAGGTCACGTCGTCGACGGTGTCCTCGACGGGATCGATCGTCCTGGTGACCGTGTCGACGGTGTCCTCGACGACCTCGTCCTCGTTCACCGTGTCGTCCAGGACGCACGTCGGGTCGAGCGGAGGACAGTCGTCGGCCCACGCGAGGCCCGTTCCGAGCATCGGAAGGGCGGCCACCGCCGCAACGATAGCCACCTGGGTCCATCGAGTCTTCACACGGTCACCTCTGAGCGTTAGGGATGTTCGGCGGAGCAACGTCAGTTCGAGGTATCGGTTGAGGCGCAGGGGAACTTGAAGGCCACCGGCTCCCGGCCACGAAGTGGTCGGGGACCTCTGCGACCGGGATCGGCTCGCCGATCAGCGGACCTTGCGCGAGGTGCACGCCCAGGTTGCGGATCTCGGCGAGCTGTCCTTCGGAATCCACCCCGTCGGCGATGACGCGAGCACCAACCTGCCGGGCGCAGACCACGACAGCGGCGACGACCGAGTGCTTCGAGAAGCTGCTGTCGACAGCGCGCGTCAGCGTGGTGTCCAACCGAACGTAGTCGGGCTTCAGGGATCGCAGGTGGTTCAGGCCCGAGAGCCCGGTTCCGGCATCGGTAGCCGCCACGCGGATCCCTCTCGTTCGTAGCGCCTCGAGGGTCGCAGCGAAGTCCACGTCGTTGATCTTGACCCCCCCGCTCCCGACGAGTGGAGAGAACCCCAGCACGATGCGTGAGGAAGCTGCCGACTGGATGCTCCGGCGGAACCTAGCCTCGCTCGCGGTGAACGGGCTCACCTCGATCTCGAGGAAGATCCCTTCGGGCACCTTCCGAAGGACCGAGCGGGCCTCACGGAACGCCGCGAGCTCGAGGTCCAGCAGGAGCCCGACCGACTGCGCGTCGGCGCACCACGCGTCGTAGGAGCGATGGGGCAGGGTTGCGAGCCGCGGCGTGGCCTCGAGCCCGGCGACCAGGCCCGTTTCGATGTCGACGATCGGCGTGAGCTCAACCGTGACAGCGCCGTCGATGATGGCACGAGCGACGTTGGCTGCTCGTTCGTCGCGGTGGGGTCTCGCCGCTGGCACCAGCTTCACATCGGGCTTCGAGGCGACCGATGGGCGACGACCGCCGGCCACGCTATGTATCGTTCGCAGTATCTTGTCGGTCGGATCGCCCTTCGGCACGTAGCCGTGGGCACCCGCGGCGATCATCCCGATCACGGTGTCGGCGTCTTCGTGAGCCGACAGCGCGATGATCTTCGTGGGAGGGCATCGCTCAGAGATCTCTCGGGCGGCGCGGAGCCCTCCTCCGCCCGGCATCCGCACGTCGAGCAGGACGACATCGGGCCGCTCTTCCAGCACGAGATCGATGGCGTGCTCGGCATCGCTCGCTGCTCCCACGAAGCGGAGGGAGGGGTCGGACCCCACCAGGGCCCGCAGGACGTCGACGACCAGCTGCTCGTCGTCTGCCACGAGCACCCGGATCGCGGTTCGATGGGGCGCCAGGTCCGTCGCGCCCGCGCTGGTCGCCTGCTCCATGTCGTCCATCTCCTCGCCCTCGACTGATCTCCGTCGCTTCGTTCTCAGACATCGGGCAACGGTTCAAGGAGGTATATGGGCGTGCTGACTCGACATCACGGGACAGATGTCCCGATCGCGGCTTAGCGCGTGGGTCCGAGCTCCCCCCGAAGAGGCGCGGCGAACAGCGCCGCCTCGGTGCGGTGGCGGAAGTCGAGCTTGCGCAGCACGCCCGAGACGTGATTGCGAACGGTCTTCTCCGAGATGAACAGGCGCCCGGCGATCTCGCGATTCGTCAGACCCTCTGCGAGCAGCCCGAGCACCTCACGTTCGCGTTCGGACAGCAACGACAGCTTCGAGACACCCGGTCCCTGTCGACGGAGTTGCCGGAACAGGGCCTGGGCTGAGGTTGCGCCCAGGACCGCCGCGCCGCTGGCGACCCGCCGGACCGCGTCGACGATCTCGGCGTTGTCGGCTTCCTTGGACACGAAACCGTCGGCGCCCGCCTTCGCCGCCTCGATGAGCACGGTCCCCTCGGCGAGGCCCGAGAACATCAGTATCCGGCTGTCGGGTGAGAGTTCGCGCAGCTCGCCGCAGATCTCGAAGCCGTCGCGGTCGGGCAGGCGCACGTCGAGCACCACCACGTCGGGGTGGAGTCGCCGCGCTAGGGCGAGCGCCTCGTCAGCGGTTCGAGCGTCACCCACGACATGCAACCCCTCCTGCGACTCCAGGAGTGTCCGAAGTCCCTCGCGAACAAGCCCGTGATCGTCGACGATCAAGATCGCGATATCCATCAGCGAGCAGCGTCCCCCGCGGCGAGTGTACCCTCGTGAGAAACCACGCTAGCCTGGCGCGATTGCCGGGCGTGTACTCGTTCATCCAACCCTCACCCCGCCGTATATGGCACTACCTTCGGAGCGTACGATCTCGATCCCATACGGCGCCCGGGTCGTCGATCTCACCACGCGGGCCGACGATCGAGGCGCCTTCACCGAGGTCTTCCGGCAGGAATGGTTCCCCGGCGCTCGCGTGATGGTGCAGTCGAACCTGTCGCGCAGCCGGGCGGGCGTGCTGCGAGGTCTGCATTTCCATCGGCGTCAAGCCGATTACTGGTGCGTGCTCGAGGGCACGGCGTTCGTCGCGCTCGTCGACCTCCGCGCGGGCTCGCCCACGGAGCGCTCGGCCTGGTGGCGCACGTTCGACGCTTCCGATCGGCTGCGCGGCCTCTACGTGCCGCCCGGGGTGGCCCACGGTTTCTATGCCGTGACCACGTTGCGCTGCAGTACCTGGTCGATGAGGCGTTCTCCGGCGACGACGAGCTCGGCTTCGCGGAACGATCCAGACGCCGCGATCCCGTGGCCCGGCGCCGATCCCGTGGTCTCGGTGCGAGACGCGTCGAATCCGCCGATGGCGGACGTGATGGGCGACGCACCTGCCTGCCTCGGCTGATCGACGTAGCGTTTCGCCGCTGTTCGTCCGGGTTCAGGGGCTCGTCCTCCCGTACGATGGGCCACTCATGAGGATCCTCCCCCGATGAGCGATCGCGCGCTCGTGACCGGCGCCGCCGGATTCATCGGCTCTCATCTCGCCCACCGGCTCGTGGCCGACGGCGTCGAGGTGGTCGGGTTCGACGACCTCTCCGATGGATCGCTCGACAACCTGCGCGACTCCCCCGAGGTTCGCTTCGTCGAGGCCGACCTCTGTGACGAGGCGGCGGTGGCCCAAGCCGCACGCGGGTGCACGGCGATCTACCACCAGGGGGCCAAGCGCTCGGTGCCTCGAAGCATGGAGCAACCCGGCCTGACGACCGACGTGAACGTGCGTGGCACCCTCAACGTGCTGCTCGCCGCGCGTGACGCCGGCGCCGTGGTCGTGGCCGCCAGCAGCAGCTCGGTCTACGGGGACCAGTCCGAGTTCCCCCTGCGGGAATCGATGACGCTCGCGCCCCGGTCGCCGTACGCCGTGAGCAAGCTCGCGCTCGAGGTCTACTGCGCGGGCATCGGCCTCAGCTACGGCGTGCCCACCGTGGCGCTGCGCTACTTCAACGTGTACGGGCCCGGCCAGGACCCCGAATCTGAGTACGCGGCGGTCGTGCCGCGGTTCGCCGTCGCATGCCTGAGCGGCGCACGCCCCGAGGTGCACGGCGACGGGGAGCAGTCGCGCGACTTCACCTACATCGACGACGTGGTCGAGGCCAACCTTCGCTCGGCGCGGGCCCCGAGCGAGGCCCACGGAAGGGCGTTCAACATCGGAGGCGGAGGCGAGCCCACCTCGGTCAACCAGCTCCTTTCGCTCGTCGCCCGTGCCGCCGGCGCCGACCCAGATCCGGTCTACACCGGCACCCGCGCCGGCGACGTCCGAATGACCCAGGCCGACGTCTCCCTGGCTGAACGCCTGCTGGGGTTCGTGCCGAAGGTGCCGATCGACGAGGGCGTGAGCCGCACCGTGGAATGGTTCCGAGCCTCCCTCGGGGAAGCCGCGCCGTGAAGGTCGCCATCGTCGGCACGGGCCACGTCGGTCTGATCACGGGCTGCGCCCTCGCGAGCCTCGGCCACGACGTCGTCGGAACCGATGCCTCCGCCGCGAAGGTCGAGATGCTCAGGCGTGGCGAAGCGCCCTTCCACGAGCCGAGGCTCGACGAGCTTCTGCATGCCGGGCTCGCCGATGGCTCCCTGGCCTTCGTCGGCTCGATCGCCGACGCCGTGGCCGGCGCCGAGGTCGTGTTCGTGTGCGTTGGGCGTCCTCCTGTCGGGCTCGGCGACCGGAGCCTCACGGCCGTCGAGGATTCCGCTCGTGAGATCGCCGTCGCAGCCGACGACGGCGTGGTGCTGGTCGTGAAGTCCACCGTGCCCCCGGGCACCACGGCCCGTATCGAGAAGGTCGTTCGCATGGAGCGGCCCGACCTGCGCTTCTCGGCCGTCTCGAGCCCGGAGTTCCTGCGCGAGGGCCACGCGATCGAGGACACGTTGCGCCCCGACCGTCTGGTGATCGGCGCCGGCGACGACCGGGGCATCGAGGTGCTTCGGCGTCTCTATGCGCCGCTCATCGACGACGGCATCACGCTGATCGAGACCGACCCGCGGACCGCCGAGCTCTCGAAGCTCGCGTCCAACGCGTTCCTCGCCTCGAAGATCTCGTTCGCGAACTCGCTCGCCCGTGTGAGCGAGCTCTCCGGCGCCGACGTCGAGGGCGTCACCGAGATCATGGGTGCCGACCCCCGCATCGGGTCCGCGTTCCTGCGCGCAGGCATCGGCTTCGGCGGTTACTGCTTGCCCAAGGACATCGTCACCCTCGAGCGTGTGGCTGCCAGGCTCGGCTACGACTTCGGCATGCTTCGCGAAGCCTCGCGCGTGAATGACGAGGCCCTCGAGGCCGTCGCCCACAAGGTCGAGGAAGCGATCTGGAACCTCGAGGGCAAGACCGTCGCGATCTTCGGGTTGGCGTTCAAGGCCGGTACCGACGACGTGCGGGGCGCGCCCGCGATAGCGCTCGCCTCACGCCTGATGGCCGAAGGGGCCAGGGTCGTCGCCTACGATCCCATGGTGTCGGAGGCGACCGGCGAGGACGAGGAGCCGATCGAGCTTGTGAGCGATCCGTACACGGCCGCGACCGGAGCGGCGTGCATCGTCGTATGCACCGAGTGGCCGGAGTTCCGCGAGTTGGATCTCGCTCGGCTCAAGGGAGTCATGACCCAGCCGTCCATCGTCGACGGCAGGAACCTGCTCGACGCGCAGGCGCTCACCGAGGCGGGGTTCTCCTACCACCCGGTGGGCCGAGCGCCGATCGACCTGGAGTGACCCTCAGGCGAATCGGACCCAGACGCTGAAGGGCCGTGTCGGCGTGCCCACGAACTTCGCGGAGATGCCGCCCACCTCGAGCTCGTCCGACGCCTCGACGATCGTCGAGCCGGGCGGGGCGTCGATCTGCAGCCGCACCACGCTGGCGGGCCATGCCGGCTGCGGCACCACGAGCAGCCGGTACACACCGTCGTCGAGCCCTGCGTCGACCACGCGGTAGGCGACGATCAACGAGATCGAGGCGCCGGGGTCGGCGGCGAGCCTTCCCATCACCATGGCTCGCTCGCCGGTCTTCACGGTCTCGGTCTCGGTGGGAACGCTCGTCTCGGCCGTCACTCGCTCGGCCTTGGGGGGCAGCAGCACGCTGACGTCGGCGGCCCAGCCGCCCACCGGGTTCACGCCGGCCGGGTTGTCGACCGTGGCGGGCAAGGGGAATCCGAGCAGAGCCGACGGGGGCTCGTCGGGCGCCTGGTTCGTCAGGGTCACCACCGTGCGAAGGCCGGCCGACCCGTCGTCTCTGAGCATCACCCGGTGCGAGACGTCGCGGCGCACTAACACGGCAGCGTGGTTGTCGACCGCGGTGTCCCACGTGACCGTGAGCGCCTGCTGGGCGCTTCTGACCGCGGCGCCCCCTGCGCCCAGGCGCTCGATGATGCGGCGCTCCCGCGCCCGGGTCGCGACCACGACGAGATGGCGCTCGGCCACGTCGCGGGCCAGGGCGATCGCGAACGCCTCGGTCGCCGGCCGGGCGTCAAGGTAGGACTCCACGACCGTGGTCGCGATGCGGGCCCTTCGCTCGGCCGCCGAAGCGCTGTCGCGACCCTCGAACACCTCTCGTTCGAGCACCTTCAACGCCTGATCGGTATTCACCGGCAGATCCCGGCCAGCCACCTCGACCGATCCGGTGACCAACAGGGCGTGGGCGAGCCAGACCGAGTCGGTCAGGATCACGCCGTCGAGCTTTCCGAGCCCGGCATCGCTCGCGACGGCGAGCAGGTTCTCTCCGGCCGTCCTGGCGTCGCGCGTCGCCGTGGTCTCCGCGAACTCCGCGTCGGCGGGGGTGAGGGGCCCCTCGAGCGACAGCGCTCCGTCACGGGCCTTGAGCACGCCGATCAGATCCACCTCGCCGCCGACGCCCTGCGGACGGCCCAGCGTCTGCACGGCCAGCAGGTAACGGCGCTCGGCCCCCAGACCGAGGAACCCGGGCAGCAGTCCCATCAGATCGCGTGCGTCGAGCGCGATGCTCGCCCGTCGTCCAAGGGTCTCGGCGGCGTCCTCGTACGCCGTGGCGATCGGGCCGACGAGGCGCTCGGGCCCGATGGCGTCGAGCTGATCCCGGGCTGCCTCGAGCTCGGTCGCGACCTCGTCGATGACGGGGGCCGCCTGCTCGATCGTCGCGAGGTCGACGTCGCCGATCGCCTGGACCGCGGGCAGCCGCAGATCGTGCCAGCCGAGGGTCTCGGCCGCCTCGGCCATGGCGAGCCCCGCGTCGGCCGAGCGGCGCGACGCCTCGGCGATCGCCGCGACCGCTTCGAGGTTATCGCCGACCCACGGCAGCAGCCGCGCGAGCTCGATCGACGGGTGCCCACTCGCCGCGAGCGCCGAGTCGGCCCACTCGGCGGCCTTATCGAACCGGGGGACCGAGGCCGCGGGATCGCCCGTCACCACGGCGATCGCGCCTTCGGATAGCTCGCTCCTGGCTCCGGATACGCCACGGAACATCGCGCGACCGGCCCAGATGCCGTCGAGGGTGAGCAACACGACCAGGGTCGCGACCCCCGCGAGCACGGCGAGCGCGACGCGACCGGCGGTCGAGCGGCGCCGTTTCGCATGCGGAAGCCGCACCTGCCCCGCGATCAGACGCATCACAGGGGAGAGGGAGGGCGTGACCACTGCGGCACCCTAGACATCCCACGGCCCACCATGTCAAGCAGCGGTCTCCAGCCGACCAGCCCAGCCGATGTTCTCTTGGTAGGCGTGCCGATGCGCGAGACAGCCGTGGAGGATCCCAACCCAGCGGTTCCCGAGGGCCCTGAGTGCTTGATGGATGCTTCTATGACCGTCAAGCGTCTGCGGCACCTTTCTCCAGGAGCTTGAACA
>JBBEAY010000046.1:0-3699 GCA_040882605.1 Actinomycetota bacterium
CGTTCGTGATCGTGGGGGCTCCCCACTTCTTGTCGAGCACGACGTTCTGGCCCTTAGGCCCGAGCGTGATCGCGACCGCGTCGGCGAGCTTGTCGACCCCGGCCTCAAGACTGCGACGCGCTTCCTCGCCGAACTTCAGCAGCTTAGACGCCACTGTGAACCTCCTTCTTCGGTCGTTCGGAATGGAACGGAACCCGTCGCTCGTCGGCGCGGGTCACGGTCCCGATCGGAGTCGTTACTTGGAGACGACAGCGAGCACGTCGCGGGCCGACAGGATCAGGTAGTCCTCGCCCTTGACCTTGACCTCGGTGCCGCCGTACTTGGAGTAGATGACGGTGTCGCCGGCAGCGACGTCCATCGGCACGCGCTCGTCGCCGTCCTCGTTGAAACGACCCGGCCCGACCGCGATCACGGTGCCCTCTTGCGGCTTCTCCTTGGCGGTATCGGGGATGACCAGGCCCGACGCGGTGGTCTGGTCACCCTCGTTGGCCTGCACGATGATGCGGTCGTCGAGGGGCTTCAGCTTGAAGTCCGCCATGATGCTCTGCTCCTCCTTGCGGTCGATGGTCCGTTCCCGTTTCGTTAGCACTCACGCTGGGTGAGTGCTAACAGGATAGCCACGAGAGTGCCAAGGGGTCAACGCCAGAGGTGAGAGAACATGCACGAGGGACCCCCGGAAGGGGGCCCCTTCGGCCTTGCGGTACGGAGATAACGGCTAGCTGGCGGCGTTGACGGGCAGGCGTCCGGCCGAGTCGAGCTGACCCTGGATCCATGCGTAGGTGGTCTTCAGACCGTCCTCGAGCGTGACCTCGGGGGCCCACCCCAGCGCCGCCTTGCACCGGTCGTTGTCGGAGTTGCGGCCTCGAACGCCTTGCGGCTTGGTGAGGTCGTGCTGTTTCACGAGCGTCTTGCCGGCCACGTCGCTCACGAGATCGACGAGCTGGTCGATGGTGACGAGGCGGTCAGAGCCGAGGTTCAGCGGCGCCCAGTGATCGCTCTGCGCGATGCGGAAGATGCCCTCGACGCAGTCCTCGACGTAGGTGAACGACCGGGTCTGCTGGCCGTCGCCCCAGATCTCGATGTCGTCGCCCTCGATCGCGAGCGCAACCTTGCGACTGATCGCGGCGGGCGCCTTCTCACGACCACCCTCGTACGTTCCCAGCGGGCCGTAGATGTTGTGGAAACGGGCCACGCGGGTCTCAAGCTTGCCTTCCTCCTGGTAGTACTGGCAGAGCTTCTCGGAGTAGAGCTTCTCCCACCCGTAGCCCTCTTCGGGATCGGCGGGGTAGGCGTCTTCTTCCTTCAAGGGGGTGACGTCGGCGTCGTGCTGCTTGTACATCGGGTAGATGCACGCGCTCGAGCTGTAGAAATGACGTTTCACGCTGTTCTTGTAGGCGGCCTCGAGCATGTGGGCGTTGATCAGCACGTTGTTGCGCGCGATCTCGACCCGGTTGCCCGTGATGTAGCCGATGCCGCCCATGTCGGCAGCGAGTTGGTAGACCTCGTCGACGCCCTCGGTCGCCTTCAGGCAGTTCTCCCACTCCCGAAGATCGAGCACCATGAACTCATCGGCGGACGAGGCATCGTACTCGGGCTCCTTGATGTCGACGCCTCGCACCCAGTAGCCCTTGTCCTTCAGGTACCGGACCATGTGGTGCCCGATGAATCCGCCGGCCCCGCCGACGACCGCTCGCCTCTGCATCGCTCGTGATCCTTTCGTCTTTCGAACCCGACCCGTCTCGGCGAGCCGATCTCGTGGCCCGCCTCCGGGGGGGTCCGGTCGGTCGGTGTGTTCGTGCTAGGTAAGTGATACCCGAAGTCCTCGGTTCTTGGCTACGGCAACGGCACTAGACCCTTCGGGCGAAATCGCTATCGCCGAACGACGGCCGCTCAGCTGTCGAAGCCCGGACCTGCCATATCGAGCATACGCAGCCATGGTCCTCGTCGTCCGGCGATGAGCGTCGCATCGCAGAACCCGGGACCCGCTCGGCATGGTCTCGCGAGACCGATCGATCGTCGGGGCCCGCGGCGGGCTCAGACCTCTGCGTCGCGGAGCTCGTCGGGGGCCAGCGTGCTCTGGAAGACCTTCCGCAGCGCCTCGTGCACGATCCAGGTGGTTCGAGCTCCCACGCTCGAGCACGCAGACGTCGCCGGGTCCTACCTCTATCGTCGCACCGCCCTCGACCTCGATCGTCGCCCGCCCCTCGAGCACAACGAACATCTCGTCGTGCACGACGTCGGTGACGGTACCTTCCGTGATGCGCCACACCCCGCGCACGACTCGCTCGCCCGATGCCGAGGCCCACACGGCCTCGGTCACCTGGGGTGAGCCAGCGACGATCTGCGACGCGTCGAGGCGGCCGGTACCAGCGGCACATCGAGCGCATGCACGGCGAAGGTGCCGGTGCGAGTGAGCGCTGGCCAAACCAGCTCGAAGCGTTCGAGCACGACGAGGTCGTCGTCGGAGATGGGTGTGCCCTCGCGTGCGAAGAAACGCATGTGCGCCTGGCGCCAGTACTCGAGCGATCGGTCGCCCTCACCCTCGACCCACGCGAACTCCTCGTCGACCTCGCCGAACGCCACCGTATCGACCCGGGTCGTGCGGATGATGCAGACCGGCTCGCCCGCTCCGTCGAGGATCACGCTGTGTGCGCCGATCTGCGGCAGCGCCTCACCGTCTCGCTCGTAGTCGGCCAGCATGCCGGTCGTCGCGCGCTTGGGACCGTCGCGTACGAGCAAGCCGAGCTCGGTGGCCAGATCAGGCGTGTCGTCGCCCCCGAACGCCCACGCCTCGTAGGGTGTCTCGACACCGGTCGCATCGGCGAACACACGCCAGAACGCTTGCACCGACGCAGCCACGGGGACGACCTCAGACCGGTCGCTCGCGACCATCACACACCCTTCAGGTAGGCCACGGTCTCCGCGAGCCCGTCCTCCAGGTGGGTCCACGGCTTCCATGCGATCGAGCGCGATGCCGAGCCGATGTCGAGCGCGATGCGGCGCAGCTCGCCGGACGGCAGGGCGCCGAACGACGGCTCTGCTTCGTATCCGACGATCTCCGCCAACATCCGATACAGGTGGTGCACGCTTGTCTCGAGACCGGTGCCGATATTCACGAGCTTGCCGGGTCCGCGATCGACCGCCTGCACGAAGGCGTGCACGACGTCGTCGACGAAGACGTAATCGCGGGTCTGATTGCCGTCGCCGAAGATCGTCACCGGCTCGCCGGCCAGCATCCTCGACGCGAAGATCGCGATCACGCCCGCCTCGCCGTGCGGGTCCTGGCGCGGTCCGTACACGTTGCCGAGGGCGAGCGCCGTGTACTCGAGCCCGCGGTAACGCTGGTAGAAGTCGAGATAATCGAGCACGACCTTCTTCGAGATACCGTACGGGCTGAGCGGATGCGAGCTCTGCGCACTCGTCTCCTTGGCGGGCAGCCGCCGAGGCTCTCCGTAGATCGTGCCGCCGCTCGCCGCGTAGATGACCTTGCGCGCCTCGACGCGCACGGCGCACTCCAACACGTTGAGCGTGCCCATCACGTTGATCGAGGCATCGAGCACTGGGGCCTCGAGCGACGGCCGCACACCCGACTGCGCCGCCAGGTGGAAGACGACTTCGGGCCGGTGCCGCTCGAACAGCGGCATGAGGCCGTCGGCGCGCACGTCCATGTTGAAGAACGTGAACTCCTTGCCGTAGCCG
>JBBEAY010000047.1:0-106431 GCA_040882605.1 Actinomycetota bacterium
GGTTTAGAACGTCGTGAGACAGTTCGGTCCCTATCCGCTGTGGGCGCAGGAGATTTGAGAGGAGCTACCCCTAGTACGAGAGGACCGGGGTGGACGAACCTCTGGTGTGCCAGTTGTCGCGCCAGCGGCATGGCTGGTTGGCCACGTTCGGGATGGATAAGCGCTGAAAGCATCTAAGTGCGAAGCCGGCCTCGAGATGAGATCTCTCACCGGGTCAACCGGGTAAGGCCCCTGGCAGACCACCAGGTTGATAGGCCGGAAGTGGAAGCACGGCAACGTGTGGAGCTGACCGGTACTAATAGGCCGAGGGCTTGACTTCTGCTCGCGCTCGCTATCGCAGTTCTTCGAGCTCTGCTCGAGGGACGCATCCTCAGAGTTGTCTCGTGAGGTCCGTTGGGGATCTCTCGGGAACCACCGTTTCGGTGGCCACAGCGGAGGGGAAACACCCGGTCCCATCCCGAACCCGGAAGTGAAGCCCTCCTGCGCCGATGGTACTGCCAGGGAGACTTGGTGGGAGAGTAGGTCGTCGCCGAAGCATCTTCGAACGAGCCGCCTCCGGGCGGCTCGTTCCGTGTCGGGCGCCGGTCCGTTACGTCGCTACCCTAGGAGCCGTCCATGCCCAAAGCACTCGCTCCACGTCACGGAGGGAACCGCCGCGCCCGGCCGACGAATCAGACCGGCCTGCCCGCCGACGTCATCGACGAGCTGCAACGCGTGACGAAACCAACACAGGTGCGCGACGCGGTCTCGCGGCTCTCGCGAGCCGTCGAGCTTCTCGAGCGCGGTGACGCGGGCGCTGCCGCGGCTGAAGCCACCAAGGCGAAGCAGCTGTCGTCGCGGTCGGGCGCCGTGCGCGAAGTGCTGGGGCTCGCGCTCTACGGTCAGAGCCGCTGGCAAGATGCTCTCACCGAGCTCAAGGCGTACCGCCGATTCAGCGGCCGAGCCGACCAGAACCACGTCATCGCCGACTGCCTGCGCGCCCTCGGCAAGCCCCAGGACGCTGTCCCACTTGCGGAAGAGGAGCTTCGGGCGAAGGTCTCCCATGAAGCCAAGGCGGAAGCCGTGATCGTGGCCGCATCGGCGCTGGCCGATCAGAACCGGTTCGCCGAGGCGCTGGCGTTCCTCGGACGCGCGAAGACGAAGGAGGGTGTCTCGGAGCCGTACACGCTGCGCCTGTGGTACGTGCGTGGCGACATCCTCGCGAAGGCAGGCCGTCGCGACGAGGCGGCGGGGGAGTTCCGCAAGATCATGCGCCATGACGCGGGCGCGTTCGACGCCGCCGAGCGTCTGGCGGAGCTGACCTAGGTCCTGAGCTCGCCGGCTTCGCGTTCCCAGCGCTTGCGCCAGTACCGCGACAGGCCTGCAGCGTTCATGCGGATCGAGCCGATCGCGTCGTAGCGCGCCATGTCGATCGGCCGTCCGGTTGCCCGTTGGAACTCGGCGGCTGCGAGGTCGCGGAGGTCCGCTGCTACGGCGTTGTCGCCGGCGTACGGTTCTCGCTCGAGCCTTCGGCGCACGGCGCCCGACCACGATCCGATCTGCTCGATCGCGACGTCGCATGCCTGCGCGGCGTCGGGAACGGGGCCGAAGTGGGATGTCAGCAGCAACGATGCGTGACGCGACCTGATGCGATCGATGCTGGCGACGGCGCGCTCGATGTCGACCTCTGGAGGCGGAAGCGCAGGACGGTAGGTTGGTCCCCACGGAAGGTGCGAGCCGATGGCTTCCCCTGTGAAGAGGGCGCCGCTGCGCGAATCGTGCAGGGCCACGTGGTGGGAAGCGTGGCCCGGCGTGTGCACGACCGAGAGCTCGCGCTTCCCCAGTGCGATCGTGTCTGCGTCGTTGACTGCCTGAAGGCGATCCGGGTCGACGGGAAGGGTCTCGCCGAAGAAGCTGATCATGCGCTCGGCGCCATAGGTGCGGGCGGTGCTCGAGACGAGACGGGTGGGGTCGGCGAGATGGGGCGCTCCTCGCTCGTGAACCCACACGGTCGCTCGCGCGAACCGCTCCGCCAGCGCCCCGCATGCCCCGGCGTGGTCGAGATGGATATGAGTCACCACGATGTGCGCGAGATCGTCGTCGCCGATGCCGAGCTCGCCGAGCGCCTCGAGCACCAGCGGCAGATCGGCGCCCGGTCCCGTCTCGATGAGGCAGGGCTCGTCGCCGTCGAGCACGTAGACCGCATTGAGCTCCGGCTCCCCGGTCATGAGCGTGTCGACCATCGTGATGCCGTCGGCCACGCGGAGGACCACTGGGTGACGCTCCTCGTCCGTCACGCCAGAAGTCTCGCACAAGGAGTGTCGGTGCTCGCTGCTAGCGTGCTCACGCGCGGTACCGATGACCCAGGCATTGGTTGACCCAAGCGCTGAAGGAGCCAGAACCGAGAGCCGAGAACAAGCCGAAAGCAAGAAGGAGGAGCCATGATGACCGTCAACGTCGTCGTGCTCGCGGGCACCGTCTCCGCGGAACCGGTCCAACGCCGGATGCCGTCGGGTGACGAGGTCACCGAGTTCCGGCTCTCCGTTCCGGAGGCGGGCAGACGCCTCCTCCCCCTCCCGATCGCGGCCTGGCACGCCACGGTCGGCGCCCGAGCGCTCGACGAGATCGCCAAAGGCGATCGGGTGCTCGTGCATGGGCAGCTGGTCCGCCGCTTCTACCGGAGCGGCGCTGGAGCTCGCAGCCTCACCGAGGTGGTCGCGAGTGGCATCAAGAAGCTCGATCCGTCCGGTTCGCCGCAGAGCCTGCCGCCCGAACTGGAGCGGCATGTGACGAGCCCTGAGGAACCGGCGCCGGATCGAGCGGCATCATGACCATGCCCGTGCGGGGCTTGGGCCAGAAGTAGGTCGACTTCGGCGGCAGCCGCTCACCACGCTCGACCACGGCTCGGATGCGTCCGGGCGTGGTGGGTGGCAGCAGGTAGACGGCGACGGCTTCCCCTTGACGTACGGCCGCCTCGGCCACGGTCGCGTCGGCCACATACCGTAGCGAGTCCGTCGGCACGAGGTCGTCGAGCAACTCCTCGTGCAGGGCGCTCACGGTTGGCGGGGTGCCTCTGAGGCGCCGGACCCGGTACTCGATATCGCCACCGGCTCCCCGTGAGATCGTGCCGATCGTGACGTCGTCGTCGTCGAGTGCCCCGAGGGTCTCGGCGAGGCCTGCCGAAGGCTCGCCTTCGGCCGGGGCAGCCTCACCTGTGAGCTGAACCCGATGGAAGGGCATCACCGGCAGGTGCTCGGCCGTCGAGCCGACCACCAGCGTCATCACCGCATCCCATGGCCCGGGGCCGTCGACCGAACGCCGTTCGGCCTGATAGCGCAGAGCGGTGGTGTAACGGTGGTGGCCGTCGGCGATGAGCAGGCGCTCATCCTCCAGTCCTTCGAGGCGCGCCCGAGCCGCGGCGGCGACGCTGACCGGCCACATGCGGTGGCCAACGCCCTGCTCGTCGACGAGCTCGAAGGGTGAGGGGCCGGAGGCGATCTCTCGGACGAAGGCGTCGAGCCGGCCGTCATCGCTATCGAGCATGCCGTACACGGGCGACAGGTGTGTCCGAGTGGCTCGAAGCAGCTCGAGGCGATCTTGCACCGGGCCTTCTCGCACCTCCTCGTGTGCAAGCACGGTTCCGCCCATAACCTCGATGCGCATCGCGCAGATCAGGCCGCGAACCGTGCGGGTCTGCGCGGGGTCGCTCAGAGCTTCGGCGGACTTCTCGTCCGAGGGCCCGCTCGACATCTCGTAGGCGTAGTAGCAGGGATCTTCCCCCCGGCGGAGCGCACCCCGCGCTTCCCAGTCGACGAGCAGGTCCGCCGCTCTCGAGTAGCGACTCTTGGGGTGCGCCGGATCGTCCGTTCCTTCTGCGAGATCGAGGTGCACAACGCTGAATGGGCTCGCCCGAAGGTACTCGGCTCGCCGATGGTCGCTGATAACGTCGTACGGCGGGGCGGTGACGCTCTCGAGCGGACCCGAGACCTCGGCGTCGAAGACGAGTCCTGTGAACGGGGAGAGGCGAGGCACGCGTCTTGTATAGCAGCCAGAACTCGACTCCGACCCACTCGGGGTAGGCGTGTCCTCGCCGATGATCGCGGATCGATACGACGCCTTCCTGTTCGATCTTGACGGCGTGTTGTACCGGGGCGCCGACCCGGTGCCAGCGGCGGCGGGGTCGCTCGCCAGACTCAGGTCGATGGGCAAGCGCATCGCGTTCGTCACCAACAACTCCGGGCGGACCCCCGAGGCGGTAGCAGCGCGGCTGCGCTCCGTCGGTGTGCGGGCTCGCTCCGACGAGGTGGAGACCTCGGCATTGACCACCGCCGCAGTCCTCGCAGCGCGTGGCGTCGGACACGCGTTCGTGGTCGGCGAGACAGGGCTCGTGGAGGCGCTCACCCACGCTGGGGTGCAGGTTCATGCAGGCCAGCCGGAGCGAGTCGATGTCGTCGTGGTCGGGTGGGATCGGGGCGCGGACTACGAGAAGCTCCGCACGGCATCAGTGCTCGTGCAGCGGGGCGCCGAGCTGATCGCGTCGAATCCCGACGCCTCGTTCCCGGCGGCGGACGGCACCAGGTGGCCCGGCGCGGGCGCCCTGCTCGCGGCCATCGAGACGACCACGGGGCTGCGCGGCGAAGTGATCGGCAAGCCGCATGCGCCGATCCTGCTCGCCGCGCTCGAGCGGGCGGGTGGAGGCAGGCCGCTGGTCATCGGCGACCGGCTCGACACCGACATCGCTGGGGCTGCAGGCCTCGGGTGGGATTCGATGCTGGTGCTCACGGGCATCGACGGCCGCGAAGAAGCAGCGGCGGCGTCGGTTCGTCCTACGTACGTAGCCGAAGACCTCGACGCTCTGTTCAACCATGCTCAGTTCCACGACGCGATGTTCCACGACACGTGATCTCGCCTGGCAGGAATGGGCGCGGTCGGACCCGAGGGTATGCTGGCATGACGTACCTCACCGACTCCGGAAGGACCTCCGATGCTCATCGACGACCTCCGCAAGACCCTGGAAGCTGTGGTTGGAACGCTCACTCCCACGAAGGCCCAACAGATGGCCAAGGATGTGTTGGAGCCAGGCGCCGCCAAGGAGCAGGTTGCCAAGACCGCGGCCGACTTGCTCGAGTGGTCTCACACCAACCGCGAACGTCTGTCGACGTTCGTGCGGCGTGAGATCTCCGACCAGCTGAAGACGAGAGGTGGCGTCGCGACGCAGGCCGAGCTCGACGCCCTGAAGAAGCGGGTGCGTGATCTCGAGCGGGCTGCGGGCAAGCCGGCCTCTCGCACTGTGAAGAAGTCCGCTCGATCGGCAACGCCCAAGAAGCGAGCGGCATCGAGCACCTCGGCTTCCGCGTCGCGCAAGTCGGCTTCTGCTGCGCGGCGTTCGGCGTCGACTCCCGCCGGGTGATCCGGGCCCGGTCGCGGTGACACGTCGCAGACTCGACACGGAGCTGGTTCGTCGCGGTCTCGCAGCATCACGCGCCGAGGCGCAGCAGGCAGTGCGAGCCGGCCTCGTGCGCGTGGGAGGCTCTCCAGCGAGCAAGTCGGCCACGCTCGTGTCCGGCGACATGCCCGTCGCTCTGGCGGGCCCGGCGAGGCGATTCGTCTCGCGAGGGGGCGAGAAGCTTCACGCCGCGCTTGCGAGGTTCCAGCTCGACCCGTCGGGAGCGGGATGCCTCGACGCAGGCGCCTCCACGGGAGGGTTCACGGACTGTCTCCTCCACGCCGGCGCCCGCCATGTCGTCTCGGTCGACGTTGGGTACGGCCAGCTCGCATGGAGTCTGCGCGACGATGACCGTGTGACGGTGCTCGAGCGCACGAACGTGCGCGATCTCACGACCGAAGCTCTGCCGTACCGGCCCGGCTTCATCGTGGCGGATCTGTCGTTCATCTCTCTGCGGTCGGTGCTCGTAGGCCTGTCGATGATCGCGAGCGACGAGGCTGACCTCGTGCTCCTGGTCAAGCCGCAGTTCGAGGCTGGGCCCGATCACATCGGTCGCGGAGGGGTCGTGCGGGACCCGGCTGTGTGGACGCGGGTCCTCGACTCGGTCATCGAAGTTTCACGGGATGCCGGTCTGGGGCCCCGTTCGCTGATGGCCTCGCCCCTGCGAGGGCCGGCCGGCAACGTCGAGTTCCTGCTGTGGGCACGTCGGGGCACTACGCCGGCGATGCTCGATGTTGCCGAAGCGGTGGCCGAAGGGGGAGACGTGGCGCGATGAGCCAGGTCGGAGTGGTGATGCATCCGCGTCGCGAGGCCGCGGTCGAGGCCGCGGGCGAACTGGTCGGGGCCCTCGGTCGTGAGGGGGTCACGGCCATGGTGCTCGCCGATGACGGCGACGCCCCCGAGCTCAGGGACGATCTCGACCTCGTCGTGAGCGTCGGCGGCGACGGCACGTTCCTGCGAGCCGCGTACGCGGCCTCGCACGCGGAGTGCCCGGTGCTCGGCGTGAAGGTCGGCCGTATGGGCTTCCTCACGGAAGTTGAGCCCGGCGAAGCGCTGCCGCTGATCCGAGCCGTGCTCCAGGGCCGTGCTCGCGTCGAGGAGCGACTGGCGCTGGTAGCCGAGCCGGCCTCCGGCGCCGACTTCGCGCCGCAGTGGGGGCTGAACGAGGTCATGGTCGAGAAGCAGGTCCGTCATCGTCTCGTGAGGCTGGCGGTCCAGGTCGATGGCGATTACGTGACCACGTTCTCCGCCGACGGGGTGATCGTCGCCTCGCCGACCGGTTCCACGGCTTACTCGTTCTCGGCCCGAGGCCCGATCGTGATGCCCGGTGTCGACTCGTTGGTCCTCACACCGATCGCCGCCCACATGGTCTTCGACCGATCGTTCGTGCTGGAAGCCACGAGCCAGGTCCAGATCGAGGTCATGGGGGAAGAGAGCGGGGTTCTGTCGGCAGACGGGCGTCGCAGCATCGAGCTTCCGATCGGTTCGATCGTGCGGATCCGAGCCTCGGCCCGCCCGGCGCGGCTCGTGCGCCGTGACGCCGCGCCGGGATTCCTGTCGCTGGTGCGAGAGAAGTTCGGCCTTCCGGGCCAGCCGGGCGATCGGTCCTCGGGCGCCGAAGCCGATCGATCATCAGGCGTCGATGGTGATCGCTTCCCCGCGGGCGGCTCCGATGTCGGCGGCGGCGGATAACATCCGCGGGTGTTGCGCGAGCTGCACATCTCGGGCTTGGGGGTCATCGATGACCTCGACCTGCCCCTGCATCCGGGTTTGAACGTCTTGACCGGGGAGACCGGCGCCGGCAAGACGATGATCACGGTCGGGCTCGCCCTGGCGCTGGGCGCCCGGGGGTCGGTTTCGCTCGTTCGCGACGGGGCGAAAGCTGCGAGGGTGCAGGCCCTGTTCGAGGTCGGCGACGACCCTCCGCGGCAGGTCGTCGACTGGATCGAAGAGGGCGAGATCGTGCTCGCACGGTCGATCTCTGCAGAGGGAAAGGGCTCCGCCCGCATCGGCGGGCAGCTCGCGACCGCGTCGGCGCTGTCCTCGCTGGGCGGTTCGCTCGTCGAGGTCCACGGCCAGCACCAGGTGCAGCGGCTCCTGGAGCCCTCGGTGCAGACCGCGTTCCTCGATCGATTCGCCGGCGATGAGCATCTCGTGGCCCTGATGTCGTATCGAGACGCTCACGACGAGCTGCGCAACGCATTGGCCGCGCTCGAGCAGCTCCGCGATGCGTCACGCGATCGCGAGCGGGAGCTCGATCTGCTCGCCTACCAGGTGCGCGAGATCGAGACCGTTATGCCCGAAGCGGGGGAGTCGGAACGGCTCGCGGCCGAGGAAGCGCGACTGGGTCACGTCGAGCGACTGCTCGATGTGGGCGCCACGGCCGAGGCGGCGTTGGCCGGCGAAGACGACGGGGCGGCCGACACCCTCGGCGAAGCAGCGCGCGCGCTCGAGGCCGCCGGCGCGCTCGACCCGCAGGCGGACGAGCTGGCATCGCGAAGCGCAGCGCTCACCGTCGAGGTGGCGGAGCTCGCGCGTGACGTCCGGGCATACCGAGAGTCACTCACATCGGACCCTGAACGTCTGCAGATGGTGCGTGAACGCATGGGTGTCCTGAAGGGCCTGCAGCGCAAGTACGGTGAGACCGATGCCGACGTGCTGCGGTTCACGCATGAGGCGTCGACCAGGCTCAACGAGCTCGCCGGCGCCGACGACCGCCTCCACGAGCTCAACGCCATCGCCGGCGAGCTCGACCGCCGAGTGGCAGAACGTGCGGCCCTCGTCTCCGCGGGCCGCCGCGAGGCGTCGGGCCGGCTCGGCGAGGCGATCGCAGCCGAGCTCGATGAGCTCGGCATGCCGGGGGCGGTCGTCGAGGTAGCGCTCGACACGCTTGCGGCTCCTGGGCCGGGCGGCGCGGAGCGCGTCGAGCTGCGCTTCGCGGCCGGGCCCGAGGTGTCTCCCATGCCGCTTGCCAGGACCGCGTCGGGAGGTGAGCTCTCGCGCACGATGCTCGCGTGCCGCAGCGTCTTGGCCGACATCGACGAGGTGCCGACGCTGGTGTTCGACGAGGTCGACGCCGGCATCGGAGGCAAAGCGGGGCTGGCCGTCGGCCGTCGCCTGGCGGGGCTCGCGCGCGACCGGCAGGTGCTGGTGGTGACGCACCTTCCGCAGATCGCGTGCTTCGCCGATCGGCACGTGCGGGTCTCCAAGCGGGCGGGTACGGCCGCGGTCGACGTGCTCGACGACAGGCAACGGGTGGTGGAGCTCTCGCGCATGCTCGCCGGGCTCGACGAGAGCGCGACGGCGGTGTCCCACGCCGAGGAGCTGCTCGCACAGGCCTCGACGCAGAAGGCAGGCTAGGACACCCAGCCGCTCGAAACATCCAGGTTTTTCCGACCCGGCATCACCGGAGCGTCGGACCCCTCTGCTAGAGTCGGGTCCCGTGGTCAGGGAGCAGCCGAAGTTCATCTTCGTCACGGGGGGAGTCGCCTCCGGGCTCGGCAAAGGCATCACCTCAGCCTCCCTCGGCCGGCTCTTCTCGGCTCGCGGTGTGAAGGTCGCGGTCCAGAAGCTCGATCCGTACATCAACGTCGACCCCGGCACCATGAATCCCTTCGAGCACGGCGAAGTGTTCGTGCTCGACGACGGCGCCGAGACCGACCTCGACCTGGGTCATTACGAACGCTTCATCGACATCGACCTGCACCGCGGTGCGAACCACACCACCGGCGCCATCTACTCCGCGGTGATAGCCAAGGAGCGCCGAGGCGACTACCTCGGCAAGACGGTGCAGGTGATCCCGCACATCACCGACGAGATCAAGGAGCGCATCCGGGCGCTGGCCGAGACCGAGGCCGCCGACCTGGTGCTCGTCGAGATCGGTGGCACCGTCGGCGACATCGAGTCGCTGCCGTTCCTCGAGGCGATCCGGCAGCTCCGCAACGAGATCGGGCGCGACCGCTGCGCGTTCGTGCACGTCTCGTTGATGCCCTTCATCGGTCCGAGCGGCGAGCTGAAGACCAAGCCCACGCAGCACTCCGTGAAGGAGCTGCGGTCGCTCGGTATCCAGCCAGACGCGATCGTGTGCCGTTCCGACCGGCCGATCGGGCGCAACCTCAAGGAGAAGATCTCGCTGCTGTGCGACGTGCCGATCAGCGGCGTTGTCAGCGCCCCCGACGCGGCGTCGATCTACGAGGTGCCCTTGGTGCTGCACCGCGAAGGACTCGATACTGAGCTTGCGCGCCACCTCGGCATCGAGGGCGAACCAGACCTCTCCGAGTGGGAAGGTCTCGTCGATCGCATCCACGCCGCCACCGAGCCGGTCACGATCGCCGTGGTGGGCAAGTACGTCACCCAGCGCGACGCGTACCTCTCGGTCATCGAAGCCCTGTATCACGGCGGGTTCCATCACGGCTCCGACGTGCAGATCAGGTGGGTGGCCTCGGACGACCTGGGAGGACAGGCCACCGAGGAGGCGATGCGCGACGTGCATGGGATATTGATCCCCGGCGGCTTCGGCATCAGGGGGGTCGAGGGCAAGATCGCAGCGGTGCGGTACTCACGCGAGCATGGGGTGCCGTTCCTCGGCATCTGCCTCGGGCTGCAATGCGCGGTGATCGAGTTCGCCCGCAACGTCATGGGCCTCGATGGCGCGAACTCGAGCGAGTTCGACCCGGCGACGTCACACGCCGTGATCGATCTGCTTCCAGAGCAGAAGGACGTCACCGACCTGGGCGGTTCGATGCGCCTGGGCGCCCAGCCCTGCCACCTCGTGCCGGGAACCAGGGCGGCCGAGGCCTACGGCGAGTCGGTCGTCTACGAACGGCATCGCCACCGCTGGGAGGTCAACCCCGCGTACCATGCGCAGCTCGAGGCGCATGGGCTAGTGCTCTCCGGTAACTCGCACAACGGACGCCTCACCGAGATCATCGAGCTCCCCGAGCATCCGTTCTTCGTGGCGGCGCAGTTCCACCCTGAGCTTCGGTCGCGTCCGACGCGGCCTCATCCGCTCTTCCGCGACCTGGTCGGCGCCGCACAGACATACCGGCGTGCGCAGGCTCGCCGGTCGTTGTCGACCACGGGGTAGCGCCGGGGTGTTGGAGCCGCTCACGACGCGGACCGTCTTCGAAGGCTCCTTCGTCCGGGTCGATCTCGAGGAATGGCCCGGCCTCGGGCCGTGGGAAGTCGTGCGGCGTCACGATGCCACGGCGGTACTGCCGGTGACCCCCGACGATCACGTCGTCCTCGTGCGGCAGCTGCGTCCTGCTGTCCGCCAGGTCGTGACCGAAGTGCCGGCCGGCATCCTCGACGTCGATGGCGAGGATGCGCTCACCGCCGCTGGCCGCGAGCTGTTCGAGGAGACGGGGTACCGTCACACGTCGATCGAGTTCCTCGGCGGTGTCTACCCATCGGTCGGTTCTAGCGACGAGTACGTGCACCTGTTCCGGGCTCGCACGGCGCCGGAGCCGCAAGGACCGGTCGAGCTGGGCATCGAGCTCGTCATCGAGCCCCTCGCTCGCATGGTTGCCGCGGCGCGCTCGGGGCGGATACGCGACGCGAAGACGGCCCTGGCGCTGCTGATGGCTGCCGAGCGGCCTGCGCTGCCTCTGCTCTGAGCAGCAGCGCCGGCGTGCGGCGTTGAGTACGCTTGCGACGGAACGGACAGGACGGCGCCGCAAGAGCGGGCGGTCGTTCTCCGTTGGGCGAGGGAGCACCCGGGCGTGGACGTCGGCATCCCGAAGGAAGTCAAAGACAACGAGTACCGCGTGGCGGCGACCCCCGAGGGGGTTCGCGAGCTCACCAAGGCTGGGCACCGCGTGATGGTCGAAGCTTCGGCGGGGGCGGGGTCCGCGATCTCCGATGAGCAGTTCGCGGCCGCGGGCGCGCAGGTGCTTCCCGACGCCGAGATCGTGTTCGCCGAGGCCGAGATGATCGTGAAGGTCAAGGAGCCTCAGCCCGAGGAGTACGAACGGTTCCGCCCGGGCCAGGTGCTCTTCACATATCTGCACCTGGCCGCCGACGAAGGGCTCACGCGGTTCCTGGCCGAGCGGAGCGTCGTCTCGGTCGCCTACGAGACGGTGCAGACGCCCGACGGACGTCTGCCGCTGCTCGCCCCGATGTCGGAGATCGCCGGTCGCATGGCGCCGCAGGAGGGCGCCGCCGCCCTCGAGCGGCCACGCGGTGGCCGGGGCGTACTGATGGGCGGCTCGTCGGGGGTGGCGCCGGCGCGGGTCGTGGTGCTCGGCGCGGGCATGGCCGGGGCGAACGCTGCCCAGATCGCTGCAGGCATGGAAGCAGAGGTCACGGTCGTCGATCGCAACGTCGACCGGCTCCGCGAGATCGATCGCATCTGGCACGGGCGCATCCAGACCGTGATGAGTTCCGCTCTCGCTGTCGAGCGCCTCGTGCTCGACGCCGACATGGTGGTCGGCGCAGTGCTCGTGCCTGGTGCGAAGGCGCCGCACCTGGTGAGCGCCGAAACGGTGAGCGCGATGCAGCCCGGCGCCGTGCTGGTCGACATCTCGATCGATCAAGGTGGCTGCTTCGAGACGTCGCACGTCACGACGCATTCCGATCCGACCTACGTGGTCGACGGCGTGGTGCATTACTGCGTGGGGAACATGCCCGGCGCGGTTCCTCGCACGTCGACGTACGCCCTGACGAACGTCACGCTCCAATACGTCGCGGCGATCGCCGACCAGGGGCTCGAGCACGCGATCCGCGCCGACCCGGCATTGGCGCTCGGAGTGAACGTCTACTCGGGCCTCATCACGAACGACGGCGTGGCCGCCGCCCATGGTCTCGTGGCGACTGCACTCGCCTCTGTCGTCGACGGGGTCGGCGCGCGGTGAGGTCGGATGGCGACGCCGATCGAGACCCAGGTCGCGCGCTATATCGACCACTTGGCCGTGGAGCGCGGGCTGTCGGACAATACGCTCGCTGCGTACCGCCGCGATCTCGCCCGGTACCTGATCTTCCTCCGCTCACGGGGCATGAGCGGACCCGCCGAGGTCGACGAGTCCGTCGTTCGGTCTTTCCTCGCCTCGGTCAGCGCTTCGACCCACGGTGAGGACGAACGACCGTACCGTGCTTCCTCGGTGGCCCGCATGCTGTCGTCGGTGCGGTCATTCCACCGGTTCCTTCTGCGCGAAGGCGTGGCCGACCGGGATCCTGCCGTGGGGGTCGCCCAACCGAAGCTGCCGAGGTCGTTGCCGCACCCCTTGACGGTCGAGGAAGTACAACGGCTGTTGGAGACGCCCGACGAGGCAACGCCGGCTGGACAGCGCGACCGCGCGATCCTGGAGCTCCTGTACGGCTCCGGCCTCCGAGTGTCGGAGCTGACCGGGCTCGATGTCGACGATCTCGACCTCGAAACAGGATCTGTGCGCGTGCTCGGCAAGGGGGGCAAGGAGCGCGAGGTGCCGGTCGGCCGCTACGGTCGCGACGCGATCGACACTTACCTCGTACGGGCGCGGCCCCTGTTCGCCACCGGTCGTGGACGGGGCGCGCTCTTCTTGAACCAGCGCGGGGGAAGGCTCACGCGCCAGAGCTGCGATCGCATGGTGCGGACCGCGTCGCGGGTCGCGGGCATCGACCGGCATGTGTCGCTGCATACGCTGCGTCATTCGTTCGCCACGCACCTGCTCGAGGGAGGAGCCGATGTGCGGGTGGTGCAGGAGCTGCTCGGACATGCGAGCGTCGCGACCACGCAGATCTACACGCTCGTTACCCGGGAACACCTGCGCGAGGTCTACTACACGTCGCACCCGCGCGCGCGACGGCGCCCGGCAGGGGCGAGCATCGGTCAGGAGGTCCACGATGGATGAGGTGATGAGCCGCCGTCAGTCGGAGCTCGAGGAACAGCGGAACCACCTCAGAGCCGAGATCATGTCGCAGGGAGCCGACCCCGATTCCGACGAGGTCACCTTCATCGACGACGCAGGCTTCGCTGACCGCTCACACAACACCGAGGAGCGGTCGCGCTTGATCTCGGTCGCGGCGGCGCTTCGGTCCAACCTTCGCGATGTCGATCGCGCGCTCGCGAAGATCGCGGTCGGCACCTATGGCGTGTGCGAGCGTTGCGGGGACCCGATCGCGAGCGAGCGGCTCGATGCGCTCCCCTGGGCCATGCTCTGCATCCGCTGCAAGCAAGAAGGGGTGCGTGCGTGAGCGACTCATCCAGCCCCGCTGACGGTTCGGGCGTCGGCCTTGTACCGAGGGTGCTCGTCGTCGTCTGTGACTCCTGGGGGGTCGGAGACGCTCCCGATGCCGCGGAGTACGGCGACGAGGGTTCGAACACCCTCGGGAACACCGCCCGCGCCGTTGGAGGCCTCGATGTGCCGGCGCTGGAGGGGCTCGGTCTCGGCCTGCTGACCGAGATCGAAGGGGTCGAGCCACGAGCCGACCCCGGGACCGCGCATGGATGGGCGGTCGAACGATCGGCGGGCAAGGACACCATCACCGGTCATTGGGAGATGATGGGCATCCGGCTCGACGAACCGTTCCCGGTGTACCCCGAGGGCTTCCCATCAGAGATCGTGGCGCCGTTCGAGCGGGCCATCGGCAGGCACATCCTCGGGAACGCACCCGCCTCGGGTACGGAGATCATCGCCGCCCTCGGCGAGGAGCACCTGGCCACGGGCAACCCCATCGTCTACACGAGCGGAGACTCCGTGTTCCAGATCGCATGTCACAAGAGGGTGGCGCCGCTCGAACAGCTCTACGAGTGGTGCCGTATCGCGCGCGGGCTGCTCGTGGGCCGCCATCGCGTCGGCCGCGTGATCGCACGGCCGTTCGAGGGTGAGCCAGGGGCGTTCGTGCGGAGCCCCGAGCGCAGGGACCTCTCGGTGCCGCCTCCCGGTCCCACCGTGCTCGATGCGCTCGAGAGCGCCGGCGTGACCGTGTACGGAGTGGGCAAGATCGCCGACATCTTCGAGCGACAGGGGGTCAGCGAGGCCGTCTACTCCGATTCCAACGACCACGGCATCGATCTGACGCTCGGGTACCTGCAGCGGCGGGGTCCGGCGTTCGTGTTCACGAACCTCGTCGATTTCGATTCCAAGTACGGTCACCGCAACGACCCTGTGGGATACGCCCGAGCCGTGGAGGCGTTCGATCGACGTCTGCCCGATATCGTGGCGGCTCTCGATGGAGGGGTCTTGTTGATCACCGGCGATCATGGTTGCGATCCGACGACGCCACCGACCGACCATTCCCGGGAGCGCACGCCGTTATTGGCCGCGGGGCTGACCGATGCCGAAGAGCCGCGCGAGATCGGCGTGAGGAACGGTTTCGGAGATCTCGGGTATACGGTGGCTGCTCTCCTTCAAGTCGAGGTGGAAGGTTTGAGTGGTGAGCCTTTCATCGACAGGCTGGGTTTTCAGTGACCACATGACCTCACTTCAGCTCGAACGTGAGATCGGACGCCGATGGAGGGTGGGAGACACACTCCGATGACCTTGATGGATCCGCGTCTCGTCGTCGCCGCCAAGCGTGACGGAGACACCCTGGGCGCCGATGAGGTCGAGGCATTCATCGAGGGTTACACCGCCGGAGACATCAGCGACGCTCTCATGGCGGCCTTCTTGATGGCGTGCCTGCTCCGGGGCATGGACGGCGAGGAGACGATGGCCCTGACCCGGGCGTTGATCGCTTCAGGAGACACCGTTGTGTTCGAGGCGCTCGGCCGGCCCACGGTCGACAAGCACTCCACCGGCGGGGTCGCCGACGGTGTGACGCTGATCTTCGCCCCGCTCGCGGCCTCGCTCGGCATGGCCGTCGCGAAGCTCTCCGGGCGCGGCCTCGGACACACGGGTGGAACCCTCGACAAGCTGGAATCGATCCCCGGGCTGAGGACGGACCTCACTCCTGATCAGATGCGTCGACAGGTCGCCGAGGTCGGATGCGCCGTCGGGGCCCAGTCACCTCGGCTGGTGCCGGCCGACGGGTCGCTCTACGCCCTGCGAGATGCCACGGCCACCGTTCCCTCGATCCCTCTCATCGCGGCCAGCGTGATGTCGAAGAAGCTCGCGGTCGAGACCGATCTCATCGTGCTCGACGTGAAGGCCGGCTCGGGCGCATTCATGAAGTCGCCCGAGGACGCCGAGGCTCTGGCGCGAGCCTGCCTGCAACTGGCGCGGGGCTGGGAGCGTGCGGCGAGGATCGCCGTGACCGACATGAGCCAACCCCTCGGCGACGCCGTGGGAAACGCCCTCGATGTCGCCGAAGCCATCTCGGTGCTCGAGGGCGAGCACCGAGGCCGGCTGCGCGAGCTGGCTGTCTCGTTCGTGGCGCGAGCCGCCTCGGTGACGATGCAACGCGGCCTCGATGATGCGGTGGTCGATGCCGAGCGCGCGATCGACGATGGTTCGGCGCTCGAACGCTTCCGCGCCATGATCGAGGCGCAAGGGGGCGACCCGCGAGTGATCGATGACCCGACCGGGGTGCTGCCCTCGGCGCCGGTCGTGGTGCCGATCGAGGCGGACCGAACCGGCACCGTGGCGAGCATGGCGACCGAGGAGATCGGGCTCGCGAGCGGCGCGCTCGGCGCCGGCCGCCTGCGCAAAGGTGACCGGATCGACCCAGCAGTGGGTATCGTTGTGCGCTGCAAGGTCGGTGACGAGCTCGAGGCGGGCGTGCCGATCGGTGCGGTGCATGCACGTGATGACGGCGCTGCTCGAGACGCCGCCCGTCGCGTGCTCGATGCGATCGTGCTGGGCGACGGGCAGATCGAGCCCCCGCCCCTCGTGCACACCTGGCTGGAATGAGGAGACGACGGAATGGGCAACTTCACCTGGCTGGGGTTCCGTCTCGCACTGTTCATGCTGGTTTCGCTCGCGATCGGACTGGCGGTCCGCGAGTTCGCGCGGGCATGGACCGCCGCGAAGCTGCACGATCCGACCCCGCGGTTGTGGGGCCGGCTGACCCTCAACCCGAAGGCGTGGTTCGAGTCGTTCGGGAGCGGCCTCGTGCCCGTGCTCATCGCCGTTCTGTGGTCGGTGCAGGTCCTCGTGATCCCGGCGGCATACGCCAAGCCGGCGCCGGTCGACCCGGGCTACCTGCGTCGCACCCGCGATCTGGTGCTCGTCTCGGTCGCCGGTCCGATCGCGAACCTCGTGCTCGCGTTCCTGGCGGGCCTGGTGGCGCGGACCGGAGGGTTGCCGCTCAGCGAGGTGCACCGCGCTGCAGTCGTGTTCGCCTTCACGAACGCTGCCCTGGTCGTCTTCCATCTGCTGCCGATCCCCGGGCTCGACGGGGCGCGCATCGTCGGACTGCTGTTGCCGCCGCACCCCCGTGAGGTGTATCGCAACGCCGACAAGTACCTGCCGCTGTTCGTGTTGGTGGCGCTGTTCGTCTTCTCGACCCTGATCCTCGGGTTCCTCTCGACCCTGGCCGGCGCCATCTGCGATGCGTCGACCGATCTCGACTGCCAGGTCGCGATGCAGTTCCGCGGCGTCTGAGCGCTGCGGGAGCGCGCACGATCCGCACGATCTCCCAGGGGGCTCCACCGGCCCGCGCTATCATCGCGGCATCGATCAGCCGGTAGCATCCTCGACGATCACTGACACGCGATCACGCGTGCTCACCGGATATCGCCCGACAGGACCGCTCCACGTCGGACACTGGGCGGGAAACATCGAGAACATGCTTGCCCTGCAGGCCGACCCCGCGCGGGAATGCTTCTTCTTCATCGCCGACTGGCACATGCTGACGACGCATTACGATCGTACCGACGAGCTTCCCGGTTTCACGCGTGAGCTCACGCTCGACTGGTTGGCTGCCGGCATCGATCCCGCCCGGGCCACGATCTACCGCCAGTCCGACATCCCCGAGGTCGCCGAGATGACGCTGTTGCTCGGCATGATCACGCCACTCGGCTGGCTCGAGCGGGTGCCCTCGTTCAAGGAGCGGCTGCGCGACCACGCCGAACGCGACATCGCGAACTTCGGGTTGCTCGGCTACCCGGTCCTGCAGACCGTCGACATCGCGATCGTGGGGGGCGAGCTCGTGCCGGTGGGGGAGGACCAGGTGGCGCACCTCGAGATCAGCCGCGAGATCGTGCGTCGGTTCAACCGCCTCTACGGCGAGGTGCTCGTCGAGCCCCAGCCGCTGCTGTCCGACACGCCGTTGATCCCCGGATCCGACGGCAGGAAGATGTCGAAATCGCTCGACAACGCGATCTGGGTGCGAGACGACGACGATGCGATCCGTGCGAGCGTGCGATCGTTCGTCACCGACCCACAGAAGGTCCGTCGAGGCGACCCCGGCCGCCCCGAGATCTGCCCGATCTTCGCCCTGCATCGTAAGTTCTCGCCCGAGCGGGTCGACGAGATCGAGCAAGGCTGTCGTTCGGGCGAACTCGGGTGCGTCGACTGCAAGACGATCCTCGCCGACCATCTCATCGAGCACTTCCAGCCCTACCGGGACCGCCGGGCGCAGCTCGTCGAAGAGCCCGGGCTCGTCGAAAGGGTGCTCGCCGAGGGCGCAGAGAAGGCCAGGCCGGTCGCGCGCGCGATGCTCGAGGCTGTTCGAGAGGCGATGCATCTCTCGTGACCGCACAGGTAGGAACGAGCGAGTTCGCGGTCGAGCTGCCGGTGTTCACCGGGCCGTTCCGGCTGCTCGCCGAGCTGATCCTCGAGCAGAAGGTCGACGTCTGCGATATCGCGGTGGCCTCGGTGACCGATCGCTACCTCGAGCACACGAAACACGCGGACCGGTGGAACCTCGAGGAAGCCACCTGGTTCCTCGCGATCTGCGCCGTGTTGCTCGAGTTGAAGGTCTCGCGCCTGACACCCAAGCGCACCGAGCTCGACGACGACGAACTGCTGGGCCGCTCGCCCGACCTGGTCTATGCTCGTTCGCTCGAGCTGGCGGCGTTCCGACGCGTGGCCGTAGAGATCGCACGACGCCTCGAGGACGAGGCCGGGTTCTTCTCGCGCGACGTCGGTCCGGGTCCGGAGCTCGCCCATCTCTACCCCGACCCTATGGCGCACCTTCGGCCACAACAGCTCGCGTCGATGGCGGCGGCGCTGCTGCGTCCAGCTCCGACCCTCGATCTCTCGCACGTGACGCCGGTGCGGTACACGGTGGCCGAGGCCATGACGACCCTGGAAGAGCGCATCACGAGCTTCGGGGCAGGCGCGACCTTCCGTGACCTGGTCGCCGACTGTGGCGAACGCATCCACGTGGTGGTGCGATTCCTGGCGATCCTCGAACTCTACCGTGAAGGTAAGGTCGAGCTTGCGCAAGCCCAGACCTTCGGTGACATCGAGGTCGAGTGGACCGGTTGAGGGCCCGATGAGCGGGCACGACGCGACTCGGACGCTCGAGGCGCTGTTCTTCGTCTCCGACGAGCCGCTGACCCCGTCGGTGCTCGCCCAGGCTCTCGACGCCGACCGCCGCACCGTCGAGGGACTCTGCGACCAGCTGCAAGGCGAGTTGGAGGACCGAGGCTCCGGATTGGTGCTGCGCAACGTCGCGGGTGGCTGGCGCCTCTACACCCATCCCGACAGCGCGCCGGTCGTGGAGCAGTTCGTGCTCTCATCGCGTCAGGCCCGCCTCACGAAGGCTGCGCTAGAGACTCTTTCGATCGTCGCCTACAAGCAACCGGTCACGAGGCACCAGATCAGCGGCATCCGCGGGGTCAACTCGGACGGCGTGCTCCGAGCGCTCACCGACAGAGGCCTGATCGAGGAAGCCGGGCGTGACGAAGCGCCCGGGCGCCCGGTGCTCTACGCAACCACGCCGGGATTCCTCGAGCGCCTCGGACTCCCGTCGCTGGCCTCGCTCCCGTCGCTCGCCCCGTTGCTCGACCCCGAGCCCGACGACGCGCTGGCCGAGGCTGTCGCAGACGAGGCGCCGAGCGAGATCGTAGCCGACGACGCGCCATCAGCACCGCCGGAGGACTGACCTCGCCGTGGCGCCGGAGCGACTGCAGAAAGCGCTCGCCCGGGCGGGCTTCGGCTCCCGGCGAGCTTGCGAGCAACTGATAGCCGAGGGAAGGGTGACCCTCGATGACACGGTGGCAACGCTGGGCGACAAGGTCGAGCCTGGGGTCTCGAAGATCCGGGTCAACGGGCTCGAGGTCAACCTCGACCCGAGCGTTCGTTACTACGCGCTGCACAAGCCGATCGGGGTCATCACCACGATGCATGATCCGCAGGGCAGGCCCGACATCAGGCGCTACCTCCCGCTCGAGGGTCCGCGGATCTTCCCGGTGGGTCGGCTCGACCGAGATTCCGAGGGCCTGCTGTTGCTCACGAACGACGGAGAGCTCGCCAACCGGCTGATGCACCCGAGTCATGGCGTCGAGAAGGAGTACCTCGCAGAGGTCGATGCCGCTCCGACCGCGAAGCAGCTCGCGCGGGTCCGATCGGGCGTCGAGCTCGACGACGGACCGGCGCGCGCCGTCCGGGCGCGCATCGTCGGCACCTCGAAGGGTCGTGGCGCGATCCGACTGGTCATGACGGAGGGTCGAAAGCGCGAGGTGCGCCGGCTGCTCGGGGCGGTCGGTCTGCCGGTCACCCGGCTCGTGCGGCTCCGAGTGGGGCCGATCACCCTGGGCGGTCTCGCGCCAGGGGAGCTTCGACTGCTCGAGCGAGACGAGATCCAAGCGCTCACCGCCGAGGCCGCGCCCGGGCGGTAGCCTGTGGGCCTCCCGCCGCGGAGCGGGGCTGCCCTGCGCCGCTGCGGGGCTGCCCGCCATGCGGCGGATCCTTCGACGGGAGAGGCATGACTGTTCGCGCGGCCCGTGGGGCCATCAAGGTGGAACAGGACACGCCATCGTGCGTGCTCGATGCGACGGAGCGTCTGGTCCGAGCCATGCTCGATCGCTACGGCGCCGTCGGTGACGATCTCATCAGCCTGCTGTTCACCGTCACCGATGACATCGCTTCGGTCTTCCCTGCGGAAGCGGCCCGCCGCATGGGTCTTGGGCTCGTGCCCCTGATGTGCGCCCGTGAGATACCGGTCGTTGGCTCGATGCCCCTCGTGGTGCGGGTGCTGGTACACCTGCACACCGAACGTTCCCTCGTCGAGATGGAACCCGTGTACCTCGACGGCGCCGAGTCGCTGCGCGACGACCTCGCATGACCCGCTCCCAACGCGTGAGCGTCGTCGGCACGGGTTTCATCGGCACATCGATCGCGCTCGCCGCAGCCAGAGCCGACGCCACAGTCTCGACGTGGGACGCCGACGACGACGTCGCCGGACGAGCCTCACAGATCGCGGCGTCGCGGCCGGCCGCGACGCTCGACGACGCCGTCGAGGGCGCAGACATCGTGGTGGTGGCGACGCCCATCCCCACCATCGCCGCGCTCGTCGCCGCGTGCCTCGCCTCGTCGCCGGGGGCGGTGGTGACCGACGTCGGCAGCGTGAAGGCGGCCTTGGTACGAGACACGATCGAGCTGACGCCGGCCGATGACGCGCCGAGGTTCGTGCCGGGCCACCCCCTAGGCGGGAGTGAGCGGTCAGGCCCCGAGCACGCATCGGCCTCGGTGGTCGATGGCATCGTGTGGGCCCTCACCCCGCACGGCACGAGCGACCCGGCGGCGGTCGAGACCCTCGAGGTGTGGGTCGCCTCCCTCGGGGCGCGTCCGGTTCGGCTCGACCCGGAACGTCACGACCGGCTCGTGGCGTTCGTGAGCCACCTGCCGCAGGTCGCCTCGACCGCATTGATGAGCCTGGCGGCCACCGAGGAAGCAGGAGAGCCCGAGATCCTGCTGCTCGCCGCGGGCGGATTCCGTGATCTCACCCGGCTCGCGGCCTCGAACCCCGCACTCTGGAGCGACATAGTGCTCGCGAACCGGTCGGCGATCGCCGAGGCCATCGATCTGTACACCGAACGTCTCGGCCGCCTGCGCGACGAGATCGTGGGGGAGCGAGGCGCCGAAGTGGAAGCCATCTTCGCCGAGGCCAAGCATGCGCGGCTCAGGCTTGCGACGAAGCCCACTGTGCGTGCCGGGGTGGCCGTGCTGCAGATCGAAGTGCCCGACCGGCCCGGAGCGCTCGCGAATCTCACCGCGGTGCTCGGTGCCGGTGAGGTAAACATCGAGGACCTCCAGATCGTGCACTCGCCAGAGGGTGGGCGAGGCACGGTGCATCTCACCGTGGCCGCCGACGCTGCCGAACGAGCGGGCTCGGTGCTTGGAAACGTCGGCCTCGACCCCATCAGGCTCGCCTGAGCTCCGATGCGCGCGCTCATCATGCCCGGCGGCCGGTTGCGCGGAACGACCAGCGTGCCCGGCGATAAATCGATCGCACACCGATGGTTGATACTCGCCGCAACGGCTGAAGGCCGTAGCAGTCTCCTTGAGGTTCCGAACTCCCTCGACGTTCGCTCGACGGCTTCGTGCCTTGCGTTCCTCATGAGCAAGGGTCGACCTGCACTGCATGCGTGGGCTACCAACGATCGCCGGGCCCCCGAGGGTCATCGTTCCACGTGGAACGTCAGGGTCGAGGGTGAGACCGCAGTGGGTTCTGCTGAGGCACTTGAGGTCGAGGGTAAGGGGCGACGGGGATTGATCGAGCCCGAAGGCGAGCTCGATTGCGGCAACTCGGGAACCACGATGCGGCTGCTCATGGGCGTGGTGGCGACGAGTGGCTTCCGGTCGGTGCTCACCGGTGACACGAGCCTGCGCAACCGTCCGATGGAGCGCGTCGCGGTGCCGCTCCGCACGATGGGCGCCGCGATCGAGACGAGCGACGGGCACGCCCCCATCGTCGTCGTCGGCGCACGGTTGCACGGGGCGGAGTGCGCCCCCGTAACGGCGAGCGCGCAGGTCAAGAGCGCTGTGCTCCTCGCAGGCGTCGATGCAGATGGAACCACCGCGTTCAGCGAGCCGGCCACGACGCGCGATCACACCGAGCGAGCGCTGCGAGCGCTCGGTGCACCGATCGAGATCGTCGCCGGTCGGACCGAGGTGCGCCGATTCCAGCATGAGGGCTTCTCCGCGTTGGTGCCGGGCGACCCGTCGTCGGCCGCCTTCCTCATCGCGGCTGCTGCCTTGACCGGCTCAGAGATCACCATCACCGGCGTGGGGCTCAACCCGACGAGGACCCACTTCCTCGAAGTGATGGCTCGCATGGGCGTGCGCACCGAGCAGAGCGTAGTGCGGGAAGAGCTGGGTGAGCCCGTCGGCGACATCCACGTGTTTCCCACCGAAGGCCTCGGCTCGGTTCGCGTCGCAGCCGCAGAGCTACCGCTCGTGATCGACGAGGTGCCGGTGCTCGCCATGCTCGCCGTCCACGCTGCGTCGGACTCGTGGTTCCTCGAGGCAGGCGAGCTGAGGGTAAAGGAATCCGATCGCCTGGAGGGTTTGGCCGCCGGCATCCGCGACCTCGGCGGGCACGCTGCCGCGGAGGGCGATGACTTGGTCGTGGCAGGCGGTGGACTCGATGGGGGACGTGGGAACGCACATGACGACCACCGCATGGCGATGGCGTTCGCGGTCGCGGGCCTCGCTGCTCACGGCGCCGTCGAGGTCGACGGCATCGAGAGCGCCGAGGTGTCGTTCCCTGGCTTCATGGGAACGCTCGCGTCCCTCGGTGCATCGATCGAACCGGTCGAGGCCGCATGAGCCGGCCCCGTGTGATCGCGATCGACGGCGCCGCCGGCAGCGGTAAGAGCACACTGGCCGGGCGCCTGGCGAGGGCGCTCGAGCTTCCATACGTAAATACCGGACTGATGTACCGAGCGCTCGCGGCCGCAGCCGTGCGCGAGGGAGTCCCTCCCGACGACGAGAGCGGTCTGCTCGAGCTGACGCGCGGATTGAGGTTCATCTTGCGGGTTGCGCCGCCCGGCGACCTCGAGGTCGAGGGTTACGAGTTCGAAGAGCTCTCGAGCATCGAGGTCGAGTCGACGGTCTCTATCGTGGCGAGTCACCCCGTCGTTCGCGCTCACATGCGCCGTGAGCAGCGAGAGCTCGGTGACGCCCACGGCGCCGTCATGGAAGGTCGAGACATCGCGTCGGTTGTGTTCGCCGACGCGACGGTCAAGCTCTACCTGCACGCCCCGGCGCACCTGCGCGCGGAGCGACGTGCGAGCGAACGCACGGCTCCGAGCTTCGACGAGCTCGCGACCGCGCTCGTCGCGCGCGACGAGCGCGACGCCCGAACGAATCCACATGAGCCCGCTCGGGGTGCGGTGGTGCTCGACACCAGCGACCTCGACCCCGCCCAGACGCTCGAGGCTGCCCTTGCGGTCGTGCGGGAGCTAGCGCCGGAGCTCGTGCCGTGAGTGGGCTCGATCACGAGGGCAGCGACCCCACCACCGGCGCCCGTGTGCCCCGGATCGCCGTGATCGGCAGGCAGAACGTCGGGAAGTCGACGCTCGTGAACCGGCTCTTCGGTGGCCGCGAAGCGATCGCGCATGAGATGGCGGGAGTGACGCGCGATCGCGTCGAGCTCGAGACCACCTGGCGCGGCCGGCGCTTCTCGCTCGTCGACACCGCCGGGTACCTTCAGGAAGCCAGCGGCGTCGAGGTGCTCGCCCGCGACCAGGCGGACCGTGCGATCGACCAAGCCGACCTGATCATGCTGGTCGTCGATGCGCGATCATCGATCACCGAGGAAGACGGGGCGCTCGCTCGCCGGTTGCGCCGAGCCACCGTTCCCGTCCTCGTGGTGGCCAACAAGGTCGACACCGAGAGCGAGGAACCCGGTTCAGCCGCCTTCCACGCGCTCGGCCTCGGCGATCCGTTCCCGGTCTCTGGTATGCATGGACGCGCCGCTGGCGATCTGCTCGACCGGATCGTGCAGTTGTTGCCCGATGCGCCGCGTGAGAACGACGGGGGCGACGCCGATGCGCCCCGGTTCGCGCTCGTCGGCAGGCCGAACGTCGGCAAATCCAGCCTGTTCAACCGCATGGTGGGCCATCAGCGCTCGGTGGTGTTCGAGGAAGCCGGCACCACCCGCGACGCGGTCGACGCGGTGGTGCAGTGGCCGGACGGACCGGCTCGATTCGTCGACACCGCAGGCATGCGCCGCCGGACGAAGGTGCACGGGGTCGAGTACTTCAGCGTCGTCCGTGCCACCCAGGCGATCGAGCGTGCGCAGGTGGCCATGGTCGTGATCGATGCCGAACAGGGATTCACCGTCGAGGACAAGAAGATCGCCAACATCGTGATCGCCGCGGGCCGGGCATTGATCCTGATCGCGAACAAGTGGGACCTCGTGGAGGACAAGGACGACACTTACGCCGACCTCACCCGCACCGTAAGGCAGTTCGCTGCCGCACCCGTGATGCGAGCCTCAGCGGTGACCGGACGGGGAGTGCACCGTCTTCCGCCGGTGCTCATCGACCTGCACGCCAGATGGAGCTCGAGGGTCCCGACATCGAAGGTCAACGACGTGATCCAACGTGCCCAGCGCGAACGACCCACGCCCCGTGAGGCGGGAACGTTGCATTACGCGACCCAGGTCTCGACCGGGCCTCCCACGTTCGTGGTTTTCGGCGGCGCCGGCGAGCCCGATGCCACCTATCGCCGCTACATCGAGGGCCGCCTGCGTCGCCAGTTCCATCTCGAGGGTGTCCCGGTTCGCGTGCGATACCGACCGAGGAAGCAGCGCTCACCCCGCTGACAGGCGGCGCCTCCCCTCGACGCTCTAGTCTGTCGCAGACTAGCGGAGCGGGACGGCCCGGACACCGCCGGAGCGGACAGCAGCCGGATCGAGCGGCCAGCAGCCGGATCGGACAGCGGATAGACTCTCGGCTGCACGGGACGTGGCGCAGTTTGGTAGCGCACCGGTCTGGGGGACCGGGGGTCGCGGGTTCAAGTCCCGCCGTCCCGACCGATGGATCGCTCAGGTGAGCCCGCGTCGGCGTCGAACCGTGTGCTCACCGTTCCCAACGCGATCTCGTTCGCTCGGATCGCGACGATACCGGTCTTCTGCGCGCTGATCGTCGATCGCGACACTACGCCGTGGGGCATCGTGGCCTTCGGTCTCGTGGTGGCCACCGATTGGATCGACGGCACGATCGCCCGTCGCACGGGACAGGTCACGGAGCTGGGGAAGCTCTTGGATCCGTTGGCCGACAGGACCGCGATCGCGGCCGGACTGATCGCGCTCGCCGTCCGGGGGGTGTTCCCCTGGTGGGCGGCGGCGCTCATCCTCGTGCGCGATGTGTCGGTTCTGGTGGCTGGCGCCCTCCTGTTGCGGCGCGGGGTGCGCATCGACGTTCGGCGCGTCGGCAAGGTGGCGACATTCTCGCTGATGATCGCGATCCCCGCGGTCTCATGGGGCTCGCTCGGACTGTGGCCATCGTCCGCCGCCCTCGCGATCGGGTGGCTCGCGTATTCCGGGGGCATCGTGCAGTACTACATCGCTGCGGCGGCCTACGCGGTGGACCTGCGGCGGGCGCTCGCCTGAACGCCGGGCATGTGCGCCGATCTCGGATTATCGTGCGATACGCAGGCGACCCCGATCGTGGTGGGTCGATGACCAGAAGCCGATAGAAACAGGAGGAGGCGCGCGGTGGAGTTCCCCGAAGAGCTTCGGTACACCCGAGAACACGAATGGGTTCGAGCCGAGGGGGAAGGAGGGGAGCGGGTCCGTGTGGGCATCACCGACTTCGCCCAGGGCGCGCTCGGCGACGTTGTCTACGTCGATCTTCCGCAGGTAGGAGCCAGGGTCGAGGCACACGAACCCCTGGGCGAGGTCGAATCGACGAAATCGGTCTCAGACGTGTACAGCCCTGTCGCCGGCACGATCCTCGAGCGGAATCCACTCATCGAAGAGCGGCCGGAGCTAGTGAACGAGCAGCCGTACGGAGACGGATGGTTGGTGGTCGTCACGCCCGATGATCCGACGACGATCGAAGGGCTGCTCGATGCGGCCGGCTACCGCGTCTTTGCCGAAGGCTCTGGCGCATAGTTCGGCGCCAAGACCCGCGCTGCATCGAGACTTGACCCTATCGACCCTCGGTCGAACCTCACGGTGTTCAACGGTCGAGGGTTGGCCGTTGATGCGGTTGAAGGTTCACTAACCCTGCGGTAACGTCCAGGTCGCCGCCGGAGCACGGTCGCACCTTCGACCCCAACGCTTGGCGGGAGACCGAACCCGATGGGGACTCGACGTTGTTCTGTACCCGCTGTGGACATCCAAACAAAGACGACGCGCGCTTCTGCGCGTCGTGTGGTGCTCCACTGCACGGCGACCCCACGGTCTCGTTGACGCCGGTCGAGTCCGACGACGAAGCACATGATGAGTTCCCATTCCCTCACGACGAGCTAGACCCCGGCCAGGCTCTGGTTCTCGTGAAGCGGGGACCCAATGCTGGGTCGACATTCCTCATGCAGGAAGACCTCACGACGGTCGGGCGGGCGACCGACGCAGCCGTCTTCCTCGACGACGTGACGGTCTCGCGTGCCCACGCGGTGTTCGAGCGACGACCGGGGCCCGAATGGTTCGTGCGTGATGCCGGCAGTCTCAACGGCACCTACGTGAACGGTGAGCAGGTCGACGAGACGAAGCTCGCGCCCGGCGACGAGGTGCAGGTGGGCCGGTTCAAGCTCGTGTTCTTCTCGGCAGGGGAGTGATGGCGCAGATGGCTGGAACCCGCAACTACCAATCGATCGGCGAGGTCCTCGTGGCCGTCAAGACCGAGTTCCCCGACATCACGATCTCGAAGATCCGCTTCCTCGAGGCAGAGGGGCTCATCGAGCCCGAACGCACCCCGTCGGGATACCGCAAGTTCTACGTCGATGACGTCGACCGGCTGAAGTCGATCCTACGGATGCAGCGTGACGAGTATCTGCCACTCAAGGTGATCAAGGAGCGCCTGCTGAAGCAGGACGCCGACGGCGAAGGAGCCGAGGGCGAAGGAGCCGAAGGGGGGGAAGACGGCAGCGACGACGAGGCGATCGACGAGGGCCTCGCCGACGCCCCGACGGGCCTGCAGATGTCGATCGAGGAGATGTCGGCCGCCACCGGCGTGGAGCGCGATCGCATCAAGGATCTCGAGTCGTTCAGCATCGTGTGTTCCCACGGACCCGATGGCGCCCGCTACTACGACGGCGACGACTACATCGTGTTGTCGATCGTGAAGGACTTCTTCCGTTACGGCATCGAGCCCCGGCACCTCACGATGTACAAGCACTTCGCCGACCGGGAGTCCAAGTTCTTCGAGGATCTCGTGGCACCTCGCCTGCGGCAGAAGAACCCTGACGCGAGGCGCGTCGCGGCCGAGATGCTGGCTGATCTTTCGATCACCTCGCGCAAGCTCAAGCAGGCGCTGCTCCGCACGAACCTGGGCGAGGACCTGCGCGACGCGTGAGTCCGCGCCGTCACCGATCGACGATCGGCGGCCCGAGGTCTGCGCTGGTCGCCGCCTCGGTCGCGACGGGCCTGCTCCTGCAGCTCGCCCTGCTGGGCGCCGCCTCGGCCGAACGGTCGGGCCCACCGTCGACGCCCGTACCCCCGAGGGGCTCGCCGTCCCCGTTCCCGCAATCGCTCGCGACGCCCGCCGACCCTGTCGCGGCGCCGAAGCTCGATGCGCCGGAGGCGATCCTCGCCGACCTCGACGACGGCCAGGTCATGTTCGTGAAAGCGCCCGAGGCCCGACGGCCCATCGCGAGCCTGACCAAAGTGATGACTGCCCTGATCGTCCTGGCACGCCGAGACCTGGACCACGTGGTCCAGGTATCACCGCATGCCATCTTCGACGATGACGACTACGGGGCCTCGTCGATCCTTGGTTTGCGTGCGGGGGAGCGAAGAACCGTTCGCGAGCTGCTCGACGCCCTCATGCTGCAGTCGGCTAACGATGCTGCCCTGGCGCTCGCGATCGATGTCGGCGGCAGCCAGCAGGGGTTCGTCGACCTGATGAACGAACGCGCCCGCACCCTCGGTCTTCGGCGCACGGAGTTCTTCTCACCCACCGGCCTCGACGACCGCGGACGATCGACCGCCCGAGATCTGCTCGCGCTCACCCGAGCCGCATACGCGGTGCCTGGGTTCGGCCGCATCGTCGCGGCGAGGTTCCGTGAGATCGGAGCGCCCCAAGGCCCTCCGAGGCGGGTGCAGAACAGGAACGCGCTGCTCTGGCTCTATCCCGGTGCGATCGGCGCGAAGACCGGCTTCACCGCCGCGGCGGGCTACTGTCTGATCGCGATCGCGAAGCGTGAGGGCCGTCGCCTGATCGCGGTAGTGCTCGGCAACAGGAACGAGGCGTTCTCCGATGCGGCCACGCTGCTCGACCACGGCTTCGAGGGGTTCCAAGAGCAGACTTTCGTGCAAGAGGGCGAGGGCATCGGCACCGTCGCTATCCGCGGGGGCGCCGTTTCCGTCGAGCCTTCACGATCGATCACCTCGCTCGTACCGACGGCGCAGCTCGACAACGTGCGGGAACAGGTCGTGGTGCTTGCGGAAGCGGTCTTCCCTCCCGCACCGGGTGAGAGGGTCGGGACCATCAAGGTGTCGATCCCCGGCCTGACGCTGGGGTCGGCACCGCTGGTCGTGTCGCAGGTGCCCTCCCCCCCGCCCGCCGGCGACGAACCTTGGTGGCAGCGCGCGGCCGGCGCTGTGGGGCGAGCGGTCGGCGAGGCGTTCCAGGGTCTGGTCGGCTGAGCTGTTCCCGAGGCCTGCTAGGCTCGCCCGTCATGACGGAGGTCGCGAGCGTCCTTTTCGGGCGCGAGGACATCCGCCGCCGAGTGCAGGAGCTCGGCCGCGCGATCGCCGGGGACTACGTGGGGCGAGAGCCGGTGCTCATCACGATCCTCAAGGGCGGCGCGGTGTTCCTCGCCGACCTCATGCGCTCGACGACGCCGCTGGTGGTCGAACCGCATTTCATGGCGATCAGCCGGTACGGCGATGCCAAGGAATCGCTCGGTCGCGTGCGCATACTGCTCGACATCGACATCGACCTCTCCGGTCGGGACGTGCTGCTCGTCGAAGACATCGTCGACACGGGCCTCACCTTGCGTTATCTGCTGGGCGTGCTGCGCGCCCGCGGGCCAGCCTCGCTCGAGGTGTGTGCCTTGCTCGACAAGTCGGTGCGTCGTATCGCTCCGCTGGCGCCGCGCTACGTGGGCTTCGAATGCCCCGACCGGTTCGTGATCGGGTACGGGCTCGACTTCCAGGAGCGATACCGCAACCTTCCCGACATCGTGCAGGTCCACGATCTCGAGGCCCTCGAGGCCGATCCGCAACTCCTCGCGTCTCGGTTCGCCACCGTCTGATCGGCGCGAGGGCGAGAGGCCGTCACAGCCCGCCCCAGAGCGCTGCGGTTGCCCGAGCGTGGACCCGCGGTTACGCTCGCACGGCGATGATCGAGATGGAACTCACAGGGGTGCGTGTCGAGCTCCCCACGAATCAACCCATCGTGCTGTTGCGCGAGCGTGGCGGTGAGCGTTATCTCCCCATCTGGATCGGCGCCGCCGAGGCGGCCGCGATCGCGCTCTCGTTGCAAGGGGTGGTCACGCCCAGGCCAATGACCCACGACCTGCTCCGCACGATCCTCGAAGACCTCGCGATCGACGTCCGCCGCATCGAGGTGACCGAGCTCCGCGAGTCGACGTTCTTCGCGACGATCGCCATGAACCGCCAAGGCGAGGACTACGAGGTTTCCTCACGTCCGTCCGACGCGATCGCGCTCGCGGTGCGCATGTCGGTGCCGATCTTCGTGCACGAAGAGGTGCTCGAGGAAGCCTCGATCCTGATCCCCGAAGACGAGGACGACGAGGTCGAGAAGTTCCGTGAGTTCCTCGACACCGTCACGCCCGAAGACTTCGCCGGCTGATCGCGCGCGGCTCCTCGCTCAGGGGTGCCTCGCTAGGCGCCTCGTGCCGCTCCTTACACCCGGCTCAGGTGCAGAAGAAGAGGGTGACGTAGAGGCGGCCGCTGTCGTCGGTAGCCGAACCGACGGCCACCCGGTCGAAGCTCCGGTCGAGCACGTGGGTCCTGTGTGATGGGCTGCGCATGAACGCGCGCTGCAGGTCGTCGACGTCGCCGGTGGTGTAGCCGACGTTCTCCCCCCATGTGAGGCATCGCACACCGTAGCGGCCGGGCCCCGATGAATGGAAGAGCCCGCCTCGACGGGCCATCGCCCGGGCGTGTCTGGTCGCGATCTGCTCGAGACGATGAGCTCGTTCGAGCCGGCCTGCGGAGTGGTGGGCCCGGGCAGAATTCGTCTGTTTGAACATCTGCCAGGCGTAGTTCGGGGTCCGTGCCTGCGCGGCGGGCACGAGCGCGAGCGAGAGGCAGGCGGTGAGTGCGGCGATGGTTGCGGCGCGGCGGGGGGTTGGTGTCATGGTTCCTCGATCTCCTGCGATCCGGTGGTCATTCGGGACTAGGTGCAGACCACGGTGGTGACTAGGTCTTGGATCCGTTCCTGACTAGGAAGGCATCGGGCATCGATGGGGTGAACTTGAGCGCCACGATGCCGGGGCAGCTTGCGGAAGCGTTGACAGGCCCCGAGAACGGTCCTACGCTGCTGAAACACATCAACGTGATTCTCGAGCTGTGATCGAGCAACTTCGTCATGGGGAGTCGTCATGCATGAGCAAGGGTTCCGTGCGCCCGAAGCCAAGCGCATCGCGGGTATCTCGTACCGCCAGCTCGACTACTGGACCCGCACGGGCCTGGTGACGCCATCGCTCAACGATGCCCACGGGTCCGGCACCCAACGCCTCTATTCCTTCCAGGATCTCGCGACCCTGAAGGTGATCAAGAAGCTCCTCGACACGGGCATCTCGCTCCAACGCGTGCGCAAGGCGGTCGAGTACCTGCACGCGATGGAACGCCCTCCTCACGGCGTGACGCTCATGTCCGATGGGACGGGTGTGTACGAGGCCCATTCGCCCGAAGCGGTCGTCGACCTGTTGCGCAACGGCCAGGGCGTGTTCGCGATCTCCCTCGACGCTGTCTACAGCGATCTCGAGGACAGCGTGGCCTCGGCGGCGAAACCGCGGACCCGGCGGACCGCGGCCGGAGGGTCGTGAGCGCTCAGCTCGAGCACTTCGACGTCCCCCCTCTCAAGAGTGACACCCTCCGCTTCGCCCACGCCTCCGAGCGCCAGTTCGCGAAGCTGCTCGAGTTCTACGACATCGTCTGGGAGTACGAGCCCACATCGTTCGACATCGACTTCGATAAGGAAGGCCGCGCGCTGCAGCGGTTCACGCCTGACTTCTACCTTCCGGAGTTCGACATCTACATCGAGATCACGACGCTCAATCAGAAGCTCGTGACGAAGAAGAACGGCAAGGTTCGGCGGCTCCGCGAGCGCTACCCCGAGGTCACGTGCAAGATCTTCTACCAGCGCGACTATCTTTCACTGGTCGCGAAGTACGGCCTCCAAGACGCTCGAACGCCGCACAACCTCGGCGCGGGCCACCGTGGCAGTCGTAGGGTCGATGGCTCCGTAGACTGACCCGACGTGAGGTTCAGCCCACATACCGGCGACGAAGTTCGCGAGATGCTCGCGGCGGCCGGGCGTTCCTCGATCGACGACCTCTTCGCACAGATCCCCGGATCCGTCCGTCTCGCCCGGCCTCTCGCGATGCCCGACGGTGTGAGCGAGATGGAGCTCGCCGCCGACCTGCGCGACCTCGCGAGGCGCAACCGCAGCGCGGACGACCTAGTGTGCTTCGCGGGCGGCGGCGCCTACGATCACTACGTGCCCTCGGTCGTGTGGGCTCTGGCGGGGCGGAGCGAGCTCTACACGTCGTACACGCCCTATCAGCCGGAGCTGTCGCAGGGGGTGCTCCAGATCCTGTTCGAGTACCAGTCGATGGTCTGCGAGCTCACGGGCCTCGAGGTCTCGAACGCCTCGCTGTACGACGGCGCGACCGCACTCGTCGAAGCCGTGCACATGACGATCGGCCGAGGTCGTTCCCGGGTGCTCGTGTCCCGTGGGGTCGACCCGCGTGCGGTGCAGGCACTGCGCACCGCAGGCAGGGGAACGGGGTATGAGCCCGAATCGTTCGAGGGCGAGCCGCAGGTGAGCGACGACGTGGCCGCGGTGGTCGTGCAACACCCCAACGTCTACGGCGTGCTCGAGCCGGTGCGAGAGCGCTTCGACGCGGCGCATGCCGGCGGCGCTACCGCGATCCAGATCTTCGACCCGCTCTCGCTCGGCGTGCTCGCCTCGCCGGGCGAGCTCGGCGCCGACATCGCCGTGGGGGAGGGGCAGGGGCTCGGGAACCACTTGAGCTACGGCGGGCCGTACCTCGGCATCATCGCGGGGCGCATGGCCGACGTCCGCAAGCTTCCCGGGCGCATCGTGGGCGAGACGGTCGACGTCGATGGACGAACCGGGTACGTCCTCACGTTGCAGGCTCGCGAGCAGCACATCCGCCGCGATAAGGCCAACTCCAACATCTGCACGAACCAGACACTGATGGCGATCGCAGCTGCCGTCTACCTGGCGTGGCTCGGCCCCGAGGGGCTCGCCGAGCTCGGGGGGCAGTGTCTGTCCAAGGCCGCCTATGCAGCTCAGGCGCTCACGAAGATCCCGGGGGTTTCGCTCTTATCCGGGGAGCCCTTCTTCAAGGAGTTCACCCTGCGCCTGCCCCGGTCCGCGGTCGAGGTCATCGATGCGATGGTCGAGCGAGGATTCCTCGCCGGTGTTGCGATGCCGCAAGCGGGCGATGACGTGCTGGTCGTGGCCCTGACGGAACGTCGCTCCCGAGACGAGATCGACGGCTACGTCGTAGCGATGGAAGAGGTGCTCGCGTCGTGAACGAGGGCGCACCGATCCGCACACAGGGCCCGCCAGCTTCCTCGGGCACGATCATGGAACGATCCTCGCCCGGGCGTCGCGCATCTGCGTTCGCGCCGCTCGACGTGCCGGCGGTCACGGTGCCCGCAGGACACGAACGCGCGTTGGCGCCCGAGCTTCCGCAGGTAGCGGAGATCGACCTGGTGCGCCACTACACGATGCTCTCCCAGCAGAACTACGGGGTCGACACCGGCCCGTACCCGCTCGGCTCGTGCACGATGAAGTACAACCCGAAGGTTGCCGAGACAGTGGCGGCGTTCCCTGGGTTCCAGCGGGCGCACCCGCTCCAGCCCGACACCACCGTGCAGGGCACGCTCGAGATGCTATGGCGACTCGAACGGGCGCTCTGCGAGATCACGGGCATGGCGCGCGCCACGATGCAGCCACCCGCCGGCGCCTGTGGGGAGATGGCCGGGTTGCTGATGATGCGCGCCTTCCACTCCGATCACGACGCTTCCCGTGCGCGTGGTGGGCACGCGCGTCGGAAGGTACTGATCCCCGACGCGGCCCACGGCACGAACCCCGCGAGCGTTCGTTTGGCGGGGTTCGAGGTGGTGAGCGTGCCCTCCGACGACCGCGGCCTCGTCGATGTCGAGGCGCTCGGTGAGCTCGTCGACGATCAGGTCGCCGGGCTCATGCTCACGAATCCGAACACCCTCGGCCTGTTCGAAGAGCGCATCGAAGAGATCACCGGACTGTTGCACTCGGTGGGCGGGCTCGTCTACTACGACGGCGCGAACCTCAATGCGATCATGGGCAAGGCCCGCCCGGGTGACATGGGGTTCGACATCGTGCACATCAATACCCACAAGACGTTCGCCACCCCGCACGGCGGGGGAGGACCGGGTGCCGGTCCGGTCGGGGTCACCGAGCGTCTCGTCGACTACCTGCCGGCGCCGATCCTCGCTCGCGATGACGACGGCACGTTGCGGTGGGATCGCGATCGTGAGAAGTCGATCGGAAGGCTCCACGGTTTCCACGGGAACGTCGGTGTGTTGGTGCGCGCGTACGCGTACGTCTTCGGCCACGGCGCCGACGGTCTCACCGAGGTGAGCGAGCTCGCCGTGCTGAACGCCAACTACCTCGCCGCGCGGCTCGCGCCGGCGTTCCCGCTCGCGTACCCCGACGCGCCGCCCATGCACGAGTTCGTGTCCTCGGTCGAGTCACTGAAGCGGCAGACCGGAGTCAGAGCGATGGATGTCGCCAAGCGGCTGATCGACCTCGGCTATCACCCGTCAACGGTCTACTTCCCGCTCGTGGTCGACGAGGCCATGATGATCGAGCCGACCGAGACGGAATCGAAGCAGACCCTCGACGCCATGGCCGAGGCGTTCTTGCGGGCGGCAGATGAAGCTCACACCAGCCCGGAGCTGCTCCATGACGCACCTGTGACCACTCCCGTCCGCCGGCTCGACGAAGCCAGGGCGGCACGCCGCCTGAAGCTCCGATGGGGCGCGATGCACCCCCCGGACTGACGGTCTTGCCGTGACAGGCCCTGTGGAGCGGACGTTCAGCTACCTCGTGACCAAGGACGGCAGGATCCGCAGCGGGGGAACGAGCGTCTCCCACGACCATGAGGATCCCTGGCTCGTGCTAAGTGACATAATGCACATTATGGGGAAACACGCTCAGGCGTAGTTCCCTCGCTCCGCGGCCCTGCGAACCGTTGGGCGACACCCCACCGGGTCACGAGCCACAACGCTTCGACGACGATGCGACGCGAGATCTTCGAATGTCCGTGCTCGCGCTCGCGGAACGTGATCGGCACCTCGACGAGCGTCGCGCCGAGCCGCCAGGACCGAAGAACGAGCTCGATCTGGAAGCCGTACCCCTGCGAGGCGATCGGGTCGGCCATGAGGTCAGCCAACAGCGCGCGTCGATAGACACGGAAGCCGCTGGTGGCGTCATGCAGTTCGACGCCCAGCATGAACCGAGCATAGGCGTTGCCTCCTCGAGACAACGCGACCCGAGCCCGGCTCCAGTTGGTCACCGAGCCTCCTGGCACGTACCGACTTCCCACCACGAGGTCTGCGCCCGCTGCGGCAGCGTCGAGCAGCCTCGGCAGCTCCGTGGGGTCGTGCGAGAGGTCGGAGTCCATCTCGACCACGAGGTCGTAGCCCTCGTCGAGCGCCAGACGGAATCCCTCGAGGTAGGCGCTCGCGAGTCCTGAGCGCAGGGGCCGCTGCACGAGCCGGATGTGTGGTTCCGTCGACATGACATCGCGCACGACCGCGGCGGTGCCGTCGGGTGAGGAGTCATCGACCACGAGCAGGTCGACGTCGTGCGGGGCCTTGCGCACGCCTCTGAGCACCTGCTCGATGGTGGCGCGTTCCTCGTACGTGGGCAGGATCACCAGCGTCCGCCGCCTGTCGGGCGCGAGTGGCGCCGGCGCAGGACGAGCGGCCCTGCGCCGGCGTGGGGCAGCGATGACCACAGCCAGGAACGCGAGGGAGAGCCAGGGGAGCCAGTCCCCCAGCCTGACGTACCACGTGCGCTCGTCTGAAGCCCTGATGGTGTGGCGGAGGATATCGGTCTCGAACAGGCCGGCCGAAGCCACGATGTGCCCCGAGGGATCCACGAACGCGCTGATGCCCGAGATCGCGGCGTTCACGTACCAACGCCCGGTCTCGATCGCCCGCATCTGCGACATCTGCAGGTGCTGTGCGCTCGCCGCGGTGAAGCCGTACGAGGCGTTGTTCACCGGCACGACGACGAACTCCGCCCCCTGGCTCACGATCGACCGGGTGATCGCCGGGAAGGAGTTCTCGAAGCAGATCGGGGTGCTGAACGTCGCCAGTCCCGGGCTCGTGAGGAGCTGGGTGCCCTGCCCCGGCTCTCGATCGACGGGCACCTGATCGATCGCATCGATCCAACCCAACCGAGAGCGGAACGGGACGTACTCGCCGAACGGCACGAGGTGGGTCTTGTCGTAGCGGTCGACCTCCACGCCGCCGGCGTCGAGCTGCAGGACCGAGGTGTGTTGGGTTCCGTCGGGATCTTCGATGACCGCGCCGATGATCGTCGGCGCCCCCGTCTGCGCGACGACCCGGGCGATGATCTCGCGGACCGCGGGGTCGGCTGCCGCCGCAGGATCGAGGGCGCCCTCGCCCCAGACGACCAGGTCCGGTGGAGGGCCCTGTGCGAGGAGCTTGTGCTGGGCGATGTTCAGCTCGGCGACGCGCAGGTCCTCGCTCGCGTCCGTCTGGTTCTCGGCTTCGCGGACGTCGACCTGGATCGTCGCGATATCGATCGCCTGCCCCTCGGCGCTCGCGAACGGCAGCGCGAGGGGTCCGATCGCCAGCACGGCTGCCCCGACGAGCGCGGCGATGCGCCCCTGTGCGGCGGCTGCTCGTCCACGCCTCATCCGCCCCGCGCGCCCCCTTCGCCCCGTTCCCCCGTCGGCCATCTGGGCCAAGGCGACGTTGACCGCGACGACCGCGAACGTCACTCCCCAGACGCCTGCGACCGTTCCTAGGCGCACGGTCGCCGCGTTATCGACCTGGGAGACGCCGAGCGTGCCCCAGGTGAACCCCCCGAGCGGCCACATGCCCTTCAGCCACTCGAGCACGGTCCAGGCCGACGCGGTGGCGAGCACGCTCACGACTGGGCGCCAGGGCCGGCGCAACGCCGGCGCCAGGGCGCCGAACACCCCGACCCACAGGGCGGAGACGATGGTCACAGCAACCCAGGCCAGCTCGCCGAACCGCAGGATCCAATAGAGCGTCGACCCGTGGAAGGCGAGCCCGAAGACGAGGCCGAGCATGAAGCCACGGCGAGGTCCTGCGGTATGGAGCAGCCAGATAAGAGGCACCAGCGCGACGAATGCGACCGGCCACAGGCCCGTAGGAGGAAACGCGAGGGCCAGAAGCAGGCCCGAGGCCGCGGCGATCGGTAGCGCGAGCGGTAGAGCGGGTCGCGCCTTCAGGCGCAGTCGCGGCACAGCGTGCGCTTCTTATCGGCGAGCTGGCTCCGATGCCTCACCAGGAAGCACCGCTTGCAGACGAACTCGGTCTCCTGGATGGGAACGACGCGGTTGTCGGCCGGGTCGGCAGCCAGACGCTCCTCCTTGGTGAGGGCGATGACGGCTTCCTCTTCTTCGTCTGCATCGGCGTCGTCGGCCGCTTCCTGCTTGACGAGCAGCTCCTGGATCGACTCGACATCGCCGCCTGTCGCCGGATCTGGAGGTACCGTGGCGTCGGCGAGATCGGCTTCGCTGGGCTCATCGTCGTCGCGATCCTGCGACGGCGCCTCGTCTTCGCTCGGTTCTTCGATTTCGCTCATCGTGTCGCTCATCTCATCCCTCCGAGAGGTCAGCCCTCCCTCGATGCGCGCGTATCCTACTGCCCCTTCTCGCTCGTGCAACCACATGGGGCGATGCGGCTTCGACCGGCGCAAGAACGCCACGAACACGGTTGAACGCATCGAGGGGCCGAAGGATTCCCGGTGCCGGGATAAGGCCGGGGATACATGTGAGGATGAGGGCCCGACTGACCTTTGGGGCCGCGACGCCGGAGCGCCACGTTCTCTACTCAGCCAGTCGGACCCTCGTGCGCCGCTGCCGAAGCGGTGGCGCGGCCCGCACGCTACGCCCGCAGCCGCGGAGGGGTCAACCATCGCCGTGCAGAAAGAGTGACAAGGGCTCCGCTCACGCAACGAAGACCTCTCGGCCGAGCGAGACCGTGAGCAGCGGCCTCAGGTCCTCGATCGATGGTTCGGTGAAGGGGTCGGAGCCGAAAACCGCGAAATCTGCGTGCATGCCCGGCGCGAGCGAGCCCTTCTTGTCCTCCTGGTGGCCGATGCGCGCCGAGCCGATCGTGTGCAGCCTGATCGCCTCGGGTCGCGACAGGCGCTGGGCCCGATCGTGGTGGCGCTCGGCGGCCTCGATCGCGCGCATCGGGTCGAGCGCCGTGATCGGGGCGTCGGAACCGAACCCGACCTCGACGCCGCGCTCCACCATGGTCCGGAACGGGTTCATGCGCTCGGCGCGCTCGGCCCCGAGCCGCTGCTCGTAGAGGCCGCCCGGCCCGCCCCACGTGGCGTCGAACGCCGGCTGCACCGAGGCGGCGAGCCCCAACATGGCCGCGCGTTCCACCTGGGCGGTCGAGACCATCTCGAAGTGCTCGATGCGATGTCGCCGTGCACGGAAGTGCCGGCGCTCCCGGGAATCGAGCGTGTGGTAGACGCGCTCCCACACCGAGAGCACCTGGTCGATAGCACGGTCGCCGATCGCGTGCACTCCCACCTGCAGCCCGGCGGCATGTCCGCCGTGGAACAGCTCGGCCAGCTCGTCATCGGCGCAGTAGCCGACGCCATCGCTTCCATCGACGTACGGCTCCCCCACCCACGCCGTCATCGCGCCGATCGAGCCGTCGACGGGGAGGTCGCCCCCGATCGCATGCAGCCCGCGCGCCATGGCGGCGCCGAGGTCGGTGGTGGCGACGATCGGCAGGGCATCGATCGGAAGACGACCCCGATGTTCGAGCAGCACCTGCAGATCGCGCTCCCCGCTCCAGTGAGGCATCGACATCTCGTGAACCGCCGTGATCCCCCTGGAAGCCGCGAGCGACGCAGCCTGTAGCTGCAGATCCTGGCGCTCGTGGTCATCGACCGAGGTCATCACCCACAACCCGATCGCGTCGTTGGCCTGCTGGGTCAGGCGTCCTGTCACCTGTCCGGTGTCGTCGTGCCCCACGCCGGGCAGGTCCATCACGGTCGCGGCCTCGATCGCGGCGCGGTTCACGAGCGCGACGTGCCCATCGGTGCGGCGGATCACGAGCGGACGAGGGCAGGCGTCGTCGAGCTCGCCGATCGTCGGCACTATCGGTCGATCCCATGTCGATTCGTCATAGCCCAGCAGGAACACGGGCCCATCGCCCTCGGCCGCCCGGCGTCGCACCGCTCCGATGAGCTCTCCGGCCGACCGGGCCGCCTCGACGTCGGCGTGGGCGAGCGACATACCGGTCTCGGTGAGGTGCACGTGGCTGTCGATGAACCCCGGCACGATCGTGGCCCCGGGAAGCTCGACGATCCGGTCGGCCTTGGGGGGGCTTCCGACCCCGACACGCTGCACGTGCCGGTCGTCGACGAGCAGCCACTCCCCCGACTCGGGGTAGGTCTGTGTGCGGACGAGGGAAGCTCGATACAAGGTCCTCACGGCGCGCGCATCATGCCATGCCGTGAGGCCGGGGAGATGGAGGTCTTCGATACGCCGGCCAGCACTGCGATCGGGTCGTCGACGACGTGGCTCTTCGCCTCGTTGGCCGAAAGGCCGAGACCGCTCAGCGCCTGGTCGAAGGCGTGCGCGGTGCGGCGGGCGGCGGCGAGGTTGGGTGTGAAGGCGACGACGTCATCGACCCAGCGGAAGGCAGGTCCGCCTGCGACTTCGCGCAGGGCATCGTCGACGGGCGCCAGGATCGCGTTCGCCAGCACCGCCGAGGGGCACGGTCCGATCGGCAGTCCGCGCACCCCGCGTGACTCGAAGCTCTTCAGCAGCGTCGCGAGCCGCTCGATACTGTCGGGCGCTGCGCCGACCAGATGCAGCGCTCGCACGACCGTCGCAGGGGTCATCGAGCCGTAGCAGTCGCGCACGTCGCCGACGAACGCCGCCCGCCCCGGCCCGCTCGTCGATGCGCGCACCGCGTGCACGTAGCGGCGCCGGGCGAGCCTCCAGGGTTCTAGCTCGAGTCGCTTGCCGGTCACTCGGGCCCGGTTCGCTACGGCGCTCGGTGCGAGCGCCCGCTCTATCGAGGGCGTCACCGCAGTCACCACCGCGTCGTAGTGTCGTCGGTCGCGATCGCCGAGGTGGGTGAGCTCACGCGAGCCCCCGCCCGGCTTCGAGACCACCTCCACCTGGATCGCATCGTCGGCTCGCTCGTACGATCTCGGCGGGCGTGTATGACGCACGGCGACCTCCATGCCGTAGCCGACGGCCGGAAGGAGGTCGACGCCGAAGAGGCTGTTGTATCGCGGTCCTCGGAGTGGGCGCAATCGGCCGCGGTGTCTCCGAAACGTCCCCCGCAGGCATAGGCCGAGCTCCCGTCGCCGGCCCGCTCGACCGAGGGCCGATCGACGTTTCGGCGGCGGCAACGGGCCACCTATGATTGGTCGCATGCTTGACGACAGAGATCGCGACATCGTGACCGCTTTGCAGGACGACGCTCGAGCGACCTATGCCGACGTCGGGGCGCGCGTGGGTCTGTCGGCCTCGGCGGTGCACGACCGGGTGCGAAAGCTCGAGCTTCAGGGCGTGATCCGCGGCTATGCGGCTGTCGTCGATCCTCAGGCGCTCGGATTGTTCGTGACGGCCCTCATCGCCGCCTCGCCGCTCGACCCGCGCCAGCCCGATGACCTTCCGGACCGGGTGGCGGAGTTCCCCGAGGTCGAGGACTGCCTCAGTGTGGCCGGGGAAACCAACTACGTGCTCAAGGTGCGCACCAAGACCACCGCAGATCTCGAGGATCTGATCCGGAGGCTCCGAGAGAAGGCGAACGTCGACACGCGCACCACGATCGCGCTTTCGATCCCGTTCGAACGCCGTCCTCTGCGTGCATGAGATCTCCCTCGTGGTCCGACCCAGGCCCGATCAGTCATCAACGCGGAAACCGTTCGGAGGTGCGTGGGATGATGATGCGATGATCCGCCGCGTGTGCTTGGCGTCTCTTCTGGTGGTCGCGGTTGCCTCGACGGGCCTCGTAGCCTGCGGCTCTCCCAGCTACGAGTACGTTCGCAACACCGAGGCGAAGACGGCGTTCAAGGTGCCGCACGACTGGACGCTCTTCGACGAGGCGACGATGCAGGGCGATCCGCCGGGCGCTCAGGCGTCGACTCCCGACACGGCCGAATGGCTCGTGGGCCTCGATGCGGATCCATCGCCCGCGCGTGAGCACGTCCTCAGCCTCGCTGGCGGATACGACACGGCCTTCCCGCAAGGCATGGCGGCCGTGTACCAGCTGTCGACCCAGGCTCGTGACAGGGTCAACCTCGAGCTCCTCCGGAACCTCCTGATCCCCATCGACCAGATCCGCGATGACGTGGGCGTTGAGGCGGTCACCATGATCTCGTACGACGATCGCCTCGATGTCGACGGCTTCCGTGGGCTGCATCTCGAGGCGCAGATCTCGATCTCGGCGTTGGAGAGCGTGGTAGGTATCGTCGGCGGAGCTGGGGACGCTTCCGTGCTCGTGAGCGACGACTACCTCCACATCAACCAGACCGCCTACATGGATCCGAGCACCGACAAGGTGTACATCCTGGCGGTGCTGTGCAGCGCGGACTGCTACGCGCGGAACCATGGTGACATCGAAACAGTGGTCAACTCCTGGGCGGTGATCGCATGAGCACGAACGGTGGCGGAACGAACCCCCTCGCGGATCGACCCTCTCGGCCGCGAGCATCGGAGTGGCAAACCCGCGCGCCCGCGGTCTTCTGGGATCGCATCAAGCTGCTCGTGCTGCTGAGCATCTTCTGGCTCGCCGGCCTCGCGGTGGTGTGGAGCACCACCGTCAAGCCGCTCGACGGTCCGTTCAGCGATGCGATCCGCATAGCCGTCAACGACTACGGGTGGCTGTTGGCACTGATGGCCCTGGAGTTCTCGCGTCAGATCCACTACTTCATCGAGGAGCGCTCCAAGGGCTACTACCGCTTCTGGCAGCAGTCGGTCTTCGGGGCGACCCAGCGACGACTCGGCGCGATGAACGACTTCACGAGGTTCCGGGTCGGCCGGGCGTTCAAGTACTTCGTCTTCCTGCTGGTGCTCAGCAACATCCTCGGCAACATCTTCGGTACCGAGCCACCATGGCTGGGGATCGTCGAGGCGCCGGCCAGGCTCGCGGCCGCCGCGCCCTTGCTCTTACGCCTGATGTTCTACGTGTTCATCATCATCTTCCAGTTCGGTGCGTTGTTCTGGTTCCTCTCGCGCGGGGGTATCGATACGATCATGCCCGACGAGATCGAGACCAGGTTCGACGACGTGAAGGGCCAGGACGCGGCGCTCGGGCAGCTGAAGGAGACTTTGGTGTTCCTCGAGGACCCGGAGTCCATCGAATCGAGGGGTGGGTATGTTCCCGGGGGGATCTTGCTGTGGGGGCCACCGGGCACCGGCAAGACCTTGATGGCGCAGGCGATCGCAGGCGAGGCCGGACGACCCTTCGTGGCGGTCGAGCCCTCGGCCTTCATCAACATGTTCATGGGAGTCGGGCCGCTGAAGGTCAAGGGGCTCTATCGGCGACTCCGCCGGCTCGCGCTCCGTTTCGGCGGCGTCATCGTCTTCTTCGACGAGGCGGACTCGCTCGGGAGCCGCGGTGCCGGCATCGCCACCGGCTCGCAGCCCGCGACCACACCGTGGACCTCGTCGCCGACCTGTAATGGGCTCGCCTACGTGTCCGCGCCTGGACGCCACGCCGCCTTCGACACGGCCACCGTCGGGCCGCACGTGGACCCCACCAAGGAGCAGGTGATCATGGGCAACATGGGTGGTGGTGGCGGCATGGGAACCCTCCAGATCCTGCTGGCGGAGATGTCCGGGCTCACCAAGCCCAAGGGCATGCTGAACAGGCTCCGAAAACTCATCGGCATGAAGCCCAAGCCTCCGCCGAAGTACCGCATCCTGCACATCTTCGCCACCAACATGCCGAACACGCTCGACCCGGCCATGCTGCGTCCCGGCCGGGTCGATCGCCAGTACAAGGTGGGTTATCCGCAGAAGGACGGACGGCGGTCCACGTTCGAGTACTACCTCGCGAAGGTGAAGAACGAGATCAGCACCGAGGAGCTCGACAAGCTCGCCACGATCACGCCCTACTTCTCGGGTGCTTCGATCAAAGACATCGTGAACGAGGGTCTCGTGATCGCGATCCGCGGAAACCGCGACACGGTGACCTACGCCGACGTCGTCAGGGCCAAGCAGCTGAAGCAGCACGGGCTGCCCGACGAGCACGAGTACATCGAGCGCGAGCGACACTCCGTGGCCGTGCATGAGGCGTGTCACGCCGTGGTCGCCTACCGGCTGCGCAAGCACGCCGTCATCGATATGGCCACCATCGAGCGTCGGGGTGATGTCGGGGGGTTCGTGTCCTCGATCCCGCCGGAGGATCAGTTCGTGCAGTGGCGCACCGAACGAGAGATCGACGTGATGACGGCACTGGCGTCATTGGCCGGTGAGCGCATGTTCTTCGACGGCGACCATTCCATGGGGGTCGGCGGCGACATGCGCGCCGCGACCGGCATGACCAGTCAGGCGCTGGCCTACTACGCCATGGGTGATCGCATCGCTTCTCGCTCCGTCACCCTGGCGCCGCTGGGGTCCACGTCGATGGAGACGGGTGGGGACCGGGCCCTGTTCGACTCGGCGTTCGGCCAGAGCGTAGAGGACAAGCTCAACGAGCTCTACGAGAAGACCTGGGCTTTGATCGACGAGCATCGCTCGGAGGTGCTGGCACTCGCGCATGCGTTGGAGACCGTGAAGACGATCACCGGTGACGATGTCGAGGCGATCATCGAGGGCACGAAGGGTCCGACGATCGACGGCCGGCCCTACCACGACCCATCGTTCCAGCAGATGATCGCGCGGTACCACGATGCGGTCCTGCGCGCGCACAAGGAGCACGCTGGCGTGGAATCCCGCATCCCCGTGCCCGTGCCGCCCCCGCCCGTGGAGGTCGCCGCTTCGAGCCCCGGCTACGGGCAAGAGCAGCGTGTCATGCTCGACCCGCAGTCTCCCCCGCGCCCCGACGACGGCGCGTAGCCGCAGACCGCTCCAACGGTAAGCTCAGGCCATGCGCCTGTACAACACGCTGACGCGCGGGCTCGACGAGGTTTCACCGGGTGCCGACGGCCACGTCGCGATGTACACCTGCGGGCCCACGGTCTACCGCTACGCCCACCTCGGCAACCTTCGCACATTCATGCTCGCCGACTTGATCCGGCGCGGTCTAGAGCTCGAGGGCAGAACAGTCACGCAGATCATGAACATCACCGACGTCGGACATATGACCGACGAGGCGTCGCCCGAGGCTGTCGACAAGATGCTGCTCGCGGTCGAGGACGAGGGCCTTTCTCCCCTCGAGATCGCCCAGAAGTACGCCGACGCGGTCTTCGCCGACGCAGCGGCGGTGGGTATCCGCCCGGCCGACAACTACCCCAAGGCGACTGAGCACATCCCCGAGATGATCGAGCTCACGCAGAGCTTGATAGACCGGGGCCACGCCTACGTAGCCGACTCCGCAAGCGTGTATTTCGACGTGTCGTCGTTCCCCGGCTACGGCTCGCTGAGTGGCAACACCCTCGACAACCTCCGCGCGGGTCATCGCGACCTCGAGACCGATCCGGCCAAGCGCACCCCCGCCGATTTCGCCCTCTGGAAGACGGCGGGCCCCGGGCGCCTCATGAAGTGGGACTCCCCGTGGGGTGTCGGTTTCCCGGGCTGGCACGTCGAATGCTCGGCGATGTCGATGAAGTACCTGGGCGAGCGGTTCGAGATCCACACCGGAGGCAACGACCTGCGCTTCCCACATCACGAAGACGAGATCGCCCAGAGCGAAGGGGCGGTCGGCCATCAGGTGGTCTCGATCTGGGTACACGGGGGCCACCTTCGCCGATCTGGTCAGAAGATCTCGAAGTCCACAGGCAACACCGTGCGCGTGCCCGACCTCGTCGAGCACGGGACAGATCCGCTCGCGTTCCGGTGGCTCACCTTCCAGACTCGATACCGCTCCGAGATGGACTTCGCCTGGGAAGCCATGGACGCCGCCGACGCCAAGGTCAAGCAGCTCCGTCGCCGGATGGCCGAGTGGGCGCCGGGCGCCCAAGCCCTTGGGGAGGCCGCTCGGGTCTACGACGCACGTTTCCGAGACGCGGTCGCCTCGGATCTCGACATGCCGGCAGCCGTGGTGGTCGTGAGTGAGGTCGTCGGCGCGAGCAGCGTGAGCGACGCTGAGCGATACGCGCTGCTCGCATCGTGGGACTCGGTGCTCGGCCTCGATCTCGAGCGCGAGGCCACGAGCGGCTGGGCGCCGAGCGAGGAGGTGCTCGCCAAGGTGGCGGGGCGCGACGCCGCCCGCGCGGGCAAGGACTATGTCGAGAGCGATCGCCTCCGCGACGAGCTCGCTGGCATGGGGCTCGAGGTCATGGACACGCCACAGGGCACGAAGGTTCGTCCCCGGAGCTAGATCGGCAGGCGGCGCGGGACCTCTCTACTCGACCACCTGGAGCTCGCGGGTCGAGCGATTCAAGCGCTCCACCCCGTCGACGGTGACCGCGACGATGTCCTCGATGCGTACGCCGTACCCGCCATCGAGGTAGATGCCGGGCTCCACCGAGAAAGTGGAGCCGGTCTCGAGCGTCCAGTCGTTGCCCTCGACAAGATAGGGCGGCTCGTGCACCTCGAGGCCGATGCCGTGGCCGGTGCGATGGATGAACCTGTCGCCGAACCCCGCCTCGTCGATGATGCGCCGGGCGACGCGATCGATGTGCTGGGCCTCGACACCCGGGCCCACGGCCTCGCAGGCGGCGGCCTGCGCCTTGCGCACGGTCTCGTAGACCCGCTCGAACCCGGGAGGCGGCGCCCCCACCACGACCGTGCGCGTCGTGTCGCTGAAGTAGCCCTCGAGCTCGCCTCCGAAGTCCATGACGATCGCGTCGTTCGCGCCGACCGTGCGCGAACCTGGTTCATGATGTGGCGAAGCGGCGTTGGGTCCGCTCGCGACGATCGTGAACTCGGCGCTCGCGTGGCCGTTGTGCATCAGCAGGTCGGCCAGATCGGCGGCGATCTCGTCCTCCCGGCGTCCGATGAACCCCATCGTGCAGATCTGGCGGAACGACTCGTCGGCGCCGTGGGCGGCGCGCCGGAGCGCGTCGAGCTCGTCGTCGTCCTTGACGGCGCGCAGACGTCCGATCACGGGCGAGCCGGGCTCGAACGTCACGCTGGGTGCGGCGACCTGGAGCCCGAGCAGATGGCTCGCCCAGAGGCGATCCCCGACGGCCACCCGTGCCTCGGGCGGCAGCAGCCTCGCGGTCTCCTCGTACGGATCGACGCCATCGATCCAGCCGATCAGCTCGATGCTCTTTCCGGCCGGCGACGCGACCGCGAGCGAGCGTTCGAGCTCGGGAACGATCATGATCGGCGACCGCTCCTTGAGAAGGACCAGCAAAGTCGCCCGTTCCAGCGGCATGGGGTCGTAGCCGGTGAGGTAGGCGAGGTCTGGTGAGGGCGCGACCACGAGGGCGTCGAACCCCTGCGAGGCCGCTTGCTCGGCGGCGCGTCGCATGCGATCCGTCAGGCGTTCGATGTGCACGTTGGTCTCCTCTACAGCTTCAACAGGATCTGTTGCGCCACGACCTGGAAGGTCGCCGGGGTGGTGCCCAACGGTTCTCCGTCGGCCACGATCGCCAACGGCCGTTCGGACTCGACCGAGAAGCGGATCTTCGCCCGCAGCTCCTTGATCGCATCGTCTGGAACGTGGCCTCCGTGTCGCATGATGCGTGGAATCATCGTGTACGCGTCGGACTTCTGCCCGGTGAACACCAGGGCGTCGAGCACGCCGTCACCGGGGTAGGACCGAGGCGAGAGTCGGATGCCCGACGCGAACTGCCCGTTGCCGATCACCACGTGAAAGCTCTCGCCTTCCCACTGCTTCATGTCGTATCCGACGCGCACCACCCGCCGCCTCGTGGCGGCATAGCCGCGCCAGAAGCTGAGGAACCGTCGTCGACGCTCGCCCAGCCATGCCGGCAGGCGCCGTCGTGCCAGCTCCACGTTGGCGCCTAGGCCGATCTGAGCCAGGTTGTGGGCATACCGGGTGAGGGGTTCCCCGTCGGGGCCCGTGCAGGTGATGCGCATCAGATCGAAGGGGTATGTGTTCTCACCCACGAGGTGGCGCACACCTGCCTCGACGTCGCCAGGAAGCCCGAAGCTCCGCAACAGGTCGTTCTCGGCGTCGGCCGCGATCACGCCGAGCACGGGTTCCTCGAGGATCGGAGCACCGTTGCGGAACATGCCGTTCACGACATCCTGCACGCTCGCATCGTCGCCCACGGCAACGACGTATCGACACCCCTCGTCGAGCGCAGACGTCGCGAGGCGCGCACCGTCGCCCCGGCGCTCTGCGAGGCTCAGGGTGTACTCCAGATCGTGGGAGGCCAGCGCGCGCTTCAGGGCGGGAAGCCGCTTCCCCACCCCACCGTCGCCGGCGCCGGGGTCGGCGATCACCGTGAGGCTTCCGAAGGGGCTCGTCAACACACCCGCCTCGTCGCCGGCACCCTTCGTTCAGACCCCCGTGTACGCCACGACGCCCCGGAACACCGAGGAGCGGGCCCTCGCGAACAGCGCAGCCGTCTCGGGGCTCGCAACCTCTTCGACTTGGCGCAGCAGGTCGAGGAGCTGCTTGCAGTTGCGAACGAAGTCGCCGGGCGCCATGTCGGTCTCCGAGAGCACCTCCTCGAGGGGCCGTCCGCTGGCCCAGTGGAAGACGGGCGTCGCGAACCCGGCCTCGAGCTCGCGGCAGAGCTGCACCTGATGGTCGTCCTCGGTGCGACGGATGTGCCGCCAGGTGCGCTCGAGCAACTCGTAGCTCCGCTCGGCGGCCGGCGTCGGCATGCCTCCCGACAAGGGCACGCGCTCGCGTCCCTCGTACACGACCGCCGACAGCAGGGCGGCCACCTCAGCAGGCTCGAGGTCGTCGAAGATGCCACGAGCGAGCGCTTCGGCCACCAAGATGTCGCCCTCGCCGTAGATGCGCGAAAGGCTCCTGCCCTTCTCGGTCACCGACCAGTCCTGGACATAGCCGAGCTCGCGGAGCACGGACAGCACCCGGTCGAATTGGCGCGCCAACGTTTCGGTCCGCACCCTGATGCGACGTTCGATGCCAGCGAGCGACGCCTCCCGCTCATCGACCCGCTTGGCCCACCGATCGTGCTTCTCGCGCTCCGGGCAGGCGTGACACGGGTGTTGCGCGGCGCGCTCCTCGAGCTTCACGGCCTCACGCTCGACCTTCGGATCGGCGCGATGCTTCGGAGGCTTCGGAGGCCGCACCTGCAGTGAGACGAGCTTCGCCGCCACGTCTCGTCGGTACCGGCTGCTCTTCGCGCTTCCCGAGCGCGGAAGTGGGATCCGCGTCAGCACCGCGGGAGGGTCCTGGAAGTCACGAGCCGCCAAGCGGAAGAACCGCCGGTCCTGCGTGAGCACCGTCGGCTTTCCTTCGCGGGAGCTCACGATCACGCCGAGGCCGCCACGCTTGCCGTTGGGCACAGCGATCACCTCACCGGGCTTGAGCTTGCCCACCGCATAACGCACCGAATCGCCGCGAGCCTTCTCATGACCCTTGCGGTCGCTGTCTCGCATGCGCCTGGCCCTCGACACGAGCGACCAGTACTCGTCGAAGTCGCCGAGGTGACAGCGCATGTTCTCGCGGTACCCCTCGATCGCCTCGGAATCTCGTCGGCGCTCCCCCTCGAGCCCCACGACCTTCCGGTCGGCGAGGAACTGCCCGAAGGAGCTGTTGAGCAGGTGATGCGCCTGCTCCTCGGTGTAATTGCGCGCAAGGTTGACCGCCATGTTGTAAGACGGGCGGAACGACGAGACCAGGTCGTAGGTGCGGCGCTGCGCCAAGGTGGCGACGCGTTCGAAGTCCACCTGCTTCTGATACAGCACTACCGCATGGCCAACCTCGTCGATACCGCGACGTCCGGCCCTGCCGGTGAGCTGCGTGTACTCGCCCGGAGTGAGCAGCTCGTGCCGTTCCCCCTGGAACTTCCAGAGATCCTCGATCACCACGGTCTTCGCCGGCATGTTGATCCCGAGTGACAGGGTCTCGGTCGCGAACACGACCTTCACCAGTCCGGCCTCGAACAGCTCCTCGACCGTTTCCTTGAACACGGGCAGCATGCCTGCGTGGTGTGCAGCCACCCCCGCCGTGATCCCGTCGAGGAAGTCGTAGAAACCGAGGGTGACCAGATCGTCCTCATCGACCCACGCTGCGCGGGACTCTGCCCTCTCGCGGATGTGGTCTGACTCGGCCCGGCTCGTGAGCGAGATCCCGGCTTCACGGATCCATCGAACGCTGCGATCGCATCCGGCCCGGCTGAACACGAAATAGATCGCGGGCAGCATGGCGTGCTCTTCGAGCACGTCGACGACTTCCGAGCGCCTCGGCACGTACACCCGCCGATGTCCCTCGCGGGGTCGGGAGATGCGCTCGTGTTGCGGATATCCGCTACTGCGCCGGTGATAGACCTTGGTGCGGAGCTCGTTCTGGTCGAGGGATATCACGTACGGGTTCGGGATCGGCACGCCGTCCTGCTCCACGTGCATCGGGTGCAGGCGATGGCCCACCAGGTAGTGATGCTCGAGCGGCACTGGGCGTCGTTCCTCGATGACCACCCGGGTTTCGCCACGCAACGTGCCGACCCATTCGCCGAACTCTTCGGCGTTGGAGATCGTGGCCGAGAGGCAGACGACACTGACGCTGAGCGGCAGATGGATCAGCACCTCTTCCCAGACGGCGCCTCGGTACGGGTCCTGCAGGTAGTGCACCTCGTCCATCACGACGCTCATGAGGCCGCGCAACGTATCGGAACGCTCGTAGAGCATGTTGCGAAGCACCTCGGTCGTCATCACCACCACCGACGCCTCGGAGTTGATCGTGTTGTCACCGGTCAGCAGGCCCACAGACTCGGCGCCGTGCTTGGCGACGAGATCGCCGAACTTCTGGTTCGACAGAGCCTTCAGGGGTGTGGTGTAGAAGGTCTTGCCTCCCAGAGCGAGGGAGCGTTCGATCGCGTACTCGGCCACGACCGTCTTGCCGCTGCCGGTGGGCGCGGCGACGAGCACCGACATGCCGGCGTCGACGGCCTCGGCGGCCTGCATCTGGAACTCGTCCAGCGCGAACGGGAACTGGGCGGCGAATGCCGCAGGGGTGGTCATGCGTTCCAGTCTCTCAGCCGCGACCGAAACGCCCCAGGAAACCGCGCAGCGCCCCAGAGAACGCCTCGGGCGCCTCGAGGTTCGATAGGTGCCCCGCGCCTTCCAGGGTCACCGAGGCGGCGCCACCGATGCGATCGGCCATGTACAGGCTCACATCGGGCGTGATCAGCGTGTCGCCCTCCGAAGTGAGCACCAGGGTCGGCACGTCGATGGTGACGAGGTCGTCCGTGGAATCAGGGCGGTCCGCCATGCCCTCGGCCGCAGCCGCGATGGCTCGAGCCGGTTGTGCGGCGATCGTGTTCTTCACCTGCTGCCACAGCTCCTCGGACGCTCGACGGCTGAGCAGAGGCGGCGGCTCGTCAACGAGGAAACCTGCCCCTTCGGCGCGCAGCTTCGCCGCGACCGACCGCCTGGTTGCCGCAGCCTCTCTGGTGTCGGCGCCTGCCCGGGTGTTGGCGAGCACGAGTCCGGCGATGCGCTCTCGCGCCGAGCGCCATAGCTCGAAGGCGACATAGCCGCCCATCGACAGCCCGCACACGATCGCACGTTCTATACCGGCGTCGTCGAGCGCCCGCACGCAGGCATCGGCAGCGGCGCGCATCGTCATCACCTGACCGGCATCAGCGGCGCCGCCGAACCCCGGGAGCGACGGGGCGGCGACTCGCCATCTGTCGGCGCGCAGATCGCCGGCCTGGCGGTCCCACATGCTCGCGTCCATCGGGAACGCGTGGATCAAGAGCACCCCGTCGGCCTTCTCGCTCATCTGACTCCCTTCGCGCTTGGCCCCACCACGACCGGTAGGGCGCCCGGCATCACCTCGAACGACGCAGGAAGCGCCCCGACGTGCTCGCCGTCGGCGTAGACCTGCATACCCCGGTTCGCCTCGATCGTCACCCTAGCCGCGCGCATCATCCGCACCTTCGGATGTGTCGTATGCGTGCCCATGAACACCTTCGGGAACGCTCGCAGGAACGCACCCTTCGAGAGCGCTTCGACGATGCACACGTCGAGCACTCCGTCGACGAGCGACGCATCGGGAAGCACCTTCATGCCACCGCCGTAGGAGAGGCCGCTGCCGACCACGACCAGCATGGCATCGAGCGTGAGCGGTTCGCCGTCGACGGTCAGCTCGTAGTGGGCGGGAGAGAATCGCGAGAGCGTCTTCAGGAGCGCGGCCACATACGTGCCCGTACCGCCCAGCTTCCCCCTCATCGAATCGGCCGTCTCGTTGACTTCAGAATCGAACCCCGCGCCCGCGATGTTGACGAAGCACCGGTCGGTGTCGCCTACTCGCACCCGAACCAAGTCGATGGCCGCGGTCTTCGGGTCCGCGAGCAGCCGCACGGCCGCCCCGAAGCGCCGCGCACCGATCGCAGCGGCGAAGTCGTTTCCCGTGCCGGCCGGCAACACCGCCAGAGCGGCGCCGGTGCCAACCAGTCCATTGGCGGCGTAAGACACGGTGCCGTCGCCGCCGATCACCGCGACGATCTCGGCGCCTCGCTCAGCGGCGTCGCGGCAGGTGGACTCCATATCCGCAGGGCTACGGGCGACCCGCACCTCATGTTCGATCCGAAGCTCACGCAACAACGAGTCAGCGGCGCCGATCCGCTTGCCGGCCTTTCCTCGCCCGGCGACGGGGTTCGCGACCACGACGACGGGGGCGCTCTCTCCCATCGGCGCCCGTCGCCTATCCCCCGCCGAGCCCGGGTACGAGCCCGCCGCCGGGGGGCTCCGGGATGCCCCCGGCCTGCAGGGCCTGCAGGTACTGGGTCCAGCCTCCGATGAGCTCGGCGCTCGCGGTATCGCGCAGATCCACCGCCACGTCGGCGAGGCGCTGTCGTTCGGCGCCCCCGAACGACACCGCCGATGCCGCCACCCGCGCGGCCTGGCGATAGAGATCGAGCACTCCTTTCAGCGTCTTGGCCGAGCCGGTGAAGGAGCTGGAGGCGATGGGGTCGTTGAAGCCCTGATCGCGGATCGTCTCGGCGACGTCGAACGCAACGAGGTCCTTGCTCGCTCGAGCTGCGTCGTCGGCCGCCTGCTGGAACGTCTTCTCGGCGCCGGCGGGCGGCTTGCCCTTGGCGAGGGCGTCGAGCGCGGCGTCCATGTCGGCGAAGATCGTCGGCGGAAGCCCCGGCTGGACCACGCCGACCTGGCTGTATGCGCCGCGAACCGCTTGCTGGTAGGCGGTGGCAGCCGCCCTGCGTCGCGCTGCATCGGATTCGGCTTCGGCCTCTTCGTCGCCCGAACGGAGGCTGTTCGTCACCAACACGAGCACGACCATGGCGAGCACGCCCAGCAGCGCCCCGGCTGAGAACACAACCCACCTGCGACTGTGCAGCGGCGTCGGAGGCGCCACCGGCTCGTGCCGAGGCGCCCGGGGGGCGGACCGTTGCTTCGCCCTGCTCTTGTTCTTGCCCTTGATGGCCATGGCAGTCCTTATCGCTTCATGATCCGGCCGATGATGATAGATGCCTCGTAGAACAGGTACATCGGGATCATCATCGCGAACATCGTGTATGGGTCCCCGCTCGGCGTGATGACCGCCGAGAACACCGCGATCGCGAGGATCGTCCATCGCCGCCACGACGCGAGCCGCCGCCACGACAGCACGCCGACCGCCTCGAGGAAGACCAAGACCACGGGGAACAGGAACGACGCTCCGAACGCGAGGGTCACGAGCGTCACGAACCCGAGATACCTGTCGAACGTGATCAGTGGCACCACAGCCTCGCCGCCGAAGCCGAGCAGGAACTCGAGCGCCCTCGGCAAAGTCCAGATCGAGAACGCTGCCCCGAGGAGGAAGAGCGCCGTCGCTGTCGCGATGAACGGGATGGACCACTTCTTCTCGCGGCTCGTCAACCCGGGAACGATGAACGCCCATAGCTGGTACATCACCACGGGCAGGGCCACGATCAATCCGAGGAACCCGACCATCTTGATCTTCGTGAGGAACGCGTCGACCACGCTGTTGATCACGAGCTTGCATCCTGCCGGCGGCTGCACGTCGGGGTGATCCCGTAGGTACTCGCAGTAGGGGCCTTGGAGCAGCTCGAGCACGTACGGATACAGGAACCATCCGACGATCGCTCCCCCCGCCACCGAGAAGAAGGCGATCATGATGCGCCGGCGGAGCTCATCGAGGTGCTCCAGAACAGACATCGTGCCGGTGCGCTCTGCCTCCGACTTCCGGAGGAACCTAGGCATCAGCTGCATGCAGCGAGCCTCACTCGGCCGGATCCTCGTCGGCGCCATCGACCGGCGTTGTCGAGGCCGGCGGATCCGAAGGTGAGACCGCGTGAGGAGCCGGCGCTCCGTCCTGTCCAGACGGTGCTTCGAGTCCTTCGCCGGTGCGATCGGCCGGGCGCTTGGCTGCGTGAGGGCGGGTGCGAGGTTCGTCGCTGCGGAATGCAGATCGCACGTCGGTCGCGCTCTTCAGCTCTGCGGCGGACTTCCTCAGCTCCGCGGCGGTCTGCTTGAAATCGTCGCCCATGCCCGTGTTCACGAGATCCTTGACCTCGTCCTGCATCTTGCGGAGCTCGCGCATGCCCTTGCCGATCGTTCGCCCCAGCTCGGGAAGCCGCTGCGGCCCCACGATCACGAGGGCGATGACGAAGATCAGGATGAGCTCTGGAGGTCCGATGTTGAGCATGAGATCTGCCTACCGGCGAGCGCCGAGTTTCGAGGCGCGGGCGCCCGCGCGGGCGCCCTCGTCCGAGATCTCCCGCATGACAGGCGAGAGCTCGTCTTGCATGCGCCGGGCCGTGCGCCCGAGCACCAACAGGTGGCGGATCAGCGCGGTCAAGAAGGCAAGCATGGCGATCGTCGAAACGATGCCGATCACGAACCAGACGATGAGCCAGGTGCCCACGCAGGCGATGCTACACGAGGGCGTTGCCCTCGCGGCAGGCCACGTCGAACGTGAAGCTTCTCGTCTCGTCAGGCGTTGCCGCCGCTCGAGGCCACGAACTCCTCGATGTAGCGGTCGTCTTCCAGCAGGTAGTGGAACTCGATCACGTCGTCGATCGAGAATCGCGGACCCTGCGGGATAGCGCCCCGCAGATCCCCGGGTCCCTCGTCGTCGAAGAGCATCTGATCGCTCTCTGATTGCTCGATGTCCACGCCCGCCGAGACCAGTAGAGCCACGATCTTGCGGTCGGCACGCTTCTCCACGTCGTCGGCACAGCTGGGGCAGGTGAACCGGTAGCTGCCCTCACGGCCGCTCTGGCGCACCGAAAGCATGATCGCCTCGGGGCCCATGTCCACTTCGCCACACCTTGGGCACGTTGTCCGGATGGTTGTCATCTCAGGGGTGCTATCGGCCTCCTCCCGGCGAGGCTTGAGAGTCCTCGACAGGATGGGGGCTACCCAACTCGAACCATCACCTCGCCATACCGGGGCAGCCGGGGTGCAGACGTTCGGACCGACTCGATGCCCCGGTGCCCGGCTTCAGCGGTAGAGCGCGAGCGTGTCGCGAGCGAGCCCGGTCACGGCCTCGTTCACCTCGGGCGGCGAGTGCACCTGCGCGTCGGGACCAACGCGGAGCATGAGCCTTGCCACCCAGGCGAGCTCAGCCGCAGGAAGCGTGACCTCCAACGCTCCGTCGTCCCGCTCGAGGGGGTCCTCGGTCATGTAGTACTCGGCGATCCAGCGCGCTCCCGGCTGCAGCGAGAGCCGTACGCGGATCTCGTCGCCGGTCGGCGTGTAGAGCGCCCGCCCCGCGCCCTCGAGTCCTCGAGGCTCGAATCGCACCCCGGCGCCGGTCGCCGCCCGGATGCGGTCGGCGCGGAACAGGCGCTCGTCGTCGGCGTCGACGTCCCACGCCGCGACGTACCAGTTGCCCATCGCGGAGAAGACCTCCTCGGGCTCGATGTCGCGGATGGACCAGGCCCCCGTCGACCCGGCGAAGTACTCGATCGTGATGCGTTCACGGGCCACAGCCGCACGTCGCATCGTCTCCAGGTGCTCCGCAGGCCGCCCGAACTCGGCCGTGGCGATGGCCTGCTCGTCGCCGACCGTATCGGGACCCAGGGCGTCGCGCAGCTTGTGCACGGCGCTCGCGAGCGCCGGCGCTTGCGGAGATCCCGGCGTGCCGAGCAGCTCGGCCGATCGCAGAGTGATGGCCAGCGCTTCCTGACGGCTGAGGCGCAGCGGCCGCGAGAAGTGATCAGCCATCGTGATCCAGATGTGATCGTCCTCATCAACCTCGACGTCGATCAGGTCGCCGGGACCGTACGGGGGTAGCCCCGACATGAACAGCAGATCCAGATCTCGTCTGAGCTGCTCGGGCTTCACGTCGTACAGTGGCGCGACCTCGGCGATCGACGATCCGGGGTGTTGCACGAGATACGGCACGATCACGAGCATGCGGCCGAGTCGCTCGGCGGTCTTGGGCGGGCTCGCGCGTCCCTTCTCAGCCATCGAAAGCTTCGAGCCGGCCGACGACCTCGTCGCGCAGCTCCTCGGGAGAACGCACGATCGCGTCTGGACCGAACTGCAACACGAGCGACGCCAGCAGTCCCGGTTGGGTCATCGGCACATCGGCCACGACCCACCCGTCGTCCTCGACCTCGGTCTGCTTCGCTCCGGCGAACGACCCCACTGCCCACCACGCAACCTCGGGCGAGAACGCGATCTCGGCATGATCTTCGGAGGCGGCGGCCCACGGTCCCGACTGCACATGGTCTGCGGCCCGGAAGCCTTCGGGTGGTTCGCCGCCTTCCCCGAGATCACCGAGGTCGCTCGTGAACCGCGAGAGCCGGAAGGCGCGCACGTCCTCGCGCTCGGAATCGTGTCCGACGAGGTACCAGTGGCCGCCCCGGAAGACCATCGCGTAGGCGTCGACGAACCGTTCCCCCGCCATGCCGTGTGAGGTCCGGTAACCGAACCGCACACGGCGATGTCGTTGCGCCGCGTCAGCACACTCGATCACCAGGGTGCTGCGAGCGTCGGACCCCGATGCCAACGGGCCGCCGGCGAGGCCGGCCAGCACGCCTCCGTCGGCGCCGTAGAGGAGCTTGCGCGCGGCCTGCTCCGCACGGGTGTTCTCGCCGCCGCTCTGCGCCGCGACCAGCAGCGCGCCGAGCTCTTCGGGCGTGAATGCGATCTCGGGAAGGTAGTACTCGTCCTTCGGGATGATGTAGCCCTGCTCGGCGCCCCACACATCGGTGTCGACGAGCTGCAGGGGGATCCCGAACTCCCGCAGCTGGTCCTTGTCGCGTTCGAACATGCGCTTGGCGCTGTCGATGTTGTCGGATCGGTACGCGTGCAGGGTGTCGCGGATCTGCTCGTAGGTGAGCGGCGTGGGGGTCTCGAGCAGCAGGGCGACGAGGTTCAGCAGTCGCTCGAGCGGCTCCATGCGTTCGGCGCCTGTCATCGTCGGGCATCATAGCCTCGCATGCCGAGCGACCGAGCCCCCTCGTGATCCGTACCGTCACACGCCTTCCCGATGGGTCGGTCGAGATCGCCGCCGAGATCGCCGTGGGCGTCGGAACCAGGCAGGTTCGGGTGCCGCTCGGCCGCTTCGATCGTGAGATCGACCCGGGTGGTCTTCGCAACATGCCTGTGGTGGTGCTGAGCGACCCGGGGCTGGAACCCACGGTGCGGGCAGGAGCTCAGCGAGCGGGTCGCGCACCGCTCGCGCGCCTGGAGCTCGAGGGCGTGGAGTTCCCGGGGGCCGAGCTGCTCGGCGGATCGTCGATCGCCGAGGTCTTGCTCGTCGTAGCGCAGGGTCCGGCTGCGGCGGCCGCACTCGTCGTGGCCAGAGCACTCGGCGGCAGGCCGCTGCCAGTGATCGCGCTCGACGATCCGGCGAGCGCCAACGCGATGCTGCGAGAGTGCGACGTGGATCTCGACGTGGCAGTCCCGTCGGTCGATGAACCGATGCGGGCCCTGATCCGCGAGACCGTCGAGCAGCTCGGACTCTTCATCGGCCATCACGTGGTCGAGGTCGATCCGCGCCCGGCGCTGGCCGATCGCGTGGGCGTCGGCGCGGATGCACCCTCCGTGCACGAGCTCACGGCAGCGGCCACGGGCGTGCTCGCCGGCCGCCTCGCCGCAGGGAACAGGCGGTGGCGGTGACGGCGTCGGTCACGGGTCCGCCGGCGCGTGTCATGATGCCGGCGCTGCACCTGAGTCGGCCTTAAGGGGGTTCCGCGCACGTGGCGACGTTTCAGGGATCAGAGGCAACGCTGCACTACGACCGGTTCGGCGACGGCTTCGACGTGGTCTGGATCGCCGGCGGCGGCAGTCCCGGCAGCGACTGGCACCCGTACCAGATGCCGCATTTCGAGCGTTCTTTCCGCAACACGACATTCGACAACAGAGGTATCGGGCGCACGTCGTGCGACCGGCCGCTTCCGTGGCCCATCGAGGACTTCGCCCGTGACGCCGCCGAGCTGATCCAGGGCGTGTGCGACCCACCGGTCGCTCTCGTCGGGCTGTCGTTCGGATCGGCGATCGCTCAGCAGGTGTGCATCGACCACCCGGACCTCGTGCGATGCGCCGTGGTCATGGGCACCGGCGCGTGGTGCACGCAGTGGGGCTGGGACTTCCAAGAGGCAGAGATCGAGTTCCGAAGGGGCGGGGGCCGCCTCGACGGTCTGATGGGCGCTACGCACTACGCATCGATGCTCTATCCGGCACGGGCGCTCGGCGACCGCGAGCTCTGGCCTCGCCTTCGCACACAGCTGCTCGCGTGGATGGATTCGGGCGAGAACGAGACGTCGCTGATCCCGCAATGGGATGCATCGCTCCGGTTCGATCAGCGGAAGGCGCTTGCGGACTGCCGGGTGCCGATGCACGTCGTGGCCTTCACCGAAGATCTGCAAGCGCCGCCCCAAGACGGCATCGAGCTCGCCGAGCTCGCCGCGAACGCCGAGTACCACCTGTTCGAAGAGATGGGGCACGGCTCGATCTACGGCCACGCTCACGAGACCTTGAACCCGTTCATCGAGGACCTGATCCGCCGCTACATCTGATGATCGAAGCTGACCGCCTCGGAACGCTCCTCACATATGGGCGATCAGCTGCTCCACACGCTCGTCGACGCTTCGGAACGGATCCTTGCAGAGCACCGTGCGCTGCGCTTGGTCGTTGAGCTTCAGGTGCACCCAGTCGACCGTGTAGTCGCGGCGCTTCGCCTTCGCCTGCTTGATGAAGTCGCCTCGGAGCTTCGCGCGGGTGGTCTGGGGTGGCTCCCGCATCGCGAGGTTGACCTGGGCATCGGTCACGACGCGGTCGACCTTGCCGGCCTTCTCGAGCAGGTAGTAGAGGCCGCGATCACGATTCACGTCGTGGTAGCTCAGGTCGAGCAGAGAGACCCGGGGTGAGGCGAGCGCCAGGTCGTGCTTGGCCATGTACTTCTCGATCATCATGCGCTTGGTGATCCAGTCCACCTTTCGCACCAACCGCTCAGGTTCCCCGTCTTTCAGGGCGTCGAGCGCCTCTCGCCACTCCCGCAGCAGAACTTTCGAGATCTCGTCGGCGCCGCGGCGTTCGATGAACCGCTCCGTCTTCTCTAGGTACTCCACCTGCATCTCGATCGCCGAGAGCTCGCGCCCGTTCGAAAGCTTCACCGTTCGCGTGCACGACGTGTCGTGGCTGATCTCGCGGATCGCCCGGATCGGGTTCTCGAGCGACAGGTCTCGCATCACGGTGTTGGACTCGACCATGCGCAGCACGAGGTCGGTGATGCCGATCTTCATGAACGTGGTCCATTCGCTCATGTTCGAGTCGCCCACGATCACGTGCAACCTGCGGAATCGTTCGGCGTCGGCGTGCGGCTCGTCGCGGGTGTTGATGATCGGCCGCGACCGTGTGGTAGCGCTCGAGACTCCTTCCCATATGTGCTCGGCCCGCTGCGCGATGCAGAACTGGGCGCCGCGAGGTCCGTGCAGCACCTTGCCGGCGCCGCACCAGATCTGCCGCGTCACGAAGAACGGGATCAGCACGTCGGCCATGCGCGCGAACTCGCCATGGCGGCCGACGAGGTAGTTCTCGTGACAGCCGTATGAGTTCCCCGCGGAGTCGGTGTTGTTCTTGAACAGGTAGACCTGGCCCGAGATGCCCTCCTCGTGCAGTCGCATCTCCGCCGCCCCGAGCAAGGCCTCGAGGATCCGCTCCCCCGCCTTGTCGTGCGCAACGACCTCCTTCACGACGTCGCACTCGGGCGTCGCGTACTCGGGGTGGGACCCGACGTCGAGGTAGAGCCTCGCGCCGTTCTCGAGGAAGACGTTCGACGACCGACCCCAGTGCACGACCCGCCGGAACAGGTAGCGCGCGACCTCGTCGGGCGATAGGCGCCGCTGCCCCCGGAACGTGCAGGTCACGCCGTACTCATTCTCGATCCCGAAGATACGCCGGTCCATCGAGCAAGCCTACGCCCGGTTGCGCGATCCGAAACGGAGTCGAGGGCTCCCCGACGGTGATCGGCTGTCTCAGCCGGCGAGCAGCTCGGTGACCTCGGGCTCTTCGAGGCGGCGGAACTTGCGGCGGTGCGAGCGATCTCGCTCGAGCACTCCCGCCTCGATGGCCCCGGCCTCGATCGTTCGGCTCTCGGGCGATCCGAGCACCTCTGCCGCCGTCGTGACCGCGGTCTTCAGATCCCACCCCGCGGTGAAGCGACTCCGGAGCAGCTCCATGAGATCCTCCGCGTGACCACCGATCGCGACGAACTCGTGCTCGTCGTTCACCGACCCGTCGAACAGGATGTGGTAGATCGCGGTGCCTGACGCGTCACCGTCGACCTCACCCACCAAGATCTCGACCTCGTAGGGTTTCATCTGCTGGGTGAAGATGTTCGACAACGCCTGACTGTAGGCGTTGGCGAGGTCGCGCGCCTTCACGTCTTCGCGGCCGTAAGAGAAGCCGCGCAGGTCGGCGAGCCGGATGCCTGCGATACGCAGTTCCTCGAACTCGCTGTACTTGCCAACGCCCGCGAACGCGATCCGGTCATAGATCTCGCTGATCTTGTGCAGCGTGGCGCTCGGGTTCTCGGCGATGAAGAGCAGCCCGTCGGCGTACTCGAGGCCGATCACGGAACGGCCCCGGGCGATGCCCTTGTGGGCGTACTCCGAGCGGTCCTTCATCATCTGCTCGGGCGCGACGTAGGGCATGAACGACATCAGGCGCGCTCCTCGAGCACCGCGATCACGGCTGCCTCGACCTCAGGCTCGGGCACCTCGTCGGCACCCGTTGCGGTCACGGCCAGTGCGATCGGGAAGATGTGCCGGTAGACACTCGGCCCGCCGGTCGCGACGTCGTCCTCGGAGGCATCGAGCAGCGCCTCGACGGCCGCCTTGACCGCTTCGTCGCGCGAAAGGCCCTCTCGCCAGCGCTTCTTCAGGGAGTTCTTGGCGGGCTGGGCCCCGGATCCGGTGGCCTGATAGTCGTCCTCTTCCCAACGACCGCCGGTCGCGTCGTAGTAGAAGAGACGACCGGCGTCCCTGCGCTCGTCGAAGCCCCCGAACAAGGGGACGACCACGAGACCCTGCATCGCCAGAGGGAAGTTCTGTCGGATGAGCTGGGCGAGCCGGTTCGCCTTGCCCTCCAACGACAATCGGTCGCCTGTGAGCTTCTCGTAGTGCTCGAGCTCCAGCTGGAACAGCCGCACCATCTCGACGGCCATGCCCGCAGCGCCGGCGATCGCGATCGCGGAGTAGTCATCGGCCGCGAAGACCTTGCGCATCGTGTCATCGGCGATCGTGTAGCCCGACGTCGCGCGCCGGTCGCCGGCGACGAGCACTCCGTCGGCGTAGATCAGCCCGAGCACGGTCGTGCCGTGGGGCACGCCGGCTGCCGACTCTGCCGACACCGTCTGACGCAGGTGCGCGAGCTCTTCGGGGCGGGCGTCTCGGAGAAGGTCCACGAAGCTCGGGTTCGCGCCGAACGACGCGCCCGAAAGGGGACGCGAGCGGTCGGTCACTCGCCGCCCTTCTGCACGTAGCTTTTGACGAACTCCTCGGCGTTCTCCTCGAGCACCGAGTCGATCTCCTCGAGGATGTCGTCCATCTCATCCTTGAGCTCTGCGGCCTTCGACGACGATCGCACCTGTCCGGTGTCGGCGCTGCTCTCGTCGTCACCGCCGCCCTTGTGCTGGACCTTCTTCTGTTCCTGCTCCTGCTCCTGCGGCACGGCACGGCTCCTTTCGATGCGACCTATCCTACCCGGGGGTTTCGGAACGTTCGGCCTAGGCCTGAAGTCGGCCCACGCGGTGGAGACGTTCAGTCCTGGAGCTTGGCCACCAGAGATGCCGCGTCATCGCACGCGGCCAACAATTCCTCGACATGCGCCTTCGTGCCACGGAGAGGTTCGCGCATCGGTATGCGCTGCAAGGCATCGGCGCCTGTGTCGACGATCAGCGAGTCCCACGAGGCTGCCGCGATCGCATCGGGGAACTTGTCGATGCACCGCCCCCGGAAGTACGCCCGTGTATCGATCGGGGGGTTCATGATGGCCGCTTCGACCTCGTCGTCGGTGGTGAGGCGCTCGACCTTGCCGCCCGCTTCGAGCCGGTAGTAGAGACCCTTGTCGCGACGAACATCGTGATACTGCAGGTCGATGGCACGCAGCTTCGAGTCGTTCCAGCCGAGATCGTCACGGTCGCGGTAGGCTTGGAGCACGCGATGCTTCGCGACCCAGTCGAGCTCTCGGTGCAGCGTGAGCGGGTCGGTCTCGAGCGCGGTGAGCACCGCTTCCCATCGATCGAGCACCTCGCGGTGCTCGGGGGTGTCGTCCTCTCGCTCCACGTACTTCTTGGCGTGCTCGAGGTACTCCCATTGCAGCTGTACAGCGCTCACTCGGCGCCCGTCGGCGAGTGCGATCTCGTGCGTGCAGGTGATGTCGCGTGAGATCTCGTGCAAGGCTCTCACGGGGCTTGCGATGGTCAGGTCCGGCAGGAACCGGTCCTCGATCATCTTGAGCACGATGGCGGTGGTGCCGATCTTCAGGAACGTAGAGATCTCACAGAGGTTGGCGTCGCCCACGATCACGTGCAGCCGCCGGTATCGTTCAGGATCGGCGTGAGGCTCGTCCCGGGTGTTGATGATCGGACGCTTCAGCGTCGTCTCGAGCCCGACCTCGGTCTCGAAGAAATCCGCCCGCTGGGTGAGCTGGTAGATCTCGCGGCCACGATCGTCCCAGGGGGCCTCGGCGCCCACCTTCCCCGCGCCGGTGAACACGATGCGCGTGACGAAGAACGGCGTGAGGTCGCGCACGATGTCGCCGAACGGCGTCGCCCGGTCGACCAGATAGTTCTCGTGCGTGCCGTAGCTGTTGCCTTTGCCGTCGGAGTTGTTCTTGTAGATCGACAGGGGTGGCGCGCTCGGCATGGCCTGCGCTACCTCGTGTAAGGAACGCTCGAGGATGCGCTCTCCCGCCTTGTCGTGGATCACGAGCTCACGGGGAGTGATGCACTCGGGCGTCGAGTACTCGGGGTGCGCGTGATCGACGTAGTAGCGCGCGCCGTTGGGCAGGATCACGTTCGCGAGGCCGAGATCTTCGTCGCTGCCCTCGCGCGCCGGCACGGGCTCGAAGCCCCGCGCATCGCGCAGCGGTGATTCCTGTTCGTAGTCCCACCGGATGCGTCGGAGCGAACCCGCGTAGGTCGAGATCAGCAGCGACGACGACAGGACCGGGTTGAAATCGGGCGCCCCGACCGCCGCGATGCCGTACTCCGTCTCGATCCCGAAGACCTTGGGGATGGCCACGCGGCCACCTTACAGGTACTGACCGGCGTTCACGCGGTCGACCTGGCGACCGTCGCCGTCGTGGCCGAGCAGCGTGCGGACGTACACGATGCGCTCGCCCTTCTTCCCCGAGATGCGCGCCCAGTCGTCGGGGTTCGTCGTGTTCGGGAGGTCCTCGTTCTCCTTGAACTCGTCGCGGATCGCGGTGAGCAGGTCCTCTGTCTTGATGCCCTTGTCGCCCATCGACAGGAAGCGCTTGATCGCGTCCTTCTTGGCGCGGCGCACGATGTTCTCGATCATCGCGCCCGAGTTGAAGTCCTTGAAGTACAGGATCTCCTTGTCACCGCTCGCGTAGGTGACTTCGAGGAAGCGGTTGCGGTCGTTCTGCTCGTACATCTGCTCGACCGTCTTCTCGATCATGCGGAAGCACGCCTGCTGGGCATCGCCGCTGTATCGCGACACCTCGTCGGGGTGGATCGGCACGACCGGGTGCAGGTACTTCGACATGATGTCGGCGGCCTGCTGCTGGTTCGGGCGCTCGATCTTTATCTTCACGTCGAGACGCCCCGGGCGCAGGATCGCCGGGTCGATCAGATCCTCGCGGTTCGAGGCGCCGATCACGATCACGTTCTTCAGCGTCTCGACGCCGTCGAGCTCGCTGAGCAGCTGCGGCACGATCGTCGATTCGACGTCGCTCGAGATGCCCGTGCCACGGGTGCGGAAGATCGAGTCCATCTCGTCGAAGAACACGATGACGGGCAGACCTTCCTCGCTGCGCTCCTTGGCGCGGATGAAGATCTCTCTGATCTGGCGCTCGGTTTCACCGACATACTTGTTGAGCAGCTCGGGACCCTTCACGTTGAGGAAGTAGCTACGGGCATCGTCGCGCCCCGCGCGCTCGGCGACCTTCTCGGCGAGCGACTTCGCGACCGCCTTCGCGATCAGGGTCTTGCCACAGCCGGGAGGTCCGTACAACAGCACGCCCTTGGGAGCCTCGAGCTGGTGCTCGGCGAAGAGCTCCGCGTAAAGGAACGGAAGCTCCACGGCGTCGCGGATCGAGTCGATCTGGCCCTCGAGACCACCGATGTCCTCGTAGCTGACATCGGGGATCTCCTCGAGCACGAGCTCTTCGACCTCTTCCTTGGGAAGCAGCTCTGTGGCCACGCCGGCGCGGGAGTCGAACAACACGTTGTCACCTGCGCGCACGGGCTTCGTGAGCAGCTCGCCGGCCAGATGAGCGACGTAGTGTTCGTCGCCGCGTCCGATCACCATCACGCGATCGTCGCCCAAGCGATCTTTGATCTTCACGACCTCGCCGGCCCGATCGGGCTCGAGCACCTCGACCACGTTCAGCGACTCGTTGAGCACCACCTGCACGCCCGGGCGGAAGGCGCGCTGATCGATGTCGGGGGCCGGCATCACTCGCATCTTGCGCCCAGCGGTGAACACGTCGATCGAGCCGTCGTCGTTGCTGGCGAGGTACACCCCGAAGGAGGCGGGAGGCTGCGAGAGCTTCTCGACCTCCTCGGCGAGCGCCTCGATCTTGTCGCGCTCGGCCCGGAGCGCGTCGGCGAGCTTCTGGTTCTGACCGCTCGCGCGGTCGAGCTGATCGCGGGTCTCGGCGAGCTTCTCCTCGAGCACGGTGACCTGGCGGGGTGCGTTCGTGAGCCGCCGGCGCAGCAGGCCGACCTCTTCCTCCAGGAACTTCACCTGGCTCTGCAGCTCATGTACCTGCGCGTCGTAGCGCTCGACGCGATCGCGTTCCGCCATCGGTGACACCTCCAGCAGGGTAGAGCCGGATGGTACCCCCGGTCTCCCCGGTTCCTGTGGAGCTCGGTCTCGAGTCTCCTCACCCGTTGATACGGAAGTTCTGCCCGAACGTGTAATGCCCGTTCCAAGGTAGTTCTGACCTTCGGTCGTGACACCTACGCTATCGGCAGACCCCGACAGGGCTTGATGTCATGCCTCGCGGCGTGCGATGTCATGCCTCGCGGCGTGCGATGTCATGCCTCGCGGCGTGCGATAGAGATGAACCCGGTGTGCCCGACCATGCGGTGGTCGGGGCGCACGCTGCGTTCGGTGACGTGCCAACCGCGCTTCAGCGTCTCGAACGTCTCGATGTGCTGGAAGCCGTTGTCCGGCAGAGCGAGCACGAGTTGTTGCACCTGCACGGTCGTCGGCAGGTACGCGCACACGACGCCTCCGGGCTCGAGCACCTCGCGCAGCGCGGGCAGCGGCCCCCACGGTTCCGGCATGTCGAGCACCGCTCGGTCGTAGCGCTCCTGCGTTCCCGCCACCTCGGAGAGGTCGCCCCTGCGGAGGTCGACGACATCGGGCACCTTGCCGAAGAAGGCTTCGACGTTCTCAACCGCCTTGTCGCGATGCTCGTCACGAAGCTCATATGACACGACCCGTCCTGCGTCGCCGACCGCTCGGCAGAGCGCGATCGTCAGCGCCCCCGAACCCGTGCCCGCCTCGAGGACGCGTGCCCCCGGGAACACGTCGGCATACGTCACGATCGGTCCGATGTCCTTGGGATAAACGACCTGGGCGCCCCTGGGCATCTTCAACACGAAGTCGGCGAACCTGGGGCGGAACGACACGAACACCATGCCACGCGACGTCTCGAGCCTCGTGCCCTCGTTCGCTCCGATCAGCGAGTCATGGGCAAGTGTTCCGCTGTGGGTGTGGTACGTGCCGCCAGCCTCCAGCCGGAAGAGGTACGTGCGATCACGCTGGTCGATCAGCAGGACGCGATCTCCGGCCTCGAAGGGGCCGGGGTAGGAAGCAGGCAGGCTCACCGACCCAGGCTAGCGCACGGCCGCGCGGGGCGAGTGTCGATCAGGGGATCTCGACCGGCAGCGGTCGAGCGACGAGCTCCACCTCGACGGTGCGGGTATCGCCTCCGGTCTCGACCAGCTCGATAGAGACCGTATCGCCCGGCGCCAGCCCGTCGAGGACCGCGCCGAGGTTCTCGGGGGTGCGTACCAACTGCCCGTCGATCGAGACGATGACGTCGCCCTCGTCGATGCCGACGCCGTCGGCAGGACCGTCGGCGAGCGTGCCGACGACGTAGGCGCCCGACTCGACGTCGATGCCCTGCTGGAATCGGAGATCCGCCGTGATCGGGCGGGTCTGCACGCCGAGGTAGGCGGTTGCCGCGAGCGGCTCGTCGATCGAGGACTCGATCGTGTCCCTGATGAAGTCGATCTTGATCGCGAAGCCGATGTTCTCGGCACTCTGGGTGCCGGCCGAGTTGATGCCGACGACGCGACCCGCCATGTCGACGAGTGGGCCCCCTGAGTTGCCGGGGTTGATCGCGGCGTCGATCTGGATCACGCTCGGATAGGTGCGAGCAGGAACCTCACCCTGAGGCGTGCCGATCTTTTCGCAGGCGCCACAGTTCGGGTCCGGCACTTCGATGGTTCGATCGAGGGACGACACGATGCCACTGGTCACGGTCGGGCCGCCTTCGAGGCCGAGGGCGTATCCGAGCGCCACGACCCTCTGACCCAGCCGCAGCCCTCCGGAATCACCGAGCGGCACGGTGGGCAGTCCCTGCTCGTCGATGTCGAGCACCGCGAGGTCGTTCAGGCAGTCGGCGCCGATCAGACGTGCGTCGTACTCAGTGCGATCCTCATCCGACAGGAACACGGTGAGACGCGAGCTCCCCTCGACGACGTGACAGTTGGTCACGATAACTCCGTCGGCGCGGACGATGAAACCGGTCCCGACACCCTGGCCCGAGCTGCCGTCTATCTGGTAAACGTCTGTCGTCACGTTGACGACCGCGGGAAGCACGCGCTCCACGACGGTCGCGACCGGTTCCTTGCCGGGGTCGATCGGCTCGCTCGAGGTGGCGCTGTTCAAGCCTGCGACCCCAGTTTCAGCACCCTTGTCGCCGAGGGACACGGAGCACGCGGTCGCCGACACGGCGAAGGCAGCCACCATCACGATCATCGTTCGTCTCATCGAGGGGTTCCTCCCGTTCGAGGGTACGGCGTTCACACGCCTGATTCGATACCCCGAAGGCGGGGGGTTCAGCACTCTGAACGCCCAGATGTGACGAAGATGTTCCTGGTGGCGGATCGGAGCCGAGATCCCGCAGGTTAGGTCGCGAGCGATCCTGCCGGCTTCTCCTTCCGAGGGTCGACGAAGGGGATCGCGGCGGTCGTGCCCGGGATGTGCTCCCCGTCTTCGGTCTCGATGTCGAGGCGATTGCCCGGTTCCGCCAACCCGATGGGCACCCACACGTACCCGATGTTCTTCTTCAGACCCGGCGACCAGACGGCATCGGTCATGTGTCCGACTTCCTTGCCTCCTGAGGAGACGATCCAGTATTCCGACATCTCCGCCCGCAGCACGTCGCCGTCGAGCTCGATGCCCACGAGCTTGCGATCGACGCCCTTCGTGCGGAGCTCCTCGAGCGCGGCCTTGCCGATGTAGTCCTGCGGCTGCTCCTCGACGAGGCGCTCCAGCCCCATCACATGGAAGGGTGTGTCGCCCAGGCGGATGTCGGAGCCGTAGTTGAAGATGCCGGCCTCGATGCGGCGGCCCTCACAGGGCGCGATCGGTCGGATCTCGAACTCCTCGCCGGCCGCGGCGATCTTGTCCCAGAGCTCGTCACCTCTTGAGTAGTCGAGCAGGTTGACCTCGAAGCCGGGGATCGCCGTCCACCCGGTGCGGCTGATCACGACCGGGATGCCGTCGATGTCGAACTCCTCGATCCAGTAGTACTTGATGTCGTAGATCGCGGCTCCCACGAGCTTCTCGAGGGTCTTGGCTGCCATGGGACCTTGCACCTGCATCGGGTGCACATCGGGCGTGCTGACCTGTGCGTCGAGCCCGCTCGAGGCCGCCACGCCGAGCGCGTAGAGCCCCGCATCGGAATCGGCGAGCTGCATCCACCAGCGGTTCTCGGCTACGTGGAGCAACACCGGGTCGTTCACGATCGACCCGTCGGGCCCGGTCACGAGCATGTACTTTCCCTGCTTCACGGCGCAATCCGTGAGGTCGCGGCACGTGATCATATCGATGAGGCGGTCCGCGTCGGGGCCGCTCACCTCGATCGTGCGCTCCACGCCGACGTCCCACATGGTCACGGCGTTCGACAGAGCCCAGTACTCGGTTTCGGGGTCGTCGTAATACGCCGGCAGGTACATGTGGTTGTAGATGTCATACGACGTGCAGCCCGCGCGCCTCGTCGCGTTGAAGAACGGGGACTGCCGGTACCAGGGACCGAAGTACAAGGTCGCGCTCTTCTCGAGCATCTCCTGCCGTTCGTTGGCCATGCTGTGCCTCCGCCTGATCTCGAGGCCGGGCCGATCGCCCGGGCGCCAGCTGAATCATGGTTCAAACAGGGCTCGAGATGCAAATCGGCGTCGCAGGGTGTGCCTGCGACACCGATGTTGAATCACCGCTCAATGTGAGCGGGTCGTTCGAGGTCAGGATATCGGGATCGTCTTCTTCGGATCGACGAACGGCATATCCACGACGGTCGCGCCGCGATCGCCCCACTCGGTGGCGACCTGCACCGATGACCCGACCCCGGCAAGCTCGTTCGGTACCCACGCGAACCCGATGTTCTTCTCGAGGCGGGGTGAGTAGATCGCGGACGTGACCATGCCCACCTCGGACCCGGCGGACGAGACCGCCCACTTCACGTTGTTCAGCGCCGGGAATACATCGCCGTCGATCTCGACGCCCACGATGCGCCGGTCGACACCGCCGTCACGGATCTTCCGAAGGGCGGCCATCGAGATCGACGCGTCGTCGGAGAGGGTGTCCCAGTCGACGAGGCGGTCCATGCCCATCTCGATCGGGTTGTTGTCGTAGGTCATGTCGGCGCCCCAGTTGAAGATGGCGCCCTCGATACGACGGATGTCGCTCGGGCCGGTCGGCACGATGCCGAACTCGTGGCCGGCTTGCATGATCGCCTCGTAGACCTCGTTCCCTCGCGACGTGTCGGTCGTGTAGACCTCGTACCCGACTTCCGACGTCCACCCGGTGCGCGTGACTACCACCGGCGCACCCGCGATCTTCGCGTCGGTCCAGAAGTAGTACTTGAGATCCAGTATCTCCTCGCCCAGCAGCTTGACCATGAGGTCTTTCGACTTCGGACCTTGCACCTGCAGCGGCGCAACGTCGGCTTCCTTGATCGTGACGTCGAGGTCGGGGTAAGCGTTCTTCAGCCCTCTGGCGAACAGCAGAGCATCGCTCGACGCGAGCGCGAACCAGAACGTGTTCTCGTCCATGCGCGTGAGCACCGGGTCGTTCACGATGCCACCGTCGCTGTCGACGATCAACACGTACTTAGCTTGGCCGACCGCGCATCTCGAAAGGTCGCGCGGGGTGAGTAGCTGCGCGAAGCGGAATCCGTCGGGTCCAGAGATCTCGAGGCAACGCTCGACGGCGACATCCCAGAGCGTGACGCCGTTGAGAAGCGCATCGAACTCGTTCTCGAACGAGTCGAACCGGATCGGGAAGTACATGTGGTTGTAGACCGTGTACCCCTTGGGTCCGTACTTCTGGGTCGCCTCGTAGTACGGCGTGCGGCGGTTCCGGGCGCCCCGCTGCACCAGCCCCATGTCGAACGGCTCAGACATCGCAGATCTCCCTTCCTTGCAGGTTGTGGCAGGTCGTTGGCGCATCGTACGCGCGGCAGCAGACGCCGCAAGGTGCGGCGCTGTCCCCGGGTCAGCCGCCCAGCTCAGGGGCCTGGGCTTTGGACTCAGGCGCTGGCGGTGTCCGGTTCGTGCACCTGCGGCGGCTTGCTCGCGTGGCCGTCGACGTAGGCCTGGGCCACCATCGCCATGAAGATGTGCACCTCGTCCTCGCTCCAGGCGAACGGCCCCTGGTGGAAGCCTTCGCTCTGCAGCCCCCGGTAGACCGACTCGCACGCGAGCCAGTCCTCACGGTTGGTGATGTCCCAGAACTCGCTGGCGTAGGCGGGGCTGAAGTCCGGTCGCTCCTTGGCCTCGGGCGGGAAGAGCCACTGGCACTCGATCCTCGTGCGGCCGGGTCCGAGTGGCTCGATGCGGTGCGTCATCACGTAGTCGGGGTGCAGGCTGATCAGCAGGTTCGGAAAGAGCCCGAAGTAGAAGACCTCGCGGCGCTGCTGAGCGTCGAGTCCTCGGATCGGCACGCCGCCCGACTCGCCGGTGAGCGACATCGTGTCGGCGAAGTCCTTCAACTCCATGTTGCCCCCCACCCAGAGCCCATCGTGGGCGAAGTTCTGTCCGGAGTCGACCGGCGTCACGTCGCAGAGCGCCGGGTGGATCGACGGACAGTGGTAGCACTCGTGGTAGTTCTCGGTGATCGTCTTCCAGTTGGCAGAGACCTCGTAACCGTGGGTCTCGGCGACGAACAGCCGATGTGTCTCCCATGGAGCCATCAGCTCGTCGAGGTTGCCCACGTGCTCGTCGAACGCGGGCGCCTGGCCGTCGGCGTTCACGAAGACCCACCCGCCCCATCCGTGCAGGCGCGCGGCGATCAGCGGATACTCGCTCTTGTCGAACCCCTCGATGTCGCCGGATCGAGGGGCACCCCCAAGGGCTCCGTCGAGTGAGTAGACCCATGCGTGGTAGGGGCACTTGATGGCACGCAGGTTCCGAGACGTACCCGGCTCGAGCAGCTCGTGCCCGCGGTGACGACAGGTGTTGTAGAAGCCTCGGAGCTCACCGTCGTTGCCGCGTACGGCCAGGATGCCTTCGTTCCCGATGCGGAAGGCGCGCTGATCACCGGCGTTCGCGAGCTCGTCGGCGCGACCCACGCAGACCCATCCTCGCTCGAACAGACGCACCGATTCCCAGTCGAAGACCGCCTGCGATGTGTAGGCCTCGGCCGGAAGGGTGCGGGCGCGGTCGAGCGTGGACGCGAGCACGGGCCTCAGCAGTTCGAGCGCGATCGGACTCGTCGACATCGGCGGAGCTCCTTCGGTGTGGGGCGGGCGGGTGTGGCTTGAACGAGCGTTCAGCCATAGGCGATGCTAGCGCGACACATGTAAGGGGGGAAGCCGCATCCTCGACCGGCGGTCAGCGGCCAGAGGCGGTCAGACGCGCGACACGATCTTGCAGACGGCGCCGGTCGCGAGATGACGGGCGCGTGCGATCACCTCGTGCCTTCGAGGCGCGTCGACAACGGTGCGCCGCACCTTCAGGTCGCCGCCTGCGTCGGTGTGACGAACCTTCAAGAGGATGGGATCGCGTTCGTGGAACATGCGGATGCGCCAGTCCCCCAGGGGCTCGTTCGTCCGAAGTCTGAAGCTCAGGGTGATTTCGTCTCCGCGGTCGGTGGCCACCAGCCGGCAGCGGTAGATCAGCCCGCGAGGCTGCTCGTCGGCGGCCTCGACGGGGGTCTCTGCCATCAGTGACCCCCACAGGCATGCGGCCGCGACCAGGGTCGTTAGCATCCCCACGCGTGTCCAGCGATGGCTCACGTGCCGGGCGCGGCGTACACTCGCTCACCCTCCACGAACGTCTGCATCACGCGCGCGTCGGCGATCTCACTGACCGGCTGCTCGAACAGGTTGCGGTCGATCACCGCGAGGTCAGCGAGCTTGCCCACCTCGATCGAGCCGGTCTCGCCGTCGAGGTGGTTCACGAACGCTGAGCCCATCGTGAACGCACCGAGCGCGGTCGGCAGGTCGAGCCGTTCGTCGGGCAAGAAGACCTCGCGGCGCTCGACCTTGTAGGGGTAATCGCTCGGCATCGTGCGGTTCACCGCCACATGCATCTCCTCGAGCGGATCGGGGCTCGAGACGCTCCAGTCGCTGCCCATCGCCAGGGTGGCGCCCGCGCGCACCAGGCTCGCGAACGGGTACTGCCAGCGCCAGCGCGGCTCCCCCAGGAACGGGATCGTGAGGTTGTCCATCTGGCCCTCATGCGCTGCCCAGAGGGGTTGCGCGTTCGCGACCGCGCGCAGCGCCCGGAACCGGGAGATATCGTCGGGGTGTACGACCTGGATGTGAGCGAGATGATGCCGATTCTCGCTCGGGCCGTTCGCGGTCAAGGCGGCCTCGATGGCGTCTAGCGATTCACGCACCGCTCGCTCCGCGAGCGCGTGGAAGTGCACCTGGAACCCCAACAGGTCGAGCTCGGTGACATAGCCCTTCAGCGCCTGGGGCTCGACGAACGAGATACCCGCGTTGGTGGTGGGGTTACCCTGCGCGTCGAGGTAGGGCTCGAGCACGGCTGCCGTGAAGTTCTCACAGACGCCGTCCTGCATGACCTTGACGCTCGTCGGCGCGAATCGACCCACCCGGCCCCGCTCGCGCAGCTCGACCAGCTCCTCGATCTGTTCAGCGCCTCGATGCCGGTCCCACCAGAGCGCCCCGATCACACGAGCTGTCAGCTCACCTCGCCCAGCGGCGTCGACGTACCGCGTGAAGTTACGTCCGGACTGCGAGCCGTCGTCGACGATCGCGTCCTGCCACGCGGTGATGCCCAGCGAGTGCAGGTACGCCTGGCCCTTGAGCAGCGCCTGCGCCATCTCATCGTCCGTCGGAACGGGAGCGAGGCGCCCGACGAGGTCAGCTGCGCCCTCGTGCAAGGTACCGGAAGGTTCCCCGTTGGGGTCTCGCTCGATGCGCCCGTCCGGGGGGTCGGCGGTATCCCTCGTCACGCCGGCGACCTCCAGCGCGCGGGAGCTCACCCATGCGCTGTGCCCGTCCCTGTTGGGCAGGAACACGCATCGCCCGGGCACCACGGTGTCGAGCAGGTCCTTGGTGGGGACCCCGCCGGGGAAGACGTCCATGGCCCATCCGCCGCCGAGGACCCACTCGCGCTCGGGATCTGCCTCTGCGTAAGTCTTGATCGCGAGCAGGTACTCCTCTTGCGTCGACAAGTTGTGAAGGTCGCACTGGAGCATGTCGAGCCCGCCGCTCACCGGATGCACGTGGGCGTCCTGGAAGCCGGGGACCAACATGCCGTCGGCGAGATCGACGATCTCGGTGCTCGGACCCGCGTGCTCTCGCACGTCTTCGTTGGTGCCGACAGCGGCGATGCGCCCGTCGTGAACGGCGACGCCTTGTGCCCACGATCGAGCCGCATCGACCGTGTACACCGCCCCGTTCACGAAGACCAGGTCAGCGGGTCCGGTGCTCCCCATCGCGATCGTCGCCTTTCCGGAGTTGGTCATGCGGAGGATATCCGCGTCGGGCCGCGCTCACCATGCCGACTTCCTTGACGCATATCCCCTCGCCGCATCACGCCAATGCGACCAGATCGAGAAGGTCCTCGTTCCAGTAAGACACTTCCCCATCGGGCATCATCAACACGCGCTCGGGCGCCAACGCCTCGACGAACTCGGGGTCGTGGCTCACGAGGATCATCGCGCCGGGCCAATCCTGCAGCGCGAGAGCGATCGCCGTGCGCGACGGTGGATCGAGGTTGTTCGTGGGTTCGTCGAGCAGCAGCACGTTCTTGCGGCCCGCGACCAGCTGCGCGAGCGCGAGCTTCGTCTTCTCCCCACCCGAGAGCGTGCCGGCGTCTTGGAAGGCGATCCCCCCCGACAGCCCGAACATGCCGAGCAGCGCGCGCAGCTGTTGATCGTCGGCCGATGAGGCTGACCGCATGTGTGAAAGCACGTCGGTGCCCTCGACGAGCCCCTCGTGTTCCTGCGCGTAGTAGCCCACGACGACGTCGTGCCCCCAGCGGAACGTGCCGGCATCGGCCAATGTCTGTTCGGTGAGGATGCGCAGCAGCGATGTCTTGCCTGCACCGTTCAGGCCCATGATCAGCAGCCGGTCATTCCTGCCCACGTCGAACGAGACGTCGTCGAAGACCGCTGTCGAGCCGTAGGACTTCGTGAGACCGTCGACGTGCAGCACGGTGCGCCCGGAGTGCGGAGGCCGCGGGAAGCGGAACCGCACCGACCGCTCTCGCGTGGGCGCGGCGACCCTCGTCGCTTCGAGCTTCCCGCGGCGGGTGTCTATGGACTTCGCCGTGCGAGCGCGACGCTGCGTCTGACCGCGCATCGAATCGGCCAGGGTGCGAAGTCTCTTGATCTCCTGATCCTGACGTTGAGCGAGCGACGTGAGCCGTTCCTCGTCCTCAGCCCTCGCCCGCCGGTACTGCGCGTAGGTCCCTCGATACTGGACGGCGCCATCGCGGTCGAGGTGAAGGATGCGCGTGATCGACGCGTCGAGCAGACCGAGATCGTGGCTCACGACCAGCAGTGCCCCCGGGTAATCGGCGAGGAACTTCATCAGCCAAAACTTCGCGTCGGCATCGAGGTGGTTCGTAGGCTCGTCGAGCAACAACAGGTCGGCGCCCCCGAAGAGGATGCGAGCCAGCTCGAGCCGGCGACGTTCCCCTCCCGAGAGTGCGCCGACGGGAAGGACCAGGCGGTCTTGTGCGAGTCCGAGGCCGGCCGCGATCGACCGGACCTCCGATTCTGCTCGGTAGCCGCCGAGCGATGTGTATTCGTCCTCGAGCCGCGTGAAGCGCGCGACGTGGCGATCCGACGGCGACTCCTCGAGCGCGACCCGGGCCTTCTCGACACGGGTCGCGAGACCGACAAGGTCACGAGCTTCGAGCACCGAGGCGAGGGCGAGCACCTCGTCGCTCGATCGCTGCTGCTTCGGATCCTGACGGAGGTACCCGACCGCTCCTCGTCGAACGACCGATCCGGACGCGGCAGGGCGCTCCCCAGCCAGCACTCGGAGCATGCTCGTCTTTCCGGCCCCGTTGCGCCCAACCACACCCATCTTCTCGCCGGCGCGCAGGGTGAACGAGAGCTGTTCGACGACTGTGACGCCGCCGGCTTCTACTTCGACGTCCTCTACCTCGAGAGCGGTCATCGTGGGACTCCTCGGTGCGCGTTGGGTGGGTGTTGGGTACACGAACAAGGCGCCCGCGGCGCGGCGCCGTGTCGACGAGGGAGTCCCGCTAGCTCACGAACCGAGTCTAATGCAGTGGGAGCGCGAGGCTGTGGCGGATCTCACGCGAACTTCGCATAGTGATGCTGGACCCGGCCTCCGGCGTTCGTGAAGGCGCCCCCCACGTGCAGATCGCCCTTGCGCACGGCGAGTCCCCACACGCCCGTGTAGTTGCAGCAGATCTGGGGCGTGTACGACGTGTTCACCCTGCCATCGGCCGTACCGATGGCGGCGAGCCGAGGCTGGCGGAAACATACGTTGGTCGGGTGCTGGTTGCTTCCGCACTGCTGTCCGGGCGACCGGGCGATCCATTCGAAGTGCCCGCCTACGATGATGGTCGTCGCGTCGTAGACGGCGACTACCTGTGCCGACCCAGATGTGTCGGTCTTCCAGATCTGACCGCCATCGAGCGCTCGATACGCCCCGGCGAAGTCCGACCCGCCGGCCGCCACGTACAGACGGTCGCCCGAGATCGCGCCGCTCAGACCGAACGCCGCGCTGGTCGGGGCGATGTTGGCAAGCTTCCAGCTCCTCGGCTGGCCGGTGAGCGGATCGAGCTTCACGGCAACCTTCTGCTGGGCACCGTTGATGTAGTCGAACTGCCCGATCGCGATGATGTCGCCCCCATAGGCGACCAGATCGCGGAACCCCCGCTGGGTGTCGTGCGTCCGCAGCGAATCGTCGATCACCGGCACCACCGTCCGGAATCCGCTGTCTCTCGACCCATCGAGCCGATACGCCTCGAGCATGGCGCCACCCGCATACACCCGGTCGGCGGTCGCGAGCACGGTCTTCAAGCTCGGCGTCGAGAAACCGGCCACGATCGCGCCCGTCGTGGGGTCGATGCCGACGAGGTTCTGGCGAGCCTTGCCGCGGAACGAGTACGAGAACCTTCCGGCCACGTAAAGCGTGCCGTTGGGCCCGGGAGAGAGGTCGTACACGGTCGGGTTGGTCCCGAGGTTCGGTAGCGACACCGCTGCCGGCGCCCCGGTCACCGGGTTGAACGCGGCGAGGCCCCTGGCGGCAGGCCCTGGACCGCGGGTTGGAGTCAGGTACCGAGCCGAGGTGCCCCCGACCCAGATGCTGCGGCCTGCGGCCTTCACGACCCACGCGCGCGCGTCGACCATGTACGTCTTCGCGGCGCTCTCGGAAGGCACGGCTGCCGAGGCCACAGGGGCGGCCGCCACGAAGGTGCCCGCCAGGGTCATCGCGAGCAGGGCTGCAGCCCTCGACATCATGCGCGACACGCTCCTGATGCCCCCTCGCTCATCACAACTCTCTGTCGGTCCTACAGCACCGACGCTACCACTCCGGTTGCGTCTGTGAACGACGATATCCTGCGCGGATGTCCTCGTTCGAGATCGCGCTCGCGATCGTCATGTTCGTTGGCCTCGTTGGCGTCGTGGTTCCCATCTTCCCCGGACTCATCCTGGTTGCCGGAGCCGGCATCGTCTGGGCGGCGCAGCAGGGAGGTGTGGCAGCGTGGGGCGTTGCCATCGTCATGACGATGGCGGGGGCAGGGGGCATCGTGGCCTCGACGTTGTTGCCTGCACGGCGCGCGACCGCGAGCGGAGCGCCCGCCTGGATCGTGGTCGCCGGGGGTATCGGCGTCGTGATCGGCTTCTTCATGGTACCCGTGATCGGGGCCTTCATCGGGTTCCCGGCGGGAGTCCTGGTCGCCGAGCTGACTCGTCACCGGCGGCTACGCCCCGCGTGGGGCGCGACCCTCGCGGCGCTGAAGGGCGTGGCCCTCGGGATCGTGATCCAGCTCGCGGCCGGAGTGGCGATGATCGGACTGTGGCTGGTGGGCGTATCCGCGACGTGAGCCCACGCCGGCTCATGTTGCACGGTCGGGAATCGACGAGGTAGGTTGGTCGATAGGATCGCGGACCCGTCGGAGGCCCGCGATGACCCCTCGAACAAAGGAAACGACATGAACGTTCGGACCTGTCGGATCCTGATCCTGCTCGCCGTATCGGTCGCCGTGCTGGCAGCTCCGGCCAGGGCGCGCGCGGCAACGACGGTCGCGCTCTGGCATATGGACGAATCGTCGGGGCAGATGATCGACTCCTCGAGCTCGGGGAACGACGGCACCCTGTCGAACGTGACGCGGGTGTCACCGGGGTATAACGGCGGCGGACGCGCGTACAGCTTCAACGGCTCGAACTCCAAGGTGACCGTGCCGAACGATTCGAGTCTCAACCCCGGATCGCAGACCGTTACCCTCAAGGCGCACGTGAAGTTCTCCAGCAGGCCGTCGTCGACGGTCGGTGACTACGACCTGGTACGCAAACAGTCCAACACAGCCGGCACCTACAAGATGGAGATCCTCATCACCGGCAAGGCGTTCTGCAGGTTCAGCGGGACGGGCGGGGGCATCAGCATCACGGCAGGCCCGGACCTTTCCGACAACAGGTGGCACACGATTGTCTGCCGCAAGACGTCATCGAGCGTGAGACTTACGGTGGACGGCGCCTCCTTCAGCAAGAACGGAAACGTCGGGTCGATCTCGAGCAGCATCGTCTTGGTGCTCGGGGCGAAGCCGACCGGCGGCGACTGGTACAAGGGACTCATGGACGAGGTCACCATCGCGTTCGGCTAGTGATCGCGAACGGGCTAGGGATCACGCACGGCACGCGTCAGAGCCAGAGTCCCGGATGGCGCCGGTGATGTCGATGAACTGCCAGGAGTAGCTGGAAGCGTTCAACGTGAGCTTGGCGACGCCGTAGGACTTGACTCCTGCGTCGGCCGTTGTTGCCGGCGTCCCGAGCGACCTGCCTCCGGTCCCGACGACCAGCTGCCGGAGCTGCAGGTTGAACTTCCGGTCCCACCGCTCGTAGACGTGCCTGTGCCCCGCGAGCGCCAGATCGACGCCCTGACTCGCTGCGGTCGTAGCGAAGCTCTTCTGGCCAGCGTGATGATAGAAGACGATCTCGCAGAGATGACCGTCGGCCTGCAGGTCGGACCGCAGCCATGATCGTTGCGCCGGGCAGCTCACACCCGGCGCGGCACAGTTCGAGTTGAGCGCCACCACGTGCCAGTCGCCGACATTGAAGCTGTAGTACCCCTTGGTCGGGTCCGTGGCGGTCGCGCCGTAGGGGCTCAACACGCCGGCGAAGTACTGGAAGTATCCGGCAGCGTTCAGGGTCTCGTACTCATGATTGCCGGGGACCGGCGCAGCGACATCGTTGAAGGCTCCCCACGTCGGCCCGTAGGACTGCAGGTAGTTGGAGTACTCCCCGTGCTCGTACTGGTTGTCACCGAGCACGATGACCTTCGTCGGCGCCATCCTGGTGATGAGGTCGGCCGTCTTCTGCTGGGGAGTGGCGGGGGTGGTCCTCGCGATGTCCCCTGCCGTGGCGACGGTGACTGTAGCCGCATGGGCCGACTGCACGCCCGCCATCATCATCACCAGGGCGCATGCTCCCGTCACGGTGACCCGTCTCCATCCTCGATGCGTCATGCGAAGCCCTCCCCCGGTCAGATGGCCGTTCCTGCGTGATGCAACCAAGCTTCTAGGGTACCTGGTGTAGGTCGCTCGTGGGAAGGGCCTACTGCGGGTGCGTCGACCCACCCTGCGCTGGTCGGGAGCCGGATCGAGTTCGGTGTCGGAGAGGGGATTTGAACCCCTACGCCCCGTTAGGGGCACTAGGCCCTCAACCTAGCGCGTCTACCAAGTTCCGCCACTCCGACGAGGGCGAGCGCATCCTACCAATCCGCCATCGCTTGACCCGCTGAGCTGCGCCTGCTTACGGATTCCACTGCCAGGCGAGCCAAAAGGTGCACAGCCCGAAGACGACCGCAGTGATGACCGTGAGGCGGTCGAGGGTTCGCTCCATGGCGGTGCCGCCCGCGAGCGACGATGTACCGCCGAACATGTCGGACAATCCGCTCCCCCGCCCCGAATGGAGCAGGATGGTGAGGATCAAGAACAGCGCCGCGATGACGTCGATGACGATCACTATCGTGGTCAGCATGAGGGCTCTCCGGTAGGGGTCGAGGCGGTCAGTCGCCGGTCGAGGCGATGATAGGGTCCTCGAGCGGGAAGTGACACGCGGCGGTATGTCCTTGGGCGAAGGGCCGCAGCACCGGGTCTTCTTCCATGCACCGCGGCTCAACACCATCGGTGCGTCCATCGGCCTTGGCCAGCCGCTTGGTCTGCGGGCATCGGGGGTGGAACCGGCACCCCGACGGTGGGTCGATGGGCGATGGCACGTCGCCTTCCAGCACGATCCGCTGCTTCTGCTTGGCAAGCCGTGGGTCGGCCACCGGCACGGCGGATAGAAGGGCTCCCGTGTAAGGATGCCGTGGCTCGCGGTACAGGGAGTCGCCGTCAGCTATCTCCGCGATCTTGCCCAGATACATCACGGCGACCCGGTCGGACACGTGCTTCACCACCGACAGGTCGTGCGCGATGAACAGGTATGTGAGGTCGAACTCCTTCTGAAGATCCGACAGCAGGTTCAGGATCTGCGCTTGCACCGAGACGTCGAGCGCTGAAACCGGTTCGTCGGCGACGATCAGCCGTGGCCGCAGCGCTAGAGCTCGAGCGACGCCGATGCGCTGGCGCTGGCCACCCGAGAACTCGTGCGGGTAGCGGTTGTAGTGCTCGGGGTTGAGTCCGACCAGCTCCATGAGCTCCTGCACGGTGGCCTTGCGCTTGGTCCGCTCAACGGTCTTGTGCAGCTGGAACGGTTCGCCCACGATCGAACCCACCGTCTTGCGGGGGTTCAGCGACGCGTACGGGTCCTGGAACACCATCTGCATGTCGCGGCGCAGTTCCCGCAGCTCGCCCCCTTTCATGTGGGTGATGTCGCGACCGTCGAACTCGATCGTGCCCTCGGTTGACTCGTAGAGCCTCATGATCACGCGGGCGAGGGTGGATTTGCCGCAGCCCGTCTCCCCCACCAGCCCCACGGTCTCGCCTTGGTTGACCTCGAGGTCGACACCGTCGACGGCGTGCACGTCGCCGACATGCTTCTGGAACACGATGCCGCGTGTGATCGGGAAGTACTTCTTCAAGCCCGTGATCTTGACCAAGGGCCGGCCGGATCGTGGGTTCGCCTCTGGCTGGCCGGCGACCGTTGGAGTGCTCACTGGTTCACCGCCAGCTCTTCGCGGACCACGGCTTCCTTCTTTTCAAGGGTAAGGAAGCAAGCGTCGGCGTGATGCCCGTCGGTAGGTACCAAGGGCGGATCTTCCGCGTCGCAGCGTTCGAACCGATACGGGCACCGAGGGGCGAAGGAGCACCCGTCGGGAAGGTTGATCAGCGAGGGCGGCAGGCCCTTGATGGGCGTCAGGCGATCTTCGTGCTCGTCGAGGCGTGGGATGGACTGGAGGAGACCCCATGTGTAGGGGTGATGCGGCTGGTAATAGATGTCGTCCGTGTCACCGGATTCGATGATCCTGCCCGCGTACATCACCTGGATGTTGTCGCAGTATTCGGCGACTACGCCCAGGTCGTGCGTGATGATCATGACAGCCGTGTCGAATTCGTCCTTCAGCTTGTCGATGAGTCCCAGGATCTGCGCCTGCACCGTGACGTCGAGCGCGGTCGTGGGCTCGTCCGCGATGAGCAGGTCCGGGTTGAGCGACAGCGCCATCGCGATCATGGCTCGCTGACGCATGCCGCCCGAGAACTCGTGCGGATACTGGCGGGCCCGCTGGTCGGGCCGCGGGATGTTCACCAGGCCCAGCATCTCCACCGCCCGCTTGCTCGCTTCCTTCTTGGAGATGTCCTCGTGCACGAGGATCGCTTCGGAGATCTGGTCACCCACCCGGTAGTAGGGATGCAGCGAGGTCATGGGATCTTGGAAGATCATCGAGATCTGCTTGCCACGGATGTCGCGCATCTCGTCGTTCGGAAGGGTCAGGAGATCCTGGCCCTTGAAGATGATCGATCCGGTCACATCGGCCTGTTTGCGGTTGACCAGGCCCATGACCGCGAGGGAGCTGACCGACTTGCCCGACCCGGACTCCCCGACGACGCCCAGGGTCTCCCCCTGCATGATCGAGAAGGACACGCCGTCGACCGCTCGCACGACGCCGTCATCTGTGTTGAAGCGCACATTCAGGTCGGAGACCTCCAGCAACGGCTCGGGCACAAGGCTCCTTCAGGGTCTAGCTGTAACGCACGCGTGGATCGAGTGCCGCGTACACGACGTCGACGACGAGGTTGGCGATGACGATGAACAAAGCCCCGATGATGGTGACCGCCATGACCCCCGGGGTGTTGGTATCTCCCAGCGACTGAAGGGCGTACTCCCCGAGGCCGGGGAGCGCGAACACCTGCTCGGTGATCACTGCTCCACCCAGCAGGAAGGCGATATCGAGCCCGAGCATCGTGACCACCGGGGTCAGAGCGGCGCGAAGACCGTGCTTGTAGATGACGCGACGCTCGCTGAGACCCTTGGCCCTGGCGGTACGGGTGTAGTCCTCGCTCAGCACTTCGAGCATGTTGCCGCGCATCATCCGTGCATAGAATGCGGCCGATGTGACCGCGAGGGTGATCCAGGCCAGAAGGAACTTGCCCTGCAGGATCGACTCCGGCAACGACGCCCCGATCTCGATCCCAGTGGGTGGGGCCCACCCGAGTTGGTAGAAGAAGACGTAGATCATCACCATGCCCAGCCAGAAGCTCGGGAGCGAGACCCCCATCAGGGCGAACAGCATCGCGCCGCGATCGGCCGCGCTCCGGCGCTTGACGGCGGAGATGACTCCGGTCGGTATGCCGATCAAGAGCCAGAGCACCACGCCTCCAGCCATGAGCACGGCGGTCACGGGAAGCCGCTCGGCGATCTCTTCCTTGACCGGCACGTTGTTCGCGTACGAGAAGTAGACCTCCTCGTTCAGCCACAGACCGGGCCACGGGATCAGTCCCTTGGCGAACCGGGCGTATTGCGTGGAGAGCTTGTCGTTCAGGCCGAGGCGTTCCTGGATCAGCTCGATCACCTCCGGGGTGCCGGATCGGCCTGCCAAACGCCGGGCGGGGTCGCCCGGCGGGAGCTTCACGAAGATGAGGAAGGTCAGGACCGAGATGACGAACAGGACCAGCAGCATGAAGAGGGTCCTGCGGAGGAGGTATCGCCCCATCGTCCTGCCGTCTTCCTCTCGGGCTCTAGGGAGCGGGACTCGCAGGCCCCGCTCCCTGCATCCGTGGTGCCTCGCCTTATGCGGCCGCCATCGAGTAGTGGTCCAGGGCTCCCAGGCCCGCGAACTGGTCGAACGAGTAGTTCACGATGTTCTGTCCCAGGACGTCGATGTTGTTGGAGAAGCGGCGCGGCACGACCGGTACGATCTCCTCCATGATGAGCTTGTCCAGGTCGGCCCAGCACTGGTTGGCCTCGTCCAAGGGCAGGGCCCAGCACTCGTCGATCTCGGAGGTGATGTTCGGGATGCCGTCGGCCGGAACCGCGTAGTCGTTCTTCTGCAGGTCGGCTTCGGTCGTGCCCAGGAACGCGTAGTTGGACCCGTTCTCTCCGCCGTCGAGCAGCGGGTCGAAGTAGGTGTAGGCGCTGGCGAAGTCCTTGCCCCACGCGGCTTGGCAGAAGGGCGTGTGACCCGCCAACGTCGCGCACTTCTGGACCACGGCATTGTAGTTGAGGGTCTTGATGTTCATCGACAGACCCACCTGCTCCATGCTCGCCGCCATGGTCTCCAAGGTCTTGATCGCATCGACGTCGTCGGTGACGGTCAATGCGTCGAAGGTGCACTCCGGCGCGTCGCACACGCCGTCCCCATCGGAGTCGTACTTGGACAGCTTCACCTCTTCCATGGCCTTGGTCACGTCGCCACGTTCGTCGGGGGTCCCGTACGGGTTGTAGTCCTGCCCGAGCCCATCGAGCATCGACGGCGGGATGAAGTGGCTGGTCATCTCGCCCTGGTCGGGTCCGCCGATCAGTCGCAGCAGGGCCGCTCGGTCGATGACCCAGTTCACCGCTTTGCGGATGTGGACATCGTCCATCGGGGGCTGGAACACGTTGAGGCCTGTGTACGAGATGCCGTCGCTCGGGTAGATCTTGAGGCGCTCCTCGAGCGTCGGATCGCCGTGGTAGGTCTGCAACGTGGTGGCGGTGGCGCCACAGGTCACGCAGAGGTCGATGGTGCCCTTCTCCACCTTGTCGAGCAGGTCCTGTGTCTGGCCGCCGACCTGGACCTCGATGCGATCGACGTAGGCAGGCCGCAGGTCGTCGGTCGCCGCGTCATACGCGGGGTTGCGAACGAGGACATAGGACTTTCCGATGTCCATACCCGTCGGCGGGGTCTTGCCGGTGATGTCGAGACCCTCCATGCCCTCCCACTGGTAAGGGCCCGAGGAGACCAGGAACTGGCCGATGTCCTTCGGGTGCGCCTCGGTCAGCTCCGCAGGCAGCGGCGCCATCGCGGGCATCGCGACCAGGAACGGGAACGCGCCGATCGGCTCCTCGAGCGTGAACTCGAGGGTCTTGTCGTCGATGGCCTTGATGCCGCTGACCTCTTCGAGCTTCGGGTCGTCGTATGCCTCTTGGAAGCCCTCGACGACACCGGCGTAGTAGAACCAGTACCCACCCGAAGATGCCTCGGGGTCGGCGACCCGGTTGAGGGCGGTCACGAAGTCCTCGGCCACGATCTCGCGGTTCAAGGGATCCCCGAACATGACCCCGTCCTTGATCGTGAAGGTGTACGTCAGACCGTCTTCGGAGACCACCGGTTGATCGGTGGCGAGGTCGGGCAACGTGTCGTTGCCTCCCTCGGTGCCGGGTGTGCCGCTGTACGAAAGGAGCGTGCGCGCCAGGCAGCACCGCAGGAACTCCCAGGACACCGAATAGTACTCGGCCGACGGGTTCATGCCGTAGAAGAAGTCGTAGCCGTCCTCGATGCCGGTCTTCAGTGTGCCACCCGCGACAGGCTTGGCCCCCGTGTCAGCACCAGGTGTGTCGCCGTCGGTGCTCCCGTTGCCGCCACACGCGGCAGCGACGATCGCCAATACTGCGACGATCGCGCAAAAGCGAAGTTTCCTACTCATCGTGCCCCCTTCGTGTATGACATTTCGTGTATGACATTCTCTCGAACTCTTTCAGCTCCGTGTACGGACATCAGGCCGTCTTGGGATCGAACGCATCGCGCAATCCGTCTCCGACCAGGTTGAACGCCAGCGTGGTCGCGAACAAGAACAACCCCGGGAACAGCATCATCCACCAGGCCACTCGGTAATACGCCGTGGCCTCGTTGAGCGCGGCGCCCCACGACGGGATCGACGGCGGCACCCCGATGCCCAGGAACGACAGCGCCGCCTCGACCAAGATGTTGGTGGGGATGATCAACGTCGTGTAGACGATGATCGGGGCCAGCACGTTGGGCAAGATCTCTTTGAACATGATCCGGCGGTTGGAGGCGCCCAGCGATCGAGACGCCTCGACGAACTCCTTCTCGCGGAGCGAAAGCACCTGGCCCCGGATGATGCGTGCGATGTACGGCCAGCCGAACACGCCGATCACGAATGCCACCAGGCCCCGCCCGGGTTGCAGCAAACCCCCGAGACACTCCTGCCCCGGGGGTTGCGCCCCGCACGCGCCGACGATGCCGAGCATCAGCAGCAGCACCGGGAGCGCGAAGAAGATGTCGACGAGCCCCGAGATGAAGCTGTCGATCTTGCCGCGGTAGAAACCGGCCATGATACCGAGCGTCACGCCCAGCAGGAGCTCGATGCCGGTGGCCGTGAGGGCCACGATGAGCGACGTCTGTGCTCCGTACAGCACCCTTATGAAGAGGTCTCGCGCCGTGCCGTCAGCTCCGAAGAGGAAGACCCCGGCTTCGTTGCTGGTCGTGGGCCCGAGCGGCACGCCGCCCGGCGTCGTCATCTCGAACACGTACTGTGAGTTGACGGAGTGATCGAGCAGCCGGGCGAACAGCGGCGCTGCCAGGGCCAGGGCCACGATGATGATGAGGATGAACACGCCCACGAAGGCGAGCTTGTCCTTACGGAAGCGTCGCCAGAAGATCTGACCGGGCGAGCGCCCGAGGATCTCGGAGGGGGCTACCAGCTCCGCGAGAGCTTCGTTCTGTTCAACGGTCTCGGGCTCGAGCTGGGTCTTCGACACGCCGCCCCTCTCTCCAAGCTGCTGCACTGGATCTAGCCGGGTCCGCACCGATCGAACGCGAACCCAGCGGCGGTATCGCCCGCCGAAGTATACGACGATGATCGCTGAAGGGTTTCCCTTTCAGATGTCCATCATCTGGGTGAGGCGCGGAAGGATCTGGGGGCCGAGAAGCTCTCCCAGCGACCCGTCGGCGCACGAGCGCTCGCCGAACCCCTCGGTGCCGTCCTGGCGGACCGAGCCCCCGCTCGCGACCAGCGGGACCGGGTCGGCGGTGTGGGCTTTGCGTATACACGACGTGGCATGGTCGGCCGTCACCGCCACCAAGGTGTCGCGACCGAGGCGTGGGAGCACCTCGCCGAAGAACGCGCGGTCGATCGCGCTCACGACGTCGCGCTTGTCCTTGGCCCTTCCGTCGTGGGCCGGCACGTCCGGTCCCTTGATGTGCACGTACAGCGCCTGGAAGTCCCCGAGCGCGTCGGCGGCGAGATGAGCCCACTCGACGTATAGCTCTTCGGCGTCGGGGCCGAACCCCGTCGCATCGAGGCGGGGTGCATCGACGGGCTTCATGCCCAGGGCGATCGAGATGCCTCGCTCTACGGGCATCTCGACGAAACAGCCCCACGCCATGCCGAACCGCTCCGCGATAGGTTCCAACGTTGGCAGGTGCTCGCCGGCGTCGCGGGTGAGGATCAGGTTGGCTGGCAGCTTCCCCCGGTCTCGCCTGCGAGCGTTCACCTCGCTCGCGTCGAGCACGCGCGCGGCATGCTGCACGAACTCGTTGGTGAGGTCGGCCGCGCGCTCGGCTGCAGCCGTCGGTTCTAGAGCGATTGCCGTCGCGACCTTCGGCTCGAAAGTCTCGAGCGCGACGCCGAGGCTCCCCCGGCGCTCGTAGGCGGGATCGGTGTTCGAGACGTTCGCCGAGAGCGCTTCGTCGTCATCGGAGCGGATCACCAACGCGCCGCGGTGCTCGATCGTTGCCCGCAGGTCGAACGAAGCTCCGGTGAGGCGCACCGCTCGGTTGACCTCGTCGGCGAGGGCGTGCGCCTCTTCGCTGGAAAGATCGCGACCGACCCGGCGGTCGACGATCTCGGGCCAGGCGGCGGCGGTCGCGAAGTTCACTCGATACGCGAGGTCGCCATCTCGGAAGTCCATGCCGATGCCGAGCGCCTCGAGCACCCCGCGACCCGGATGCTCTTCGTGCGGGTCGTATCCGAGGATGCCGAAGACGCCGATGTCGGATTCCGGGGCGATGCCGGGACCCACCGTGATCACCGTGCCGGTCGCGCCCCGTGCGGCGAGCGCGTCGAGGTTCGGGGTGATCGCCGCTTCGAGTGGCGTCTGTCCGTCGAGCTCGGGGATCGGGTCATCGCCCAGTCCGTCGAGGCAGACGTAGAGCAGCGTGGTCACGCGCTCACCCCCGGTACTTCACGATCAGCGCGAGGTCCTCGGGGTCGAGGCTCGCCCCTCCCACCAGTGCGCCGTCGATCTCCGGGTGCGCCATGAACTCCCTGATGTTGCCGGGCTTCACGCTTCCCCCGTATTGCACTCGCACCGCCTGGGCGACCTCGTCGTCGTACCGATCGGCGAGGGTGGTGCGGATCACCTCGACCAAGCGGCCGGCATCGGCCGGCTCTGCGTTGCGTCCCGTGCCGATCGCCCAGATGGGCTCGTACGCGACCACCATCGTTGCCGCGTGCTCGGCGCTCACGTTGTCGAGCCCGCGTCGGATCTGCTGGGCGACCTTCGTCTCCGCGCCGTCGGCATCATGCTCTTCGAGCGACTCGCCGACACAGAGGATCGGGATCATCTCGTGCTTGATCACCGCTCGCACCTTCTTGTTGACGACGAGGTCGTCCTCGCCGAAGAGCTGTCGCCGCTCGGAATGCCCGACGATGACGTAGCGGACCCTGAGGGCCCGCAGCATGCCGGGCGACACCTCGCCGGTGAATGCCCCTTGTTCCTCGAACGAGACGTTCTGCGCCCCGAGGCCGTACGGCAGCTTGTCGGAGTCGATCAGGGTCTCGACCGAGCGCAGCGACGTGAAGCTGGGGCAGATCACCACCTCGACGCGTTCGGCGTCGTCCTCGTCGAGCATGTAGCTGAGCTTCTGCATGGCCTGGATCGCCTCGAGGTGGGTCTTGTGCATCTTCCAGTTGGCAGCGATGATCGGGCGCCTCTCGGCGCCGGAACGGTCGGTCACGGGTGCTCCTCCAAGATCGTGATGCCGGGGAGCGCACGGCCCTCGAGGAACTCGAGCGAGGCGCCGCCGCCGGTGGACAGGTGATCGAAGGCATCGGTGAGCTCGTTCTTCTTCACGGCGAGCAGGGAATCTCCGCCACCCACCACTGTGAATGCGGGCGCGTGGGCCACCGCGGTGGCGATGCCACGGGTGCCGGCGCTGAACGGTTCGAGCTCGAACACGCCCATGGGTCCGTTCCAAAGGATGGTCTTCGCGTCGGCGAGGATGCGTGCGTAGCCTTCGACCGTTCTCGGCCCGATGTCAAGCCCCATCATCCCGCGCGGCACGGCGGCGGCCGGCACCGTGCGCCGTTCGGCTGTCAGCGAGATCTCCGAAGCCACGACGACGTCTTGCGGAACCTCGATGAGCACGTCGCGCTCGCGGGCCTTGGCCCTCGCCGAGCGCACCTCGTCGAACCGATCGCGCTCGCAGAGGCTCTCGCCGATCTCGCCGCCGTCGGCGGCGATCATGGTGAAGGCCATCGCACCGCCGATCAGCAGGGCGTCGACACGGTCGATCAGCGACTCGATCACGGCGAGCTTGTCGCTGACCTTGGCCCCGCCGAGGATCGCCACGTAGGGCCTCGCGGGCTCGTGTAGCAAGCGAGAGAGCACCTCGACCTCGCGCTGCATGAGCCTGCCGGCCACCGCCGGACGCCCCGTCGCGAGCATCAGCTCAGGCAAGGCGTTCACGCTCGCATGCGACCGGTGCGCGGCCCCGAATGCATCGTCGACGTAGGCGTCGGCGAGCTCGGCGAGACGGCCCGCGAAGGTCTGGTCGTCGGCTTCCTCGCCGGCATCGAAGCGCAGGTTCTCGAGCAGCACGACCGGATCGCCGGGCAGCTCGCCGGGCGTCGTCTCGCCGAGCGAGACCACCGGCTCCGCGAGGAGCTCGGCGAGCCGGGCGCCGACGGGCGCGAGGCGCAGATCGTCGCGCACCTCGCCCTTCGGCCTGCCGAGGTGAGAGCCCAGCACGAGCGAAGCCCCGCGATCACGCAGCTCGCTAAGCGTCGGAAGCGTCGCTGCGATGCGCGCGTCGTCGGCGACCGCTCCACCGTCGAGCGGCACGTTGAAGTCCACGCGCACGAAGACGCGGGCGCCCTTGACGTCGCCCAGATCGTCGAGCGTTCGAAGCGTCAGCGCGTCTCCCACGGCCGGCAGATCAAAGCTTGGAGGCGACGAGGGCGACGACGTCGACCAGGCGGTTCGAGTAGCCCCACTCGTTGTCGTACCAACCGATGGCCTTGACGACGTTGCCCATCACCATGGTGGCGCTCGCGTCGAACGTGCACGACGCGGGGCTGCCGACGATGTCGCTGGACACGATCGGGTCCTCGGTGTAGACGATCTTGCCCGCGAGCGGTCCGGTCTCCGCCGCCGACCGGAACGCCGCGTTCACCTCGTCGACCGTGATCTCGCGCGAAACCGTCGCCACGAGGTCGGTGACCGAGCCGTCGGGCACGGGCACCCGCATCGCCATGCCGTCGAGCTTGCCCTTCAGGTGCGGCAGCACTAGCCCCGTCGCCTTCGCGGCGCCCGTCGAGGTCGGGATGATGTTGACCGCCGCAGCCCTCGCTCGGCGCAGGTCCCTATGCGGAAGATCGAGGATCTGCTGGTCGTTCGTGTAGGCGTGCACGGTGGTCATGAAGCCCTGCTCCATGCCGAAGGCGTCGTCGATCACCTTGGCCATCGGGGCTACGCAGTTCGTCGTGCACGAGGCGTTGGAGATGACGTGATGGTTGGCCGGGTCGTAGGCGTCGTCGTTCACCCCGAGCACGATGGTGAGGTCCTCGTTCTTCGCCGGCGCGCTGATGATCACCTTCTGCGCTCCCGCCTCGAGGTGCGCGGCCGCCTTGTCGCGGTCGGTGAAGATGCCTGTCGACTCGATCACGATCTCGGCGCCGAGGTCCTTCCACGGAAGATCGGCCGGGTTGCGCTCGGCCAGCACGCGAAGCTCGTCGCCATCGATCACGAGGCCGCTGCCGCCGACGGAGACCTCACCCGGGTATCGCCCGTGCACCGAGTCGTACTTGAGCAGGTGAGCCATGGTCGCGGCGTCGCCCAGGTCGTTCACCGCCACGAAGTCGAAGTCGAGGCCGAGCTGCTTCGCGGCCCGGAAGAAGTTGCGGCCGATGCGGCCGAAGCCGTTGATGCCGATCTTGACGCTCACTAGAGATCCTCCTCGGTCTTTGGTTCGTTCTCGGGACTTGGAACCATCCTAGCCAGCACCCTTGCGCAGCGGCACCGCGCGCGATGGCCCCATCGTGGTCAGGCTCAGCTCCTCGACAGATCGCGGTGGGCGACCGTGACGGGGATGCCGCGGTCTGCGAAGTAGCGCCCGAGCTCCTCTGAGACCACGACCGAACGATGGTGGCCGCCGGTGCACCCCACGGCGACCGTGAGGTAGGACTTGCCTTCGGCCACGTAGCCCGGCACCACGACCTCGAGCAGTGCCTCGAGTCGCTCCATGAAGGCTCGGTATTGGTCCTGCTGCTGCACGTAGTCGCGCACGCGATCGTCGGTGCCGGGCAGCGGACGGAGCTCGTCGACCCAGTGCGGGTTCGGCAGGAATCGCACGTCGAGCACGAGGTCTGCGTCGCGAGGCGTGCCGTACTTGAAGCCGAACGAGGTGATCGACACCTGCAGGCCCTGTTCGGGTGGTGCCTCGGAGAACGCATCGCGGATGCGGTCGCGGAGCCCGTGCGGAGTGAGGCCGGTCGTATCGATGATGAGGTCGGCGTCGCCCCGCAGGCTCTCCATCATGAGGCGCTCCTTGCGGATGCCCTCGACCACCCGGTCGGCCGGGGCAAGCGGGTGGCGGCGCCGGGTGGCCTCGTAGCGATTGACGAGGTCGTCGTCGGCCGCCTCGAGGAACAAGATGCGGCATTCGACCCGCAGCTGCTTCAGCTCGTTGAGCGCCTTCGAGAGCTCGCCGAAGAAGACGCCTCCGCGGGCGTCGACGACGATCGCGATGCGGGTCGGTCCGCCCGGACGCGACACCAGCTCGGCCATGGTCGGCAGCAGCGCCGGAGGAAGGTTGTCGACGACGAAGTATCCGAGGTCCTCGAGGGAATGCGCCGCCTCCGATCGCCCGGCGCCCGATAGGCCGGTGATCAGTAGGAACCCCGGTCCGGCCTCGGGGTCGCCGGTCATCGGCGCCGCGGCCGACTCCGCGGTCACGCGCTCACCTTGGTATCAGAGGTCTCGGAGATCAGGCCGGGGCCTCGGACCAACGGAGCTGCCCCGGGTTCGGTCTCGTGCAGGCGGGCATACACCGCGGCAGCGACCTCGGGCCCGATGCTCGGCGTCTCGGCGATCTGCTCGACCTCCGCGCGGCGCAACCGCGCGAGCGACCCGAACCGCTTGAGCAAGGCCTTCTTGCGAGCAGGGCCCACGCCGGGCACCTCGTCGAGCGGCGAAACCAGGGCGCGCTTCTCGCGCTGTTGCCGGTGGTAGGTCACGGCGAACCGGTGTGCCTCGTCACGCAGATGCTGCAGCACGAACAACGCCTCCGATCCGCGCGGGATCATCAGCGGCTCTGGGTGGTCAGGGAAGTAGACTTCCTCGAGGCGCTTCGCGAGGCCGATGTGCGGGATAGGCAGCCCCAGCTCACCGAGCACCTTCGAAGCCATGCTCAGCTGTCCTCGGCCACCGTCGACCACCACCAGCGCGGGCGGATAGGAGAATCGTCGCCTGGCCTCGGGCTCGGCCGATCGCTCCTCGAGCAGTCGAGAGAACCGGCGGCGCAGCATCTCTTCCATAGAAGCGAAATCGTCCTGTCCGACGACCCCCTTGATACGGAATCGCCGGTAGTCCGAGCGCTTGGGCAATCCGTCTTCGAAGACGACCATCGAGCCGACCTTGTCGGTCGGACCGAGGTTCGAGATGTCGTAGCACTCGATACGCAGCGGCGCCTGGTCGAGCCCGAGGCGGCCGGCGAGCTCGACCAGCGCACGCGAGCGCGCTCCGAAGTCGGATGCGCGGCGCAGCTTGTGCCGATGGAAGGACTCAGCGGCGTTGCTCGTGACCATCTCGTGCAGGCGCCGTTTCGCCCCTCGCTCGGGCACGCCGATGCGGACCTTCGTGCCGCGCCTCTCCCCCAGCCACGCCTCGAGCACATCGCGATCGGCGGGCTCGGCCGGCACGAGCACCCGGGGCGGCACCTCGTCGCGTTCCATGTAGAGCTGACGCACGAACGACGCGACCAGCTCTTCGCGCGAGAGCTCCTCGACGCGGTCGACGACCCACCCCTTGCGACCGAGGACCCGGCCGCCCCGCACCATGAAGACTTGGAACGCCGCTTCGAGCTCGTCGTCGGCCATGCCGATCACGTCGATGTCGTCGGGCTGGTCGAGCACCATCTCCTGGGTCTCGAGGGCGCGCCGGGCGGCGCCGAGCTGGTCGCGCAGCTTCGCGGCCTGCTCGTACTCCTGCCGGCTCGACGCCTCGCTCATCTCGCGATCGAGCCGCTGCATCATCGGCTTGGTGTTGCCGCTCAGGAAGTCGGCGAGCGCGTCGACGTCGGCCCGGTAGGACTCGTGCGTGACGCCGGTGACCTCCGGCACGCACGGCCCGCTGCACCGGCCGATATCGAAGTAGAGGCACGGCCGCTTCGCGCGCGCGCGCTGATCGAAGAACGAGTTCGAACAGGTGCGCACCGGGAAGACCCGCGTCAGGGCGTCGAGGGTGTCGCGGATAGCCCATGCGTGGCCGTACGGTCCGAAGTAGCGGACCTTCTTGCGCTTCGCGCCTCGAAGCACCTGGGCGCGCGGCCACTCCTCACCCACCGTCAGCGCGAGGTATGGGTAGGACTTGTCGTCGCGGTAGCGGATGTTGAACCGTGGCCGATGCCGCTGGATCAGGTTGTACTCGAGCATGAGAGCGTCGACCTCACCGCTCGCCACGATCCACTCGACGCTCTCGGCGGCCTGCACCATGGCTTCGGTGCGGGGGTGCAGCGGCTTGCTCCAGTAGTTCGCGAGACGCTTGCGGAGCGATCGCGCCTTGCCGACGTAGACGACTCGCCCGTCGCCGTCACTGAAGAGGTATGCGCCAGGAAGATCGGGGATGTCACCGGCAGGGGGTCGGGTGAAGCTCACCCAGTCATCGTAGCCGCGTCACCGGACACGACCGAGGAACGGTCGTCAGTTGCCCCCGCCCCCGCCGCCGGCTTTGACCACGGCGAGGGTTCCAAGCATGGTGGTGGGGTGCGCATCACACTGGAAGAAGTACTCAGCTTCGTCGAGCGGGTCGAGGTCGAGCGGGTCCTCGAGAGGCCCCGGGAGGATGTCCGTCGCAGCGAGCGACTCTCCTCCTTGCTCTGTGTAGACATCGATGTTGTGGGCGGTCGTATCGGAGTTGGTGTAGTTGATCGTGAACGCCTCAGTCGCAGGGGCGACGAGACAGTCTGTGCTGAAGATGTTCCCCGCCTGAGCTTCGATGTCGAGCAGAACCTGGCCGTCGGCGCCGCACTCACCGCCGCCGTCGGACGGCGCAGCCGTCGGGATCTCGCCCGGGTCGGCTGTGGGGCTCGGGGCCGCAACCGCGAGCTCGCCCACATCACCCTGCACGCCGAATCGCAGGTTCTGGCTCCCGGAGTCATACCAGGCCAAGAAGACCCGCGTTCCGTCTGGGCTCACGCCCACCGACGGCGTACTGCCATCCAAGGTGTCGGGGGTCTCGATGGGCGTGAACGTCTGTCCGTCCTCCGAGGCCGCGAGCACGACGCCGTCTGCGTCGTCCCAGGCGGCGACCATGGCCCCCTGATCGTCGACGGCGATGCTCGTCATGGGGGCGAGGTTGCCGACGGCGTCGAGGTCGGTGGGCGTGGCCTCGGCGATCGTCGAGACCGACCATGAGGCCCCGTCGGGGCGAGCGAGCTGCACGGCGCCCTGGGCGTCGTAGAACGTGAGGAGCGCGTTGCCGTCGGCATCGACGGTCATGTCGAGACCCTGGCCGCTCACTCCCCGCGCCACCTCGGTCGAGACCCACTCGGCTCCGTCGAGGACCGAGACCATGACCGCCCCGGCGTCGTTGTCGACCCATGCGACGGTCATACCGGCCGAGGTCACTCCGATCTGCGTCGGCCGAGGTGGCGGGCACTGCGCGCACTGCGGCACCGTCGCCACGGTCTGCGTCTTCCACTCATCGCCCGACTTCGTCGCGACCCGGACCTGCTGGCCCCCGACGCTCACCGTGTAGGCGACCCACGGGTTGCCGTCGGCGTCGGCGGCCACACCCGGGCGGCCGATCGGGCCCGCCTTGCGGATGGTGAAGTCGTAGTCGAAGACGGGCTCGACCGTGGAGGTGTCGGTACCACCCGCATAGGAGATGCCTGCCTTGCCGGTCCACACGACGTGCTTCGCTCCGGCATCGTCCACCGCGATGTCGGTGCCGTTGGTGTTCTCTGCGGTCGCGTCGACGAGCGACGGTTCGACGGCCGGTCCGTACGCGATGTAGACGCCGCTCGGGGTCTCACGCACCTGTGCGACGGCGCCTCTGGTCCACACACCCTCGGCGGAGAGGCTCGCCACCCCCACCGCAGCCCCGTCCTTGGGCTCCTCGTCGTCGGTCGTGATGTACGGCGCGCCGAGAGGGCGCACGACCGGGATCTCGTCTTCCTCGAGCACTGCCGGGAAGATGAGGTACGAGATGAAGGGCACGCCTTCGGTGTCGACGGCGAGCGAGTTGCCGAGCCCCGCGTCGTCGAGGAACTCGGCCACGAACGGCACGAAGCGATCACCCTCGCCACTGACGACCTCACCCTCGGGGATCGAGCCGCACGCAGCCGCCACGAGGGCGAGCGTGATGAAGAGGATCGGCAGGCGCGTGGTCACGTCGGCGGGGATAGTAACAAGCCTCGCGGCGTGTGCATCCAGCCGCGGGTCATGCCTGCGGCGCCAGCGCTTCGACGGCATCGAGGGGTAGCTGTGGGCGCTCGAGCACCTCGGCGAGGAAGCGCCCGGTGTGCGACGCCGGCTCGGCGGCCACGGCCTCGGGTGTGCCGGTCGCAACGATCTTGCCGCCCTTGTCGCCCCCTTCGGGCCCGAGGTCGATCAGCCAGTCGGCCGTCTTGATCACGTCGAGGTTGTGCTCGATCACGAGCACCGTGTTGCCGGTCGACACGAGACGCTGCAACACGGCGAGGAGCTTGCGCACGTCCTCGAAGTGCAGGCCGGTCGTGGGCTCATCGAGCACGTAGAGCGTGTTGCCGGTGGCTCGCTTGTGCAGCTCGGAGCTGAGCTTGATGCGCTGGGCCTCGCCGCCAGAGAGCGTCGGCGCCGGCTGGCCCAGCTTCACGTAGCCCAGCCCCACGTCGCTGAGCGTCTGCATGTGCCGCTTGATCGGCGGGATGGGTTGGAAGAACTCGAGCGCCTCGTCGACGCTCATCTCGAGCACGTCGGAGATCGAGCGCCCCTTGTACTTCACCTCGAGCGTCTCGCGGTTGTATCGCCTTCCCTTGCACACCTCGCACGTCACGTAGACGTCGGGCAAAAAGTGCATCTCGATCTTGATCTGTCCGTCGCCCGCGCAGTTCTCGCACCGGCCGCCTCGCACGTTGAACGAGAATCGCCCCGGCTGGTAGCCGCGGAGCTTCGCCTCGGGCACTTGTGCGAAGAGCTTGCGCACGTGGTCGAAGACTCCCGTGTACGTCGCCGGGTTGGAGCGCGGCGTGCGACCGATCGGCGACTGGTCGATGTCGACGATCTTGTCGACCTGCTCCCAGCCCACGAGCCTCTTGTGCCTGCCGGGCTGCAGGCGTGACCGGTAGACCTTCTGCATGAGGATGCGCAACAGCACGTCCTGCACGAGCGTCGACTTGCCCGAGCCGCTCACTCCCGTCACGCAGACGAACAGCCCGAGCGGCACATCGACCGTGACGTTCTGCAGGTTGTGCTCGCGCGCGCCCTCGAGCCGAAGGCGGCGCGACCCCGGCTTGCGTCGCACCTCGGGTGTGGGGATCTGCCGGCGCCCCGACAGGAACGCGCCCGTGATCGACGCATCGCACTCGAGCAGACCCTTGAGGTCGCCCGTGTAGACGATCTCGCCGCCGTGCTCGCCGGCGAGCGGCCCGATGTCGACGATGTGATCGGCCTCGAGGATCGTGGCCTCATCGTGTTCGACCACGATGAGCGTGTTGCCCAGATCGCGCAGCCGCACCAATGTGTCGATCAACCGCTTATTGTCGCGTTGGTGCAGCCCTATCGACGGCTCGTCAAGGATGTAGAGCACGCCGACGAGCCCCGACCCGATCTGGGTGGCCAGCCGGATGCGTTGCGCCTCGCCTCCGGCCAACGTGCCTGCCGGCCTCGCGAGCGACAGGTAGTCGAGCCCCACGTCGACGAGGAACCGCAACCGCTCACGGATCTCCTTCAATAGGCGTTCGGCGATCATGAGCTCTCGCTCGCTCAGATCGATCGCGTTGACGAACATCATCGTGTCGCGGATCGAGCGGTCGGTGAGCTCGGCGATGTTCAGCCCGGCGACAGTGACGGCGAGCGTCTCGGGACGCAGCCTCGCGCCCTTGCACGCCCGGCACGGGATCTCGCGCATGAACTCCTCGAGCTTGTCGCGCTGGGACTCGGAGTCGGTCTCGCGGTGCCGGCGCTCGACGTTGGTGACGACCCCTTCGTAGGTGGTCCAGTACGACCTCTGGCGGCCGTAACGATTCTTGTAGCGCACGTGTATCTGCTCGTCGCTTCCGTACATCAGCACGTCTCGCTGCTTCTTGGGAAGCCGGCGGAAGGGAGTGCCGAGGTCGATGTCGTGCGTTTCGGCGACCGACTCGATCACGCGGTTCCAGTACTCGAGCGTGGCGCTCGCCCATGGGGCAAGCGCGCCGTCACTCACCGACAGGTCGGTGTCGGGCACGACGAGCTCGGGGTCGACCTCGAGCCGCGTGCCGAGGCCGTCGCAAGTCGGGCACGCCCCATACGGAGAGTTGAACGAGAAGTTCCGCGGAGCCATCTCGTCGAATGAGAGCCCGCAATGGGTGCATGCGAGCGATTGCGAGAAGTTCTGCACCTCCTCGGCCCCGTCGTGGGTCTCCACCGCGATCGACGCGATGCCCTCGGCGAGCTCGAGCGCGGTCTCGATCGAGTCGGCGACGCGCCGGCGGATGCCGGACCTGGCAACGAGCCTATCGACGACGACCTCGATCGTGTGCTTGTAGGTCTTCGCGAGCCGGATCGGCTCGGAGAGCTCACGCACCTCGCCGTCGATGCGGGCCCGTGGGAAGCCCTTGCGGGCGAGATCGTCGAGGAGCTTGCCGTATTCCCCTTTGCGACCCCTCACGACCGGGGCCAGTACCTGGAAGCGGGTTCCCTCGGGCAGCTCGAGCACCTGATCGACGATCTGATCGGGGGTCTGTCGCCCGATGGGGCGCCCGCAGTTGTAACAGTGCGGGTGGCCGACCCTCGCGTAGAGCACGCGGAGGTAGTCGTAGACCTCGGTGATCGTGCCGACGGTCGATCGCGGGTTACGAGACGTGGACTTCTGATCGATCGAGATCGCTGGCGAAAGCCCCTCGATGAAGTCGACGTCGGGCTTCTCCATCTGCCCGAGGAACTGGCGGGCGTAAGACGACAGCGACTCCACATAGCGGCGCTGGCCCTCGGCGTAGATCGTGTCGAATGCGAGCGAGGACTTGCCGGAACCGGACAGCCCGGTGAACACGATCAACCGGTCACGGGGGAGCTCGAGCGTGACGTTCTTGAGGTTGTGCTCACGGGCGCCGTGGATGACGAGACTGTCGGTGCCCATACGTCGGTTCAGTGTAGTGGCGGTCGCCGACACGCCCGGTGGAAGGGCCGGGAGCGACCGCGACGCATCAGGGTGCGCGCCTCTATCCTCGCCCGATGGAACGCGATCTGCGCGAGACGCCACTGTTCACCGAAGTCGAGAGCTTCTTCCGGTCGGTGCTCGAGCCCGGGTTCGGGTCCGCCAGGCCCGCAGGCGACCCTGCGCCCTCACCCGACGGACGATGGATCGCCTTCCGGGGCGAACGCCTCGACCGACTCGAGGGCCATGCGCTCGGCCGCATCTGCCTGGTCGGCGCCGACGGCTTGGGCCTGCGACAGGTCACCCACGGGCCGAACGACGACTCCGAGGCTCGCTGGTCCCCCGACGGCGCACGGCTGAGCTTCCGGTCGGATCGCGAGACCAAGGGCAGGCACCAGGTCTACGTGCTCGACACCACGATGCCCGCAGAAGCCCGGAGGCTCACGTCGCTCCCCGGAGTGGTCGAGTGGCACCGGTGGTCGGCCGACGGGGCTCGCATGATCGTAGGCCTTGCCGGCACGTCGGCCGAGCAAGCCGACGCCCTCGGCTCGGGCACGCTCGGAGGCGAGCAGGACGTGCCGTCATGGGTGCCCGAGGTCGAGTCGTCCGACGACGCCGAGGCGGAGCGGCGCTCGCTCTGGCTGGTGGAGGTCGAGACCGGCGAAGCGCGTCGGATCTCGTCGGATTCGCGCAACGTGTGGGAAGCCGACTGGTGCGGTGAGGGCCACGCCGTCGCAGTCACGTCCGACGGCGCCGGCGAGGACGCATGGTACGGAGCCGGCGTCTCGCTGGTCGATCTGGCGACCGGTGTAGAGCGTCCGCTCGCGACGAGCGAGGTACAGCTCGGATGGGTGGCCGGCTCTCCCGCCGGCGACCGTGTCGCGGTGATCGAGGCGATCTGCAGCGACCGGGTCGTCGTCTGCGGCGATCTGCGTGTGATCGACGTGGATTCCGTTTCGGTGACGCCGGTCGGCCTCGGCGATGTCGACGCCTCCCGCGCATCGTGGCTCGACGACGACCGTCTATTGGTGTTCGGCAGGCGGAGGCTGGTCTCGCTCGTCCTCGAGGTCTCACTCGGCGACGGCTCGATACAGGAGCTGTGGACCACCGACGGCTCGGTCGGTGAGCTCTACCACCCGTCGGGCTCGGCCTTTGCCGGCGGCGTCGCGGTCGTGACCTCGTCGCACGCTCGGCCGCCCTCGATCGTCGCGGTGAGCGCCGGCGGCGTCGAGCGAGAGGTGGTCGCCCCGCGGCACTCGGGCCACGACGTAGTGCTCGGTGCGCTCGCCCGCCGCGAGGTCATGCGATGGACGAGCCCTGACGGGCTCGAGATCGAGGGGCTGCTGTCGGTTCCCCACGGTGACGGACCGTTCCCGCTCGTGCTCGACGTGCATGGGGGCCCGATCGGCAACGTCGACGACAGGTTCCCCGGCACGCTCGACGCCCTGCTGCTCTCGCGCGGCTTCGCGATCCTCGAGCCGAACCCACGGGGCTCGACCGGACACGGTCAGGACTTCGCGCGCCGGGTCGTCGGCGACATGGGCGGCCTCGACGTCGACGATGTGCTCGCAGGCGTCGATGCGGCCGTGGCGGCGGGCGTCGCGGACCCCGATCGACTCCTGCTCACCGGAGGCAGCTACGGCGGGTTCATGGCAGCGTGGATCCCGACGCGCGATCAGCGCTTCAAGGCGTCGGTCGCGATCTCGCCCGTGACCGACTGGTGGTCAGAGCGTTACGACAGCAGCCTGGGCGCGTGGGTGGGCGACTTCCTCGGCGGAGAGCCGCTCGACGTGCCCGATGAGTACTCCGGGCGGAGTCCCGTGTTGCAGGCCGAGAAGGTCACCACACCGGTGCTACTGACGTCGGGGCGTCACGACAGAGCGACACCGGTAGGCCAGGCCGTCGAGTTCTACCGGGCGCTGCGGGAACGCGGCGTGCCGAGCGAAGTCGTCGTGTACCCGCAGGAAGGGCACGGCGTCGGAGAGTTCCCGGCGATCCTCGATCTCGCGACGCGCATGGTCGCCTGGTTCGAGCGGTTCCTGCCGCCGGCGAGCGACGGCTCGAGCGGCGGCCAAAGCGACGCCTCGAGCGACGAACGGTAGGCTGGCGCGCCATGACGACCCGCGTAGAGCTCGAGGCGCTGCCGACCAAGGAACTGCACGACCGCGCGATCGCGGCAGCCAAGCACTCGCTCGACGTCGGCTTCGTGTGGGACCTGCTCAAGGCCCTGCCCGTCGCCGAGGAAGTCGCCGGCGACGACCAGCGCAGCAAGACCGACATCTTCCGTCCGCTCGCGCTACTGAACGACTTACTGTACGACTCGGACTCGGGCGAGGTGGGCGAGGCCCTGCGGCCGATGTACGTCGAGTACCTGCTCGAGAAGGAAGCGGACGACGCCTGAGCGCGAGCTCGTCTCATACCGGGAAGAGTTCCCGGTGCTCGACCGCAAGACGTACCTGATCAGCGCGTCGCTCGGACCGATCTCGGGCCGGTCCCGCGGCCTGCTCGACGGCTACCTCGACGCGTGGGCGAGCAAAGGCGCTCCCGATCAAGTGTGGTTCGAGGACATCTTCCCGGCGATGGCGCGGTTGAAATCGTCGTTCTCGGTGCTGGCCGGGTGCGACGCCGACGAGGTGGCGATCACCACGAACATCTCGATCGCGCTCTCGACGATCGCATCGGCGATCGACCTGTCGGGCGAGCGGAACCGCGTCGTGCTGAGCGAGCTGGACTTCCCCACCGATGGTCACGTGTGGCTCGGGTGGGCGGCCAAGACCGGCGCCGAGATCGTGTGGCTGCGCTCCCCCGATGGGCTGACGATCCCGCTCGAGGCGTACGACGACGCGATCGACGAGCGCACCGCCGTGGTCATGGTGAACCGCGTGCTCTATCGGTCGAGCGCGATCGTGGACGCCAAGGCCGTGTGCGTGATGGCGCGCGGGCGCGGGGCGCTGTCGTTCGTCGACGACTACCACGGACTCGGCATCGTGCCCCTCGACCTTCACGACCTCGGCTGCGACTTCTACACGGCCGGCACTTTGAAATGGATGTGTGGCGGACCGGGCATGGTGTTCCTCTACGCTCGACGTTCGCTGCTGCCATCGTTGGAACCCGCGGTGACCGGTTGGTTCGCGACCGAGGAGCCGTTCTCGTTCGACAACCAACGCCTCGTCTACCACCCGACCGCGCGACGGCTGGAGCACGGCACGCCGCCGGCGCCCGTGTTCTTCCTCGCGCAGGGAGGCATCGACATCATTTCGGAGGTGGGGGTTGCGCGGGTCCGCGCGCGACAAAGGTTGCTGACCGACCACGTCATCGCGCGGAGCGATGAGGCCGGGTTACAGGTGCGCACGCCGCGAGACGCTCCGATGCGAGGGGGTGTGGTGAACGTGCAGGTGGGCGAAGGTGCCGGCGCGATCTGCCACGAGCTGCTGGCGCGCGACGTCTGTACCGACTTCCGAGGCGACGGCCTTCGCATCAGCCCGCACTTCTTCAACACGGAAGCCGACATCGACCGCTGCTTCGAGGAGCTCCGTGCGGTGCTGGCGTCGCGGTGAGGCGCTCCACCCCTTCCGCTTCGGTGACTTGGCAGGAACCTCCCTCTTTTCTCGCAGGACAGACTACGGAGGTCCATGCCAAGTCACGGCGAGAACAGTGCGGGAGGGACGCCGCCATCGCGGCTCCACTGGCACGCGTCACCGATCTCGACCCCCGGGTAGTCCAGGACGGACTAGGTCACTGCTCGGCCGGCTTTGACTACTAACCGGATGTCGTCGAGCGACGCGACGTCTCCGAGGGGACTCTCCCCCACGACCAGCAGGTCGGCCGGGGCGCCGACTTCGATCGGGGCTCGCACGAACGCTTCGAGCACCTGCTCGGTCGTGAGGCCGGCTTGACGGAGCCACTGCAGCTCGGTGACGTGCACGCCCGACGGGATCGGTCCGTTGCCGAGGTCGGTGCCATAGACGATGTCGCCACCCGCACGATGGAAGCGCGCGATGTTGTCGAGAGCGCATCGGAGCTCCGGAGTGTCGCGACCGAAGCCGTGGATGTCGAGCGTCGATACCCATCGCATGCGAGCGGCCGCGGCGGCGAGCGACGAGTCGTCGAGGCGTTCGCTCCACGGCGTGTGGGCAAGCTCTCGCACGCCCGCGCCCAAGGCGCGCTCGACCTGTCCCCGGCCTTGGGCGTGAGCGGTCACGGGCAGGTCGTGCTCGAGCGCGGCGTCACAGATCGCGCTGAGCACGGCATCGCTCGGCGTCGGTCCGGCCTCGGCGTTGAGCGAGACCTTGATCGCAGCCGCTCCCCTCGCAGCGAGGTCGGCCACCGCAGACGCCGCAGACGCCGCATCGGCGACCACGAGTCCGGTGCCCTCGGGCGCCCACGCTTCCCTGGTGGGATAGCCACCAGGAGCGGTGAGCATCGGACCTGCGACTCGGATCAGCGGCCCGTTGAACCCGGGCAACTCCGACGCGTCGGCCAGCGCGAAGATACGGTCGGCCGGCCAGGCCAGGTCGCGCACCGCCGTGACCCCCCTACGGACGATCGCGACCGGGTCGCCCAGCTCGACGTGCACGTGTCGATCGGCCCCGGCCGGCATGAGGAACCCGTCGGCCTCGATCAGCTCGTCTGTCTCCGGCACCGGCTGAACGCGCCCGACCTCGACGATGACGCCGGCCTCACACGCGACCTGCACATCGGCCACCGCGCGGCCGCGCCCGAGCCACGCGAGCGGTGCCCGGATGACGAGGCGTTTCACGTGGCGAACCCTAACCCCAGCGCTGCCCCACGGCCGGAGCGGGCCGTTGCGTATGAGGCAACCGCGCCGATGCGGTGCACGGCGAGGTGGTGCATGCTCGCGCCGTATCGTCCACGCGAAGAGGGGGCACACCATGGGCGGGCAGTACGACTTCGTGATCGTCGGCGGCGGGTCTGCCGGGAGCGCGCTCGCGAACCGGCTGTCGTCTGACCCTTCGAACCGCGTGCTCGTGCTCGAGGCCGGGCGGCCCGACTACATCTGGGACGTCTTCATCCACATGCCGGCGGCACTCGCCTTCCCGATCGGCAGTCGGTTCTACGACTGGAAGTACGAGAGCGAGCCCGAGCCGCACATGAACGGCCGTCGCGTCTACCACGCGCGCGGCAAGGTGCTCGGCGGCTCGAGCAGCATCAACGGCATGATCTTCCAGCGCGGGAACCCTCTCGACTACGAGCGCTGGGCTTCGGACCCGGGCATGGAGACGTGGGACTTCGCACACTGCCTTCCCTACTTCAAGCGCATGGAGCGTTGCCTCGCGGCCGATCGTACCGATGAGCTCCGCGGCCACGCGGGCCCGCTCGTGTTGGAGCGTGGACCAGCAACGAGCCCGCTGTTCGGCGCGTTCTTCGAGGCCGTGCAGCAGGCGGGCTATCAGCTCACCGACGACGTGAACGGCTACCGGCAGGAGGGCTTCGCACCGTTCGACAGGAATATCCACAACGGACGGCGGCTCTCGGCGGCTCGTGCGTACCTGCACCCCGTGACGTCGAGGCCGAACCTCACCGTCGAGACTCGCGCGTTCGTGACGAAGGTGCTGTTCGACGGCACGAGGGCGATCGGGGTCGAGTACACGCAGGGCCGCAACGGTTCGCCCAAACGAGCGATGGCCGGGGACGTGGTGCTCTGTGGGGGAGCGATCAACACGCCGCAGCTCCTGCAGCTCTCCGGGGTCGGCAACGCCGGCGACCTGCAGGCGGTGGGTGTCGAGGTCGTGCACGACCTGCCTGGCGTGGGCGAGCACCTGCAGGACCACCTCGAGGTCTACGTGCAGTATGCATGCACGCAGCCGGTGTCGATCGCACCGGGCATGAAGATGTGGCGCCGGCCATTCATCGGCGCGCAGTGGCTTTTCCTACGGTCTGGGCTCGGAGCCACGAACCACTTCGAGGCCGGCGGCTTCGCGCGCAGCAACGACGACGTCGACTACCCGAACCTGATGTTCCATTTCCTGCCGATCGCGATCCGCTACGACGGCTCGTCGCCTGCCGGCGATCATGGCTACCAGGTGCACATCGGTCCGATGTACTCCGACGCCCGAGGGTCGATCAAGCTCAAGAGTTCAGACCCTCGCGAGCACCCGGCGCTGCGGTTCAACTACCTCTCGACCGATCAGGACCGGCGGGAATGGGTCGAGGCGATCAGGGTGGCGCGCGGCATCTTGACCCAACCGGCGTTCGGCCCCTTCAACGGCGGCGAGACCTCACCGGGGCCGAGCGTCGAGACCGACGAGGAGATCCTCGGGTGGGTGGCGAAGGACGCCGAGACGGCCCTGCACCCCTCGTGCACGGCGCGCATGGGCGTTGACGACATGTCGGTGACCGATCCGCTCACCATGAAGGTGCACGGACTGGATGGTTTGCGCGTGGTCGACGCGTCGGTGATGCCCTACGTCACGAACGGCAACATCTACGCGCCCGTGATGATGACCGCCGAGAAGGCCGCCGACCTGATCCTGGGCAACACGCCGCTTGAGCCCGAGAACGTCGAGTACTACCGGCATCGCGCGGGCTGAGGGAGTGGCGCCCAGGCGGGCGTGGCATCATGCCACCTCGTGAGCCGGACCCGCCCGGTAGCGGGCGCCTCCCGGACGATGCCACACCAGCTCGCCGTCGTCGGTGCGTTCGATCGACCACCTGTACTCGTGCACGAGCTTGTGATGGAACGAGCAGATCAGGGTCAGGTTGTCGAGATCGGTGGCACCGCCTCGTGACCACCATTCGATGTGATGGGCCTGCGTGAAGCGCCGGGCGTCACAGCCGGGGAACCGGCACCCGCCGTCGCGGTGGCGGAGCTGGCGCATCATCCAGGCGGTCGGCTCGCGGGACATGCGCCCGACGCCGGCGACCGACCCGTCGGGCTGCTCCACCACCATCTGGACCCGCGCGTTGCACAGCAATCGCTGCACCGTGGGTCCGGCGATCACCGGACCGCCCTCGATGACGGCGTTGGTGTCGGCGTCGTAGAGCACGTCGAGGTCCGCGTGCACGACCACGGTCGCCCGGTCTTGGTCCTCGTCGCCCGCGAGGCGCGCCGAGCACAGAGCGAACAACGCGTCGGCCCTGCGAGCACCGGCATGGGCGGCGGACTCCTCTCCCGGCGTCACCGGGATCTGTTCGCCGAGCCGCTCCAGGGCACGGGCCACGACGGCACCCTGCGCCGAGGGCAGCTCCGCGTCGAGCAGGAATCGTCGCCCGTCGTCTGCGTATTGCCACTTCAACCAGCGGGTGCGCTCGTCGTGCTCGGCCTGTTCCACCCGATCGTGTGAGCGGAGATCGCCGGCCCGTCGGATCGCGCCGGACGGGACCGTCTGCGCCCACCGGACGAGCGCGTCCTCGTCGTCGAACTCGGCGAACCTCGCGAGCTCGACGACCTTGTCGATGCCGAGCTCACCACGCCCCAGCGCATCGGCGGTGGCGGGCAGCCACGCGAACGCGCGGCCTGCGTGCAGCCAGCGCTCGGCCTTCCAACGGGAGACATCAAGCTGCATCGCCGTCCACTGCGTCATGTCGTTCGCGCCGTCGTCGATCCAGGCTTCACATGTCTCGAGCAGTGCGAGCGTCTCGAGCAGTTCGCGCTGCCGAGCGGCGATCTCGCGATCGAGGGAGTGAACACGCTCGATAAGAGCCTCGGTGTCGTGTTCGTGCAGTGCCACAGCTGATTCCCGTTCCGGGGGAGGACGGGTGTCTGAGCCGCCATCATAATCGAACACGTGTTCGGATGTCAAGAGGAACTTCTCAGGCAGTGCACCTTTCAACGGAATAGCGACCCATGCCCGGGCACCTGAGGGTCATGCGACGCCGGCTTCCCTCAATTGCTTCAGCTCTCGTTTGAGGTCGTGCACCTCATCACGCAGCCTCGCCGCGTACTCGAAGCGCAGGTCCTTGGCGGCCTGGTGCATCTCTTCCTCGAGGCCCTGCACGAGACGCCCAAGCTCTTCCGTCGGCATCTCGGGGCGGGCCGCTCGCTGACGTCGTGGCTTGGTCGGGGCCGTCGCCTTCGGATCGCCTTGGCCTCGCAGGGTGAGCAGGATGTCGGTGACCTTGCGCTGGATGGTCGTCGGGTCGATGCCGTGCTCGGTGTTGTGACGCATCTGGATCTGGCGCCGCCGCTGGGTCTCGCTGATCGCTGCCTTCATCGAATCGGTGATCTGATCGGCGTACATGAGCACGGTGCCGTCGACGTTGCGGGCCGCGCGACCGATCGTCTGCACGAGCGAGGTCTGCGATCGCAGGAAGCCTTCCTTGTCGGCGTCGAGGATCGCGACGAGCGAGACTTCCGGAAGGTCGAGACCCTCACGGAGAAGGTTGATGCCGACGAGCACGTCGAACTCACCCAGCCGCAGGTCGCGCACGATCTCGATGCGCTGCAGGGTGTCGACCTCGGAGTGCAGGTACCGGACCCGTATGCCCATCTCGACCAGATAGTCGGTGAGGTCCTCGGCCATCTTCTTCGTGAGCGTGGTGACGAGCACCCGCTGATCGGCTTCGGCGCGCTTGCGGATCTCCTCGATCAGGTCGTCGACCTGGCCCTTCGTCGGCCTGATCTGCACCTCAGGGTCGATCAGTCCGGTCGGACGCACGATCTGCTCGACGACCTTCGATGATCTGCGCAGCTCATACGCGCTCGGCGTCGCCGACATGTACACCGTCTGGTGCACTCGCTCGGTGAACTCCTCGAACTTCAGCGGGCGATTGTCGATCGCGCTCGGCAGCCTGAACCCGTGCTCGACGAGCGTCGACTTGCGTGAGAGGTCGCCCTCGTACATGCCGCCGAGCTGGGGCACCGTCACGTGCGACTCGTCGATCACGACGAGGTAGTCGTCGGGGAAGTAGTCGAGCAGCGTGTACGGCGCGGTGCCGGCGCTACGTCCGTCGATGTGACGCGAATAGTTCTCGATGCCGCTGCAGAACCCGACCTCACGCATCATCTCGAGGTCGTAGGCAGTGCGCATGCGCAGGCGCTCGGCCTCGAGCAGCTTGCTCTGCCCCTCGAGCTCGGCCAGGCGCTGGTGCAGCTCTTCCTCGATGGTGCCGATCGCACGCTTCATGCGATCATCGCTCGCCACGTAGTGCGACGCTGGGAAGATCGTGAGGTCGACGATCTGATCGTCGACGAGCTCGCCCGTGACCGGGTCGAACTTGGAGATCTTCTCGATCGTGTCGCCCCACCACTCGATGCGGTAGCCGGTCTGGTCGTAGGGCGGGAACACCTCGAGCGTGTCACCTTGCACGCGAAACGTGCCGCGAGCACGGCTCATGTTGTTACGCGAGTACTGGATGTCGACGAGGCGCTGCATCGCGAACTCGAGCGGGATCTCGGTGCCCTTGTACGGCCTGAGGATCTGCCCCTCGTACTCCTCGGGCGAGCCGAGGCCGTAGATGCACGAGACGCTCGCCACGATCAGCACGTCGCGACGCCCGAGCAGTGCTGCGGTCGCCGAGTGACGCAACCGCTCGATCTCGTCGTTGACCGAACTGTCCTTCTCGATGTAGGTGTCGGTCGACGGGATGTACGCCTCGGGCTGGTAGTAGTCGTAGTAGCTCACGAAGTACTCAACGGCGTTGTCGGGGAACACCTCGCGGAACTCATTCGCGAGCTGGGCGGCCAGCGACTTGTTGGGCGCGATCACCAGGGTCGGGCGCTGCACCTGCTCGACCACGTGGGCGATCGTGAAGG
>JBBEAY010000048.1:0-3532 GCA_040882605.1 Actinomycetota bacterium
CGTAGACCATCGGCGCCCCCGGTCTGGTTGCCTGCGCAAGGGCGATCATGAACAGGGCCTCGGCGTTCTGGAGCGCAAGCGCCCCGGCCAGCGTTGCCGGGCTCATCGCCCCGGCCAGGGTGAACGGCGTTGCGATCACGGGCTGGGCATGGAGCGCCATCTCGACGAGGCCCTCGGACATCGGGCCGTCCAGCCGGAGCGGGGTGTTGGTGTTGATCACGGTCATCACCGTCGGCTCCCGCGCCAGCTGGTCGCGCGTGACCCCCCGGATCAGGCAGGCGATCTCGATCGCGTCGTCGACGGGCCGCCGGCCGAACCCGAGGCATTGCCACGTCTTGTCGGTGAGGGTGGCGATGGCGCGGTACATCTCGAGGTGGCGCACCGGGACCGGGACGTCGGTCGGCTCGACGGCGCCACCGCCCTCCTGGTGGAGGATGCTGAGCTGGTGGATCAGGCGGGTCAGGTTGGACAGGTCGGCCAGCGTCCCGGCCCGGCGACCGCGATCCAGGTCGGTCGCAAAGGCCGGTCCGCCGACAGCGCAGAACACCAGGTTGTCGCCGCCGATGTCCAGGTTCCAGGCGGGATTCCGGGCGTGCAAGCGAAAGGAACCGGGTGCTCGCGCCACGAGCGCCTCGGTCAACCCGGGGTCGAGCCGGACCCGCCGGGTGCCGGCGTCGATCTCTGCGCCGGCGCGTCGCATGACGTCGATCGCGCGGTCGCCGAGCACCTCGAGCCCGATGTCGCGGAGGATCCCGAGCGAGGCCTCGTGGATCGACTCGAGCTGGTCGGTCGACAGGACCTCGAGCGGCGGGAACGGATTGCGTATCTGCCGTGGGTCCAGCTGTGGGACTCGGTCATCCATGCGACGTGGCCGACGCCGCACGGCATGACTGACGCTTGCGCCGGCGCCCGAGGTTTCGATTCGTGTCGCGTCGGTGGCCGGTCGATGTTCGGTCATCTCCTCACCGAAGCCCCTGGTCAGTGGCCAACCGGATCCACCTCGAAGGCCGGCCGCTCGGCCGGATGCCGAGAAGATACGGGAATGGTCGGCTCCCGAGGCTCGCGATCCCGGGGAATGGGCCCGGCGGCGAGCGATCTCCGTGCGCTCCGCGTGCTACGGTCGAGCCACCCGCTGTGAGGAAGCCCTGGCCGTGGCATCGACCATCTTTGGTGACAAGGCAACGGTTCCCGACGACGTCGGCCTGGCGGCGGCGCTGGGACGGGCCATCGACAGGTGGGTGGCCACGATCGATGCCATGGGGCGACAGTTCGACCCGCTGAAGACCAGCTGGTCATACGGCGGGAAGGCGTACGGCTGGTCATTGCGCTGCAGCCACCGTGGTCGGCCGGTCGCGTACCTACGCCGCTGGAGGCCGGGTTTCGGGCCAGTCTCGCGCTACCCGAGCGGGCCATGCCCGCCGCACTCAAAGCCGGCTTGCCGCGGCACGTCCAGGAGCTGGTTGCGACCGCCCCGACCTATCCGGAGGGACGGGCGGTCCGACTGCCGATCACGTCCGATGACGACGTCGCGAGCCTGATGATCCTGGTCCGGCTCAGGATGGCCACCTGACGCGCGCGGCCGGTCGTGCGCGCCAGCGTCGCGGCGATTCGGTCAGCGGGCGTGGTGCCTGACCTCCTGCACCAGCCACCCGTTGCCGTCCGGGTCGCTGAAGGACAGGTACGAGCCGTAGTCCGTACGATCGGGATGGAGTCCCGAGGTCTGTCCGGCTGCGCCGAAGTGGAAGGGTTCGCTGACCTCGACGCCGCGCGCGACGAGTTCGGCCCGCGCGGCCTCGATGTCGTCCACGACCAGGTGAAGGCCCTGGTATGTCCCCGGGGCGACCTGCGTCAGCCCGGTGCCGATAGTGACGGAGCATGCAGATCCCGGAGGCGTGAGCTGCACGACACGGAAGTGCTCACTCGCGCGGTGATCGACGTCGACGGTGAACCCGACCTGTTCGGCGTAGAACGCCTTGGCGCGATCCACGTCCGACACCGGGATCACGACGAGCTTGAGCTTGAAATCCATGGCTGTCTCCTGTTGTTGGCGGGTTGCAGGACGTAGAACGCACCGTCCGGTCCGAAGTCATCGCCGCCCTGGATCCCGAGCGCGAATCGGGTCTTGACGGTCGCTCGCGGTCGTGTATTATCCCGGTAGGTTAATTAACCGTTAGGCGAAATGAAGACGGAAACCGATCAGCTGAGCCTCACCTTCGCGGCCCTCGCCGACCCGACTCGTCGAGCCATCCTCGCACGACTGGCCAAGGGCGAAGCGACGGTCACGGAGCTGGCTGCCCCATTTGACATGAGTCTCCCGGCCATCTCGAAGCACCTCAAGGTGCTCCAGCGTGCCGGCCTCATCGAACAGGGCCGCCAGGCGCAATGGCGACCGTGCCGGCTCAAGCCCGAGCGGCTGCGTGACGTCGCCGACTGGGTCGGCGAATACCGCCGCCACTGGGAGGCGAGCTTCGATCGCCTCGACGACTACCTCCGCGAATTGCAGACAGGGGAAACGACCGATGACGCTGGTAACCGTTGACACAACCACGCAGGAAGGAGCAGGGAGCATGACCGGGAACGAGCTCGGCAACGAACGAACCAGGGCGTACACGGACGGTCCGGACCTGGTGATGGAGCGCATCTTCGATGCCCCGCGCGAGCTCGTCTGGAAGGTCCTCAACGACCCCGATCGAGTGACCAACTGGTGGGGCCCGCACGGATACACCACGACCGTCGAGGAGATGGACGTCCGACCAGGCGGGCGCTGGCGGTGGATCAACCACACGACCGGTGGCGAGGACGCCCCCTTCAAGGGCGAATACCTCGAAGTCGTGCCGCCGGAGCGGATCGTCCGGACCGAGATCTTCGACGTCCCGGGTTTCGATGACAGGGCGGCGATCGACACGCTCACGCTCGAGGATCTGGGTGGCCGGACCAGGCTCGTGCAACGGAGCCGGTTTCCGTCCGTCGAGGATCTCGAGGGTGCCCTGGCGACCGGCATGATCGGGGGAGCGCTCGATACCTACGATCGGCTTGCCGACGAGATCGCCAAGGGCTGAACGTTCGACGGCGCCCCAACGCCTGAACCACCCGGCCCGTCGGGCATCGCGCCCGGCGGGCCTTCGCGCGTCCGCGCGCACGAGCGATGTCGATCCTGCAAAGATGGGGACATGACCCGACCCGACCCCGACACTCGCCCGCCCAGGTTCGTCGCCTTCGGCGAGGTCATGCTGCGAATCGCCACCCAGGGCCTGGAGCGCCTCGGCCAGGGTTCGCGGCTCGATCGGGCGATTGCGGCGTTTGAGGCTGGCGGATGACCGACTTCCAGCCTTTGACCGGACGGAGGGGTATGTCCAGTCAGCAAATCACCGCGGCGGCTGTCAGGGGCAGTAGTAGGGGGCCAGGTCGACGCCGAAGGATCCGAGCTGGCCGCTGACGCTGACGACGTTGTCGAACTCGTCGAGCTGGGTGCGGCCGGCGTCGATCAGCCGGATGCCGCCGTCGGGGTCGAAGAGCAGCGTGGGATTGCCAA
>JBBEAY010000049.1:0-22900 GCA_040882605.1 Actinomycetota bacterium
CATCGTGCCGATGTTCACGTGTGGCTTCGTCCGCTCGAACTTCTTCTTGGACATCGTCTTTCCTTTCGTCTCTTGCGGTCGTCTCCCGGTCCCTGCATTCGGCGTGTCGACGATCGTGATCTGCGGGGATGGTAGCGGCGGGTGGACTCGAACCACCGACACAGCGATTATGAGCCGCTTGCTCTACCTCTGAGCTACGCCGCCTGGCGCGTGCGGGCGCCAGCTTACCGGCGGCCCATGGGGGTCGGCACGATTTCCGCCCGAAGGTCGTGAAGGGTCCGTGCTGAGTGTCAGGTGCGCCTGAGCGTGAGCGCAGCGCCTGCCGTGAGCAACGCCAGCCCGATGAGCCTCGACGCCGTCACGGGTATGCGCTCGGTGCCGAGCCAGCCGAAGGCGTCGATCGCCGCTCCTGCGATGAGCTGCCCGGCGATCAACAGCGCCACGGTCGCGAACGTGCCGATGCGCGGTGGCGCGTAGGCGACCGCGAGCACGATGATCGCGCCGAACAGACCCGAGATCCACAACCACGGCGGCTGCCGCACGGCCTCGACGATGCCGGGTGCGTCACCGACCGCCAGGGCGAGCCCCACCAGCAGCGCCGCGGCGACGATCGAGCCGAAGGCGGCGGCCTGCAGGCTTCCGATGCGTATGCCCATGGCACCGGAGACTGACGCCTGCGCCGCGCCGCAGAGACCGGCCACGAACGCCATGGTGATCGCGATGCGGGTGGCGGACACGACGTGCGAACCTTCCCGTGGCTCGGTGGGATGAGCATCAGCGGGCCGGGACCACGGAGCCCCGTCGCTCGGAGCGCAGGATAACGTTCAGTACGTGTGGTCGCGCAGCCACTCCACGTACTCGGGCAGCCCACGCTCGAGCGGATACTCCGGCATATAGCCGAGGTCTCGTTCGATGGCCGAGATGTCCCAAGGTCCTTGACGGTCGAGGTGCAGGTAGCCATCGCCGATCTCGATCTGCGCATCGGGCAGGATGCGAGCGATCATCTCCGCGGCCTCTGACAAGGTGCACCGCTCGCCACCGGTGACGTTGAATACCGACTGCTCCCGTTCGGCAGAGAAGGCAGCGAGCATCGCTGCGTGCGCGACATCGCGAACGTGCACGAAGTGGAACCCGTGGTCGCCTCCCGACTGCAACTTGAAGGGTTCCCCCATATGGGCCGCCTTGATGATGTCGCGGAGGATCTCGGGCATCGGGTTCCCCGGCCCGGCCCTCGGCCTCGAACGCCGCAGCGAGCTCCTCGCCGGCGAAGGGTTCTTCCCGCGGAAGCAGCCGAGGCCCGCCTTCGATCAGGGTGACGTGTTCGGATCCGAACCGACGGAACGCCTGCGCCATCTCGACGCCGATAGCGCCGCCGCCGAGCACGACGAAGCGCCGGGGCACCGACTTGGCCTGCGTGATGTCGCGGTTGTCCCACACGCGGGCGTCTGTCAGGCCGTCGATCGGGGGCTTCGCAGGCGTGGTGCCGGTCGCGACGACCACGGCTTTCGAGGCGATCAGACGACGCACGCCGCTCTCGGTCGTGACCTCGACCACGCGCTCCCCCGCCAGACGGCCGTGTCCTCGAACGAGCTCGATGCCCTTCGGATCCAGCCACGGCACCTGACCCTCGTCCCCCAGTCGTCGCTTCGTCCCTGGTCCAAGGCTCGACCAGCAACGTTACGCGCGCGCAGGGTATCGAAGGCGTAGCATGAAGGGGTCGGTCATGCGACGTTGCCATCGGTCCCCCCGAGCACCACGGCGCCGAGCCCTGCTCGTCGTGCTCGTGATCGGCATCGTCGCGTCCACGAGCGTCCCCACCTTCGCACGAGGCCTGGATAGGAAGGCGGGGTGGGTGGTGCGCTGCAGCTTCGTGCGCCATCTGCCCGACGACCCGATCGTGTATCCGGGTCAACCCGGCGCGAGCCATCTGCACGCCTTCTTCGGAAACAAGGGGGTGGACGCAGATTCGACCTACCGCAGCCTTCGACGGGGCCGGACCTCATGCGGGCTTGCACAGGACAAGGCCGCGTACTGGATCCCGGCGGTCTACGACGATGGGCGCCGGGTCGACCCCTTGATCGCCGCCTTCTACTACCGAAACCGCATCGCACCCGCCACCTCGGTGCGGCCGTTCCCTCCGGGCCTGAAGATCATCGCGGGTCGCGCGGACTCGTCGGCTCCGCAGCCCACGAGCGTCGTCTACTGGGACTGTGACGGCGGAGGATCCGACGCCAACCTCGATCATCCTGTGGACTGCGGCAGCGGAGTCGTATCCGCGAACCTCAGGTTCCCCGACTGCTGGAACGGCAAGCGCAAGGACAGTCCGAACCACCGATGGCACATGACGTACTCGATCGACCCCGACGACGACGGGTCGTTCCGGTGCCCCGGGAGCCACCCGGTCGCCGTGCCGAGGCTCACGTACTCGCTGCAGTTCCCGGTGCACGACGGCACACGTCTCACCCTCGCCAGCGGCCCATCTCGCACGATGCATGCGGACTTCTTCAACACATGGGTTCAGCGGAAGCTGCGAGGACTGGTGGATCGCTGCATCGTGGGGCAGGTGAACTGCGGGTCGTTCGGTCTCGGCCAGTGAACCGTCGGAAGATCGGCGGTCGAGGCCTCCTGCCCTCGTCGCTCAGTCGGCGGCGACCAGATCCTTGAGGATGGGGTGCTTCCTCGCGAACGCCGCGGCCTCGAGCCGCGAGTGCAGGCCGAGCTTCGCGAGGATGTTCTGCACGTGGGTCCGGGCCGTCTGCGGGCTGATCGCGAGCGCTTCAGCGATCGCGTCCTTGTTGGAGCCGTCGGCCAGCAGAGCGAGCACTTCACGCTCTCGGCGCGTCAGCTTCGACAACGTCTTGATCGAGTCGTTCGTCCTGCCGCCCTGGTTCACGAGTGTGGTCAGCAACTCGCCCAGCATGCTGGGAGGCACGACGAAGTCACCCCGATGCACGCTGCGCGTGGCGTCGATGAGCTCGCTCATCGAGGTCTCCTTGGTGAGATAACCGGTCGCCCCGGCCCTCAGGGCATCGACCAACGGCGCGAGCCGCTCCTCGGTGGTCAGCACGAGAACCCGGCACCCCAGCACGGTTTCCTTGAGGGCCACGACGAGGTCGGGCAGGCCGCTCACGTCCATGTCGCCATCGACCACGACGACATCGGGCTGGGTTCGGTCGGCATCGCGAACCGCCTGCTGAGGACTGTGCGACTCGGCGACGACCTCGAGTCCGTCGACGGCGTTGAGGACGCCACCCACGGCCTGGCGAAACAACGAGCGCCCGTCGACGAGGAGGATGCGGATCGATGCGTCTGTGTCAGGCCTCACGAGCACGCGCCCTCCTCTGCCCAGCACATGTCCCACGACCGAGCCCAGACACCTGGCCTATCATGCGGCCCCACGACCGACCAACGATAGGCGTGCTCGCGATGCCACCGGACCGGGCGGCCGACGTATTTCGCCTACGCCGAAGAACGGAGCGCCGGGGCCGGCGCGCGCGATCAGGCGGCACCGGATTCCGACGATGGGAAGCCGACCAACCCGTGACGTACCGCGAGCGCTGCTGCCTCCAACCGGGAATGGACCTGGAGCTTCGTGAGCACGCTCTGCACGTGTGTCCTCACGGTGTTCGGGCTGATCTGACACCGCTGCGCGATCTCGTGTCCGCTGGCCCCTTCGACAAGCATCGCCAGGACCTCGAGCTCCCGGTTGGTGAGCTGCGAGGCGAGCAGATCGACACCGGTGCGTCGAGCATCCGAGGCCCTGTTCGTCGTCACGACGGAGCGCGGCCGGATCCGCTGGCCCTCAAGCGCCGTGCGCACCTGCGCCATGAACCGTGCCACCGACGAGTCTTTCGAGATGCACCCCTGGAACCCCGCACGGCGGCTTTCCCTCGCACGGCGGTCATCGACGCCCGTGGTGACGCCGATCACCACGGCGCCGGGGCGAAGCGCAAGGAAGCGCGTACCCACCGCGATGCCCTCGTCTTCGGGCAGGGACATGTCGACTAGCACGAGATCGGGAGGCAGACCCTCGATCAGCCGGAAAGCGGCGGCCCCCGTGGTCGCCACCGAGACGCGGAAGCCCAGATCTTCAAGCAAGGGCGTGACCGCCTCGGCGAACAACCGGCTGCCGTCCACCACCATGGCCGCACGATCGAGCCGCGACGAGCTCGGGGCGCGCCGCGACCCCGTCGATGCTGCCATCCCCGTCCCCTCTGTGCGAAGAACCTCGACCACCGTAGGTCGTATGCCTCATAACGGCGTAGCCCACACCAACAACATCAGGCCATTCGCCCTACATCGTCCACACTATAATGCGTAAGACATGAACGTGTAAAGGTCGTCTCGTTGCTCGCGGGACATACGTCGCCGATACGGCGGCTACGCAGAGCCCGTATCGGAGTGTCGGCCGGGGGTCTGGGAAGGCATCGGGGCGTGTCGGACGGCTGGCGATCGTTGCCGGGAGCTGCATGCTTCGTTCGGGGTCTGCGTCGCTCAGCAGGCGCCCCGGTGAAGCACGACAGCCGGGACCGTGCGCACCATGATGGACAGGTCGCCGAGAAGGCTCCAGTTGCGGACATAGCTCGCCTCGAGCGTGGCCCGCTCACGATAGGGAAGCTCGGATCTTCCGCTCACGGCCCACAGCCCCGTGAGCCCCGGCCGCACGCTGAGCACGAGGGGAAGATCCGAGCCGAAGAATGACGCCTCGTCAGGGGTCACCGGGCGCGGCCCGACCACGCTCATCTGCCCGAGGAGCACGTTCACGAACTGCGGGATCTCATCGAGGCTCCAGCGACGGAGGAACGCGCCCACCCGCGTGACACGCGGGTCGTCCAGCAGCTTGAACCCCATCTTCCATTGCTGATGCAGCTCCTCGTGCGCCTGCAAGAAGTCATCGAGGCGGTCCTGCGCGCCGGCTTCCATGGTTCGGAGCTTCAGGACACCGAACGGCGCGCCCACGCGTCCGAGGCGGTCGTGCACGAAGAAGGGCGATCCGCGGGAATCCAACACGATCGCGAGCACCGCGATCGCCGTGAACGGAAGCAGCACGACGAGCGCCAGCGCGCTCATGACGATGTCGAGCGCGCGTTTGCACCCTCGCACGATCCACGATGCCGAGGCCGGGCCAGCCGACGCCAGCTGGACCACCAGTCGATCGGCGAAGAGCGACGGTGCGCCTTCCTCGACGCTGGCTGCGCCGTCGATCAAGAGGCTCCGCTCTTGCGCCAAATGGACCCCCCTACCTCGCGACCCCGGCCGCCCGATGCACACTCGGCGGCGACTTCCGCTCGCGACGTTATGGAGGCGGCGCAACAGCGCACACATGCGAGCGCGGTAGGGGTGGTACGTCCCTGCGACGTACGACCCTCAGGACGGTTCGGGAGACGAGGCGGGGAGCGCGGACGTGGCGCCGACGACCCGACGAATGATCTGCTCGACCGACTCCTCAGATGTGTCGAGGCGTTCGACGCGGACCGCGCCGCTCGAGGTGAGCTCGTCCACCACCCGCTCGAGTCCCGATCGCATGGTCGCGAGCTCGCGACTCGCGGGCTGATCCTGCAGGTGCTTGAGCGCGTGCTGCTTCCCCCGGCCACGGATGCGCTCGAGGAGCACCTCGTCGGGCGCCTCGAGCATCACGACCACGTCGAGCGTGCGACGCGCTCGTCGGAACTCACCCGACCGCCATCGCGAGAACGAGGCGGACGCCTGCTCGCGCCGTCGATCCCCGTCGATCGCGGACAACAGGAAGAGCGGGCCTTGATCGAAGACGACGCCCACGCAGCCGTGGCGCGCATGACCTGCCACCAGCGAAAGAGACGCGCGGAGCCGCACCATCTTGTTACAGCCTCTCCACGACCGTAGGTCGGCGGCCCGTACCCGCGTCAGGGTGGGGACGAGCCGGGCGGCGTTCGCGAGGTAGGAAGGCGCGTTCCGCAGGCTCCGATGTCTGGACACCGTGTGCAAACCGGTGGCCTCGGCGAGTGCCCTGGTCACGGTGGACTTGCCGGTGCCAGCCACACCCGCGATCTCGATCACCGTGAAGGGCCGCTCGGCGGGCCCGGCCACGGCTACAGCCTCTTCCAGATCTCGGCCTTGAGCTCCGCGAGCACTTCGGCAGCCGGGGCGCCGGCATCGATCTGGACGACGTCGTGGGGCCAGCCGGCCCCCAGGATCTCCTGCGATCGTCCTCGGATCACCGAGGGGTCGTCGGCCGGCCGGCGCGACACCGCAACCTCGGGATCGATACGCAGGACCAGGGTGATGTCGGGCCGCCGGATGCGCTCATAGCTCCAACGCTCCATCGTCTCGGATCGGATCGCGACCATCCCTTCGGCTCCCTCCTGCGTGCGTCCGAGCCTCGGCCCGTCGGTGGCGAGCTGCGGCATCGGGTAGCGATCGCAGAGCACGATCGCGCCGCGAGCGGCGAGGCGATGGGCGCGATCGGAGGCCCGACGCCGGTCCCGGGCCGTCGCCACCGCCGTCAGCGTGCTGATGACGCCCGGCGAGGCGAGCGGCCCTGGCCCCGGGGCACGCTGCACGGTCCCGTCGCGTGCGGGCCGAAGGGACCGTGTGATGCGAGCGATGCCTCGAAGCGCGAGCCAGGCCGGTGAACGGCGAGGCTTGCCGAGGTGCACGTTCGAGACCCAGAACACCGGAGCGAGCCACTGGCTCAGCCCGCGGATCGCGGTCGACTTGCCCGCGCCGTCGCTACCGACCACGGCGACGACCGCTCCACCGCTCGCGGGCCGCTTGCGCCGGGGGCGGTGGAGCGCGTGCCGCCGGGATCGGCCGGCGACCCGGCGCGACGCCTGAAGCCACACGTCGGCGGCACGCGTCCGCCGGGCGTAGGGTGCCAGACGCGGCCGGAGCAGGCTCCATGTGCGCACCCTCGACCGTAGCGGCGTGTGGGGGTCAAGCGAGCGTCGACAACGTTCGATCAGCTCTACATCGAGGAAGCCCGACCGGGCGAGCCCGTTGCGAAGCGACGCTGGGTCGATGAGCCGTTCGAGGTGTGCGAGCTCCCGCCGCTCGCCCGCAGACAACCGCCCGCGGCCGGTGAGCAGCGCTTCGGGAGTGCCGTGCTTCAATATCATCCTGACCACGAGCAGCGTGAGCTCCATCTCGGGCTCGGGGATCGCGAACGGGCCCGCGACGATCGTCGACGCGAGATATGCGTGCTCGATGGGCACATGGTAGTTCTTGGTCGCATCGTCGCCGATCACGAGTCGTTCATGCGCGTGGACGTCGACGAGCCGCCCCGAGCGCTCGTCCAACCCGTAGAAATGCCTAATGCCATCGACGTGCTGGGGCCGGGTGACCAGCGCCTCGCGGAATCCGAGGCCGACCACGATCTCGATGAACCGGTTCACGTCGTCATCGTGGATCAACAGGTCGAGATCGTTCTCACCGCTCGCCGAGCGGTCGAGCGCTTCGGTGCTTTTCCAGTGGCAGTAGCGGACGCCCTCGGAACGCAGCGCATCGCACAGCCTGATGACCAGATCGAGCGGCTTCGTCGCAACCGGGGCGGTCGGCTCGTCGGCGGCGCCCCTTGGCCCGGACCGCCCGAGCGCGGGTTCGAGACGCGACGCGCTCAGCGTCGACCGCCGCCCTTCGACGACCTGCTTTGCCCGTACGCGAAGCGCGCCGCGGACCCACCATCACGTGCGGCCTCGGTCGTGGGCGCCTTCCACCCGGGTGGGTACTCGGGGTAGGGCGAGCGTTTGCCCGGCGCGTAGGAACGAAGGGTTCTCCCCCCCTGTCGGTCCCTCACGGTAGCCACGGCCACGCCGATGAGCAACCCGACGAGCGCTCCCATCGCCACCGTCGCAACGACGTTCGGAGCGACAGGATCGGGGCTCGCGGTGGGCTGTTCCAGCACCTCGATGACGTTGGAGGCCCCACGCCCGGTCACGAACCCGAGCATCGATGCGTAGTTGTTCTGCAGGCTCAAGATGTTGGCCTCGTTCGCATTGATGTGGCGACGTATCTGCGGCTGTGGCGCAGGGTCGGACTGAAGCTCGCTCTTGAGCGACGCGACCCGTGTCTCGAGCTCGGCGATGTCCTGCTGGATGCCCTCGAGCCTGGCCGTGACGAAGGCCTCCACGTTCACGACGTTGGCGAACGTCGTGCTCGTGGGCGACAGGGCGATCAACTGCTCGTTGATCGCGTTCGAGAGCGATGTCGCGAGGGTGGGTGACGATGCCTGCACCTCGATCTCGATCAACGGGCTCTCGCCGCCCAGGATCGACGCGTCGACCTGGTCTCGCAACGTCTCCCACGGCTCGGTCAGACCGACCCGCTTCGCGGCTTCCTGCAACACAGGCTGGCGGTCGACGATGTCGGCGTAGGTGGCGGCGAGCCGCTGACCCGCGTCGATCGCGTCCTGGCTCACCTCGGGGTCGGTGAGCGGGCGCCCGACGATGAGCGTGGAGCTCGCTCGATAGACGGAGTCCACCGTCGTCGCGACGGCGTACCCGGTGCTCGCGCCGACGACCACGAGGATCGTCAGGAGCCACCACCAGCCCGCGATCGTCCCAACGACGGTCCTGCGACCCACAGCTCTCTCGCTCATGACACGCTTTCCTTCCTGTTGCGTCGAAGGGATCCGGCCCCACGGTGACGCGAGATCACTCCCTCGTAGACGCGATCGTAGGACCGATGCATGGTCTGAAGATCGAATCGAGCCTCGACGAGGGCGCGGCAGCGCTGCCCGATCTCCGCGCGCGCATCGGGCGACATCTCCTTGAGCCGCCTGATCTCACGGGCGAATCCCGGTGCGTCTCCGGGCGCCACCAGCCTCACGGCGTCGGTCGTGCCGGCGATCTCGCGATGAGGCGGGATATCGGACAGCACCACCGGGCGACCGCATGCCATCGCCTCCAGAACGGCCACCGGCAGCCCCTCACCGCGCGAGGTGGACACGTAGGCGCTCGACCGCGCAACGTGGCGGTACACCTCGTCGCGTTCGACCGACCCGGTCACCTCGACCCGCGAGGCGAGGCCCGAGCGGTCGACCTCACGAACGATGCGCGAGCGCTGTGCACCGTCGCCGACGTAACGCAGCTCGTCGCCGTCGGCGCACGCGAGCCGGAACGCCCGCAGCAGCGTGATCGGGTCCTTGCGCGCGATCACGCGTCCGATGGCGACGACCCTGAAGACCGGATCCGGCCGGTCGATCCCGTCGATCGCGGCAGCGACCCGAGCCGTGTCGACGCCGTTGGGCACGATCGCCACCGTGCCGCCGCGGAGATCCCGGACGCGCCGCGGGAAGCTGTCGAACGCCGACCGGCTGCAGAACACGACCGTCGGGAACGACGCGAACAGCGGCATGAGGAGCCCTTGGTTCTTCAACGGGAAGCTCATGCGGGCGTTGTGCACGGTGAGCACGGCGTTCGACATCGCTCGTCGATGCAACAGACCGTGCAGCAGGAGCAGGGCGCCGGTGCCCGGAGCGTGTGCGTGGATGATGTCGTACGCGCGCGCGTCGAGAGCGCGCTCCAGCGCTCGGCTGAATCCGCGCGCGGTGCCGTCGCCCTCGAACACCGTCAGCTCGGACGGCACCTCCAGGGTAGGAGCGGTGAACGAGCAGATCGCGATGTCGCGCTCGAAGCGCATGGGCAAGCAGTGCTCGTTGTACTGGGCGTTGGAGTGACCCAGCGTCACGATCAGGTGCAAAAGTCGCAGTGGCCGCGAGGTTCCCGCCGCGTGCTCAGCGGCATGCAGCCCTTCGACGGGCTGCGACTGTTCGATCGATCCGTCCGGTGCTTGCAGCATTCCAACGCCCCAGCTGTCCGGCACCATCAGGGAAGGTGCGGCCCGCGCGACGGTAACAACGCTGCACCATGTGGACACACGCGGCACGGCGTATCTCCGCTACGCCGACCGCATCACCCTTTCGGGCCATGCCGACGACGTAGGCCACCTACGTCTCGTCGGTGGTGAGGCCGCGAGGGACCGCCGCGTATCCTCGGCCGGAGTGCGCACCGCCGATCCCGGGCGCCCCAAAGGATGCAGCCAGCAGCATGTAGCCAAGCAGCATCTGGCCAAGAAGCATGACGACGAGGAGCGTGTTCGATGGAAGCTCGAGCGCCGCGCGGAGTGTCGCGCCTGCGGCGAGTGTGGTTGATCCCGCTGGCGATGATGGTAGCCGCAGGCACCGCGGGCGCCGCCGGGAGCTCGCTGATGCCGAGGGTCTTTCAGGCGGAGGTCACCATGCTCGTCGCTCCGCCGCTCGACGCGCCGTTCCTGAGCCTGGACTCGTTCGAGGCCGGCCGCCGGTCCACCCGGATCTACGTCGATGTCGTGACGCAGCAGCGCGTGCTGCAACCGGTCGTCGACGCTCTCGATCTCAACGGCTCGTGGAGAGATCTCCAGCGCAACGTTAACGCGGGCGTCGAAGGACGGAGCGAGCACCTGCTGGTCGTGCGGGTTCGGGCGGCATCGCCCGGCGAGGCCACCGCCGTCGCCGCCCAGATCTCTCGCCAGCTCGAACAGGTCGTCTCCCCTGCAGCCGAACGCCGATGGCAGGTCGAAAGCCGCGCCTTCCTGTGGGCACAGCTGCAGGTGATCGCCGGCCGTATCGAGCGTTCGGAAGCCTGGATCGACGACCAGCACGCCACCCTCGTGGCCGGCACGACGCCCGGCGGCATCGAGGGTCTGCGAGCGAGGGTCGAGGACGCCAACTCCCTGGTGATCGAGTGGCAGCAGGAGTACTCGTCGCTGTACCGGTTCCTCACCGAGGACGGCCCCCCCATCGATCTGGAGGTGCTGGAGCAGACACCGGGCACTCCTCGTCAGGTGTCGCCCGACGTCACGTTGAACGTCGGCGCAGCGGCCGCGGTCGGCCTCATGCTCGGAGGGCTGATGATCGCCGCGCTGGGGCGCAACGGTCAACGATCACTCAGACGGTCCGCCGTCGGAGGGCGACAGCTCTCGGGCGCCCGCCCACACCCCGAGCGCGCCTGAGCGGAGTCACCTCAAGGCCGCGTCGCGGAGAGCTCGACTACCCATGGGTCGGCCGCCCCCTCGACGCGGCGGCTCTCGTGGCCCCCGGCGCGGCGGCGACGCGTGCCGGCCGCCAGGAGCCACGCCACCACGAGGCCGGCGAGCCCCCCGGCTAGCGCGCCCGAGACGGTCTCGACCAGACTCTTCGGGCGCAGTGGCGACCCCTCGGCCTCGGGCGCCTGCAGCAGGTGCAGCGCGTTCGCGGAGCTGCGGTCGGTGAGCAGGTCGATGCGATACGAGTCTTGGAGCCGGGCGATCAAGGACGACTGGTTCTCGAGCCGCGCCTGAAGCTTCGACTGCATCACCGGCGTCGAGACCGACGCCAGCCGTGCCACGAGCATCGACAGGCGGGCTTCCGCTCGCGTGATGGCACCCTGCGTCCTGCGCATCTGCTCGGCGACGACCTCGGGGGCCACGGCGCCCGGGTCGGTCGCGGGGCGACCGAGCTCGAGCACGCGATCGACGATCGCGGCCGCCGTTCGTTGGGCCTGGGTCGCCGACCCCGCGTACACCACCACATCCATCAGCGGGATCTCGTTCATCGCCAGATCGACGTGCACACGATCCTTCAGCTCCAGCCACGAGGTGTCGAGCCCCAGCCGGTCGACGACCGGATCGAGCACGCCGCGGGTGCGCACGAGCGTGCCGTAGGTCGATGTCAGCCGGTCGCTGGTCTGGATGTCGTCGTCGGTGAGCACGGCCACCTTCAGATCGCCGACCAGGAACGTCGCCGAGGCCGCGAACACGGGATCGAGCGCCCGGCTCGTGAGGTACCCCGCCACCCCTCCCCCCGTGACGCACGCCAGCAGGAACGCGACCACGAACGCCACCCTGAAGACGCGGCGCCGCAGCCACCGCCTCTCCCGCCCGGCCATCATGCGATCCCCCACCCGTCGAACCCGGCGGGCATGACGGACCGCAGAGCGGCGACGTCGTCGCGCAGCGAGGCGACGAGCCGTTCCCTGAGCTCGTCGGAGATGGTCGCAGCCTCGACGTCGAGCGCTTGGGTCGCCAATCCCTGCGACCAGCCCCGCTTCAGGCGCTTCACCGGCCCGGGCACGTATGTTGCGATCGTGCGGATGCGCGGGATGCGACGGATCCGGCGGAGCGTCGGTGCCTTCATGCGCCGATCGTCCGAGCGCAGGAACTCCTGGTCCATCGTCGGTGCGACCCATTTCGGATCGACCTCGAGGAATCCGAAGATCAGACGCAGCGTGTCGGAGCGACGGTGACGCAGATCGCGGGAGTCGACGATGAGCACGTGATCGTCGGCGACGTACGGCCGGTAGCGTTCGAGCTGCATCGCGTACCTGCTGATGTTCAGGTACATCTCGTCCTCGACCAGCGCACGCTCGATCGGCCGCCGTTCCTGCCCGGTGATGGTGTGATGCAGGTACTGCGACCGCATGCGCTCCACGGGGTCTCGGACCACGTAGATGAGCCTGACATCGGACCCCAGCACCGAGGCGATCCTCGCCGGCACCCCGTCGATCCAAGGGAACTTCGTGTAGCTCGTCGACGCCTCGCCCACCGCCACCGCACCGGGGCCGGCGTCGGAGAATCGCTGTTCGTACCACTCGACGCCGCGCCGCCAGTTGCGGAGCGGGTTGAAGAAGTTGACCTCCTTGATGTCGGGCATGAACACCTGCGGATGGTGACGCAGGTACTCGTACAGACTCGTGGTGCCCGCCTTCATCGCCCCGATCACGAGGAAGTTCGGCAGCCTCGATCCGACCCGTCCCGGCGTGCTCGCGCCGCGCCCGTCAACGCTCATGAGGCGACCTCCGGCGACCGTCCGCGGGGGGCGCCGGGCCCGCGCCCCCTGCCCGTGAGATGCGCGAGCCTCGCGAGCAGCGCCCGCCGCTGGGTGCTCGTCAGCCCGAGCGCGCCGGCGAGCACCGACGCCGCCAGGGCGGTCGCACCGCCGTAGGTCGCGAGCGCCACCCACGACCCCGTGCTGAGGTGAGTGCCGAGCAGCATCGCGGCGCTGAACACGATCACGGTCACCGACGCCGGCCGTGGGACCGCTCGCAGCTGGCCGGCTATCGGATGCCCGAGCAGACGGCCGATCAGCGACGGATAGGCAACCGAGAGCACCGTTCGACCGACGATGATGCCGGCGCACATGCCGAGGATCTGGTCCTCGAACACGACCACGAAGATCGTCGCGAGCGCCAGCGACAACCCGGCCGACGCCGCGCCGAGCACGACCTTGGCTCGGACCTTGAGCGTCAGGTCGATGATGCGCGCGTCGTTGCCGATGAAGACGAACTGCATGATCATCACCACGATCAGCAGCATGACGTCGGCTCCCGCGTAGAACTCCGGCCCCACCCACAGCCCCACGAACGACCGGTTCCAGATCAAGAGCGCAGCGCCGAGCCCCGTGCACAACAGCCAGCTCAGCGCCATGAGCTCGTTGCGGAGCCTGATGCCCTTGGGGTGATCGCCACCGCCGATGATCGCCCCGAGGCCGGGCGAGCTTCCTTCGAACACGACCGCGATGAGCGGCACGAGCGCTTGGCTGACGAACTTCGTCAGCGTGTACACCGTCACGAGCTCCACACGACCGAAGATCGCGAGCACGATGACGTCGCCGGCCGTCAGGATCTCGTACACGAACTTCCATGCGGTGAACCAGCCGCTCAAGCCGAGGAACCAACGCACGTCCTTGCGCGAGGGTCGCTCGACCCCGAACCAACCGACGTGCGTGCGAGCGACCCGCAAGAACAACAAGCCCGTTGCAACCGTGCCGAGCGCGTTCGCGAGGGCCACACCCGCGATGCCGGCGTCGAGGCGGATCGCGATCAGCATGAACACCCCGCCGACCACGATCAGGATCGCCGAGGACCCCATGCGCTTGTAGCCGAGGTTCTCGCCCTGCAGCGCGGATCGTGGGATAGACAGCAGCGTGAGCGCGATGGCGTCGGCAGCCAAGAGGGCGGCGGCGGCGCGCACGCCCCACACGTACTCCTGAGGCGTCTCGAGGATCACGGGGGCGAACCACGCGCCGAGCCCCCCGACGAGCGCAAGCACCGGCAGGAAGATGAACCAGACGACGACCGCGCTGCCGACGTAGCGGCGCTTCTGCTCGTCGCTCAGCGTCCGCTGCCCGTTGGCCACGACCCACGTGAGCACCTGCGCGGACCGGCCGCTCGCGGCCCATAGGTAGCCGTTGAGGCTGTAAAGCACGCGCCAGACACCGTAGAGGTAGGAACCGAGGCCGTGAACGAGGAGCGGATTGATCACGAACTGCACGCCGAGCCCCGCGATGTGATCGAGGCTCGAGGCCACCGAAGTCAGCGATGCACGCTTGGTGAGGCTTCCCGACCCCATCCACGACGAGAACCGTCCTGTGCCGGACGCACGATCACCGACCTCCACCGGGTTCGGCATCTAAGCCCCCTCGAGACGGTCGCCCGGGGTGGCACGAAGCTGGCCCGCGTGTCGGGTGGGCCGGCCGGCGTGCCGAGTGACCCCGACAGCGGTCGCGATGCCCAACCCGTAGAGCAGCCAGTACTGGCGCTGCAGGATCAGGGGCGCGACCATCGCGTGCGCCATGAGACCGCTCATCGCGGCGATGAACGCCCAGAGCAGCTGGCGGTCCGATCGGTCGGTCGCCTGTCGCTGCGCGCGCACGAGCAACGCGAACCATCGAGCGATGATGAACAGGAATGCGCCGGTCCCCACGATGCCCGTCTGCGCCAGGAACTGGATCCACAGGTTGTGCGGCTCATGGAACGTTGCTTCGTCGTCGTAGAACTGCGCGACGTAGCGGAAGTTGTCGAAGCCGGTACCCACGAGCGGCGAGGCCAAGAACGCTCGCACGCCCGAGCGGTCGAGCGCCACACGCTCATCGGCCACCGCCTGGTTTTCGTCGCTCGGGTTGAGCGTGCCCTCGATGCGGCTGCGCAGCGTGTCGGGGAACACGCTCGTCGAGTGGATGACGACGCCGATGACGACCAAGGCGACGAGCATGGTCGCGGCTCGCATCGCCACCTTGGCGGTGCGGTCCCAGCCGTCGCGGAGCGCCACGAACACGCTGAGAGACACGACCGTTGAGATCGTGGAGCCGCGCGATGCCGACGCCGCAAGCGACCACAGCATCAGGTAGAGCACCGAACCCCCCGCCACGAGGACCGCGAAACGCTGCCCGATCCTCCATCGGTCCAGCGCGAAGAACAGCACGAAGGGAACCAAGATGATGGTCGGGATCGCGAGGGCGTTGGGATTCTCGTTGAAGAACGGCACCACCCGTCCGGCGAGCTGCACCTGTTGGGAGACGAAGGCGACGGCCATGACCAGCATGTAGCCGGTGATCAATATCAGCAGCGCCCCGTGCACGGCCGGACGCGACCGTCCGAGCGTCAGGATCACCGGGATCTGCACGAAGAACACGAACGCGTACTGCACCACCTGCAGTCCGGACTCGATGGGATAGGTGGAGCGGAAGACGCCCACGAGCCCCGCCATCAGCAGCAGGGCGGCGGCGATGCGAAGCGACGAGGGACTCGCGCGCATGCGCCCGGGCCCAACCAGCACGACCAGCGCGATGACCGCGGTCACGGCGTCGTAGAGGGTCAGCGCCTTCACCACGTGCAGGTTCAACGGGGCGAACAGCGCGCTGGCGACGAAGAGCAGCTCCAGCCAGCTGAGGCTGTCCGCTTCGGGTGGAGCGGTGGTGCTCGATGTCGTGACGGACCGCGTGATCATGGGGGGAGAACCTCGACCGGGGTCTGGGGTGTGGCCGACCGTATACGTCGCGGCGAACCGCACGCGCCGCCTCGGCGGCGTACCTTCGCTACGTCGAACGACGGAGCCGATGCGGATGCGTTCAGCGACGTGCTCAGGCGATGCCCCAGCCGTTCCAGTCCTCGCGTAAGTACGGGCGGAGCCGGTCGACGTCGTCGCGGAGCGCCTCGGCCAGCCGGCGCCGAAGCTCGTCGGAGATCGCGGTCGATGGTTCCCGCCTCGCCTTCGTGCGCGACGGCGAGGACGGCGCCAACCTGCGAACTAACGCCGGCAGCGTCGAGTCGACCATCTCCTTGGCGCGCTTGGCGGCCGGCATGCGCCGCTTCAACGCCTTGCGGAGCCGCCACACGGCCGGCGGATAGGTAGCTCTCGACTCCGCTCGATAATGCTCTTCGCCGAGGGTCGCCGGCCTGAAGCCGGGCTCCACACCCAGGAACCGATAGACCGCATCGATCGTGGCCGCCCGGTCGTGCCGCAGATCTTCGGCCGTCAGCACCAGGAGCTGCTCGCGAGGGAAATGGTCCAGGTACCGTCGCACCTGCTCGGCGTAGCGGCTGCACGCCAGGTAGACCGGGTCGCGCACGACCGCGTCGTCGATCGGAGCGCGCTCGCTTCCGTTGGCCCAACGATGCCGGTAGTGCGATGCGATCCGCTCGACGGGATCGCGCACGACGTACACGAGCCGGCACCCCGGCATATGCATCGCGACTCGCTCGGGCACGCCGGGAACGATCGGGTGCTTCGAGTAGGCGGTCGATGCCTCGCCCACGGCGGCGAAGCCCGCTGCTCCCTCGAACTGCCGGCGGTACCAGTCGATACCTCGCCCCCAGTTAGCGCTCTCGACGAAGAAGTCCAGCTCCTTCACCGGTGGCATGAACACGCTCGGGTGGGCCTCGAGGTAGTGGTAGAGGCTGGTCGTGCCCGCCTTCATCGCCCCGATCACGAGGAAGTCGGGCAGCACGCCGACGCGCGTGCTCGCCGACTTCACGGCCGCCGACCTGCGGCCGCGACAACGCGCTCGCTAGCGCCCCGCCGGCGCGCGGACGAACCCCGCGACGAGGATCGAGCGTGCTCGGCCAGCGCCCCTTCGATCAACCGGCGGTACCCGAGCCGTATCTGCTCCGGATCCCACGAGCTCAGGTCAACGCTGCCCCGGGCCATGCCGGGTGACGCCGAAAGCGCCCGCGACGCGGCATCGGCCGCCGCCCTGAGGTCGCCGGCCGGCACTAGGGTGCCCTCGGCGTCCAGGGCGAGGAGCTCTCGAACCCCGTCCACGTCGTAGGCCACGAAAGGCGTACCGATCGCACCCGCCTGCACGAGGACCTGCGGCACGCCTTCGGCGCCGCTCAGCAGCACCACGCAATCCACGGCGGCGATCAACCCTCCGGGGTTCGAGACGTACCCGAGCAAAGACGAGTGCGACCCCAGACCGGCGGACGACAATGAGGCCGAGAGCTCATGCGACAGAGGTCCCTGCCCTGCGATCGCCAGGAAGGGCGGCCGTCGCTCGTCGCCGAGTCGGAGGAGACGGTCCAGGAACGGCACGAGGTCGAGCACGTTCTTGCGGGCGTCGAGGCTTCCCATGTACAGCACGAGGGGCCGCCCGTGGGGAAGCCCGTGCGACTCACGCGTTGCCGAGCGGGCATCCTCATCCCGCACGTCTCCCGGGATGCGAACGCCGGAGCGCACGATCGTGAGCTTGTGGCGCGGCACGCCGACCGACGCGTAGCGGCGAGCGAGATCGTGACCGACGACGGCGTACGAGATCGTCACCCGGTGCAGCCGGCGCTCGACCGTGCGGAACAGCCCGTCCTGCCATCGAGGGTATCCAGGGCCGAAGCTGGCCATCGACAGGGAGTGCACCACCGGGAGCCCCGCCACGCGGGCGGCCGCGCGCCCGAGCACGCCAGCCTTGGACTGATGGGTCACGACCAGGTCGACCTGCCTGCGCCGGAAGAGTCGGGTGATGGTCACGAAGGCCTCGGCGTCTCGGCGCGGGTCGGGTTCACGCACGAGCGTGGGGAGATGATGCATCTCCGTCGGGTCGAGTTCGCGGGTCACCGCGTCGAGATCCGAGTCGAGCCCCACCACGACGCGGTGCTGCGCATCGGGGAACGATCGAACGATGTCGCGGATCCGCTGCTCGGAGCCCCCCCTGAGGTACCGCGTGATGACATGGATCATGCGGAGCGGCTGCTCGAGCTCGTGCAGGTCTTCCACGCCTCCGGTCCGATCGACAAGCTGGGAGGGAAAACGCTAGTAGAGACGCGCCGGCAGCCGGGCGGGCCCTGCGACGTATCTTCCGTACGGCGCAGCGACGTAGCCGGCGACCCTCACACGAGCGTCGGTGGGGGCGGCCGCACGCGCTAGCATCCATCGGCGCCTCGCACGAGGCGGTCGACGGAGGCAGGACGTGCTCGCAGAACGGGCGTACAGGGCGATCAGGGTGGGTGTGCCACCCGGCCTGCGCGCCACGGCGGCCAACGCCGCCGAGGCGGTGGGCATCGCCACCAGTGCGCTTCGCGTGCTGCCCTCGTTCGTGATCGCCGGTGGCCAGCGATGCGGCACGAACTCGCTGTACGAGTACCTCGTCGATCACCCTGCCGTCGGCCGGGCGATGCCGGGTCAGGAGGTCCACTACTTCGACGTGGCCTTCGACCGCGGTCTCGACTGGTACCGGGGCCACTTCCCCACCCGCGTATGGATGCGGACCGCGCGAGCTCGAACCGGCGTGCGGCCGCTCGCGGGAGAGTCGAGCCCGTACTACATGTTCCATCCGCTCGCGATGGAGCGCATCGCGTCGACGCTGCCCGACGCGCGGATCGTGGTGCTGCTTCGCAACCCCGTCGACCGGGCCATCTCCCATTTCCATCATGTGCGTTCGCGAGGGCACGAGCCGTTGGAGCTCGAGGACGCGATCGAGCGCGAACCGGAACGGCTCGAGGGCGAGGCGGAGCGGATCGTTCGCGATCCGACCTATCACAGCTTCCGGCACCAGCACTTCTCCTACGTGGCGCGGGGGCAGTACGCGGATCAGCTGGACTCCATCTCGGAGCTGTTCCCAGCCGACCACGTGTCGGTGGTGGTGAGCGAGCGACTGTTCTCGGAACCGGAAGCGGTGCACGCAGAGGTGCAGGAGTTCCTGGGCCTCCCCGTTCGGGCACGGCGTCACTACGAGCGGCACAACGCCGGGCGATACACCGAGGTCAGCTCATCGCTGCGTCGTTCGCTCGCCGATCGGTTCGCGGCATCGAACGATCGAGTCGCGGCGAAGCTGGGCGTCGACCTGCCCTGGGACTGATCGCAGACCGGCTGGGCGTACCGCCATCGGCGCCACCCGGATCGATCAGAGGTAGCCGTAGCGCGCGAGCAACGGCGCCGTCGCGGCCGTCACGAGCCACCGGTCGCGGTCACGCATGCGCGAGCGCCACTCGGTGTCGGGACGGATCTGCAGATCGCCGGCGGTGAACCGCAACGGATTGCCCGAGACGGTGTGGTTCTCGGCCAGGGCCACCGACCCCTGCCCTGAGCCGAGGAACGATGATGATGACGCGAGCTCCGGCGCGACGCGCCGCATCTCCCCCGAGGGGTCGCCGGCCAGATCCTCGTATCGCATGAAGGTGGTCGGTCGCCGCAGACCGATCGCCTCCATCGCACCGTTGAGTCCGTTCCAGTCGATAGCGCTCTTCAGCGGTGAGAAACGCTTCATCTCGGCCTGTCGCCAGTGGATGTCGGGCTTGTGCTTGTGTCGCAAGAACGAGAACGCCACGGCGCGGCTGTCGCGCACAAGGTGCACCAGCCGGGCTTCGGCGCCGTTCGCCCGGCTCAACACGAAGCAGTAGGAAGCCAGCTTCGACGAGTCGATCACGGATCGCGCGCCGGCGACCCGGCGGATCGAGTCGCAGAGCCGCGCGAGGTGCGCCTCGAGCCGTCGTACCCGCCGGTCGAAGGCCGACGACTGAGCCCCGGCCAACAGCGCCGGCAGCCGGGCGATGCCGGTGACGGAATCCTGCAACCGCTCGAGCTCGGCGGCGGGCACGGCGCCGAGGTCGCCGTATGCCTTGGTCAGCACCGCTCGCCAGAACGAACAGTCGCGGAACGGCACACCACAACCGCAGAGCATGTTCATGCGCCAACCCCTCGACCAGATGTACCGGAGCTCGCCGACCGAGACGGATCCCTCGATCTCACCCAGCAGCAGGGTCAGCAACGTGCTGCCGCTGCGACTCGCTCCCCCGACCGAGATGAGGCCGGGAACGGGTGGGGGTGGCGCAGCGGCTCGATCTCGAACGGAAGCGCGTCTCGTATCGTCTCGACGGATGTGCCGCTCGTCGAGCGTCATGCGCCCCGGAAGGTGGCGATGACGCCCCGCCATTTCGCCGCGATACTGAGCGTCACCCACACCTTCTGAGCCCCAGTTGCGGTGAGCACCTTCGAGTAGAAGCCGGTCGTGTTGGTGCCCTGCGTCCCGACCGCGACCTGCTGGAATCCGTCCGTCGGGTTCGACTGCGTGAGCGCCTTGAGCGCTCGGATCGCCGAGATCGCGATCTCGCTCGGCTGGGAGGTCGTTGCGGTCGTTCCCGACTTCGCCGTCGTGTTGGCGGTGCTCCCGCTCGAGGCCGACGCGGTCTTGTCGAGAGCGCCTGAGGTGGCCGCGCCGCTGTACTCCATCAGGTCGATGACCCACGCGCCGATGCCCGATCCACCGAAGGTCAGCGCACCGGACTGCGTGGGCGCACCCTCGCGGTAGAAGATCGCCGTTCGGCCGGCCTTCTTCGCGAGCGACCATCCCGTCGGTGCGGTGGGAGTGCCCGCACCCGTCCAACCCACGGCTGCCACGAGCAGGTTCCCGGCACCGGTCGCCTGCGACCAGGTCGCCGTCGGGGCGCCGGATCCGCCCTTGTTCAGCACGTGTTGGACCAGCGCGAGGGTCGTCACGGTGAAGTTGGTGGCGCTGGTGCCGGTGCCTCCGGGTGTCGTGACCGCGATCGGGCCCGTGGTTGCCCCGGTGGGCACGCTGGTCTCGATCGTCGTGTCGTTCGTCACCGTGAACGCCGCCGCGGTGCCGTTGAAGGTGACCGACGACGCGTCGGTGAACCCGGTGCCCGTCACCGTGACCGATGTGCCCACGTTGCCGCTCGTCGGGTTGAACCCGTCGACCGTGGGCGTCGGTGGCGGGGTGACACAGGTGTCCGAGCCGCTGTCGAGCACCGTCCGGTCTTCCTTGAGGAACCGCCAGTCGTAGCTGCTCGCATGCAACGTCAGCTCGAGCACGCCGAAGGCGTTCGTGATGAAGGCCTCCGTGCCCGGGTACGGGAAGTTGGGCGAGCCGAGGTTGATCCCCCCCGTCCCGACGATGATCTCGCGGATCCCGTTGACCGGATCGGGGTTCCCGCTTCCGTCGAGCTGGGTCAGGCGCTGGTAGTTGTGGTCGTGGCCCGTGAGGACGAGATCGACCCCCGCCGCGTACATGTCGTTCCACATCGGGAGCAGCTTCGTGTTCGTCTGAGGGGCAGTGCCTCCCGCGGAGAACACTGGGTGATGCATGTAGACGAGCGTGCATGCGGCGGGGTGAGCGGCCACGTCGGCCACGAGCCATTGCTCCTGCTCACTGCCCGCGACGCATGACACCTTGGCGCAGTTGGAGTTCAGCGCGATCAAGTGCCAAGCGCCCACGTCGAAGCTGTACCACCCCTTGCCGGCGGGTCCCGCGGCGGCTCCGAAGTACGAGAAGTATCCCGCAGCACCGGCCCCGCAGTCCGTTCCGCCGCTCGTCTGGTACTCGTGGTTGCCGACGGCCGGGTGGGTCACCGGCTTCACCTGCCCCCACGAGGGATCGTACGACTGCTCGAACGCGAGCGTGCCGCCGCACTCGTATTGTTCGTCGCCAAGCGCAAGGACGTGTTGATACGCGTTGGCCACGAGGATGTCGGAGGTGTACATCTGGCGACATTCCGTTGCGGTCCCGAGTCCGCCGTTGAACTTGTTGCTCGCGGGGTCGCAGGCGATATCGCCGGCGGCGGCGATCACAGGGTCGGCGCTGACTCCGGCGCTGGCGCTGGGCTGCGGCAAGACCAAGGTCGTGAACACCAACGCCGCGACGGCGGCGATGCACGATGCCGAGCGCCACCATGAGCACTCGGCCCCAGCTCGGTCAGAGGAAGCCATCGGAGCGATGCTACGCGTCGCATTGCGGCGCAACACGCGTCAGACGACGTAGGCGCGACACGGCGAAGGGGTGAGATGGCCGCGTCGGGTTCTAGATGCCGCCTGACGCAGGACCCTCGCCACGCTATGGGCTCGGCCGATACGGGACCGGCCGGCTTGGCGCCGACGATCGGCGGCAAGACCCTGCGCACGATGCCACGTCGCTTGAGGAGGACGTGGATCAGCGCTCGTGCTTCGCTGGATGGTCAGCGCAACCAAGGACGGTCGCACGGCATTGGATCGGTCTGGTCTACCAAAGCGCAGCTATTCCTCGTGACCCGGCACTAGGATCGATCCGCATGAGTGTCCCGCTAGACACACCCAGGAGATCCGCTCGGGCTGAGGTCGCGTGGCGATGGAGTTGGTTGGTCTTCAATATCCACGAGGGGGCGCGAACGGCTATCCGACCTGTTGCATCCTTCGGTTTACGATCGAGAATGCGATCTCCCCGAGGCGCCCTCAGGGCCAACGTCGCTTCGCCCGATGGCGGGGGCGCGGTTACGTAGCTTGTGGCGTTCTTCACGCAGGCATCGACCTCCGGAGGCGGCAGGTGGTGACCCAGACCGCGAACCGGTCGACCTCGCCGGTCTCCGATCGATATCCGTTCCCGGCGAAGGCGTCGATGTAAGAACCGTGCCTCGTGACCTGGATGAAGTTGACGAGGTACCTCTGGATGAGTCGCGCCTTGTTTCCCGTCCAAGGTCACGCATCGTGATGAAGCCTGAGGTGCTCCGTAGGTCTTACTCCGTCCACCGCCATGTCGAATAATGGCCCGTCCCAGTCGTCTGGCGTCCGCTTGTCAGCCATACGCATTCTCGGGCGATTGCCATATGACGTGAAGCAGGCTTGGGTGCCGGTCGACTGCGAACCCCCGGCCATCAATTGCCGGCGATCACGGAAACTCCCCAGTCTCGATCATCGAAACTCCCCAGTCTGA
>JBBEAY010000050.1:0-3098 GCA_040882605.1 Actinomycetota bacterium
CTCTCGCCGCCGGCCCGCCTCCGGGCTCGTGCACCATTCCGACCGCGGATCGCAAGGCGGAATCAAGTGGTCGTCGCAACACCTCGAGCTGGAGGTGGGTGTATGGGACGACCACGGGGTTGGGCAGCGGCGGCGACGGGGAGACCACGGATGCGATCGCCAGGCCGGCCGCCGGTCGCGCGGCGGGAGCATCGACAGGCGTTCTGGGAGGCGATCGCTCGGGGCGCGTCGAGCGAGGATGCCGGGGTCCAGGCTGGTGTGTCACCGGCGGTTGGGTCGCGCTGGTTCCGTGAAGCTGGCGGCATGCCAACTTCGAGTTTCGAGCCGCACTCAGGTCGCTATCTCTCATTCGCCGAGCGCGAGGAGATCGCGATCTGTCGAGCCTATGGATACGGGGTGCGGGAGATCGCACGGCACCTGGGCCGCTCACCGTCCACGATCTCGCGGGAGCTGCGCCGCAACGCGGCGACCCGGGGTGGACAGCTCCTCTACCGGGCGGCCATCGCCCAGTGGCATCGGGACCGTCGAGCCAGCCGGCCGAAGGAAGCGAAGCTGGCCGTGAACGAGCGGCTGCGCGCCTACGTGCAGGACCGCCTGGCCGCGGAGATCTGCACGCCCGATGGGACGCCGGTGCCCGGGCCCCTGACGCGGTGGAACGGTCGGCGCCACGGCCGCCGAAAGGACCGGCGTTGGGCCAACGCCTGGAGTCCCGAGCAGATCGCCCGTCGGTTGCCGGTGGACTTCCCCGATGATGGGTCGATGCGGATCTCACACGAGGCGATCTACCAGGCGCTCTACGTCCAGGGCCGCGGTGCGCTGAAGCGGGAACTGGTCGCGTGCTTGCGCACCGGTCGAGCGCTGCGTGTGCCTCGTGCTCGCGCCCGGCAGCGCCGCAACGGCTTCATCACACCCGAGGTCATGATCAGCGCCCGCCCCGTCGAGGTCGCCGACCGTGTTGTGCCCGGGCACTGGGAAGGGGATCTGATCATCGGGCTGAACCGGTCCGCGATCGGCACGCTGGTCGAGCGGACCACCCGGTTCACGATGTTGCTGCACCTGCCCCGCGGCGAGGGTTACGGCGTCGTCCCTCGGACCAAGAACGGTCCCGCCCTCGCCGGCTACGGCGCCGTCGCGGTGCGTGATGCGATCGCGTCCACGATGACGACACTGCCAGAGCAGCTTCGCCGCTCGCTGACGTGGGACCGAGGCAAGGAGATGGCTCGCCACGCCGAGCTGCGCATCGACACCGGTCTCGAGGTCTACTTCTGTGACCCCTACAGCCCCTGGCAGCGCGGCACGAACGAGAACACCAACGGACTGCTGCGCCAGTACTTCCCGAAAGGGACCGACCTATCCCGCCACGGCCAGGTCGAGCTCGAGGCCGTCGCTGCAGCGCTCAACGGCCGGCCGCGCAAGACCCTTCGCTGGAAGACCCCGGCCGAAGCACTGAACGAACACCTACTATTGGCCGAACAAGGCGGTGTTGCGACCACCGGTTGAGCCCAGTCAATACGTCTCGCTCGCTTTCACGAGGAGGCTGCGCGGGGCGGGGATCGCCGCCTCGATGGGTTCGGTCGGGGATGCGCTCGACAACGCTGCGGCCGAGAGCCTGTTCGCAACGATCAAACGTGAGCTGGTGCACCGCCACCGGTTCCCGACCCGAGCCGCCGCTCGCACGGCGATCTTCGAGTTCATCGAGGTCTTCTACAACCGCCGCCGGCTCCACTCCTCGATCGGCTACCTGAGCCCGGTGGAGTTCGAACGGCGGCTCCAGGAGGATCGGAAGGACGCTACAGTTGCCTAGCCCGAACGTGTCCACGAAAGCGGGTCAAGACCAGGTGAGCGAATGCGACCGAGGGCAGACCTGCCAGCAACACGACCACCGCCTGCCGCCGTCTGATCTACTTGCGGGCGGGGGCCCGAGCGGTGAACACATACCCTTGTGGGCACCGGGCATCGGAGCGCCCTCCTAGGGTACGAAAGAGGGGGTTCCACAAGCGCAGTATCCGGGATCGAGCCGAGACTAGAGTCCAGGCGGCGCTCCAATGATTGCCGAACGGGAGGATTTCAGCCCTGTCGAATCCCGCCAGAAGCGCCCGGAGGCCATCGGCCGAGTACCGGTAGTAGTCGTGGGGGTCGCCGTGCACCGGCACCATGAAAGGTGCCGAGCCCAACAGTACGCCTGAGGGACGCAGCACGCGACCAGCCTCGGCCAAGAGACGCCGCGGGTCTGGCACGTGTTCGAGCAGTTCGATCATCAGAAGGCCGTCCACCGCGGCATCGCGCATCGGCAGCCTCGCCGCGTCGGCCTGGACGTCAGGGCGGTGGATCGCCGAGAGGTCAACGCGAATCCGTCGTGCATCTGGATGCCACGCCACGTCGTGCGGGGCTTGTCGGCCGCCGCCCGCGTCCAGGACTACGCCACGGAGAGCGGCTACCCGGGGGAGCAGAACTTGAGTTAGCCGCTGGCGGTGGCCGGTCCCCATCCACCAGTCACGTAGTTCAACTCTCCGTAGTATGGCTTGCTCCTGACCTTGACGGTGAGCAAGATGGTAGCCGACCCGCGTCCCGCGCCAAGGGTGAGCGGCAAGCAATCACCCCCGACGGGGCTAGTCTCGATGACGAGCCCACGGCGGGTGTGTGCAGCCGCCTACTAGGAGGTATGCCGGTGCAGGAGGCAGAGAATGACCGGCTTGAGAACGAGATTGGTCCTCAGACCATTGTAGGCGATCACGGGAAACTCCCCAGAGATGATCACTGAATCTCCCCACCCCTGAGCGTCAGGGTGGACCGGCCGAAGGTCCACCAACAGCGGTGGGGCTCCCTCGATGCTGGCGGTGTCGATGCCGTCCAGCTCGAAGGAGCCCGCGCCCATGCTCACACAGGGAGAAGATGTGGAAGCCCATGCGTTGAAGGAACGGGGCTGGTCGACCTCGGCCATCGCCCGGCATCTGGGCAGGGACCGCAAGACCATCCGGGGTTATCTGAACGCAGAGCGCTCACCGGGCCGGCGAGCCAGCACGGTCCCCGATCCGCTCGGGCCGTTCGAGGGCTACATCCGGGCCCGGTTCGCCGATGACCATCACCTGTGGGGGACC
>JBBEAY010000051.1:0-19650 GCA_040882605.1 Actinomycetota bacterium
GTGACCTCGCCCTCGCCGTTGGGCCCGAACGGCACGAGCCGCTTGTCGGGGTCGGGTCGCTGTGCATCGGGCAGCGGCGAGATGATCGTGTCGGCCGCATGCAATATGCGCGCCCCCGATCGGAAGTTCGTGAACAACGGCAGCCGCTCAGCCGCTGACCCATCAACCTTCGGGAAGTCGGTCGGGAAGTCGAACAGATTCGACAGCGACGCCCCTCGCCACGCGTAGATGTTCTGGTCGGGGTCACCGACCGCGGTGACCGGGTGCCCAACTGCGAACATCGCGCGCATGAGCTTGGCCTGCGCGACGTTGGTGTCCTGATACTCGTCGAGCAGCACCGCGGCGAACCGGTCGCGATACTCCTGCCCGACCTGGGGGTGCTCGGTGGCGACCTTCACCGCCAGCTCGATCTGGTCGCCGAAGTCGATCACGCCGAGGTCGCGCTTGAGGCGGCGGAACACCCCGACCGCCTTCGCGAGCTCGATGCGCTCGAGCGCGGTCGAGTAGACGCGGTCGGTGCGCGCGATCTCCTTGAACACGGGCAGCCGCTCTGAGACGAAGGCGACCACGTCGTCTGGGTCGACGAGGTGGTTCGCGATCTGGCCGTCGAGGTTCAAGATCTTGTCGACCACGCTCTGCTGCCATTCGGTCTTCACGTGCTCGAACGACATCTCGTCGAGCACGCGGCCCGCGATCGTGACCCGTTGGGCCTGGCTCAGCACGCGGCCTCGCTCGACGCCGGCGAGCATGCCGTAGCGGCCGATCACCTGCGCGGCGAGCGCGTGGTAGTTGATGATCTCGGGCTCGTCACCTCGGGCGAGATCGACGCCGGCCAGCGCCCGGCGGATGCGCGAGCGGAGGTTGTCGGTGGCCTTCACGGTGAACGTGAGCGCGAGCACGTTGCCGGGAAGCACGCCCTCGGTCGCATCGACGCGGCCGAGCGCCGCGAGCGCCAGATAGACGATGCGCGCCGCGATCACGCTCGTCTTGCCAGAGCCCGCCCCGGCGATCAGCACGGTCGGCTCGAGTGGCATCGTGATCGCGCGCCACTGCTCGTCGGTGGGCGGCGCGCCCCCCATGGCGGCAACGATCTCGGCGGGCGCCGTCTGCTCGGTGCGACTCAAGCCGGCACCCCCTCTGGCGCGCCCGCCCGCACGACCTCGACCGGGAACACCGGCTGCCCCTCGGCGTAGAGCGGACACAATGTCTGGAAGTCGCAGAACTGGCAGTTCGCATACGGATTCGGCCGGAACACCTCGCGCTCGTTGAGGTCACGCTTGCGCTTGATCAGCTCGGAAAGCCGCTCGCGCATCTCGGCTTGATAGGCCTCTTCGTCGCGCTCGGTGACCATCCACTTGCGATGGTCGATGTCGGGGCTCTTCCAGTTTCCGCGTAGGAACGCGAGCTCGACGGTCTTCACCGGCTGGAACTCCGCGAGGTCTGGTGATTCCTGCACGGCGAGGTAGTAGATGCCGAGCTGCAGGCTCTCGCGCGGCGGGCCGGCGTTGTCGCTCTTGCCTGTCTTGAAGTCGGTGATGACGTATCCGCTCTGCACGGCCGGGCCGATACGATCGATGTAGCCGATCACCTTCGCGCCTTCGAGCTCGAACTCGAAGAACCGCTCGATGCCGACCGCCGGGCTCTTGGCGTAGTTGTCGAACCAGTTCCGCAACATGTGGTCGCGGGCGAGCTTGAAGAACGCAGTCGACACGGCGATCGACGGGAACTCCTGCTCGCGCCATCGCGCCTCGAGCACCTCGACCAAGACGGGCGGATCCTTGGCGATCTCGCCCTTCTCGACCTGCTCGAGGATCGTGTGCACGGTCTTGCCGACCCATGCGTGGTAGCCGCCGGGCTTGCCGAGGCCGAGCTCGTCGCCGAGCACATGCATGAGCTCGCAGGCCTCGAGGTTCGACAGGCGCGAGTACGAGACGCGGATCGTCTCGTGCAGCGGACGCCCCGTGTCGGTCCAGTCGCGTTGGAACCACCACCGGGCTGCGTCGACGCCGAGCGCGACCAGTCCGTCGAGGGCGGCCACGCGTTGCCACGGGGGGATCGCGTCGTCGGCGAGCTGCGACCTCCATGCGGCATGGGCCTCGCGGGTCGATACTGGGTCGTCGAACGGCCCGGAAGGCGTCGGAGACCACGCGCTCGCCTCGACGAAGCGTGAACGCGCCGAACGGTCGTCGGCGTGGGGGTGCGCGTCGGCGCAGGTGAGCACCACTCGGCGCTTGGCGCGCGCGAGCACCATGTCGAACAGACGACGCTCGTCGTCGAGGCGGCCTCGATTGCGATCGGCGTTGGTCACCGGGCCCTCGAGTACCGCGAGGTCGAACATCGGCTCGGGCCTCGTGAGGCTCGGGAAGCTTCCCTCTGTCACGCCGGTCACGATCACCGTGTCGAACTCACGCCCGACGGTGCCGTGAGCGGTCAGCACCTGTACAGCATCGACGCGGCCGCGTTCCCATGCCGAGTACCCGGGCCCGTGCTCACCGGCGTCGAGCGACTCGAGGAACGCCGTCACGCCCGCGTCTGCGCTCGCCTCGTCGGTCTCTGCCACGACGTTGGCGAAGGTCACAACGGTGTCGAGCTCGCGACGGGCCTCGGCGCTCTCTCCGGCCCGGTCGACGAGCCGTCTCGAGCAGGGAAGGTGCTCCCACAGGTGACGGAATGCGTCCTGCACGCTCATTCCCGCGAACAGCGCCGCGCGAGAGAGCGTCTCGCGCGCGGCAACGACAGCGTCGGTTTCGTCCCCGGTCAGGCCCTCGGTCACGTCGAGCGCGTTCGCGATCGAACCGGTGCCGGCTCGAGCGGTACGCAGCAGGCCACGGGCGGCGGCGGGGGAGAGTCCGACCACGTCGGAGACGAGCAGCTGCTCGACCAGCACCTCGCGAGCCGTCTCGTCGGCCACGATCCATCGCAGTGCGAGCACGTAGGGCCGGGTCGCCGGTTCGGCGGTGAGCGAGAGCCCACGTTCGGGCATCGCCCTGGGGATGAGCGCGTCGTCGAGCGCCCGGAGCAGACCGCCGAGGTGTGTGCCCTGACGCCGCACGACCACCGCGATGTCGTTCCACTCGATGTCGTGCTCGACGTGGCGGCGCCGCAGCTCGCGCGCGACCGCGGCGTGCTCCTCGCTGGCGTGAGGCGCGACCCACGCCTCGAGGGTCACCGGCTCGGGCGCACGATGGTTCGTGTCGAGCTCGACTCGATCGTGCGCCTCGAAGGCAGTCGCGAAGCGATCGAGCGGCGCGCGGCTCGTTCCCTGGAACGAAAAGACATGTGCGTCGGGGTTCGCGGCGACCACGAGGTCGGGAGCGCCGAGCCCGCGGAGCATGGCTTCAGCAGCGATCGTCGTGTCGTGGTAGTCGTCGACGAGCACATGATCGAACGGCGGGTCGCCTTCGGGCGCCTGGGTTGCGGCGCGCTGTAGCAGCGTGGCGAAGTCGGCCACGTTCTGAGCATCGACCGCGTCTTGGTACTCGCGCAGGAACCGCGCGAGCTCGCGCCAACCGGCGAGGCCCCGCCGATCCGCGGCGTCGGCGATCTGCTCAGGTGTCAGCAGTGCCTCCTGCGCCCGCGAGACGAACTGACGCACCTCGTCGACGAAGCCTCGGAAGCCAAGCAAGGGTCCGTAGGCGGGCCATTCGGCGGGGTCGCGGGCCGCGAGCAGCTCCTGCATCTTCGCGAACTGCTCTGCGGCCGACAAGAGCTGAGGCGGCTCGCCCTCGCCTGCCTGCTCGGCGCGCTGCTTCAAGATGCGGTTGGCGAGCCCGTGCATCGTGACGACGTGCAGGCCCGAGAGCGAGGTCGGGAGCCGTTGCAGCAGGGCCGATCGCGTCGAGTCGCGCGCCGAGGACGACCCGACGACGAGCGCGACCCGATCGGGGTCGGCTCCGGCCTCGACGAGGCGCGCGAAGCGTTCCCGCAACACGGCGGACTTGCCCGTGCCGGCCGGCCCGGTCACCAGCAGGGTGCCCGAGGTATGGCCGAGCACGAGCGCCTGGCGCTCGTCGGGGGAGAAGGGGGCCGTCACGAAGCGGATGCTACCGCCGTCCACCGACAGCCGCGCCGCGCACCGGGGGCGTCGACGCCCTTACAGGTCGGGGCGGGCCGGCACGACCACGTCGGGAGCGGCCCCTTCGGGCCGGCCCTCGATCTCCCGGTTGTACCAGCGTTCCACATCGGCCGGGCCGATGGCGCCGACGAGCGCGCCATCGCGGATCACCAGGCCGTCACGGCCTGCCAGCCACTCGAGCGCGTCGTCGAGGGACTCGTCGGGAGCGACCACGGGCGTCTGGGCGAGCGGAAGCACGCCGTCTCGAACCGGGCGCATGGGGTCACGGCCGCCGACCCGGCGAGCGCTCTCGAGCGAAACCGTGCCGACGACGCGCCCGGCCTCGATCACCGGGAACGCCTGCCCGTCCGCCCCCCGCAGATAGTCGTCGAGCGCCTGCGCGAGTGAGATGTCGATCGGCACGGCGGGGGGCGGTTCCCGCATCGCGTCGGCGACGGTTCCTGTGATGAGCTGGTCGCGGAAGGCGATGCGTTGGTCCATGGCGCGTCCGGTGCTGATCAGGATGAAGGCCACGTACCCGAGGAAGAACGCCGTGAGGGTGTCCACGCTCGTCAAGGCCCAGATCGCGGCCGCGCCGACGAGCGCGCCGACCGCGATGCCGCCGTACCCGGCGACGCGCATGGCCGTCCGCCGGCTGCCGGTCACGCCCCAGGCGGTTGCGAGCAGCATGCGACCGCCGTCGAGCGGGAACCCCGGCAGGGCGTTGAAGCCCGCGAAGAGGAGGCTGAGCCCGGCGAGCCAGCCCATGGTCTCGGCGACGAGCCCGTTGGTGAGGGTCTCGCCGATCCAAAACGCGCCGGCGAGCACCAGGGTCGTCGCGGGTCCGACGAACGCGACCAGGAACTCCGCAAGCGGGCCCTTGGCGCTCGCCTTGGTCTCGGTGGCGCCTCCCCAGATCACGAGCGTGACGCCCATCACGGGAAGGTCGAACACCCGGGCCATGACGGCGTGGGCTGCCTCGTGCAGCAGCACGCTTGCAAAGAAGAGAGCGGCGGCAAGCACCGCGATCGTGATGGCCTCGCTCGGTTCCACGGATCGACGGGTGTAGCCCTCGTAGCGGAGCCACACGTACAGCGCGGCGATCACGAACCATGAGGTGCTGAGGTACAAGGGGATGCCCCGAACGGTCAGGACCTTCCATCGCTTGCCGCCTCCACCCATGGATACGAGCGTACCCCGGGAGGGCCTTCACGCAGAGTACGGCCGCCACCGGATGCATCGGTTCTGGCGAAGCGTGTGCGACCTCTGCGCATACGGTGGGGTGCATGAGCTCGCTCGTGCTGTTCACCCGCGATCTGCGAGTGCACGATCAGCCGGCCCTCGACGCCGCGGCCCGGGCCGGCGGCTCGTGCGTGCCGCTCTTCGTGCGCGACCAAGAGTTGTTGCAGCGCAGCCCAAACCGTTCGCGATTCCTGATGCAGAGTCTGGCTGATCTGGACCACGCTCTGACCCGGCTCGGCTCGCCCCTGGTCATGCGCGAAGGCGACGTGGTCGCGCGGACCCTCGATGTCGTCGGTGAGGTGAAGGTCGACGAGGTGCATCTCACCGACGACGTCACCGGGCTGGCGCAGCGGCGTGAGCGGGACCTGCGCCACGCCCTCGCCGCGCACGGTGTCGAGCTTCACGTGCACCCTGGCAACGCCGTGGTCGAGCCCGGCCATGTCGCGCCGCCCGGCAAACGGGTGTACTCGGTGTTCACGCCGTATCACCGTGCGTGGGCGCAGGTTCCGTGCCGGGCGGTGCTGACGCCCCCGCCGAGGCTCGTCGCACCCGATGCCGATCTCGACCCCGGCCCGCGACCCGATCCGAGCGGCGTGCAGGCCGACTCGCCCGACCTTCCCGATGGCGGCGAGTCGGCGGCGCGCGAGCGCCTCGAGTCCTATCTGGCTGGTGGCCCCACTGGCGCCGCCCGGTACGGCGACCTTCGCAACGACCTCGCCGCCGACGCGACCTCTCGCCTGTCGCCGTACCTGCGGTTCGGGTGCGTGAGCGCCAACGAGGTGGTGGCCCGCGCGACCGCCGTGCCGGGCGCCGGGGAGCTTGTGCGCCAGATCGCGTGGCGCGACTTCTACGGCCAGTTGCTCGCGCACGACCCCACGATCGCGTGGCGCGACTTCCGCGAACCACCCGGTGACGTGCCGCCCGCACCCGAGCATGCAGACGAGCTCTTCGAGCGGTGGCAGCTCGGACGAACCGGCATCCCTCTGGTCGACGCGGGGATGCGGCAGCTTCGGAGCGAAGGGTTCATGCACAACCGGGCGCGCATGGTGACCGCGTCGTTCCTCACGCGCAGACTCGGCATCGCGTGGCAGCGGGGCGCTGCGCACTTCTTCCGGTGGCTCGTCGACGGCGATCCGGCGAACAACTCGGGTGGATGGCAGTGGGTGGCCGGCACCGGCACCGATCCGCGGCGCTCGCGCTCGTTCAACCCGGTGCGGCAAGCGGAACGCTTCGACCCCGATGGAACGTACGTCCGGCGGTACGTGAGTGAGCTGGCCGATGTGCAGGCGCCGCAGATCTTTGCGCCGTGGTGGGATCTCGATCTGCTCGAGATGACCGGGTATCCGGCGCCGATCCTCGAGGTTCCGTCGACGACGCCCAAGGCGTCTCGCTCAGACGCTCTTACCTTGCCCTTGTGACGATCAGCGATGCAGGTCGAGGTCGAGCAGATCGCCGAGCTCGCTCGCGTTCCTGACGGCGAAGTCTCGGTAGCAATTGTTCATGAGCACATGGGTATCGCGGGCTTGGCCTGAGAGCTCCGCGAGCTTCGGGACCCATTCTCCGAGCTCGGCCGCCGAGTAGTCATAGCGGAACCGTTCGCTCGCGGTCTCGGACTTGCTCTGCCACGCCTTCGGATCGCGACCGTGGAAGCGCACCATCGCGAGGTCGTCGGCGGTCGCCGCGGCGATCGGCGGCAGGCTCGAGTCGGATCCCTGCGGCATGTCGACGCACACGTACGGCAGACGGCGCTCCTGTAAGAAGGCCAGCGTCTCCTCGACGTTTCGCTCTTCCATCCAGCTCTTGTGCCGGAACTCGATGGCCACGCGGAAGTCGGGCAGCCGGGCGGCACATTCCTCCACGTAGGCCTTGTTCTTGCGCGAGATGACGAACCACTGCGGGAACTGGAATAGCACCACGCCGAGCTTGCCCGCCGAGTGCAGGGGCATCAGCGCGTCGCGGAAGCGCTGCCACACCTCGTCGACGGTCTCGTCGGGAAGCTTGTCGCGGTAGATGCGGCGCTTCTCGAGCGTCTCGGGCGGCAACTCGGCGGCGAGATCCTTGTAGAGCGACTCGGTGCGCGTGGGGTGGTTGGTCAGCAGCGAGTAGGCCTTGATGTTGAACGTGAAGTCGGCCGGCGTGCGCTCGATCCACAGCACGGAGTTCTTCTCGCTCGGGGGGAAGTAGTAGGTCGAGTCGACCTCCACGAGCGGGAACCGCGACGCGTAGAACTCGAGGCGAGCCTTCGCGCTCGTGGTGCCCGGCGGGTAGAAGTTGCCGTCCTTGATGAGCGTGGGGTCGGTCCAGCTCGAGGTGCCGATCAGGATGCGACCGTCGGCCATGTGACGCTTGGGGCCGTTAGGCGGCGTCGTCGGTCGAGGTCGGCGAAATGCCGGTGGCCTCGGACGAAGCATTCGCCCGGTCGGTACGACGTTGCAGCATCGCGCCCTTGACCTGTTCGGTCTTCCGCTTGGCGAAGGCGAGCAGCCGGCGCGCCCAGACGTACTCCGAAGCGAGGATGCTGAGCGCGACGATCGCCAACAGGATCGACCAGGGCCCGGGAACCGGGATGATCAGCGCCGCCACGATCAGGAGCACGAAACCGGCCACCGTGACGGCGATGCGTTTGCCGCTTCGGCGGATGAACCGACCGACGGCCTTGCCCCAGACGATCGTGGCGTGGTCGTGCCACTTGCTCGCGATACCGGGCTCTGCGAGCAGCTCCTCCACGACGGCGCTCGCGTCGCGCTCCTCGGGGTCATCGCCCCACACGTCACGTCGATGGAGGTGGTCGCTCATCCGAGCCCCCATCCTCTCACGGCGACGCGCTTCGGCGGAACCCGGCCTCACGTGCGCAGTCCGGGCTGGAGCTACCCAGTTTCAGTGTGTCTGGCTGGTCCATGGTCGCGCTGCAGATGTCCGCGGCGCAATGCGACAGTGGAGAAGTGTTGTCACACTCCTTTACTCGTGTCACCTCCGTTAGGTAGAACCCTCTCACCGCCCAGGAGCGGAAGCAGGAAATCAGGGGAGGGAGCTTCGGGTGTCAGACCAGGTAGTCATTCAAGAAGTGAATGACGCATCCTTCGGGCCGCACCGGGAGTCGGCTCGATTCCATCTCCTTGCCACCACGATCTTCGTCATTTCTGTGGCCGTCGTTCTGCTCGCCGTTCTTCAGGATCATCCACCGATCTCCTGGGCTGAACTCGCCGTACTCGGGTCGGCTGCGGCCGTGGCCGGAGTGTTGGCGGTCCGTTCTGGAAGTTCCACAGCGCTCTCTCTGGATATGCCCGTCCTGTTGGCGGCCGGCCTGGTCTTCGGCCCCGGGATCGGGGGAGCTGTGGCGTTAGTGGCATACATCGATCCCCGCGAATGGCGTCACGAGATCAGCCTGTCAAGGGCGATCTGCAATCGCGGTCAAACCGCGCTAAGCGTGATGGGAGGTTCACTCGTCTTCTCCCTGGCGGGAGGACAGCTTGGAGTCTGGCCGGGTTCGTTGATCGCCGGCTTCCTTGCCCTCTCCACCGATATTTCTCTGAACTACGTCCTTGTCGGCCTCATGACCTCCATCCGGACCGGAAATCCGGCGGCCCGGATTCTGTCGCAGCTCCAGCTAGGCCCAAGCCGTCTCTTTGCCTTGATGTACTTGGCGTACGGCTTGATGAGCGTGCTCTTGGCGGAGGCCATGGCCGCGATGGGTCTCAGAGGCTTCGTGACGTTCGTCGTGCCCCTCGTACTGGCTAAGGGTGTGTTCGAACAGAGCCGGCAGGTGCTTCAACTGAGCAGGGACTCCGATCGGCAGATGGAGGCGCTTCGGTTAGCCACCAGTGATCTCGTCGCGGAGCGGGAGGACGAGCGTCAGGTTCTTGCAGGGGAACTCCACGACGAGGTGCTTCCTCCTCTTTTCAAAGTTCACCTGATGGGTCAAGTCTTGAAACAGGACTTGAGCTCGGGTCGGCTTCTCAGCCTGGATGACGACCTTCCAGAGCTCCTTAGCGCCACTGAGATGGCTCAGGCCGCCGTACGGGATGTAGTCCGCGGGCTTAGAATGGCTAAGATTGGCCCGAGCGGATTGGAGGGCAGCCTCCGGATTGTCGCTCAACGACTCGAATCCGCTGGCGCGCCGAGATTCGCTCTCGAGGTCGGGGCGGTCTCAGGTAGCGAGGCGGCAGAGCTGCTCTGCTACCAGCTGGCGCGGGAGGCCATGAGCAATGCTGCTAGACACTCTCGAGCTTCGCTTATCAAGGTCGAGTTGTCGGAAGCCGAGGGGCTCATGGAACTGACGGTCTCAGACAATGGCGTTGGCTTCGAGTCTAGCCGCGTTGACTCAACGCAGCACTTCGGCCTCAGCCTCATCGCCGAGAGAGTGAAGGCGGCGAGGGGAGTTGTGGAGGTTCGCACAGGGCTTGGGTCAGGCACCACCATTCACGCCCTGATCCCCGCAGTTGAAAACAAGAAGGCCCCGGGCTGAACCCAGGGCCTTGCTTGACGCTATGTTGGTCTTCTCGGTTCAGGCTTTCCAGTGCGCGCCACCCGCAAGGGCGATGGCGAGCATTGAACCGAGAGCCATGGCAACTCTGCGAACGATCTTCATGTGCCCCACTCCCTTTCCGACGGTCGTATCATTCTCGTGATGTTGAGTTCGCCCCCATTTGGGGGACACGACACACTATCGGGGGACACCCGCATGGGGGACAACGGGGAGTTGACGCTACTGCATTCGATGTAGCATCCTCCCCCCCGGAAACCCTACTTTCAAACGGCTTGCTTAGGGCCGAAGATGGCAGGGTGAGAAGTCCTCAGGGCCCCGCCACCAACGTCGCTCGCGATCGAGCCCTTCTAGCATTCGAGCTGGCTGTAATCTGCCCAACCCTCGTTCTCCTCGCGCTTCTGTTGAGCGATGATCCGACGGTCCTCGAACTTGAGCTCGTCTTGTGGGCCATCCTCATCGCGGGCGTGGAGCTTCTCCCAGTCCCGGCATGGCGCGGTGTGCATCTCAGCCTCGGCTTCCCGCTACTCATGACGGTGGGCATTCTGTTCGCACCCCCAGCCGCGGCCGCGACCGCGCTGATCGGGTCGTTCGACCCGCGGGAGCTTCGCGGAGAGGTTGGTTTCCTCAGGGCGGTCTTTAACCGATGTCAAGTGAGCCTGTCTGTTCTGCTCGCCAGCTCCGTCTTCCACTGGCTCGCGGGTTCCGACAGTATCGATTCAGCCACCTGGACTCTGGTGGTCCCTGCGATGGTCGCTGCCATAGCGGATTACGGAGTCAACACGGCGATGGTCACGATCTTTACGAGCCTCCGTGTAGGTCTTCCGCCGGTGACGGTCATTCGCGAGCTTCGCATAGGGAGACTCAGCGAATTCCTCGTGAGCTACTTGGGACTGGGCGTCTTTGGGCTAATCGTTGCCATCTTTACAGTGCAAATCGGTTTCTGGTCGATTCCTGCCTTCCTTGCCCCTTCCCTCCTTGCGCGACAGATGTTCTTCCGATCTCAGGCTCTCGAAGAGGCGCACACGGAGTTGAAGGAGCGGGAGCAGGTCTTGAGGACGCTGTCGAACGCTATGGCTGAGGAACGGGCCGACGAGCGGTTGCAGATCGCCGGGTACCTGCATGACGACCTGGCACAGGTGCTGTTCCGGCTCTCCATCCAGGTCGACGTGGCTCGCAAGCTGCTCGAGAAGAACGACATCGCAGCGGTTCGTGACCAGCTCGAGAAAGTCCGCCAGTCGAAACAGGAAACCTCCGAACGCATCCGGGCGCTGATCCGGGATCTGCATCGGTCGCCCCTGGGCGCCAAGGGCCTCGCCGAGGCGCTCGAGTCATTCACCGACGAGGTCGGTCGTGACGCCGACGTTACCTACCACCGGGACATCGATGAGATGTCGCTGCCGGCTCCGATCGCCTTGCTCATCTTCCATATCTCGCGCGAGGCGGTGATGAACTCGCTCAAGCATGCCCAGGCCAACGACTTCTGGATCAGCGTGCACGAGGACGCCGATTCGATCGTGCTCCAGCTCCGCGATGACGGTGTCGGCTTCGACACCGCCGCGCCTGGGCCCGAGGGTCACTTCGGCATGGCGATGATGCGGGAACGCGCTCAGGTCGGTGGCGGCACCTTCGACCTCGAGAGCGCTCCGGGTGCGGGCGCCACCATCACGGTGAAGTTCCCGAGCTCCCTGCTACAAGCTGAGGTCCCGTCCCAGGCCGTGACCGGCGGGGTAGGCGGCGTCCCCGTGGCAGATGCTTCCCCCGGTACATCTGGATCCACGCGGGGGGACGACGATTTGCCGCGAAGCGTCCCCGCATGACGATCATCGTGAACACCACGATGCCCGAGTAGAGGAACAGGTCGCCGACCGACAGCACGGTCGCGACCGGCCGTGGAAGTCCGATCACGTCCGCGAGCGGCGTCAGCACGTCCGACGATCTCATGAGGTGATGCTTGCCGTCGTCGATCCCCGATGAAAGCGCACCACCTGGGGCGCCCGCAGTTCGGATCGCGCTCTCGCTCACGGGCATTCCACCGTTGAGCCCGATCACGAGCATGTTGAGCGCGAGACCCAGCATGAGCAGGGGCGCCGCCGGCAGCCGACGATTCACCCACATGAATGCGATGAGCAGGGCATAGCTCGTGATCAGCACCACGACCACCGCATCGTCGTCGAGCCAACGGCCCAGCGGCGCCGCTTGCAGAACGAGTCCGGTGAACGCCGCACCCCACCAATGCACGCGGACCCGCTCGAAGTTGCGCACGCTTCCGCCGGCGAGGAACCCGGCGACGAGGCCGGCGACGGCGATGAACAGGACGACGATCATGGCGGGGAAGGATGATCCGTGTGCGGGGTCCGATGGTGCCATCGGTTCGAGCGCAAGTCCAGCGTGGCTCGGCGCAGAGGTTCACACGACGACGGAGGGGGCGCGCGCACGTACGCTCGACACATGGCGACGACGACCGACAATGGTTACTTCGGCCCCGAGAGCGTCTCGTGGCAGGTGCACCGCGAGGTCACGGTGCTCTTCGGAGGTGCGCGGGCGCTGCTGATGCAGGCCGCACACCCCCTCGTGGTCGCCGGCGCCGATCAGACCGGCATGTACGAGCGGAACCCGTGGAAGCGTCTGCAGCGCACGCTGATCCTGACCTACGCGATGACCTTCGGCACGAAGGACGAGGCGCACGCGGCCGCGAACAAGATCAACGAGGTGCACACGCGCGTCAACGGCACCGATCCGATCACCGGCAAGCGCTACGACGCCCTCGACCCTGAGCTCTTGCTCTACGTGCACGCCTGCCTCGTGGACTCCGCGATCCTGTTCGAACAGCTCACGGTCGGCCGGCTGGACGACGCGGGGCGGCAGCGGTTCCACGAGGAACAGATGCACGCCGCGGAGCTCTGCCTCGTGCCTCGAGCCGACATCCCACCCACCTGGCAGGGCCTGCGGTCGTGGCTCGCGGACTTCGACGATCGCGGCGAGCTGCAGGTGACCGAGGGCGCACGAAGGGTGCTCGACCTGTTCTTCGATCCGCCCGCTGAAGCCGACTGGCGCCCGGTGCTCCGAGGTGTGTCGCGGCTGGCCTTCGGAACGCTGCCTGCACACATCCGCGAGATGTACGCGGTTCCGTTCGGCCCGTCGAAGCGGGCGGCGATGCGTGCGAGCTTCCCGTTGATCCGCGCGACGCGGCCGCTGCTGCCACCGAAGTACCGGTACATCGCCCCCTACACGGAGTTCCTCATGCGCCAGCAGGGTCTCGATCCGGGCGTCGATCTCGCCGAAGCACGGAAGCGAGTGGGCATAAGGCTGTAGCGACCGTCACCGGGCCGTCGCTCCGCTGCAGGCCTGTCGCCTGGTGTGGACGTGCGTGGCACACTTCGGTCGTGATGGTTCGGATCGACATCGATGCGCTGTTGTTGGACATCGACGGGGTGCTGGTGACCTCATGGCAAGCGCTGCCGGGTGCGATCGAGGCGGTCGCGTCGCTGCGAGAGCTCGATGTGCCCTTCCGGCTGATCACCAACACCACGACGCACACCCGTTCGGGCCTGACCGAGACGCTCCGTGAGGCCGGATTCGACTTCGAGCCAGACGAGATCGTCACGGCTGTGAGCGCGACCGCGGCGCACCTGCGCTCGGACCATGCCGGCGCGAAGGTGTTCGTGTTGAGCGACGGCGACCCCCGCGAAGACCTCACCGGCGTGGAGCTGGTCGATGTCGACGACGCCGACGTCGTAGTGCTCGGCGGAGGCTGCGACGACTTCAGCTACGCCACGATGAACCGGGTGTTCCGTCGGCTGAACGAGGGCGCCGCATTCGTGGCGATGCATCGGAACCTCTATTGGCGTACGAGCGAGGGTGTGCAGCTCGATGGCGGCGCGTTCGTCGCTGCGCTCGAGGCCGCGAGCGGAGTCACCCCGGTCGTGTGCGGGAAGCCGTCGGCCGACTACTTCGGGGCGGCGCTCGAGACGCTGGGCGTCACGGCGGGGCGAGCCGCGATGGTAGGCGACGACGTCGTGAACGATGTGATTGGCGCGCAGGCGGCCGGGCTCACGGGGGTGCTCGTGCGCACCGGTAAGTTCCGCCCGGAGGACCTCGAGCGCGGCTCGCCCGACGCGGTCGTCGACTCGATCGCAGATGTGCCCGGCCTGCTCGGTCGCGAGGGCTGAGCATGTCGGATCGCGACGTCGCGCCCGCGCTCTTCACGAGCATCGCCCCCCAGTACTCCTGGGCGGGCGCCGTCATGTCGTTCGGACAGGACGGGCGGTGGCGCCGGTTCATGGTCTCCAGGCTCGCCGCCGTGCCAGGTTCCCTCGTGCTCGACGTGGCAGCCGGCACCGGCTTGGTCTCGCGCGAGCTCGCGGCCCGGCGGCGCGTCAACGTGGTTGCGCTCGACGCCGCCGAGCCGATGCTTCGCGCGGGCCTGCCCGCGAACGAGCTGGCCGGTCTCGCGGGACAGATCCGCCCGGTGCTCGCGCTCGCCGAGACGCTTCCGTTCGCCGACGGGGCCTTCGACGCCGTCACGTTCACCTATCTCGTGCGCTACGTCGAGGACCCTGCCGCGACGCTCCGCGAGCTCGCTCGCGTCGTGAGGCCCGGCGGCGCCATCGCGTCGCTCGAGTTCCAAGTGCCGCAGCGGCCGATGCTGCGAGCGGGCTGGTACGCGTACACGCGAGGTGTGCTTCCCGTGGTCGGCGCGTTCGTCTCGCCGCACTGGAGGCGTACGGGTGTCTTCCTCGGCCCGAGCATCAGCCGGCTTGAGCGGCGGGCGCCGCTTCCCGAGCAGGTTCGCTGGTGGCAGGAAGCCGGTATCCGCCACGTGCGTTCGCGCGAGCTGACGTTCGGCGCCGCCGTGGTGATGTGGGGCGTGAAGGAAGGCCTACATGGCCGCTGACCCGAACGAGCGCCCGGCGTTCTACGCGCTCGCACCCGGCTCTTGGCGCGACTGGTGGACCCTGCTCCACCCTCCCTACACGGTGTGGCACCTGTCCTACGTGGTGATCGGAGCCTCGCTCGCGCCCGACGTGAGCCTGCGGTGGCTGGGCCAGACGCTGCTGGCATTCTTCCTCGCGATGGGCCTCGCGGCGCACGCGCTCGACGAGCTGCATTCACGCCCACTCGCAACGCACATCTCGAACGGCGTGCTCGTCGGGCTCGCGGTTGTCGGGCTCGCGGGCGCGGTTGTGCTCGGCGTTGACGGCGTGATCCACGTCTCCTCATGGCTCGGTGCGTTCATCGTGGCCGGCGCCTTCCTGGTGGTCGCCTACAACCTGGAGCTTCTCGGGGGCGCGTTCCACTCCGATCTCTGGTTCGCCGTCGCGTGGGGCGGGTTCCCGGTGCTCACGGCGTACTTCGCGCAGACGGCCGAGCTGAGCTTGGCCGCTGTGGTCGCCGCGACGGCGTGCGCCGTGCTGAGCGCCGCACAGCGGGTGCTCTCGACCCCGGTCAGACGCCTGCGCCGCCACGTCGTGAGCGTGCAAGGCGAGCTGACCCTCGATAGCGGTGCCCGCGAGCCGCTCGACGAGACGGCGCTGCGCGCAGCCCCCGAGCAGGCGCTCCGCCTGCTCTCGATCGCGGTAGCGCTCGTGGCGCTCGCCCTCTTCCTCGCCGCGGCGAAACAGGCGTAGACATATCGCTGTCTGCTGCGTATGGTTAGATGCATGCGCACTACCATCAGGCTCGATGATTCCTTGCTGGCCGAGGCGAAGACCCTCGCCGTGAAGACTGGCCGAACCCTCACCGCTGTGATCGAAGACGCGCTTCGGGCATCGCTCGCACCCCAGGCGCAGACGCCCGGCACCGAGGGCTGGACGCGACTCCCGACCGTGGGCGGCCAGGGTCTCCGCCCGGGTGTAGACCTCGATTCCACGTCGGACCTGATCGACATCATGGAGCGCGATGATCCTCGCTGACGTCAACGTGCTCATCTACGCCCACCGGCAAGATGCCGTCGATCACGAGCGCTACCTCGGTTGGCTCGAGGGTTCGCTCAACGGCCACATGGCGTACGGAGTCTCCGAGCTCGTGCTGTCCAGCTTCCTGCGCATCGCGACCCACCCGAGGATCTTCGAACCGCCGAGCCGTCTGGATCAGGCTCTAGTGTTCGCCGAAACACTCCGTGCCAAGCCGAACGCGGTCAACATCGTGCCGGGGCCTCGGCACTGGTCGATCTTCGTCGATCTGTGCGAGCGTGCCGGAGCGAGGGGGAACCTCGTGCCCGACGCCTACCTTGCGGCGCTGGCGATCGAGAGCGGAAGCGACTGGATCACGACCGACCGTGATTACGCGAGGTTCCCCGGCCTCACATGGCGTCATCCGCTCGACTGAGCGGAGCCAGCTCGCGAGCATGTCGAGGATACCGAGCGACGGAAAGCAGGCAGAGTCTTGAGACGGCGTTCGCCACTGGCTACGTCGCTGGCGATCGAACCAGCTCGACGACAGGGATGGTCCGTTGGGTTCCCTGTTGGTACTCACCGAACTGTGGAATATCGAGCGCCTGGCGAGAATAGATCTCGTCGCGTTCGGCCCCCGTGATCTCGGTGGCTCGAGCGGGGAACGACTCGTCACCGATCTCGATCGTGACCCCGGGGTTCGCGGTGACGTTCAGGATCCAGTGTGGGTCGGCGGTGTGGCCGCCCTTCGATGCGAAGACGTAGATGTGTCCGTCTTCCTCGCGATACATGAGGGGACTCGTGCGCTCGGTGCCGCTCTTCGCACCCCGGTGCGTCAAGAGCAGCAGCGTTGCGCCCTCGAACAAGCCGCCCACGCGACCATGGTTCGTGCGGAATCCCTCGATGATCTTCGCATTCCAGTCGGACATCCCGGTCCCTCCTCGGCTCGATCTCTCGACAACGATCCTGAGGTGTTCGGTGTTCCCGCACGGCCATGAGTCACGCGCTCGACACGATCGCGAGCACCTCGTCGGCGTAGCGGTCGAGCTTGGTGGGGCCGATGCCCGGCACCGCGGCGAGACCGGCCCGATCCCGCGGTTTCCGCTCGGCGATCTCGACCAGTGTCGTGTCATGGAAGACCACGTACGCGGGCACGCCGTCGGTCGAGGCACGCGTGCGTCGCCACTCCCTCAGCAGGTCGAACAGCGGAGCGCCGGCGGCGCCTAGCGTCACCGGCGCTCGAGCGGCCCGCGGCGCCGCCACCGACCGCGCGGCCTCGGGCTTCACTACGCCGATCTCCAGTAGGAACGGGCTCGGCGTCGACCGCGGCTCGCGCGGCCACGACAGGAACAGGTGCTCACGCGCCCGCGTGATGCCCACGTACAACAGGCGCCGCTCCTCATCGGGATCGGCCTCGCTCTTTCGCGCCCGGAACGGCAGCTCTCCGTCGAGCAGTCGGGGCAGGAACACGGCGTCGAACTCGAGTCCCTTCGCACGGTGGTAGGTCATGAGCTGCACGCCGCGGCCTTCTCGCTCTGCGGCGAACCGATGCTCGAGCTCGGCGAGGAATCCCGCAACGCTCTCCTCGTTGCCAGCTGCGTTCGCGTACTCGGTCGCGAGCGCGCGCAGGCGCCCGAGGTCGGCCTGGCGCGTGACCTCTTCTTCACCGGCGTCGTCACCGATGCCCTCGGGGGTGTACCCGATCGCGTCGGTCACCGAGGCGACCGCCCCGGCGACGCCGACAGCGGCTGCGGCGTCGACCCGACGCAGGCGGGCGACAACCCCTCGCGGTCCCGGCCGGCGCAGGAACGACCCGTCTCGCACCTGGTACGGAACGCCCGCGGCAGCGAAGGCTTCCTCGTAAGCCTCAGAGCGCGCGTTGATGCGGTAGAGCACGGCGATCTGCTCCCAGCCGACTCCCGCGTCGTTCAGACGCCGCGCCTCGCCGACCACGAACGCGACCTCGGCAGCGGTGTCGGACAACGCACGAGCCGTCGGGTTCGGGCCGTCGCCACGGGTCGCCCGCAGGTTCTTCTCGAACCCGCCCATGGAGCGGGCCAGGGCGTTCGCGACCGTGAGCACCTGTGGCGACGAACGGTAGTTCTGCTCGAGCCGCACGACGGTCGCGTTCGGGAAACGGTCCGGGAACGTCAACAGGTGTGACGGCGACGCGCCTGTGAACGTGTAGATCGTCTGGTAATCGTCGCCGACCACGCAGAGCTCGTCGCGCCCCCCGAGCCACCGGTCGAGCAGCGCCTGCTGCAACGGGTTCACGTCCTGATACTCGTCGACCGTGAACGCTCGGAATCGGTCGCGCACGGTGCTCGCGGCCTCGGGCTCGTCGTCGAGCAGGCGAACGAGCATCAGCAGCATGTCTTCGAAATCCATGCGCCGGTCGCCCTTGGTGCGTTCGTATGCCTGGAAGGTGCGCTGCATGAGGTCTGCCGGCAGCGGTGGCGTGCGGTCCTCGGCCTCGATCGCCTCGAGGTAGCCGGCCGGGTTCACCAGCCTGTTCTTCGCCCACTCGATCTCTCCCGCGAGCTCGCGCCGGGGCAGGAAGCGGTACGCCCCCGGAAGTCCGTTCGCGATCGGGTTCAGGATCTGGGCCTTCGTGTTCAGCACCTCAGGAAGGTCGCGCCCGGTGTGGCGGGGCCACAACGTGCCGAGCTGCCGCAGGGCCGACGCGTGGAACGTGCGAGCCTCGACTCCTTCGACCCCCAGCCGTGCGAGACGTTTCTTCAGCTCGCCTGCCGCCTTCTCGGTGAAGGTGACCGCGAGCACCGAAGCTGCGTCGAACGCCCGCGCCTGCACCTGGTGCGCGATGCGATGCGTGATCGTGGTGGTCTTGCCCGTGCCTGCGCCCGCAAGGATCGCGACCGGCCCCCTCACGGCTTCGGCAGCCTGCCGCTGGGAGTCGTTCAGTCCGGCGAGCGGGTCGGCGGTTCCTGCCATGGTTGCGACGCTACCAGTGCTCACGGACACGGTGGATCTGCCCTCGCGTTACAGGATCGGAGGAGAGCCGCCGATAGGAACCTATGGCTCTGGTTGACTACAGGCCGCCCGCCGACGTGTCGGGCCGCGTGCCGCTGCACTATGCAGCGCTGTTCGGCGACCTCCATCGCGCGCAAGAGATCGTGGACGCCGGCGCCGACACCGACACGATCGACCATGACGGCCAGACCCCGCTGCATTACGCCGCGCAGGGGTGCTCAGTGGCGGTGGCGGAGCTGCTGCTGTCCAACGGTGTGGCGATCGACTCCGAGGATGTCGACGGCAACACGCCGCTGTGGTGCGCGACGCTTCGCACCCGCGGCGAGGGACCGATCGTGCAGGTGCTCCTCGCCCACGGCGCCGACCCCCACCACGAGAACCGCGAGGGCCGCACTCCGGTCAAGCTCGCCAAGGCGCTCGGCGGCGCCGACATGTCGCTCCGCACCGCGAGCTGACCTCAGCGATCGAACCCTCCGCTTCAGCCTCGGCCTTATCTCGCGTCGGGACTACCCTTGAACGGATGAGCGATCGCCCTATGACCCTCGGCGCCCTGCGCGCGTCCGGCTTCCCCGACCGCACGGTGAAGCAGGAGCTGCGCGGCAACCTGCTCGCGAAGCTCACCTCCGATGAAGAGCTGTTCCCCGGGCTCGTCGGCTTCGACGATTCCGTGCTGCCCGCTCTCGAGCGCGGGATCCTCGCCGGCCACGACCTGATCCTGCTGGGGGAGCGGGGGCAGGCCAAGACGCGCCTGGTGCGAGCGCTGGTGCAGCTGCTCGACGAGCTCACGCCGGTGATCGAGGGCACCGATACCAACGACCATCCGTACCGGCCGATCAGCGCGCATGGACGGGCGCTCGTAGCCGAGCGCGGCGACGAGACGCCTCTCGTCTGGATCGGCCGCGACGATCGATACGCCGAGAAGCTCGCCACTCCCGACACGAGCGTCGGCGACCTGATCGGCGACGTCGACCCGATCAAGGTGGCCG
>JBBEAY010000052.1:0-2940 GCA_040882605.1 Actinomycetota bacterium
GGCATCGCCGACCGCTCGTACTGGGGGCCCGAGGCGGAGTTCTACATCTTCGACTCGATCCGTTACGACCAGAACGAGTTCGAGGGGTACTACCACATCGACTCCGTCGCCGGGGCATGGCAGACCGGCAAGGTCGAGGAAGGCGGCAACCTCGGCTACAAGCCGCGGTACAAGGGCGGGTACTTCGCGCTTCCGCCGATGGACAAGTACCAGGACCTGCGCACCGACATGGTGCTGAACCTCGAGAAGGTCGGGCTCACGATCGAGGTGCACCACCACGAAGTCGGCACCGCCGGCCAGGCCGAGATCGACATGCGCTACGACACTCTGCTGACCACGGCGGACAACGTCATGAAGTACAAGTACGTGGTCAAGAACACGGCGTACCAGGCGGGCAAGAGCGTCACATTCATGCCGAAGCCGCTGTTCATGGACAACGGCTCGGGCATGCACACGCACCAGTCGCTGTGGGAAGGCGACGAGAACCTGTTCTGGGACGAGGTCGGCTACGGCGGCATCAGCGACATGGCCCGGTGGTACATCGGCGGTCTGCTCGCGCACGCGCCCTCGCTGCTCGCGTTCACGAACCCGACGACCAACTCCTACCGCCGGCTGGTGCCGGGCTACGAGGCGCCGATCAAGCTCGTGTACTCGCAGCGGAACCGAAGCGCGTGCGTGCGCATCCCGCTCGGGTCGAAGAGCCCGTCGGCGAAGCGGCTCGAGTTCCGCACTCCCGACCCGAGCTGCAATCCGTACCTCGCGTTCAGCGCGATGCTGATGGCCGGCATCGACGGCATCAAGAACAAGATCGAGCCCCCAGACCCGATCGACAAGGACCTGTACGACCTTCCGCCCGAAGAGCACGCGGCCGTGAAACAGGTGCCCGGGTCGCTGCTCGAGGTGCTCGGCGAGCTGGAGAGTGACCACCAATGGCTGCTCGAAGGCGGCGTGTTCACCCAGGACGTGATCGACACCTGGATCGAGTACAAGCGCATCGAGGAACACGACGCTGTGGCGCTGCGTCCGCACCCGTACGAGTTCTCGCTCTACTACGACGCGTGAGACGGATCGACCGACTATCTTCGGCGAGCAGGAGCGCTGTCGTAAGCTGGCGTCGTGACCACGACGGGACTCGATATCAACCTCGAGCGCCTCGGGGAGATCTGTCAGCGCTTCGGCGTGGCGCGTCTCGAGGTCTTCGGTTCAGCCAGCAGGGGCGAGGAACGGCCCGATAGCGACGTCGATGTGCTTTACGAGCTGGCACCCGGCGCCCGGCTCGGCTGGAACATCGAGGATCTCACCGATGAGCTCTCAGACCTCTTCGGCCGCCCAGTCGATCTCGTTTCACGCAAAGCGTTGCACGAGCGGCTCCGTGAGGCGGTTCTAGCCGAGGCTCTCGTGCTTTATGCGGCGTGAGCTGCTCCTGATCGGCGAGATGATCGGGGCCGCCGAGCAGGCCCAAGCGCTCGTCTCCGGCGTAGATCTGGATGCGCTCACCGCCGATCGTCAGCGTCGAGAGGCGCTCCTGTGGAACTTCACCGTACTCGGCGAGGCCGCGGCCCAGCTCGATACCGAAGTCAAGGAGCGGTTTCCCGAGATCCCCTGGGCCCAGCCGGCGCGTCTTCGCAACCGAGTCATCCACGGCTACTGGTCGATCGACCTCGAGATCCTCCACACTACCGCCACCGACCTGCTCCCAGGCTTCGTCGAGCAGCTCCGAGAGGCGCTCGTCAACCTCGAGTCGGAGCGACGAGACATGAAGTAGATCGAAGTAGAGAGGATGCGACATCCCTCGGCACCGAGGGGCGCCCTCGAGAGCCGATCGCCCTCGCTAGAATCGAACCGTGGCGCCACGCACGGAACGCGCACGACTGGAGCGGCAGGCTCAACGGGTCGACGCCCGAGTGCTCTCCGCGCTTGACCGGGTCGCTCTGCCTGCACTGCGCATCTCCCTCGGCGTGGTGTTCATCTGGTTCGGGGCGCTGAAGCTGCTCGACGTCTCACCGGTGTCCGGCCTTGTGGCCCGCACGGTCTACTGGTTCGACCCCGACATCATCGTGCCGGTCTTAGGGGTCTTCGAGATCGCCGTCGGATCGATGCTCGTGCTGAACCGGCTGCTCCGTGTCGCGCTCGCACTGTTCGCAGCGCAGATGGTGGGAACGTTCCTCGTGTTCGCGGTGCTCCCCGACGTCGCGTTCCGCGACGGGAACCCGCTCCTGCTGACCGTCGAGGGAGAGTTCGTCGTCAAGAACCTCGTGCTTCTCACCGCAGGAATGGTCGTCGGCTCCCGCCTCCCAACGATCGGCACGACTGACTGACGCCGCGAGTCCTAGAGGGCCCGTACCACCTGCCGCCCGAGGAACACGCGGCCGTGAAGCAGGTGATTTGAAGAGGTGTCGGCGGGCGTCGCGCCCGGAGGACGGGCCTACCGGTCTTGTCCTCGCGGTTGCCAGGGAGTCGCCGGTAAGGCACTGTTCCCAAATGGCCGGATTCATGGTGTTCATTGGCGGCAGGGACGCTCAACAACGGCTCGAGAGAGTCGTCTCATCCGGTACGTACGCGGCTAAACTTCGACCACTCGTCGCGAAGCCGGGTGGTGGTCTGCGATTCGGAGCACCGCACGAAGGCACCTTCGCTGACTACAGCACCGCACAGCCAGGCGACTCCGTCTTCTTCTTCTCCAACCGTGTCATCTATGGGGTAGGTCGACTCGTCGCTCTGGGTCGAGGCCCCGCGTTGCTCAACTATCCCGGGGCGTCAGAGCCGCGCAGGTTGGGGTACTCCAAGGTCCGGGAGCTGATGCTCTTGGACGAAGGGGCTGCCAGCATGAACCAGCGTTGGCTCTTCACGTTCGTACCCGATCCTGCGTTCTTCCGGCAAGGGGTGGTGTCAACGCCGGTCGAAACCTGAGCGGTTTCCGCCGGTCGAAAACTGAGCACA
>JBBEAY010000053.1:0-996 GCA_040882605.1 Actinomycetota bacterium
TCGTCGTCGCCGAACGGGATGGGCGCTCGGCCCCCGGGGATCGGCGTCCCCGGTGGGGGCCTCGGGTGACCGTCCGGGCGACCGGATGGCGTCAGGAGAGCGCGCGGAGATCCCTTGACCCTGCGGGGCGTCCTCCGGTATCATCCGTTATCAATATAATCTAACGATCGCTCGTTAATCAAGGGTGTGAGGAACGCCGTCGCGTGACCGTGCGAGGCGGCGCGGTCTGAGGAGTCTCGGGCCAGGGGTTCGCGCCCCGACGAGCGTCGACGTTGCTCGTAGGTTTGACGGGAGGCAGAGATGGCACCGGAAGAGCCGATCAAGACGGCGTTGCACGACGTGCAGGTGGCGATGGGTGCGACGTTCGCCGCCGAGGGCGGCTGGTATTGGCTGGACAGCTTCGGGGACGTCTCGGGGGAGTACCGAGCAGTCCGTGAAGGCGTGGGCGTGTGGGACATGTCGCCGCTCATCAAGTGGGACTGGCGAGGGCCGGATGCGGCGGCCGGCGTCCAGCGCGTGTTCTCCAACGACGCCTTCAGCATGGAGATCGGGCAGGTGCGTTACGGAGGGTTCCTCGACGCCGACGGGTCGCTCGTTGACGACGGCACCGTCTTCAGGCTCGCGGACGACCACTTCTGGCTCATGACGAACAGCATGGACCTGGCGGGGTTCTTCGCCGGGGCGACGAGGGGCCTCGACGTGAGCATCGAGCACGTCACCCCCGAGATGCCGAACTTCCAGGTGCAGGGGCCCGACTCCCGGAATCTGCTCGCCAAACTCACCGACGCCGATCTGGACACGCTCACCTACTTCCGCTTCTATCCGGAGCCGGTGAAGGTCGGGGGCGTTCCCGTCTGGGTCTCCCGCACCGGGTTCTCGGGTGAGCTCGGCTACGAGCTGTTCGTCCGGCGCGAGCACGCCGAAGACCTCTGGAACGTGATGGTCGGTTCCGGCGCCAAGCTGTACGGCAACTCGGCCATCGAGATGTGCCGCATC
>JBBEAY010000053.1:1006-18360 GCA_040882605.1 Actinomycetota bacterium
GCTCCCCGAGTACGGCACGCCGGTCACCAAGGACGGGGAACGGGTCGGCCTGCTCACGTCGCCGACGAACAGCCCGGTCTTCGGCCCGATCGGACTCGCCGTGATCCGGACCGAGGCCGCCGAGGACGGCGGCACCGTGGACGTCCAGGGACCGAGCGGCACGATCACCGCGACGATCGGGCCCAGCCCGATCTACGACCCGAAGAAGGAACGCGTTCGGATGTGAGACGGCGCTTCGCGGTAAGGAAGTTGTCCGTGCTCGTAACGGAGCGATCTGCCCGATGCTGAGGAGATACTCATGCCTGTGACGCAACGCGACGTTGTGATCGTCGGTGGCGGCCACAACGGCCTGGCCTGCGCCGCCTACCTGGCCAAGGCGGGGCTCGACGTGTTGGTCCTGGAACGGCGGTCGATCCTGGGCGGCGCCGCCGCGACGGAGGAGACGTGGCCGGGATACCGGATCTCGTCGGCCTCCTACGTCGTGAGCCTCCTGGCGCCGCGCATCATCTCGGAGCTGCAGCTGAAGCGCTTCGGCTACGAGGTCTCCATCATCTCGCCGGACTACTTCGCTCCTTTCCCGGACGGTTCCTCGCTCACGCTCTGGGGAGACCCGTCGCGCGACGCGGAAGCCGTGGCCAAGCTCTCCAAGCACGACGCCGAGGCGCTTCACGAGTTCGACCGGTACTTCGGGCGGATCGCGCCGCTCCTCCGGCAGCTCGAGTTCGTGACCCCCCCCAACCTGAGCCTGCGAGAGCTGCCGCGCTGGATCTCGCTCGCGGCGCGCCTGCGTAACTGGAAGGGGCGTGACATCGCCGAGGTGGTCCGCCTGTTCACGATCAGCGCGGCCGACCTGCTCGATGAGTGGTTCGAGGACGACCGCGTCAAGGGGGCGCTCGCCACGCAGGCCGTCATCGGGGCGTGGCACGGACCGATGACGCCAGGGTCGGCATACGTCCTCGTCCATCACTGGATGGGTGAGGTCGACGGCCACGAAGGTGCCTGGGGGTGGGTCCACGGCGGGACCGGCGGGCTGAGCGCCGCGCTGGCGAAGGCGGCCGTCGCCGCGGGCGCCGAGATCCGAACCGACGCTGCGGTCGCGCGCGTGGCCATCTCCGGCGGCCGCGCAACCGGGGTGGAGCTCGCGGACGGGACCGAGATCCGGGCTCGGATCGTCGTCTCGAACGCGCATCCGGTGACCACCTACCTCGATCTCGTCGGCGAGGCCCATCTGCCCGATGACGTCGTGCGCAGCGTCAAGGTCTACAAGACGAAGTCGGGGTCGGTGAAGGTCAACGTCGCCCTGGGCGAGCTCCCGAACTTCCCGTCCTGGGATCAGGACGGAGACTTGCACCGCGGCATGGTGGCGATCTCGCCGTCGATCGAGTACCTGGAGAGGGCCTGGGACGACGCCAAGCACGGACGGCCGTCCGAGCACCCGTACGTGGAGGCGATGTTCCCCACGGCCCACGAGGAGGGCCTCGCACCCGAGGGCAAGCACATCATGCTCGCCTTCACGCAGTTCGGTCCGTACGAGGTGAAGGACGGATCGTGGGAGACGGAACGCGAGGTCTACGGACAGCGTGTCATCGAGACGCTGGGTGAGTTCTCGCCGAACCTCGAAGGAGCCGTCGAGGCGATCGAGGTCCTCGCGCCGCCCGACCTCGAGGAGCGCTTCGGTCTCGTCGGAGGGAACATCTTCCAGGGCGAGATGTCCCCGAGCCAGATGTTCTCGCTGCGGCCGATCCCGGGCTACGGAGACTACCGAACGCCGATCTCCGGTCTGTACCTGTGCGGCGGAGGCACGCACCCAGGCGGCGGCGTCATGGCCATCCCCGGGCGCAACGCGGCACAGGTCGTGAAGCGGGATGCGAAGCGCAGGAGCATGACACGCTCGCGGCGACGCGCCAGCGTCGACATGTGACCGCGCCTTTCGGATGGTCTCGCGCCCTCAGGGCCACGTGATTATCCGCTCGGCGGCCGCCCATGCCCCACCGCCAACAAGGCCATCTCCACGTACCGGGCGGCAACGTCGCCGACTTGGGGCTCCGATCGAGGTGCACATGGCGGAGACGAGTGCGCTCGGGCTGGACGTCTTCGACATCCTCGAGCAAGCGGGTGCGGACCCCGCACCGCGTCATCATCTGCGACATGGATTCGCGCGACGTGGATCTGGAGTACCTTGATCTCGCCGATATCCCGGCGCGGATGTCGGTTCCGTCGATGCCCTCCGCCAGTTCCCGCAGGGGGAATCGACCAACGTCCTCCACAGAGGCATCTGAGACCACGCCGGATGGCGCGCGACACGTAGAACGACGTGCCGCACACAATGTTGACGCCGGTCATCCTGGCCATCCGCTGGAGCTGGCGGGCATCGCGGCCCGGTGCTGGCGACGTCATCTCCACGATCGTTCTGCCGCTCGCTGCCGGGACAGGTATTCAAACGTGCGGACGGGTGGGCCCCAGGCCGTCCACGTCGGACGGTCGTTTAACCTGCGTAAACGAGGCCCCGGGCGGGCGGATGGTTCTTACACTGTTCCCTCCGCTCGCGCGTTTCCGCAGGTCAGACGTGGCGGAGGCGGAGGGAACACTGTAAGAACCCGAACGCCGCAGGTGGGGCGGTCTGGGTAGATGTTCGAAGCTGGGGTCGCGTCGCTTGACGTGCGCGATCCCATCGACCACCGACGCGCGTGATCTCTGGGCCGACGGATCTCCGCTCCCAGGCGCCGGGCCCGGTCTCAGGGCGTCACGCTGCCGGAGGAATGGTGCCGGAGCCGTTGGGAGAACCCATCGCGAAGAGGATTGAGGTGGAGGCTCCACGATTTCTCCCCGTCGACTCCACGACGGTGCTTCAGCTGCGACGGTCCAAACATCCGAAGGGCTGACCCAATGACCATCAGAAGGTGGGCGAGGAAGAGCCACTGCCATCCGATGCATGGGAGTCGCCTCGTTGGCTGAGTGCTGCACGGCGTCGACTGGCTGCAACAACCGCAGGATGTCGCTCGGGGATTCCGACTCCCTGCAAGGGCTTCGTCGATCGCCGGGTCCACCGTGCGCTCATCGTGCAATGGGTGTTCCGAGGGAGTACCGACGACCTGCTAGACGTGACCAGGCCTTGTCGGGACTGCCCCCACTTCAGTTGACTCGCGTGATGTAGCCCGGGTTCCGTGGAGTCGGTTCACTTGATTTCATGCCACTTCCGATGGGTAGGTGTGCATCTTCTCGAACTCGATCGGTGTTCGCATCCCGAGCGCGCTGTGCCGACGCTTGCGGTTGTGGAAGATCTCCAGGTAGTCGAAGATCGCGTTGGCGAGCTCGACCCGGGTGCGCCACCGTCGGCGGTTCAACAGCTCGACCTGCATCCTGCCCCAGAACGACTCGACCCACGGCGTTATCGAAGCAATCACCGATCGAGCCCATCGATGGCACGAGCCCGGAGTCGAGGGCGCGGCGGGTGAACGCCCACGAGGTGAACTGACTGGGCTCAACCGGTGGTCGGAATGGATCAGCCCGCCAGGTGAGGGCGTTCGGTTCTCGATCGCCATGCCGAGCGCGTTGGTGACGAGGGAGGCCGTGGGCGAGGCATCGATCGACCACCCCACGATCCGTCGGGAGAAGAGATCCGCCGTGTCCGCCGGCGGGCCGCGCGGTCCTCCACTTCGGTTGAAAGCAGCTCGGCGAGGAACGCCCCGTGAGAGATCCGCTCCTTTCGGGCGCGCTCTGCGAAGGAGCCTGCATGCTCACGCACACTCGGCAGGCGCAGCTCGGCGCACGCCGCGTTGACCGCTGCCTGGGCAGCCTGATCGGTCGGGCTCATCGCGCACCCGCGTTCACGAGCAGCTCGTCGTAGCCATGAAGGCTCGGGGCCGGGCGCTCGGCGCTCGAGGGCCGCGTGATCGCTGTGTCCGCCGGGCTCACCGGGCGTTGGGACCGCCGGGCCTCCACCGCAACGATCTCAGGGTCGCAGATGCCGGCCGACAGCGTGGCCGTCATCCCTGCGATCACCGCGTCTGGCCCCATGGCTCGCTGCAACAGCAGGACATCGATCAACGCACGGGTGCCCCCGGCATCACCGAGACGCTGGCGGGCACTCGCCCAGAACCGCTCGTGGGTCGAGGTGAACGCACCCGAGGCTCGAGCCTGGTTCAGGGCGACCGAGCCCGCCATCGCACCGGGGCGCCGGCCGAGGACCTCCAGGTAGTGGTCGAGCACCAGCGAGATGGTCCCTCGGTGCACGGCGCGCTCGTGCCTCGCGACGATGCGCCCCGATGAAAGCACCTCGAGCCTGTGGGGGTAGAGGTGCACGGTGAGCACCGAGCGCGCGAGGTGGGCCGGCACCGAGTAGAACGACTGGCGCACACAGATCCGAGCCTTGTAATCGACCCGGCAGCTCAAGATCGTGGCGGCATCGAACGGCTCGGCGGGCAAGACACGAAGTGCCGGGCGCTCCAGCGCGAACGCCTCGCCCACGCTCGTGGTTCTCCCGGTGATGATGCGGGTGTCATCGGTGAGATCTGCCGCACCGATCCGAGCGTTGAGCTCTCCAAGCGTGCTCACCTGAGGGACCGGCACGAGGTGGGTGCGGCGGAACCGGCCGATCTCGCCTTCGACCCCGCCCTTCTCGTGGGCTCCCTGTTTGCCGGGTATGCAGAAGAAGGAGTCGAACCCGTAGTGAGAGCGAAGCGTGATGAACCGCTCGTTCTCGATGCGCCCGCGCCCGAGCAGGACCCGTGTCACGGCCGCCTTGAGGTTGTCGTAGCGGATCCGGTGAGGGACCCCACAGAAGTGCTCGAACGCGGCGATGTGTCCTTCGAAGAACGCCTCCTGGGCCTGGGTCGCGAACGCCACGTGCAACGCCCTGCCCGATGCCGACAGCCGCATGACGAACATCCACAGCTTCGTGTCCACCCCATCGATGAAGGCGTGCAGCTCACCGAAGTCCACCTCGGCTTCTTCCCCCGGGGTGTGCGTCTGGGCGATGGTGACGACCGCTCGCTGATCGCCGATCTGCCTGCGGCACCCGGCGACGTAGGCGCGCACGGTGGACTCGGCGACCTGGGCCCCATGCTCGGTCACCAGCCGCTGCCAGATGCGCCGGGAGGTGTGGCGCTGCTTGGCGGGTGCGCCTTGATCTTCAAGGAGCCAGGTGCGGATCGTGGCCTTGTGCGGCCCGAGCGCCGGCGCGGCCCTTTCGGGGGTTCTTCGCCCGGGCGGCAGCGGTGATGCCAGGGCCTGACGCACGGCCCTGCGGTGCACCTGATGACGCTCGGCCAACCCGCGCACGGACAGACCTTCCTCCCGGCTATCGCGTCGCATACGTTCGTAGAGCTCCACCCTCGACAACTCCTTCTCCCCTCGTCCGGCGGTCTCAGCAACCACCGAACGTAGGGCTTCGGACGGGTCGGGGGTGGGGCCAACTCAAGCCATCACTACGGGGCGAAGTGGGGCCAGTTCAGACTGTCATTCCCAGACGTGTATCGGGAGGTGGAGCGAGAGGTCGCCGAAGCTGACTTGCGCCTGGCCGCGGGTACCGACCTCGGCGACTGGTTCCGGTTCGAGCTGGGTGTCCCGCAGGCCCTCTCGGAGGATGCGGGCGGGGCACGCTTCCCCGTGAACGCATCTATCGGTCCCACCGCGTGGACGTCCTTCCACGTCGACCTCGTGGGTGCGGACCTTCGCATGACCGGAGAGCCCGAGGACGTGCCGCCCCTTGCCCGAGTGGTCATGCCCGACGTCGAGCAACATGGCTACAGGGCCTATCCGCTCATCGATCACATCGCGGACAAGGTCTGTGCGATGTTCGAGGTTCATGGCGCCGCCGGCATGCCGTCGACTCGTTACAAGGACTTGGTCGATCTCGTGGCCGTCGTCCTGGAGGTCTCCGTCGACGCTGAGCCGCAAGTCAGGGCGCTGCTGTCTGAGGCCGAGCGCCGGGGCGTCCACCTGCCTCTACGCTTCGCGGTTCCCGACCGTGCCCTTTGGGAGACCGGCTATGCGGCCGAATCCCGTCGATCCCTGCTTCCCCTCGCGCGCACGCTTCATGAGGCTCTCGAGGTCGTTGGCCCGTTCGTCGATCCGCTGCTCGACGGCACTGCGCTTGGCACCTGGCTCCCTCGTGAAGCGCGGTGGGTGTGATGGAGTTCCATTCCGAGACGGCTCGCGGCATCACGTTGACCAGGTCAAATGGGGTTTCTCTGCCGGCCGCCGCAGATACGGGTACCTCCGAGGAGCGAGGGTCCTCCCCGGCCGGAGCCGGTAAGCTGACAGCCTCGTGGGGGCCGAATCACCGAAAGAGGAATGTGGGCTCTTCGGAGTCTGGGCGCCCGGCGACGATGTCGCGCGACTGACCTACTTCGGACTCTTCGCCCAGCAGCATCGGGGCCAGGAATCGGCCGGCATCGCGGTAAGCGACGGCAACAACATCCTGGTCTACAAGGATCTCGGTCTCGTGAGCCAGGTGTTCAATGAGGCCACGCTCACCACCCTGCACGGCGATATGGCGATCGGGCACACCCGCTACTCCACGACCGGGTCCACTACTTGGGACAACGCCCAGCCGGTGTTCAAGACCGACGGCGCCCACTCGCTCGCACTCGGTCATAACGGGAACCTGGTCAACACCCACGAGCTCGCGGCGCGCGTCGCGAAGCAGGGCGCGGCCGCAAGCACCGATTCCGACATCGTGACGACGATGATCGCCAACGAGATGGCCGTGCACGGTGGGCTCGAGGAAGCCGCGATGCGCGTGCTGCCGAGCCTGCAGGGCGCCTACTGCTTCGTGTTGATGGACGAGCGGAGCGTCTACGCGGCGCGGGATCCGTACGGTGTGCGACCGCTGTCGATAGGACGTTTGCCCAACGGCTTCGTGGTCGCGAGCGAGACCTGCGCGCTCGACATCGTCGGTGCCGTGTTCCTTCGCGATGTCGAGCCCGGCGAGCTGATCCGCTTCGACGACCGAGGTCTTCACTCCGTGCGGTTCGCGGAGTCGCCGCGACGCGCTCTCTGCATCTTCGAGTCGGTCTACCTCGCGAGGCCTGACTCGCGTCTGGGCGGCAACTCCGTGCATGAGTCTCGCCGGGAGATGGGGCGCCTGCTCGCGAAGGAGCATCCGGTCGACGCCGACATGGTCATCGCGGTGCCGACCACCGGGCACTCGGCAGCGCAGGGCTACAGCGAGGTCAGCAGCCTGCCTTACGGCGACGGCCTCTACAAGAACCAGTACGTGGGCCGCACGTTCATCCAGCCTTCGCAGACACTGCGCGACCGGGGGGTCAAGCTGAAGCTCAATCCGCTCCCGGACTCGATCCGCGGAAAGCGGCTGATCGTGATCGACGACTCGATCGTGCGCGGTACCACGACGAAGCAGGTCGTGTCAGTGCTGCGCGAAGCGGGAGCGACCGAGGTGCACCTCCGTATCACGTGCCCGCCGCTGCAGTGGCCGTGCTTCTACGGCATCGACATGCCCACGCGCCAGGAATTGATCGGCGCCGACCTCGCCGTCGAGGAGATCTGCGCCTACGTCGGGGCCGACTCGCTCGGCTACCTCTCACTCGATGGCATGGTGGCAGCGGCGGGCGGACCGAAGGAGTCATTCTGCCGAGCGTGCTTCGACGGGGAGTACCCCATCGACGTGCCCGCGCACGCCGGCAAGTTCGTGCTCGAGGATCAGCTGCGGCTGCCGACGGCCTGACGTGCGTGGGCGCGATGAGTGAGGCCTACCGCCGGGCGGGCGTCGACGTCGAGGCCGCCGCGAAGGCGGTGACGCTGATCGGCGGCCTCGCCGCGCAGGCTCGCCGCCCCGAGGTGGCCGACGAGGTCGGCGGGTTCGCGGGTCTGTTCCGCATCGGTGACGGGAAGCTGCTCGCGGCCGCGACCGATGGCGTCGGCACGAAGCTCGAGATCGCCAGGGCGACGGGTCGTCTCGACACGGTGGGCATCGACCTGGTCGCCATGTGCGCCGACGACGTGGTGTGTACGGGTGCGGAACCACTGTTCTTCCTCGATTACCTCGCCGTCGGCAAGGTGGTACCCGAGCGTGTGGCCTCGCTCGTCGAGGGGGTCGCCGAAGGATGCCGGCGTGCTGGCTGCGCACTGCTCGGAGGTGAGACCGCCGAGCACCCCGGCACGATGCCCGAGGACCAGTTCGACCTGGCGGGGTTCTGCGTCGGCGCGGTCGACGAAGCCGCGGTTCTCGGACCGTCACGGGTGCGGGAGGGCGACGTGCTGATCGGTCTCGCGTCGAGCGGGCTGCATGCCAACGGGTACTCGCTCGTGCGACATGCGCTGCTCGCACGCCACGCCCTCGACGACACCCCACCGGAGCTCGGCGGACGCTCGATCGCCGATGAGCTGCTGGAGCCGTGCGTGATCTACGCGCCGCTTGTGCTCGCGCTCGCTCGTGAGGGGCTCGTGCATGCCGCCGCGCACATCACGGGCGGTGGCTTCCCCGAGAACGTGCCGCGAGCGCTGCCCGCCGGGTCCGGCGCCGAGATCGAGCGGGGAGCGTGGCCCGAGCACGCCGTGTTCGCCCTGGTGCAGGAAGCCGCGAGCGCGACCGAAGACGACATGTTCTCGACCTTCAACATGGGGCTCGGCATGGTGCTCGTGGTCGACCCTGGTGACGCCGAGCAGGTCATCGCACGTGCGGGTGCCGACGCCGCCTTCCGCATCGGCCGCGTCGTGGTGGGTTCGGGTGTGCAGCTCGCCTGACCTAGCGGTCCGACGAAGTACACCGGTACCCGTGGTCAGCGGTGACTAGGCCTGCATCACCCACATGGCCGACCGCGTAGCGGATGGCCATGACTTCTGGCCCTCGAGAAACAGGCCGCGCGCCCGATTCAGCCGCGGGATCGACCCGCCGTAACTTCCATCATGATGCAGAGCGAGACCCCTTCCACGAACTCGCTACCGAGCGTGCTCGTCGTCGACGACGAGCCGCAGGTGGTGTGGGTCCTGCAGTTCAGCCTCGAGGCGGAGGGATATACGACCTACGCCGCGAACAACGGCGTGGAAGCGCTCGCCGAGATCTCCGAGCACCACCCGAACCTCATGGTGCTCGACATCATGATGCCGACCATGGATGGCTGGAGCGTGCTCGAGGAGATGCTCAAGCTCCCCGTCGAGGAGCGTCCGCGCGTCGTGATCGTGAGCGCCCTCTCATCGCTACGCGATCGCGCGAAAGCCGCCGAGCTCGGCGCCGACGCCTACGTGCCCAAGCCCTTCAACGTCGACGAGCTCCTCGCAGTGCTGCACGGCCTCGAACGCGCTTCGTAGCGCGACCCTCCGCCTCGCCCCAGCCGCGACCGCCTGCTAGTCCGACTCAGACTAGTGCTCGAAACGCTGGTGGTCCTTCGGCACGACGGTGGTGCCGATCGCTTTCAGGGTGATGATCGGCTCGGTGAGGAACTCGGCGGCGCTCTCGCTGATGTCGGTGCGCGCCCCGGCGACTTTGTGGATCTCGAACTCGCAGCGACGGCTCGAGTTGCCTGCGCTCACGATCTTGCCTCTGGCTTCGATCCAGTCGCCCGCATACAGCGGCGCGAGGAACTCGACCGACTCGTAGGCCCGGAATAACCCTTCGTCGCCGTCGTAGCGCATCGCGAGCTCGGTGATCAGGTCGCCCACGATCTTCAGCTGCGTGGCGCCGGCGACGAGGTTCCCCCCGTAGTGGGCGTCTTCCTGACCGAGACGCAGGCGGATCAGCGAGGTAGGGAGCTCGTCGGGTTCGTCGGTCATTGCGGTCGTGACCTCCTAGGTCTGGAGACGCGTCAGGCGGGTCAGCGTGGGGAAGGCGCGGCCGGCCGGGCGGAGATCACCTTGCCATGTCGCACGCCTCGGGCGGGAACTCGGACCTCGGTGCCGTCCTTCTTCCGCACGAAATAGGTCTCGGCTTCGGAGTCCCAGCGTTCGAAGACCCCGACGGCCTCGGTCGTGTACCCGTTCGGCAGCTCGAACTGGAACGTCACGCGTGAACCCACGTCGGCGGGCGACACGAGGTTCGTGCCTGCCTTCGGCGCCGGCCGGGGGAACGCCTGCACGGGCTCCCGCTCCACCGAGGCGGCGGACGACGCTGCGAGCCGCTCCCGCTCCTTACCCGCCGCCCCCGACCATGCCCGGTTGAGCCCCGCTTGCAGGTACGCCCCGCCGAAGAAGCCCGCGCCCATGTAGAGCAGCAAGGCGAGGCCCGCCGACGAGGGCTCGACCCCCGCCTGTTCCTGCGCGGTGATCACCCGTCTTCCTGTGTGGAAGAAGCCCACCAACGCCATGAGGATCAGCAGGGCCGCGATCGCGATCAGCCACCACACCTCGGTGAGCACGGCGATCACGATCAACGGCCCGGCGATGAACAGTCCGACGATCGCGAGCGTCGAGACCAACGGCCGGATCGAGTAGTTCCGCAGGTACATGCGCATGTCGTCGTTGACCCGGTAGTACCAGTAGAACCAGTACATGCCGAGGGTCGCGGCGCTCAACGCGAAGACTCCGAGCGGCTTGCGGACACGGTAGGCGCGACCGCCGATCGAGACATCGTGAGCCATGGGCACAGGATATCGGACCGCTCTCGGCCTCAGCCTTCCTCACGGGTCACCGGACACCGGTCACGGGTAGCGGGTCGGGAGGCAGCGACAGCACCGCCTCGGCGGCGATCCGGAACAACGTCTCGCGTCCGGTCGTGTGCTCGTCCCACCCGCGCTCGTCCCATGCATCGCCCGAGAGGTCGTCGCCCGCGTAGAGCACCTGGGCGAACGTAACGCCACGGAACGCTGCCACCGCGAAGAACGCGGCGGCTTCCATCTCGACCGTGAGGCACCCTTCGGTCACTCGTCGGTCGAGCTTGTCGCGCGTCTCGCGGTAGATCGCGTCGGTCGTCCAGGTCGCCCCGGTCACGTGCGGCACGCCGTGGCGCTCAGCGGTCGCCACGATCGCCTCGACCGCCTGCGCCGACGGTTCGACCGTGCGTGTCGCCGGCGCGTAGTGGTAGGAGGTGCCCTCGTCACGCACGGCCGAGGTCGGCACGATCACGCGGCCGAGCGCCACGTCGGGCACGAGCACGCCGGCGCCGCCACAGGCGATGAACGTGCGGCAGCCGCGAGCGATCAACTCTTCGAGGAAGCCGGCCGCGAGCGGCGCGCCCACGCCCGGGTGCATCACCACCAACCGCTGACCGTCATGGTCGATCTCGTAGATAGGGTTGCGGCCGATCTCGCTCACGACGTGGTCGATGATGCGTCCGCGGTGGCGTTCGACGACACCGGCGATCACGTCCTGGAAGAAGCACAGCACCGCGTGCGGCGCGATCGACATGGGCTCGATGACCTCGCCGGGCTCGATCACTGCGGTCGGGGCAGGATCAAACTCCAGGATCGGGGCGTCGTCGCTCACGCTGCGCGATCCCCGTGGCTCACGCGGGCACGGTCCTTCCGCGAGGCGAGAAGTGCTCCGGCGATCACGAGCCCGATGCCCACGATCGACAGCGCACGAACCGTCTCGTCGAGGAAGATCGCACCCAGCAGGAGCGCCACCACCGGGATCAGGTAGGTCGCGAATGAAGCTCGCGACGATCCAACGCGTGAGACCAGGGTGCCCATGAGCACGAAGGCGAGGCCGGTGCCGAGCGCACCGACCACGATGATCGCGGCGGCCGGCCCCCATGCGAACGACGAGCCGGCGAGTCCCACGAGGCCGAACGGGGCGGTCCAGATCGAAGCGAGTCCCAGCATGCGCGCCATGACCGGCAGCGAGCCGTATCGCTGGGTGAGCGGCGCTGCGATGTTGATCGCGACCCCGTAGCAACCGACGGCGGCGAGCACTAGCACGACCCCGAGCGCCTCGTTCGACCCTTCGGCGAGCGATGGCCCCGCGATGGCCGTCACGCCTCCCAATCCCACGATCAATCCGATCGCCTGGGCGCGCCCCGGCAGCCGGTGCAGCATCACCGCCCCGACCGCAGTGGCGGAGATGGGCAGCGCGCCGCTCAGCAGCCCCGTGAGTCCCGAGCTGATCCACTGCTGCGCCAGCGGGAACAGCGTGAACGGCACGGCGACCCACAGGAACGACAGCGCGATCATGCGCGCACGGTCTTCTCGGGCCACCGGCGAGCGAGCCGCGGGCACGAGCCATAGCGACGCTGCGCCGGCGCCCACTCGCAACCATGTGATGAGACCCGGCTCGAATGCATCGAGCGCGATCGCGATCCAAAGGAACGATGAGCCCCATATCGCCCCGATCGATGCGAACAGTCCCCAGTCCGGCGGCGTGAACGCACCCAGATGCGTGCCGGCGCTCGTCGAGAGGACTCCTCGTGCCGCCTGCTTCCCTGTCGAGGTCACAACCGGCCAACCTCGTGAGGGTTTGGGGCTGTTCCCACTAGAGGCGGGTGATCGAGCCCGATGGCGGTTCCGGGTAGGCCTCGGGGTGGACCGCCCACGCGAGGATCTCGAGCCCGTCGACGATGCGTGGGCCCGGCCGGGAGAAGAACGAGGTCGCCTCGACCGCGAACGCGTTTCGATTGCGCGCGGCCGGCGTCTCGGCGATCTCTGGGTGTCTCACCACCTGCGCTCCTTCGGCCTCGGCTTCCTCGAGGTAGTAGCCGCAGGGCATGTAGATCAGCACCTCGGGGTAGGCGTCGCGGATCTCCCGATGCGTGAACGTGCGAGAGGGCTCGCCCTTGCTGCCGAGCAAGTTCGTGGCGCCGACCGCTTCGACCATGTCGGGCACCCAGTGTCCGGCCGCGAAGGGTGGCTCGGCCCAATCCAGGCACAGCACGTTCACCGTCGGAAGCCGCACGGCCGTTTGTCGTACCTTGGCGATGCGTTCACGCAGCGCCGAGGCGAGCTCGCCGGCTCGGCCGGTGGCCTCGAGCAGCTTCCCGACGATCTCGATCTGGGTGATCACGTCATCGAGGGTGCTCGGGTCGAGCGAGAGCACCTTCGTGGAATCGGTGAGGCCGAGCTGACCGAGCGCTTCCTCGACGTGGCCCGCGGGTACCGCACACACACGACAGAGGTCTTGGGTGAGGATCACGTCGGGCTGCTCGCGGCGGATCAGGTCGGTGTCGAGCACGTACAGCGGCCGGCGGGCGTCCATGCGCTCGCGCACCGCCGCGTCGATCTCCCTGGAGGTGAGTGGGCGGCCCTGAGGCAGCGCGCTGCGCGAGATGACCGGCTTCGTCACGGCATCGGGCGGGAAGTCACACTCGTCGGTCACGCCGATCAGGTCGTCGCCGAGGCCGAGCGCGTAGACGATCTCGGTGGCCGACGGAAGCAGCGACGCGATCTTCATCGCGGCAAGTCTCTCAGTCGTTCGGCCGATGTGAGGGTCTCGACGAGGTCGGTGAGGGCGCGACCCACGGCCGCGCCGTCGAGCGCCCGGTGATCGAAGGTGCAGCTGAGCGTGCATGCAGGCCGCGCGAGGATCTCGCCGTCGACGACCAGTGCTCTCGGTGCGATCACCCCGACCGCGAGGGTCACGCTCGTGCCCGGAGAGAGGATCGGCGTGCCGGCCTCGCTGCCGTAGCTGCCGGTGTTGCTTACCGTGACCGTCGCGCCCGTGAGCTCATCGGGCGAGAGCGAGCCGGTCCGTGCCGCCTCGGCGAGGCGCTTGATCTCGGCCGCGAGCGCCCCGATCGATTTGGCGCCCGCGTCATGAAGCACCGGCACCACAAGCCCCCGTTCCGTGTCGGCCGCGATCCCCACGTTCACTTCGGGGCGCTCGAGCAGACCGTCGTCGGTCCATGCGGCATTCACAGTCGGATGCGCCGCGATCGTTCGACACAGCACAGCGACCACGACCGGAAGCGGCGAGACCCCGAGCTCTCTCCGAAACGACTCCAGGGCCGTGCAATCCACCGTGCGGAAGGTCGTCACCTGCGGGATCGCTGCTTGCCGCTCGAGGTTCGCCGCGAGCGTGGACCTCGAGGGGGCGGATGGCCGGCGCTCGTTTCCGGCTGTAACCCGTACGTCGTCTTCCGTGATGCGTCCGTTCGCCCCGGACCCTTCGATCGACGCGAGATCGACCCCCAGCTCCTTCGCGAGCTTGCGCACCGGCGGCGTCGCCCGCGTCACGCCGAGCCGATCGGGAGGGGTCTGTGTGGGTGGGACCGCGGCCGATGAATCATCGCGAGCCTCCCCGTCAGACACCGCGAACGTCACGAGGGGCGAGCCCACCGGAACTGCCGCCCCTACCGAAGCGTGCAGCGTCGCCACCGCGCCCGCGAACGGCGACGGGATCTCGACCGTCGCTTTCGCCGTCTCGACCTCAACCAACGGCTGGTTCAGCGTGACCGTGTCGCCTTCTGCCACGAGCCACTCGACGATCTCCCCTTCTTCCAGCCCCTCACCGAGGTCGGGCATCGCGAACACGCGCGCGATCGGGCCCATCAGTACGCCGCCACCTGTCGCACCGCGGCCGCGATCCGTTGCACGCTCGGCAGGTAGTGATGCTCGAGTGCGGCGGGCGGGTACGGCACGTCGTAGCCGGTCACCCTGAGCACCGGCGCCTCGAGGAAGTCGAACGCTTCTTCGACGATGCGCGCGGTGACCTCTGCGCCGAGGCCGAGCGTCTTGGGGGCCTCGTGCACGACCACGGCACGTCCGGTCTCACGCACGCATCGCGCGATCAGCTCGGTGTCGAGCGGCGACAGCGATCGAAGGTCGACCACGCGTATCGAGAGCGCCTCGTCGGCCAACGTGGCCGCTGCGTCGAGGCAGCGCGCCACCATGGCGCCGTAGGTGAAGACCGTCGCGGCGTCGCCGTCGCGCACGACCGCTGCCTCGCCGATACCGGCGCCGTCGGTCGTGAGCTCTGCCTCACCCTTGGCCCAGTAGCGTGCCTTCGGCTCGAGAACGATCACAGGGTCGGGGTCGGAGATCGCGAGGCGCAACAGCCGGTACGCGTCGGCGGGTGTCGAGGGCGAGACCACCTTGAGGCCTGCGGTGTGCACGTAGTAGGTCTCGGGGCTCTCGCCGTGATGCTCCTTGCCCTTGATGCCGCCGAACGCGGGCATGCGGATCGTGATCGGCATGTCGACGCGCCCGCGGGTGCGGCCTCGCATCTTGGCGACATGGTCGATGATCTGTTCGAGCGCCGGATACGAGAACGCGTCGAACTGCATCTCGACCACACTTCGCCAGCCGGCGAACGCGAGGCCGACGGCGGCGCCCACGATGCCGGCCTCGCTGATAGGCGTGTCGAAGACACGCCTGGCGCCGAACTCGGCCTGGAGCCCGTCGGTCACGCGGAACACCCCGCCCGATCGTCCGACGTCCTGGCCGAAGACGAGCACTCGCGCGTCGTCTCGCAGCGCATCGCGGAGCGCGGCGTTCAGCGCCGCCACCATCGTGATTTCAGGCGTGATCTCAGACACCGAGCACCTCGCGACGCTGCTCGGCGATGGCCGGGGGCGCGTCGGCGTACACCCAGTCGAACATCCACTCGACCGGGGGGGCCGGCTGCGCGATCACCCCTTCCCTGATGGCGAGCACCTGATCCTCGATCTCGGCGTGCCACTCGCGCAGTAGCTCGTCGTCGACGTGACCCTCGGCGGTGAGCCATGTTCGATAGCGCGCGATGGGGTCGAACGATCGCGCCCGCTCGACCTCGTCGTCGTCGCGGTAGCGCCCCGCATCATCGGCTGTGGAATGCGCCCCGATGCGGTAGGTCATTGCCTCGATCAGGGTCGGGCCCTCGCCCGCGTACGCGCGGTCAGCTGCTTCGCGGGTCGCTCGGTACACCGCCAAGACGTCGTTGCCGTCGACCCGAACGCCCGGGAACCCGTATCCCCCGGCGCGCTTCCAGATCTCGCCGGCCGTTTGCGATGCGGTCGGCACGCTGATCGCCCATCCGTTGTTCTGGCAGAACAAGATGACCGGGGCCTTGAAGACGCCCGCAAGGTTCGCCGCCTCGTGGAAATCGCCTTCGCTCGCGCTTCCGTCGCCGAAGTAAGCCAGCGAGCACGCTCGTGTCTCGTCGAGCGCGAGCCCCATCGCATACCCCACACCGTGCGCGATCTGGGTCGCGACCGGGATGCAGATCGGTGCGAACCGGGTCGCCATCGGATCGTAGGGCCCGCCGTGCCACGTGCCTCGGTGGTAGGCGAGGTACTGCACCGCGTCGACGCCCCGTACGAGCGCCGCGGCCAGCTCCCGGAAGGTCGGGAAGACGAAATCGTCTGCTCCGAGCGCCATCGCGCTTCCGATCTGCGCGGCTTCCTGGCCCTCGAAACCCGGGTAGATGGTCAGCTCGCCCTGGCGCTGCAGAGCGATGCACTCACGGTCGAGCCGGCGGGCCAGCAGCATGTACCGGAGCATCGCTCGAAGCTCGTCGGGTCCGAGTCCCACGTCGGTGTCACCTGCGGCGGTGCCGTCGGGGGCGAGCACGCGCACCGGTTCCGTGCCGCGCCAATGCTCTGGTTCGGACGCCACGCGGATCCCCCTCGAGTCCCCTTCATCGAACGCCGAGAGCATAGGGGAGACCCCTTAGACTCGGCAGACACATGGTGCCTAGCGCATCCCTTCGCGTGTACCAACCGCTCGACGCGTTCGAGCGGAGTGAGCAGCTGCACTGGGAACGCTTCCTGCTGCACGGGCCAGAGGTGAGACCGCCCCGCCCGCCGCGGTATGCCGATCACCCAACGGTCGGGCGGCTCGGTGTGCTGGCACCCACAGACGTCGACACCGCCGATGTGCTGCACCTCGACGAGCGCACGTTGATCAGCCCGCGCCGCATGCGCATGCGGGTGCTCGCGGCCATGGTGTCGTTCCGCGAGACTCGCCCGATCGAGCTGTGGGAGCAGTTCGTGCCGAAGAAAGACGGGAAGCGAGCCGCGAAGGATCTCGCGCGGCTGCGCAGACGAGACCCGTCGGCGGTCGCGTTCTGCCACCAGAGTCCCTGGTACGTGCCGATCAGGTGGTTCGTGCTCTTCCGCGACGAAGAGCGCGAGCTGATCGAGGAAGCTGACGGCCGGTGGCGCCTGCGCTACCGGACCACGACGCGCCGCGCGATCCGACGTGCCGAGCAGGCGATCGGGCCGCTCCGCCGCTCCGACCTCGGACCCATCGGCGATCTCATCCTCGACCTACATCAGTGGATGGTGCAGTTCGACCCTGCCTCGATCGTGGAGCTCGACTACGGCGGGCTCTGCGACTTCCAGCGGTGGGACGAGCTCGACGACGACCACTCGGCTCGCGACATCCACGAGGCGCTCAGATCGCTGGAAGCGAGCGAGTACCTGAGAGCCGCCGACGTGTACCAGGGCCTGCTCACCCGGTGGGCAGAAGTGCGCGGCCGCGAGATCTTGAACTGACGGTGGCCAGGGGCAGAATCGAACTGCCGACACCGCGGTTTTCAGCCGCGTGCTC
>JBBEAY010000054.1:0-5224 GCA_040882605.1 Actinomycetota bacterium
CAGGAGGAGTCGGGCTTCCTCATGCCCGAAGGACTGTCAGTGTTCGGACGCTACTTCGACCAGGAACGACTCGGGCAGGTCTATCGCGATCATGCTCCGAATCTGTGGCGAGCCTGGTCCGTAGGGTGGGTTCATGCGCGTTCCAGACTGCCCGCTTCACGGAGATCTCACCGTGATCCGACCGGCCAGCCCGGACGATGCCGACCTCCTCGTTGGCTGGCACGCCGATCTAGAGGTGGCCCGACACTGGGACTGGGAGACCTTCACGCGCGTCGAGATGGTCGAGAGGCTCGCCCGATCAGACGTCGACCCCTACATCGTTCTGGAGAACGGAGAGCCCGTCGGATACCTCCAGGCATGGTTCGACGATGACAACCCCGACGAAGGCGTTTTGGCCATGTTCCTCATCTCTGACGCCCGTCCACCGCGGGTTGGGTCGGACTCGGCGCGCACGCTCGCCCGTTGGCTCCTCAGCGTCGGAGGGAAGCGGCGCGTCTTCGTCGATCCCTACGTCTCGAATGAACGCGGGATCAGGGCATGGACGAAGGCCGGCTTCCGCTCTGTCGGAGTGCGAGATGCGGATCACGAACATGCTGAGACATGGCTCCTGATGGTGATGGATCCAGAGCCCAACCTTTGATGCTTGCGCCAGCCCCTCTAGGATCACTCACCCGCCCACGCCGGCGGCTTCGAGGAGCCGGGCGGCCGTGCGGTCCCACGTCCATTCGCGGTGGACGAAGTTGCTGACGGCCGCTCTGATCTCGTCGCGTTCCTCGACCGGCAGTGACAACAGCGAGTCCACTCCCTCGGCTAAGCGGTACACGGCGCCGTCGCCGGGCTCGAACGAGAACAGGCCCGGGCGGTCAACCTCCGCCTCGAGCGCCCCGGCCACCTCTGCGAGACCCGAGTGCCTCGCGATCATGATCAGAGCCCCGGCTGCGGCCCCCTCAGCCGCCACCATGCCGAAGGCTTCCGGCAAGATCGAGGGCACTACCTGCACGTCCATGGCTGCGAGGACCGCGGGAGCGTATCGGTGGTCGAGCCGGCCCGTGAACACGACGTCGCGTCGACCGTCGGCAACGGTCGTCGTCGAGGAAGGATCGATGGGCATCTCGCCCGCTGCCACCAGCCACTCGAGCGCCGCGTGGTCGCCTTGACGAAGTGCGATGTCGAGCGCCGCAAGCCACTCGCGAGACGAGCCGAACCCGACGATCAGCGCGGTCGCCGCGCGCTGCATCACGCGGTGGGAGATCAGCGCCAGCTCTGCGCCTTTCTGGGGGATCAGCTTGCCGAGGTACCCGATGATCGGTTCGTCGCGCTGAGCCAGCTTCCTCAGCCGAGCGGCCACATCGCGATCTGGGACGTCCTGCTCGTAGCCGGTCGCCAGAACATCGAGCGCCTCATGATCCCGACCCGACACTGCGTGCGCGACCTCGGCGTCGAGCGACGACGGACGCCCACGGACCGTGTCAGGATCGTGCTCGAGCCGCTCGGCCGCCCCCAGCAAGGCATCCACGCGCGAACGTGGTCGGAACGATGTGACGTCGACGCCCGGGGGCACCACGTGGGCGAGGCCGCGGACCTCCGGCACGAATGTCGCCGCGCGCTCGAGCACCTCCCTGCCGGGACCAGCCACCGCGAGGGCGGTTGAGAGACCCTCGCGAGCCAACGTCTGGTACCGAGACTGTTCCCTGACGGCGTACTCGAGGTCGCTGCCGTGGATCTTCACCACGTAGCGACCCGGCCCGAGCGCGCGACGGGCGATCGCCGCTCCAGGGACGGCATGGCCGAAGATCGACACTTCGCTGCCATGCCACACCTCGGCGGCCTTCACCGCCTCGACGTTCGCGTGCAGGTACGCGTCGAGCTCGTCCGTCGTGAGATCGACGAAACGCTTCACCTCGTCGAACCCCTCGTAGCGATCCACCACGAAGACCGGCAGGATCGGACCGACGAATGGACGGAGCACGACGCAACGCCCAGGCGCGCGAAAGGCATCGGTTCGTTGCGTCAGCTCTCCGGGGCCGCCGGCGTCGATCGAACCGTAGGCATCGATCCAGCCGTATCGCTCGGGATGTGGCTCCTGACACAGCAAGACGACATCGTGCCCCGATGCTCGGAACACCTCGCAGACCCGCGCCGTGGCGACGTTGGACCCGGAGCCTTCAAGGAGCCATCCATGCCAGATGAGGATCCGCATCGCCGAATCGTACGGAGTGTGCAGCCGATCCCGCGATCACGATCAAGCCACGTCGGCGCCGGCGAGGATGCGCACGACCTCATCCTCGATCTCGATCGCGGTCGTCTTGTCGAGGCCTCTCGAGATCACCGCGAAGGCGACCGTGTCACCGCCCGCGTCGGTGACGTAGCCCGAGAGCGACGAGACCGGGGTCTCGAACAGCGTGCCGGTCTTGACCCGCACGGGCAGGCCGATGAGCCGGGCGCCGACCGTGCCGTCGCCGGGACCGGGGAGCGACGCCCGAAGCGCCTCGCCCCAGGGCTCGCGCGTGGCGAGCAGCAGCAGCGCGACGAGCCCCTGTGTCGCGATGCGGTCCTCGTGGGAGAGGCCCGACCCGTCGCGCACCTGGGCTTCGACGCCCCAACCTTCGGCCCAACTCGCGACCGCCATTGCGCCGTCAGCCGTCGACCCGGGTGTTCCGGTCGCGTGTGCGCCGAGAGCCTTCAACAGCATCTCGGCGTAGAAGTTCACCGAGCCGTGGTTCTGTGTCGTAAGCAGCTCGTGCAGGGGGGGCGACGAGATGCTGGCGAGCGCGGCGAGGTCGGTCGGCCCTTCACCGGCGCCGGGAGCGCCTGCGACCTCGATGCCCAGGGACTCCAGCGCGCCGGTGAGCGACGAGGCGGCTCCCTGTTCAGGCAGGCCGGCGCCGGCGTTGCCGTCGAACGCGAGCGCGGTCGCACGGTTGACGTAGCTCCGCGACAGCCCGGGCACCCAGCCGAGCGACCACCATTCCCGCGTGAACGCGCTCGTGTCGCCCATGACCGAGCCTGCGACGCGCATGAGCCCGGCGACCCGGAGCCTGCTCGCGAGGCGCGCCATCGAGGCGTCCGAGATCTCGGGGTCACCCGATCCCACGATCCAGAGGTCGCCTCGGACAACGCCGTCGAGGGGCGGCTTCCTCGCCATGGCGATCGTCGGGAAGCGGAACGACGGCCCCCACGTCTCGAGCGCGGCCATCGACGTCAGCAGCTTCTGGTTCGACGCCGGGATCCGAGCCTGCCGTCCGAGGTGCGCGTACACGATGCGGGTGTCGGCGCCGACGGCAACCGATACGTCTCGTCCGTCGATCGCGGCGTCGATCGCCGACGCCCACGTGGCGTCCGCCAGCCGCACCGTGATGAGCTCGGCCGCTGTCGTGGGTGCGGGCGGGGTGAGCGCAGCCGCCGACCGCGAGGGCTCGGCCAGAGGCGAGACCGACGGTGCCAGCTGCTCCCTCGGCTGCACGCCGGGCGACGCCGAGCACGCGGCGAACAGGACGAACGCCGCGGCAACGATCGCCGTGCGTCGCGTGCGAGTTCGACTGGCATCCATGCCGGGCGACCCTTCTTGTTCGTTGAGCCGATGATCGGCCTCCTGACGAGGGTACCGAGGTCGGTCGAAAGCACTAGAGCAGGTGGTGCGTGACGTGAGGCTTCCAGCGGTTCTCACAGGGTCAGGTTCGGTGCTAGGGTCGGACCGGTCGACGCCTTGCGTTCGGCGCCCGCGATCTCGCTCCGAGCGGAACGAAGAAGGAGTCCCCCCCGTGAAACGTTCCTCCCGGCTGTTGATGGCTCTTGCGATGGCGGGCGTGCTGTCAGTCGCCACAGCGGTGCCCGCGTTCGCCGCGACCGTCGGCCTGTGGCACATGAACGAGTCTTCGGGGACGATGGTCGACTCTTCAGGCTCCGGCAACTCCGGCACCCCGCAGAACATCACGCGTGTGACCCCTGGGTACAACGGCAGCGGGCGAGCCTACAGCTTCAATGGTTCGAGCTCGCGCGTCATCATCAGCAACGACTCGAGTCTCAACCCCGGCTCGAAGACGATCACGATCACCGCACATGTGAAGTTCGACTCTCGGCCGTCGGCGGCGATCGGTGACTACGACCTGGTGCGCAAGGGAGGCGGCGCCTACAAGATGGAGATCTACGGTTCGGGCCAGGGCTACTGCTTCTTCCAGGGCACGAACGGATGGGCGTCGATCAAGGCAGGACCCGACCTCTCCGACGGCCGGTGGCACACGATCGTCTGCAAGAAGACCTCGACGGGCATCACCCTCACCGTCGACGGATCGACGTCCTCCAAGAACGGGAACGTCGGTTCGATCTCCAATGGCGGTCCGCTGATCCTCGGCGGCAAGCCCAACGCCTCGGGCGACTGGTACGACGGCGTCATGGACGAGGTCAGCATCTCGACCGTCTGACCCGCGGAGCCCGCCTGCCTCAGCGGCGCGGATGTCGCGCGGGCTCGCAGCAGTCGTTCGACTCGAGGAAGTCAGTCGCCCTGCTTCGTTGCACGACGCCGAGGAGCTCGCCCTTGGGCGTCGTCACGAGGATGCTCTCGACCTTCGCCTTGCCCATGCGCTCGACGAGCGGCCCGAGCGGTTCGGTGAGCTGCACGGTCGCCGGCCCCGGCTCGATCACGTCGGGAAGCACCGACGTGTTGGAGAGCCGCTTCCGTCGCACACGGCCGAGCACCACGCCGTGGTCGTTCACGATCACACAGTAGGAGGTCTCGCTCGACCCGAGGATCGTGCGGATCTCATCGAGGCTCGCTTCGGGGCCGCAGGTCGTCACTCGTTCATCGACGACGTCGCCGGCCACCGCATGATGGGGACCGGCGCCTTCGACGGGCAGGGCATGCGCAAGCCACTCGAGCTTTCCCCCGACGAAGTCGTAGACGTGGTCGAACCCCATCGCTTCGAGCCGCCACGCAGCCCGTGAGCTCAGGTCTCAGGTGTCGTTCCAGCAATAGACGACCACCGGGCGGCCCGCGTCGAGCGTCGACGCCCGCTCGAGCGTGAGCTCCTTGAGCGGCACACTGATCGCGCCGGGAAGGTGCTCCTCGTCGTACTCGTTCGCGGGGAGCGCCTCGACGACCTGGGCGCCGTCTGCTATCAGCTGGCGCACCTCATCGAGCGAGATCTCTGTCGGCATCTCTCTCCTCAGTCGACCTTCACCCTGTGAAACGCGAACGGGGGGGGGGGGGGGGGGGCGCGCCCCCCCC
>JBBEAY010000054.1:5234-17866 GCA_040882605.1 Actinomycetota bacterium
CGGCGCTTCGCGCCGGCCCCGCCACGTTGAGACTCGAGAAACGCCTCAGACTGCTCGTACGTTCGCCGCCTGAGGGCCTTTCTGGCCCTGGGTGACGTCGTACTCGACCTTCTGGTTCTCATCGAGGTTGCGATACCCCTCGCCAGAGATCGCGCTGAAGTGCACAAACACATCGGCGCTGCCGTCGTCAGGCGTGATGAAGCCGAAGCCCTTCTCGGAGCTGAACCACTTCACGGTTCCTGTTGCCACGTGCGATCCCCTCCTTCCTTCCGCCGGATCGGGCATCGTGCAAGATGCTGGCCCGTCGGCGCCGGCCGTGACAGCCGGGGTGAGGGAACTGCTCGAAGCCTTGTAACCGCGATCGGTGCCCTCGGCCGGTAACGCTAGCAGGAACCAGCGACGTGCGGCCGGACGTTTCGCCGATCCGACGGGTACGGTCGATGTGTGAAGGCTCGCGGCGACCCCCGGCTCGAGGCGGCGATCGGCGCGGTCGAGGCTTGGCGTGGGCACGACATCGAGGTGACACCGATGTCGGAGGGTGGGGGCGGGGGCGGCGAGCGACACTTCCTGATCGAAACCGACGGCGAGCTGTTCGTGCTGCGGATCACCTCGCCCGCGAGCGCTCGTCCCGTCATGAGCCTGGCCGACGAGGTCGAAGTGGTGCGAGCGGCCGCCGCGGCAGGGGTGGCGCCGGAGGTGATCGCGTTCGTTCCCGGGCTCGGCTGCCTCGTGACGCGATCGGTATCGGGGCGCAGGCTCGTGCCGAGCGACGCCTCGGACCATGGCGTGCTGGCGTCGGTCGTGGGCTCGATCAGGGCCTTGCATGCCTGCCCGCTCCCCGGCATGGAACGATCGGTGTTCCGCGATGCCGAGGATCTCAGGCGCGCCGCCCTCGCACGAGGGGTCACGATGCCGGGGACGGAGCCCGGCGCCACCGCGGCGTTGCGTCGGATCGACGCCGCGATCGGCGCGCGAGATCACCGCCCGGTCGCGTGTCACGGGGACCTCTCCCTGGCGAACCTCTTCCTCGACGACGAGCGGGTGTGGATCGTCGACTACCGCCGAGCCGGCGCCGGTGACGCGTTCGAGGACCTCGGCAGCGTCGCATCACATCTCGGCCTGTCCCACGAGCAGACCGAAACCCTGCTCGCCCTCTACTTCGGCAGCGTCGACGACGATGCTCGGTGCGACCTCGTGATGGCGAGGGTTGCGGCCGACTACCTGACGGCGATGCGCATCCTCGCCAAGCCCACGGTCGTCACGCACATGCAGACCGTTGAAGGAAGGCTCGCCCGCGTCGCGGCCGCGGCGGCCGAGGCGGGTGTCACGTGACTGCGCGCGTCTGCGCTACGTGACCGGTTCCAGCGAGAACCAGGCCACGCGGTGCGGTCTTCCGCCCCAGGTAATCAGCGTTTGGCCGAGGTAGAGGCCGTGGTCGATCTGCACCAGCTCGTCGACCATTCGCCGCATCGGGAAGGAAGGGTTCTCGGGGACTCCGCGGTAGTCCAGGCGCAGGACCGTGACGCCGGGGTGGCTCACGCTCGGCGCGATGCTCGTGAGGAACCGGAATGCCGACGTACCCTCCTCATCGTCGCCGAGGCCACGGTAACGAGGGAAGGCCGTGCGGATCGCGCGTCGTCCTCCGACCGTGAACAGGTTGACGCCCTCGGCTGCTTGCCGCGAGAAGCTCTTGCCGCGCCACGGCATCCACATGCGCGCCATCGCTTCGAACGGGCTGTCGAGTCCATAGCCGCACGTGGTGGCGATCGATCGCGCTCGCCGGAAGCCGACGAGACCTTCCGCCGCCTTGCCGCCGGCGAAGCAGGTCTGCACCTCGGCCAGACCGAGGGGCCGGTCGAGCCGGAGCATGGCAACGGCGTGCCAGAAGTCGGTCACGGCGCCTTGCTCGCTTCTGGCTCGCTTCTGGCCAGCGCAGCGAGGAACTCGTCGAGGTCGGGCGCGACGTTGAACGTGGGCTCGAGGAAGCCCTCGAGCGCTTCGATCGTCTTGTACCCGTTGCCGGTGACGTAGGCGACGACTTCCTCGCCGGGCTTCACGATCTCTTGGTCGACCATGCGCTTGAGGTTCGCGATCGTGACGCCTCCAGCGGTCTCGGTGAACACGCCCTCTGTTCTCGCGAGCAACGAGATGCCTTCGCGGATCTGCTGCTCGGTGCACCACTCGATGTGCCCCCGGGTCTCGCGCGCGACCTTCAGCGCGAAGTAGCCGTCGGCCGGCGCGCCGATCGCGAGCGATCGCGCGATCGTGTCGGGTTTCACCGGCGTGACCTCGTCGGCCCCGTCGAGGAACGCCTGCGCGACCGGGCGGCAGCCCTCTGGCTGCGCGCCCGACACGCGGTAGGGCTTCTCCTCGACCGCACCGATCGCGATCAGCTCGCCGAACGCCCGGTGGATCTTCGTGAGCAAGGCGCCGCTCGCGATCGGGACCACCACATGATCGGGAAGACGCCAACCGAGCTGCTCGGCGGTCTCGAAGCCGAGCGACTTGGAACCCTCGGCGTAGTACGGGCGCATGTTCACGTTGACGAAGGCCCACGGAAGCGTCTCGGCGACCTCGCTGCAGAGACGGTTCACCTCGTCGTAGTTGCCCTTGACCGCGACGACCTTGGCGCCGTAGCACTCGGTCGCGAGGATCTTCGCTCGCTCGAGATCCTCGGGCACGAACACATAGCACTCCATGCCGGCCTTCGCGGCGTGGGCCGCCGTCGCGTTCGCCAGGTTGCCGGTCGAGGCACACGAGATCGCCTCGTAACCGAAAGCCCGCGCCATCGTCGTCGCGACGCTCACGACCCGGTCCTTGAACGAGTTCGATGGGTTGACCGAGTCGTCCTTCACCCAGATCACACCGTCGTGGCCGAGCGCCTTCGCCAGGTTGTCGGCGCGTCGGAGCGGGGTGAACCCGGCCCCGAGGTCGACGCGCTCGATGCCCGGACCGCCGGGAAGCAGCGACTCGTAGCGCCAGAGCGTGTGCGGTCCGGCTTCCGCCTGCTTACGGAAATCGACACCGTCGACCGACTGCAGGTCATAGGAAGGCTCGAGCGGACCGAAGCACTCCTCGCAGATCGTGAGCGGCTCGACCGGGTACTGCTGGCCGCAGATGCGGCACTGCAGCGCCGCGGGCGAGGTGATCGTGGGGTGCGTGGTCACCACGTCACCGCGCCGTGATCGGCCGAGCCCACGGTGCGCGCGTACTTCGCCAGCGCGCCCTGCGTGTAGCGGTACTCGGGCTGGGTCCACTCGCCGCGGCGGCGCTCGAGCTCGGCGTCGTCGACGAGCATGTCGATCGTGCGCGCGTCGGCGTCGATGCGGATGCGGTCGCCATCGCGCACGAGCGCGATCGGGCCGCCGACGAACGCCTCGGGCGCGATGTGGCCGACACTGAAACCCTTCGTCGCCCCGCTGAAGCGGCCATCGGTGATGAGCGCGACATCTTTGCCCAGGCCGGTGCCGGCGACGGCCGCGGTCACCGCGAGCATCTCGGGCATACCGGGCGAACCCTTGGGGCCCTCGTACCGGATCACGATCACGTCGCCGGGCGCGAAGCCGCCACTCGTGAGCACGTCGAACGCCGCCTGCTCGGAGTCGAACGTCTTCGCCGCACCTTCGAACACCGTGCTTGCCGCGCCCGCGACCTTGATCACGCCGCCGTCGGGGGCGAGGTTCCCCCGCAGGATCGCGAGCCCACCCCACGTGTGGATCGGATCACTCGGCGCGTGCACAACCTCGCCGTCGGGCGCCGCGACGTCCATCGCGGCGAGGTTCTCGGCGATCGATTTTCCCGTTACGGTCATGCAATCGCCGTCGAGCAATCCAGCGTCGAGCAGCTCCTTCATCACGACCTGAACCCCGCCGACACGGTCGAGGTCGCTCATGACGAAGCGCCCCGAGGGACGCACGTCGACGAGGTGCGGCACGGTGCGCGAGATGCGATCGAAATCGTCGAGCTGCAGGTCGACGTGAGCCTCTCGGGCGATCGCCAGCAGGTGCAGCACGGCATTCGTGGAGCCGGCGAGGGCCATAACGACGGCGATGGCGTTCTCGAAGGCCTGCTTGGTCATGATGTCGCGTGGAAGCGGCCCGCCCTCGGTTACGAGGCGAGCGGCCTGGATGCCGGACTCGCGCGCCGCGACCTCGCGCCGGTAGTCGACCGCGGGCGGCGACGCGGCGCCCGGCAGCGACATGCCGATCGCCTCGCCGACGGCAGCCATGGTGTTCGCCGTGTACATGCCGGCGCAGGAGCCCGCGCCCGGGCACGCCGCGCGCTCGATACCGCCGAGCTCGGCGTCGTCGATCGTTCCCTTGGCGTGCGCGCCCACAGCTTCGAAGACATCCTGGATCGTGATGTCACGACCCTTGTAGGTGCCCGGAAGGATCGTGCCACCGTAGAGGTACACGGAATGCAGGTTCAGGCGCGCCATGGCCATCAACATGCCCGGCTCGCTCTTGTCGCATCCGGCGATGCCGACGAGCGCGTCCATGCGCTCGGCGTGCATCACGAGCTCGACCGAATCGGCGATCAGGTCGCGGCTCATCAGCGACGCTTTCATGCCCTCGTGTCCCATCGCGATGCCGTCGGAAACGGCGATCGTCGTGAACTCGATCGGCACGGCGCCGGCCTGACGCACACCTTCCTTCGCGAGGGCCGCGAGCTTGTCGAGGTGGTAGTTGCAGGGCGTGACCTCGTTCCAGCTCGAGGCCACGGCGACCTGCGGCTTGCCGAAATCTTCCTCGTTGAAACCGACCGCTCGGAGCATCGCGCGAGCAGGGGCGCGGTGGGAGCCCTCGGTGACCTCCCAGCTTCTTGGCTTGCCCCGCGGGCGTTCGCCGGCCATCGGATACCGCCTCCTCGACGTGGAACGGATGTGCCCTCACCGTAGCAACCAGGCGCCGCACCGACGACGGATCGCGCGGGTACCATGCGGCACCGTGGACCCCGTCGGCTCCGTGAACGGCCTCGTGATCGACTGTGCGGACCCCATCGCGCTCGCCCAGTTCTGGAGCGCGATGTTCGCAACCGAGATCGACTCGATCGAGGACGACCCACCTCGCTACGTCGACCTGCAACGTCGTTCCGGCGTGCCCGTGCTGCGGTTCCAGCGGGTGCCTGAGGCGAAGATCGGAAAGAACCGGCTGCACCTCGACGTGGAGGTCGACTCGCTCGACGGCGCGGTCGACCGGGTGCAGACGCTCGGAGGACGTCCCGTGCAGGAGCGCGGTACCGACTTCGGCTGGCACTACCAAGTCATGGCCGATCCCGAGGGCAACGAGTTCTGTCTGATCGAGCAGGCCGTCGGTCGCGAGGGCGATACCCTGGGGCGCCGATGAGCGCTGCTATCGACCCGGCTGCGCTGCCCGTGCCCCCCGATGAGGGCCGTAGCTGGTGGCTGCGCGAGGCGCTCGCCCTGCCGGAGTTCGCCGGCGAGGACGCCGCGGCGCTGCAGGGTGACACGACAGCCGACGTCGTGATCCTGGGTGGCGGCTACACGGGGCTGTGGACCGCCTACCAGTTGAAGCTTCTCGACCCTGGCGTCGATGTCGTCGTGCTGGAGCAAGACATCTGCGGCGGTGGGCCCAGCGGACGCAACGGGGGGTTCGTGAACAGCTACTGGAACGATCTTACGTACCTCACCCGCGCCTTCGGCGACGACACGGCGCTCACCCTCTGCCGGACAGGGGAAACGAGCGTCGAGGCGATCGGCGCGTTCTGCGCGGAGCACGATATCGACGCATGGTTCCGCGCCGATGGCGACCTGTCGGTCGCGGCTTCGGAGGTGCAGGTCGGGTCCTGGGGAGACCTCGTGATCACCGCGGAGCGCCTCGGCCTCGCCGAGGACTTCGAGGTGCTCTCTGCCGAGGGCGTACGGAACCTGGTCGACTCGCCGGTGTTCCGGGGGGGCGTGGCAGGGCGATACGGCGCGACCGTGCACCCGGCCCGCCTGGTGCGTGGGCTGCGCCGGGTCGTGATGAGCATGGGTGTGCGTGTGCACGAGCGGACCCCGGTGACCCGGTTCGGCTCGGGCTCACCCGCCGTGGCCGAGACGCCGTCGGGAACCGTGTGGGCGGGCGCCGCAGTGATCGCGCTCAACGCATGGGCCTCCCACTGGAAACGCTTCCGCCGAGCGATCACCGTGCGCGGCAGCTACATCGTGCTCACGGCGCCCGCGCCCGACAAACTCGAGGAGATCGGGTGGACGAACGGCGCCGGCCTGAGCGACTACCGGGCCGCGTTGCACTACGTGCGCACCACACCCGACGGGCGCATCGCGTTCGGCATCGGCGGCATGCAGCCGAACCTCGCCCGCTCGATCGGGCCACGCTTCGCCTACGACGAGCGCGCGCTGCGGGTAGCCACTGCCGACCTGCACCGTATGTTCCCGACGTTCGCCGACGTGCCCATCGAGGCCGGCTGGGGTGGGCCGATCGATGTGTCGGGCGCACACCTGCCGTTCTTCGGCACCCTGGAGGGCGGCACGGTGCACTACGGCCTCGGCTACACGGGCAACGGAGTCGGCCCGGCGCATCTGGGCGGGCGCATCCTGGCCCACCGCGCGCTCGGCCGCCACGACGAGGTGCTCGAGCTGCCGATCGTCGACACAGAGCCGATGCGGTTCCCGCCCGAGCCGATCCGTTCGCCAGGGGCACTGATCGCGAACCACGCGATCCGGCACAAAGACGAGATCGAGGACGATGGCGAGCAGCCGAACCCGATCATCGATTTCGTTGCGAAGCTTCCGCGGCGCCTCGGCTACAACTTGGGTCCGTAGCGCGTGCCACGAGTTGGGTCCGTAGCGCGTGCTACGAGTTGGGTCCGTAGGGCGTGCCACGAGTTGGGTCCGTAGTGGGCGGTCACTCGCCGAATGGCGTGAAGCCGGGCGCGGCGCGGGGCCAGGGACGGGCGGCTTCCCATGCGGCGCCCACCGCGAGCACCATGTCGTCGGCGAACCGAGGCCCGGCGATCTGCATGCCGAAGGGAACACCGTTGGGCGAGAGCCCGGCGGGCACCGACAGTGCCGGGTGCCCGGTGATGTTCGTCGCCTGGGTGTTGTAGGCGGACGCCGGCGATCCGATGTCATCGCTGTCTGGTGCGCGTCCGTCGGCGTAGAAGCCCTCGACGCACATCGTCGGGCAGACCAGCACTGTGTCGGCGCCAAGCATCTCGTCGAGCGTGCGCGTCTGTTCGAACCGCCGTCGTCTCGCCGCCAGGTACTGGTCGACCGTGATCGTCGCCGCGAGGTCGAGCGCGCCTCGCAGGTAGGGCGTTAACTCGTCGGCGCGCTCGTTGACCACGTCGCGTCCGATCCAGGTGAGCTCCTCGACCGCCACGGTCGTGAACCAGTCGTCGTCGATCTGCTCCGTGAACGGCGGCGCGATCCGTTCGATCGCGAGACCCGTGGCCACCTCGAGGCCGGCGACCGCCTCATCGAAGAGGGCGACGATCGACTCCGGAAGCGGTCCGTACTCGGCCATGCGAGGGGTCGCGACGATGCGACCGGGCCAGGCCTGGACGCGAGATGACCACGCGGGCACGGCGGTCGGGTCACCTGCCGACGGGCCCCGCATGATCTCGAGCAATAGCGCCGCGTCGACGACGCTCGTCGTGAGCGGGCCCTTGGTCGACAGGTCGATCCACGACGGCGTCGGGTCGCGCCCGATCAGCCCTCCGGTCGGCTTCAGGCCCACCAGCCCGCAGAACGCCGCCGGGATGCGGATCGACCCTCCCCCGTCGGTCGCGGTCGCGAGTGGGGCCAGGCCCGCCGCGAGGGCGGCGCCGCTTCCACCGCTTGAGCCGCCCGGGGACCAGTCGAGCGCCCACGGGACATGAGTGTCGCCGAACAGCCGGTTCGACGTGAAGCCCTCGAACGCGAACTCCGGGAGGTTCGTCTTGCCGACCACGATCGCGCCGGCGGCCCGCATACGCGCGACGACCTCGCAGTCGCGCTCGGCCGGCGCGGCTCCCTCACGCAGCAGCGACCCGAACGTCGTGGGCAACCCGGCGGCGTCCTCGTTGTCCTTCACGAGCAGCGGAAGGCCCGCGAGTGGGCCGGGATCCTCACCCGCCCCGACGCGTGCGTCGATCGCGGCGGCCTCGGCGAGCGCTCCGTCACCGCGCGTGCGCACCACCGAGTTGATTGGCCCGTCGAGGCGCTCGATGCGAGCGAGCGACTCCGCCACCAGCGCCTCGGCCGTCACGCGCCCCTCACGCACCGACGCAGCGATCTCGTTCAGCATCAGACGCCCCCGAGCGGCACAAGGCGCGCGCCGTCCTTCCACACCTGCTCGATGCGGGTCTCGTAATCGTCGAACACGAGCGGATCGCCGTCGAGCACCACGAGGTCGGCGCGCTTGCCGGGCTCGAGGGTGCCGAGCTCGCTCTCAAGGCCCATGAGCTCGGCTGCGCAGAGCGTCGCGGCGTGCAACGCCTGTGCCGGCGTGAACCCGTGCTCGGACATGTGGCGGAGCTCGTTGAGGTTCGTGCCGTGCGGCGCGACCGGGCAGTCGGTGCCCATCGCGACCTTGATGCCCGCACCGGCGGCAAGCTGCATCGCGTCGAACTCGGGCCGCCCGAGCCCGCTTAGCTTCTCGCGTACCGCGGGTTGCACCTTCTCGTCGTTCGCAAGCGCCTCGGTCGTGTCGCCCGACGTGAGGGTCGGCACGAGCCACGTGCCGCGCTCGAGCATCATCTCGACCGCTTCCGCATCGAGGAAGGTGCCGTGATCGATCGATCGCACCCCTGCGCGCACCGCTCGCTTGATGCCCTCGGGTCCGTGCGCATGCGACATCACCCATGTGCCCAGATCGGCGGCCGTGCGAACGATCGCGTCGACTTCCTCTTGGGAGTAGTTCGGCTCCATCGGGTCGTCGGCAGGCGAGAGGAAGCCGCCGCTCGACGCGATCTTGATCACGTCAGCCCCGGCGCGGATCACCTCGCGCACCTTCGCGCTCACGCCGTCGACGCCGTCGCACACGCCCGAGGGCATGCCCGGATACTCGGTGCCCCAAAGACCCCGCGCGCCGCTCGGGAGCCAAGGATCGCTGTGCCCGCCGGTCATCGAGAGCATCGTCACCGAGATCTGCATGCGCGGACCGGCCAGGGTGCCTTCGTCGACCGCCGCCCGCAGCCCCGCGTCGGCCCCGGCCGCGTCGCGCACCGTCGTGATGCCTAGCGCGAGCGTCATGCGAAGGTTCTCGGCCATGCGGTGAAACGCGAGCGAGAACGGCTCCTGCATGCGGGCGTACTCGTCGAAGTCCTCGTGGCGGGAGGCGAGGTGCACGTGGCAGTCGAACAACCCCGGCAGCAGCGCCTTGCCCGCGCAGTCCACGCCCTCGTCGCCGTCGAGACCTGGGCCGATCTCGATGATGCGGCCGTCGTCGATCACGACATCGGCGTCGGCCGGCGCCGAACCCGAGCCGTCGAACACCACTCCGCCATGGAACAAAGTTCTGCCCACCGCTCACACCTCCTTCGAGCTGCGACCTAGACTCGCACCGACCCTACCCGCTAGACCCACGAGACGAGGAGCGAACGACGTGGACCTGACGCTTTCCGCCGCCGACCGCGACCTGCAGCGCAAGGCGCGCGAGTTCACCGACCACGTGCTGGCGCCGCTCGAGGACGAGTGCGAGGAGCACGATGGCCTCCTGCCCGAGAGCCACGCTCGCGCGAAGCAGGCGGTGCTCGACGCGGATCTCAACGGCATCAACCACTCGACCGACGATGGCGGCCAGGGCTACGACACGTTCCAGCAGATGCTGATCGAGGAACAGTGGGGCAGGGCGACCGGAGCGTTGTGGGACATCCCGTGGCGTCCGTCGATCCCGCTCGCGCGCGGCACCGAGGAGCAGAAGGATCTGTTCCTGCGTCCGGCGATCCGCGGCGAACGCCGTGACGCCTATGCCATCACCGAGGAAGGCGCGGGCTCCGACGTCGCGGCGGTCGCGACGACGGCGCATCGCGACGGCGACGAGTGGGTGATCGACGGCGAGAAGTGGCACGTGACGAGCGGCGATGTCGCGGACTTCTTCCTCGTGCATGCGCACGTTGACGGCGACCCGGCGAAGGCGACGGTGTTCATCATCGACAAGGACATGCCGGGCGTACGGCTGGTGCGCACCCCGAAGTACACGCACACGTTCGTGTTCGAGCACCCGATCTTCGCGTTCGAGGGCGTGCGGGTGCATGACGGTCGGGTGCTCGGAGAGGTCGGCGAGGGCTCGGAGCTCACGAAAGACTGGTTCGTCGAGGAGCGGATCATGATCGGCGCACGCACGATGGGCGCGAGCTCTCGGGCGCTCGAGCTCTCGCTCGCATTCGCGAAACAGCGCCGGCAGTTCGGCCGGCCGATCGTTGAGTTCCAAGCGATCGAGTTCATGCTCGCCGACATGGCAGCCGAGATCATGGCCGCGAAGTCGCTGCTGTACCGCGTGTGTTGGGAAGCCGCACGTGGCGACGCCGACCGCAAGCAGACCCACGCGATGGCGAGCGCCGTGAAGCTCGTATGCAGCGAGACCGCCGGGCGCGTGATCGACAAGGCTGTGCAGATCTTCGGCGGCCGTGGGTACATGCGCGAGCAGCCGGTCGAACGCCTCTGGCGAGAGCTGAGAGTCGATCGCATCTGGGAAGGCACCTCCGAGATCCAGCGTGTGGTCATCGGCAACGAGCTGAGGAAACGGGGGACGGATCTGTACACCGGGTGGCCGGTCGAGGCGTAGGTTCAGGTGCCGGCGAAGCAGCCGAGCACCTCGTCGGGAAGCCCGGCGATCTCGAGCCCGCCGCCGCCGTTCACGAAGTCGTACGGCACCCCCTGCCACCGACCGGGGTAGCCGGGGTACTCGACGGCCTGTGTGCCGGTCGACTCCCACTGGAACCCCGCCCAGTCCGGCGAGCTGAACCCCTTCGAATCGAAGGGCGCCACGGCGGCGACCCCGCGTCCGAATAGCCTCGATTCCACGATGAACCGACCTGCGTAGCTCCAGTCCGACTCCACGTAGAGCTTGATGTACCAGCGGCGGATGTCCTGCAGATATCCCTTGTCGGGCGAGGGAGGCGACTCGGGGCCGAGGAACATTCGCATGTCGACCACGACGAAGTCGCCGTCGACGGGCGCCGTGCGTCTGATGATGCCGAGCGGATCGGTGAACATCGGCGTGTCGCGCGGCGGCGTGCGCCAGCCCTCGATGCACGTGTCAGACGACGCGCCGCGGGTCGGCGACGGCGCGAGTGGCTCGGCGGGTCGCGTGGGCGAGGCCGCGACGCTTGAGCTCGGCTCGAAGGTGTCGCTCCCGGTGGGGCCCGGCGGCGACGGCTGCGAGGTGAACCCGCTCCCTGTCTCTGCGCCGTCGCCACCACGATCGCACGCCGCCATGATCAGCGAGACCGCCGCCACGGCGACCAAGAACCTACGCATCGTGGCGCCCCTGCGATCGGCACATCCTGGCTGGTCATGCCTGGCGAACGGCATCGGGGCGTGCTGTGAGGAACCTGTGTGCACGGTGTGGTCAGGATAGCGGCGGACCGGCGGCTTGATACAAATGAGGCATGACCGAGCACGTTCACCCGCGTGATAAGGACCGCGAGTCGAAGCATCAGGTCGTTTACACGCGGCGACGCTTCCTGCAGCGCTCGAGCCTCGCGGTCGCGGGCGGCGTGCTCTTCTCGTGCACCGGCGGACGTGTGATCCCGAAGATCGAGAACCGGACGCCATCGGTCGACACCGCGACACCGATCAAGCGGGTCGTGTACGTGATGCTCGAGAACCGCAGCTTCAACAACGTCTTCGGCAGGTTCGGACGCGGTGTCGAAGCGACTTCCGTCGGTGTGGAGCTCGGCGCCGAGAAGCCGTTGATCCGGTGCCCGGAATGGCTGCCGAGCGACATCCCTCACGACCGGGCAGCGCACCTGAACTCCGTGAACGGCGGCAAGATGGACGGGTTCGGCAACGACGCGACCGGATTCAACTACGCGTACTCGGTCTTCGACGAAGACCAGATCCCCAACTACTACACATGGGCGCGCGAGTACGGGCTGTCGGACCACTTCTTCGCGAGCGTCGGCGGGCCGTCATACCCGAACCACTTCTATTTCATCGCGGGCCAGGCGGGCGGCGTGCTCGACAACCCCGAGAACATCGAGACGCGGGTCACCGATGGCAAGCCCTTCAAGAGCTGGGGGTGCGACGCGGTCGGCGATGATGTCTTCGTCTTCGTGAAGGACGACAACGGCAACCTCACGAAACACGACACCTGTTTCGACTACGGCACCGTTGGCGAGCAGCTGAGCGACATCGGGGTCGATTGGGCCTACTACTCCGCGGTGCCGGGTCAGTCCGGCTACTTCTGGAACGCCTACAACGGCATCGGCAACGTGATCCACTCCGATCTGTGGCCCCAGCACATGCGACCGGTCGATCGCATCGTGGCCGACATCGAAGCCGAACGGCTCCCGGCGGTGACCTGGATCACTCCGCGGTTCGAGCTCTCCGACCACCCTCCGGAATCGAGCGGGCACGCGCACAACTGGCTGAGCGACATCGTGAACGCGATCATGCGGAGCTCGATGTGGGAGCACACCGCGATCTTCATCACGTGGGACGAGTGGGGCGGCTTCTACGACCC
>JBBEAY010000055.1:0-17785 GCA_040882605.1 Actinomycetota bacterium
AGGAGGAGTCGGGCTTCCTCATGCCCGAAGGACTGTCAGTGTTCGGACGCTACTAGCGCCCATAGACATCGTTGACACGTAAGGGGCCCTACCTTTCGGTTCGTGGAGTCCCAGCCACGGCCGAGAGGAGGGCCCGATGCATCATCGCAGTGCACGGCTGAGCGTCTATGGGAGGAGAACGATCTGCCGGCGGGTGCTCGAAAGGGTTGGACGATCTCCGAAGCAGCGACCGCCGCCGCCGTGTCGCGCCAGACCGCCTCGAAGTGGGTGCATCGCTACCTCGCCGAGGGTGAGTCTGGCTTGGAGAATCGCTCGACGCGTCCATACCGGAGCCCATCGCGGCTCCCGCTTCGGGTGGTGAAGAGGATCGTGCGGGCCAGGGTGCGTCTTGGGTGGGGACCGCACCGTCTCGGATGGTCGCTGCGGATTCCATGCTCGAGCATCTACGCGGTCCTCCGGAGCATGTCCCGGTCGCCGTGGAACTTGGGCGGTCCGCCTGATCCCTACGCGACCTGCTTGCCTTCTTCTATCACCTCCCTGTGACACTCCAGCGCTCGGGTCAAGACGTGCAGATCCCGGTAGCCGTTGACCCTTCGGAACTGCTTCTCGGCTTCGAGCATCCCAGCGGCGATCCAGCGCAGCGCCATGCGTCCGTTGCGCCACCGCTTGACGTTTCGGTGCGAGTCGCGAGCGATGGAGATCATCGACTCGATAGGGTTGGTCGACTTGAAGGTGCGCAGCAGGGACGGCGGCAGTTCCATGCGGGTGACCGTGTTAGCGTGTCTTCGAGTCCTTCCAGCAGCGAGGCGGCCGCACCCGGATGCGTGTCGGCCAGGTGGCGTGCGATCTGCCGCAGCTCGACCTCGGCCGCATCCGCATCGGGGTTGGCCCACGCGACACGCAGCTTGCGCGCGACGAACAGGCGCTCGGTCTTGGGCAGGTGATCGGTGACGTTTCGCTCCTTGTGGGCACGGCAACGCTGCACCGGCGCCAGCTCGCCGTAGACGGAGCGGATGGCCGAGCGGATGCCCTTGCCGCCGTCGATCACGAACAGCACCGGGCGTTCGGGATCAAGACCGCGCTCGATGATGTTGGAAAGCAGCGAGCGGCAGACCGTCTTGTTCTCGGTGGTGCCCTCCCAAAGCCCAAGTGGATGCTTGATCCCGTCCGAATCCACGCCGAGAGCGACCACGATCACGTGATCGCCGACGCCGACCCCGTCGATGAAGATCGCCACGAGATCGAGCTCGGACAGGTCGCGGCCGAAGATCTCCGCGAGCTTGGCGGTGGTGCCGGCGACGAAACGCCGTGAGATCGCAGAGCGCGATGTTCCCTTGGTGACAACGTCGCCGATCGGCTCGGCGCCAGCGTCGTAGCGTCGCGTGGACAGCCCGGCGAGCATCCGCCCGAGCGCGATCTTGGTCAGCATGTCTGCATCAGCGAAGGCGCGGTAACTAGCAAGCGGCACTTCCCGGTCATCAGTGGAACGCACGCGAGGCTTCTGCACGCCCATCTCACGACCACCCAGCACCACCGTGCCGTGATCGGTCCCGTGACGGTAGGCGCCACGGTCTGGATCGTGCTTGCCCTGGGGTCCGACGACGACGGTCACCTCGTGCTCGAAGATCGTGCTCATGACCTCCAGTCCCGCTGCGACCGACAGCGCCAGCAGCCCCTCCTTGGCCGACCCGGCGATCTGCGCCATCGCGACGCTCACCTGGTCGGGCAACGCCGAGGGGTCGAGCTCCTGCTTGGCAACGACGCTTGGACGCGTACGCTTACCCATGGTGGTCCTCCTCTCATAGACACCCCGTCTCTACCACCTGGTGGTGGAGGCGGGGCGGAGGACCGCCCTCAAGTTCTACGGACTACGGGACAACCTCAGATTGGTGGCGCGCAGCGACTGTACGGAAACGGCTCGCATAGAGGCACTCTTCTGTGCTTCAGGGGCTGAACGTGGCTGTGACCTGCCGCCTCATCAGTAAGGGCTCGAACCTGGTGGCCGATGGCTATTCGCCGTCCGCCTCTCGCGCACGATCGTTCCCAGTCTCGCCAAAGGATGGCCTTGCCATTCGACGTCCGCCAGGGATCCTTCGTCGCTTAGGAAGTCCGAATCCGCCGCCCCCGCTGGTCTCAACGCGGACGATCGAACCCGGAGCGAGCTCGATCGTCGCCTTCTGCCCCACGTCGAGCGGACGTCCGGCAGGATCCAGGATCGTGATCCGCGACGGTTGAGCGTCGCCACCGCCCGAGACGCCCAGCGGGCGGAACCGTGGATCGGTCTGCTCCGCATAGAAGGTCACAACTTCCGGTCGATCGAGCACTTCATACTCGCGACGTAACCCTCGACCTCCGTTGTGTTCGCCCACGCCTTCTGATCCCTCGATCAGTTCGGTCCGAAGGATCCGAACCGAGTAGTTGCCCTCAGCCACCTCGACCGGCATAAGGCCGACGTTGGCCATGTAGGTGTCGACGCCATCAAGCCCACGACCGGAAGCGTGCGCGCCAGTGCCCCCACCGATCACATCGGAGAGCACGGAGCGATGGCCGGAGCGAGGCGAGCTGCTGCTGAGGTTCATGCCCACGAACGTGACGGTGCTGCTCGCAACCGCGCGGTCGGGCCACAGTTCTGAGAAGGCCCGGACCAGAACGTCCGCCAAGCGCTGACATGTGTTGTGGCGGACGGAGACGGCTGCCGGTGGGCGAGGGTTGAAGATGTTGCCGGTCGGGCAGACGATGTCGAGCGGGCGCATGATGCCGTCGTTCGTCGTCATCCCCGGATCGGTCATGGCGCGGAGCGCGTATACCACGCCGGCTCGTGTGCTCGCCCAAGGGACGTTGAACGCTCCCGCAACCTGCGACGCCGACCCCGAAAGGTCGACCGTCAACCGGTCGCGACACTTCGCCAAACGCGCGTGGATGCGCGTCGGTGGCCCTCCCCGCCCGTCGTCGTCGAGGAACCCTTCTGCCTCCGACTCCCCGTCGGGCAGCTCCCGCAGCGAGACCCTGGTCGCTCGCTCAACCGCATCAAGAGCCTGACGGAACCCGGTCTCCACGGTCCGCTCGCCGAAGCGCTCGGCCAGCTCTCCGAGCCGGCGCTCCCCGAGCAAGCACGCTGCTCGCTGAGCCCGCAGATCAGAGATGGTCGAAGCAGGATCTCGCACGTTCTCGGTCAACAGGTCGAAGAGGTCCGGGTTCTCTACCCCTTGCTCGTACAGATGCACAGGCGGCAGGATGATCCCTTCGGCGTAGACCTCTCGTAGGTCCGGTCCTTCGGTGCCTGGATTCACGCCCCCGACGTCGAGGTGATGGGCCGTCGCGCCACTCCATCCGAAGAGTCGACCCTTGAGGAAGACCGGCTGCAGGATGTTGATGTCCGGCGTATGCATCGCGCCCATGTACGGGTGGTTCGCGATGAAGACGTCGCCTGGGCGGATGCGTTCACCCCAGCGCTCGATCACCGACCCAACCACCAACGACATCGCTCCGAGCTGCGCCGGGATGAAGTCGGCCTGCGCGACGAGGTCCCCGTTCGCCGCGAAGAGCGCGCAGCTGAAGTCGTCCATCTCGCGGATGATCGGGCTGTGGCTAGAGCGCTTCAGCACCCCTCCCATCTCCTCGGTGGCCGACACGAGACCGGCATACACCAATTCGAACGTGACCGGATCGAGCGTTCCCTCGGTGCGGCGTTTCGAGCTCACGAGCGAGCCCTCCGCAACCAGAGCGTGCCGTCTGCCCCGATCGTGGCGGTGTGACCTCGACCCACCACCGTGGTGGAGTCCATCTCAGCCACGATCGCCGGTCCCTCGACCACGTTTCGCGACCTGAGCACGTCGCGGCGGTAGACGGGCACACGCCGAAACCTCGATCCAGCGAGGGCGACGCGCCGCTCCGCGACCTTCGCGTCCCGCGGCGGGGTCCGTGAGCCGGGTGCGACCTCCGCCGGAGCGTGGCGGTCCAGGTCGCCGAACGCCGAGAGCCGGAGCGTCACCACTTCCAACATCGCGTCCGGGTCTGCGTGACCGTACATCAGCTCGTGACGCTCGTCGAAGGTCGCGCGCAGTCGGCGGATGGAGGCCCGCGAGACGGTGCCGACCGGCAACTCAAGCTCGTACCCCTGGCCCTCGTACCGACAATCGGCGGACGCAACGACGCGGATGCGCGATCGGGCGATGCCGTCGTCCCGCAGTTGGGCGACGAGGCGCGCCCTCGCGTCGCGGAACCATAAAAGGAGCTCTGGTACGAGGTCGTCGTCGAGTGAGTGAAGCACGGATTGCGCATCGTCGATCCGCACGCTCGCCGCCAGCAGACCTGCCGCCGAGAACAGTCCCGGATGCGGCGGCACGACCACGGCCGCGAGGCCGAGCTCGTCCATCACGCGACCGGCGATCAGTGGACCCGCGCCGCCGAACGCGACCAAGGTGAATCCGCGTGGGTCCAAGCCTCGTTCGACGGAAACGCGACGCAGCGCCCTCACGCTGTGGGCGGTCGCCACCGCCACGATACCGTCGGCCGCCGACACGAGCTCGAGGCCGAGCGGTTCCGCGACGGCGACGACCGCCCGCTCGGCCTCTTCAGCGTGGAGGGGCAACCGTCCCGCCAGCGGCTCGTCACCCAGGATGCCGGCAACGACGTGCGCATCGGTCAGCGTGGCCAGCTGCCCACCTTTGCCATAGGCCGCGGGACCCGGATCGGCACCGGCGCTCTCAGGTCCAACCCGCAGCCGCCCAGCTCGGTCGATCGTTGCGATGCTCCCACCGCCGGCACCGGCGGTCACGATGTCGACCGACGGCACGAGAACAGGGTGGTCCTCGACGGTCTGGAGGGCTGTCGTCGGAGGCACGCCGCCCTGCACGAGACAGACGTCGAGCGACGTGCCACCCATGTCGAACGAGATCACTCCGTCGAGCCCATGTCGTCCGGCGAGCGCGATCGCGCCCGTGACGCCGGCGGTCGGGCCGGAGAGCACGAGGCGGTGCGCCTCTTGGGCGGCACGGGGTGCCGGCACGCATCCGCCATTGGACTGCATCACCAGGAACGGCGCGTCGGTGCCCGCTTGCCTGACGCCTTGGGCGGCATCTTCCAGATAGCGACCCACGAGCGGACGCAGGCCCGCGTTCACCACAGCGGTGGCCGTGCGAGGATACTCTCGGAATTCCCGTGCGATCTCTGAGGAGGCCGTGACCGGCACGTCCGGCAATGCCGCACGAACGGCATCCGCGACCCGGCGTTCGTGATCATCGCGCAGGTAGCTGAAGAGGAACGCCACGGCCACGGCTTCGGGGTCACGCTGTACGACCTGTTCGACGACGCGGTTGACCTCGGCGTCGGTGAGCTCCGTCACGACGTCACCGACGCTCGAGAGACGTTCCCGCACCTCGAGCCGATCGTGTCTATCGACGAGCTCGTTCGGGCGCCGTTGGCGAAGGTCGTACAGGACCGGACGTGATCCGTTCCGGAACGCCATCACGTCGCGGAACCCTTCCGTGGCGAGCAGCACAACCCTGCCGGTGCGTCCCGTCAGGAGCGCATTCGTGGCGACCGTCGTGCCGTGGAACACCATCGTGACGTCGGAGGGGTCGACGTCGGCTCGAGCAAGCTCGCGGAAGGCCTCGACGAGGCCTTCGGACGGGTCGTGGGGCGTCGACGCGACCTTCGCGACGCACGAGCGGCCGTCGCGATGCATCGCGATCGCGTCGGTGAAGGTGCCACCGACATCGATGCCGACGATCCAGCCGGTCCGCATGATCCGTCGCTCTCGCTCCGATCACCGCAGCGAGGGCGCGACCTCCTCGGCGAAGATCCGCATCGCCTCGCGTTGCACCTCCGGCGCCAGGCCGGGGAAGTAGAGGCGGGCGATGTAATGGAGGTCGCCCCCGGCCGCGTCGGCGAGCTCGCGGATGCGCTCGGCGACCTCCGCGGGCGTGCCGATGACGATCTGATCGCGGAGCGACGCATCTAGAGCGGCGTCGATCTCGGGAGCCGGCGGCGGGTCGCCCTGTCGATGACGGGCACCGTCCATGTCGTCGTACTTCCACGTGATGTACCAGTGGTGCGGGCGGACGAGGTCCCAGGCATCGTCGCCGTGCCACGCGAACGTGGGCAGGTGCACGGCGATCGCGAACTCCTCGTCGCGGCCGGCGCGCACATGGGCTTCTCGCGCGATCTCGACCTGGCTCGCGAGGGCTGCGGGTGTGACCTCGGTCGCCATGAAGCCGTCGGCGAGCCTGCCGGCGCGACGGATCGCCGGCTCGGACAGACCGCCGATCCAGATGGGCGGGCCGCCCGGGCGCGCAGGCAGCGGCCGGACGGGCACGTCGGCGTAGCTCAGGTGCTTCCCTCCGGTCACGAGCTCCCCGTTCCACGCCTGGCGGTACACCGCGATCGAGTCTTCGAGGCGCCGCACCCGGTCCCCGATGCGGATGCCGAGGGCCTCGAACTCCTCGGCGCGCCAGCCGAGGCCGACGCCGAGCACCAGCCGTCCGCCGGAGATCAGGTCGACCACCGCAGCGTCCTCGGCGACTCGGAGCGGTTCGTGCAGTGGAGCCAGCATCAGCCCGGTGCCGATGGTCACCCTTCGTGTGCGCGCTGCGATCGCCGCCGACAGCGTCAGTACCGACGGCAGGTACGAGTCGTCGACGAAATGGTGCTCCGAGGTCCACACCGAATCGAACCCGAGCCGCTCGGCATCTTCAGCGAGCGCCAACGCCTCGGCGTAGAGCTCGGCGTCCGTTCGGGGGTCGCCGGGATATCGCTGACAGGTGATCAGTCCGAACCCGAGGTCGATGGTCATGCCGGCATCCCCCGGCGAACGGCGCTCGGCTTGTCGAGCAGCGAGGCGACGTCGAGCTCTCGGAACGGCGCGGTGCACGGGCGTCCGTCGGCGACCCACATGCGGGCTTCGTCGAGATCCATCAGCACCGAGGCCACCGTGGACCCCTGGTCGAAAAGCTCCATCCGATCGTCGGGATGGCAACAAACACCTGACGGGAAGTTCGCATGATCGGCCAGCACCTCTCGGAACGTGTCGAGCGTGAGGTCGGGCGACGCTCGCTCGACCGCCGCTCGCAGTCGCTCGAGGCGGAACGGGCTGTCGGGCATCACCCACAGCGAGACGTCCTTGCGATCGAAGGCCGGCGACCGGAAATGATTCGTGTGGGCAAGCATCCCGTCGTCCGGGAACAGCAGGAACATGCGGGAGAAATCTCCGGGCGCCGCCTCGATGTCGACCGCCATGCCGTCGCGATGGGCGAGGAGGTAGTTCGCCGACGAGGAGCGAGGAGCCCGCTGCGCCGCCGAGAGGGCGTCGGAGATCGTCTCGCAATCCATGAACGCCCGCAGAAGCACGTGGTAGGGGATGCCTGGCTCGCCGCGATCGTCCTCTGTCACGAGTGCATTCGTCGCGACGCCGAGCCCAGAGGAGTTCATGCCCGTCTTCGCGAGGAGCCCCGCCTCGACGACCGACACATAGTTCGGTCCTTCTTCCTGCTCGGCCTCGAGCACCACCACGGTGTCGAAGCAGTGCAGCAGCCAGTCCCAGTTCTGCCCGATCAGGGTATGGCCGGTCGCGCTCGCCTCGGGGACGACGGCGAAGGCGGTGCACTCCCCCTGGCGCGGGCCGCCGGCGTCGACGCCAGCCCCCTCAGCAGCCCTGGCTTTGGCCGCGAACATCACTTCCGTTCGGACATTGATCGACAGGATGTCCTCGAGGTCGACGTCGGCCCCTTCGGCGATGCCTCGCATCTCAACGACGTAGCGTTCGTCGAAGGCTGCTATCGACGCCTCGTAGCGGGCAGCCTCACGCCGGACCTCCGGCCACGACCAACCCGCGTAGGCGCGGAACACCTCCTCATAGGCATGGATCGAGGTGGAGATCCGCTTTCGGGCCTGCTCGCCGTATGCCCGTCCCCGCTCTCGAGCCCCGCCCGAGACCCGGACGTGCGGGAAGGCTGCGGTGCCGCTAGCGCTCATCATCACGCGGTCACTCCCCCGTCGACGACCACGGTCGCGCCGGTCATGTAGGACGCCCGTTCGGACGAGAGGAAGACGACTACCTCGGCAACCTCCGCCGCGAGGCCGAGTCGACGCAGCGGCACACGCGTGTCGAGGTAGGCCTGACCAGTTGAGGGATCGTCCATCAGCCGCAGCATCGGTGTGTCGATCACCCCGGGGGCGACGGCGTTCACGCGCACTCCGTCTGACGCCCACTCGACGGCCAGCTGCTTCGTGAGGGCCACGACCCCGGCCTTGCTGGCGTTGTAGTGGGCGGCGGGCTCCCCCGGGTCGGCCACCAGCGCTGCGGTCGAGGCCATGTTGACCACCGTGACCGGTCCCCTACCCAGGACCGAACCCTCGGCCCGCAGCGTCCGCACGAACTCCTGCGCAACGACGAAGGTCCCGCGCAGGTTCGTGCCGAGAACCTCGTTCCACTCGGCCTCGTCGAGGTCGGCGGCCGAGCCGACTCGATAGACGCCGGCGGCGTTCACCAACGCGTCCGGGGGGCCACCGAGTCCCTCGGCGGCTCGTCCGATCGCGGATCTCACGGCCGCGGCATCACGGACGTCAGCGGTGACGCCCGTCACGGCGTCGAGCGCGGTCGCCGTCTCCTCGACGAGCTCGGCGTCGCGGTCGAGGATGGCCACCGCTGCGCCGCGCTCGCGGAGCAGCGCCGCCGAGGCTCTGCCGATGCCGGATGCGCCGCCCGTGACGAGTGCGCGACGACCGTCGAACCGGTCCGTGGAGGGCGACGCCGCCGTCACGTCAGCAACACCCCGCCGTTGACACCGATCGTCTGACCGGTGACATAGGAGGCGTCCTGAGACGCCAACCAGGCGACCGCCCCGGCGATGTCCTCTCCATCGCCATGCCGACCCAGCGGGATAGCGGCCCGGACGCGCTCTACCTCGTCATCGAGCGGCACCCCACGCGCCGACGCCGCGATCCGCAGGTCGCCGAGGTGCATGTCGGTGAGCATGTTGCCCGGAGCGACCGTGTTGACCCGGATGCGATGTGGAGCGAGCTCGAGGGCGAGCGAGTGCGTGAGCAGGGCGACACCGCCCTTCGACGCGCAGTAGCTCGCGCCGTTCGCGACGCCCTGCTGGCCGAAGATCGATCCGAGGTTGACGATCGCGCCTTCGTTCCCGGACGAGATCATGGCCTTGGCACACGCCCTGGCCATGAGGAACGAGCCGATCAGGTTCACCTCGACCACCCGCCGGAACTCAGCAGCGCTCGTGTCGCGTACCTCCGTCGACGGCCCGCCGATACCCGCGTTGTTCACCAGCAGATCGAGTCCACCGAGCCGTTCCGTGACCCTCGAGACGGCGGCGTCGACGTCGTGCTCGTCGGAGACGTCGCACGCCACCCCGATGACCTGGGAGCCGGCCGCCTCGGCCTTCAGCCGCTCCGCGGTCGCTCCAACCCCTGCGTCCACGTCGAACAGGGCGACGTCGGCGCCGTCGGAGACGAGGCGAACCGCGATGCGCTCTCCCAGCCCACGGGCGGCACCGGTCACGATCGCCCTCACGACGTGTGCTCCGCTATCTCACCCGTGGTGGCGACCCAGACGTCGCCGAGCGACTGCACGGACTCGATGAACTCCTCGAGGAAGCCTATGCGTCCCGGCCGGCCGATGATCTGGGGATGGCACGTCACGATGGCAGCGCCCCCGAGATCCCTTATGCCGAGCACTTCGCGCTCCCAGATCGAGCGGACCTCGTCGACCGTCGAGATCTTCTTCGTCCAGCTCGCGGGGTCGAACCAGAAGTGCGGTGCGTCGTCGAGGATCCATTGGATCGGGACCTCGGCGATCGTCGAGCCCTCGTGCCGATACGGACGGATGTCGTCCATCATGTTCGACGAGTACGCGAACCCGTGCCGCTCGAGCAGCTCCAGCGTCCCCTCGGAGAAGTCCCACGACGGCGAGCGGTAGCCGCGGACCTCTGCGCCGAAGGACTCGAGCACCTCACGGCCCTTTACGAGCTCGCCCTCCTCCTCCTGGGGGGTGAGCTTCGTCGGCGAAGTGTGCGTGTAACCGTGATGGGCGATCTCGTGGCCTCGTTCCACGATCTCCTGCACCCGGTGGGGATGCCGCTCGGCGACGCGGCCGGGGATGAAGAAGGTCGCACGGACGCCGCGGCGATCGAGTAAGTCGAGCACTAGGGGCACCGCCACCTTGGCGCCATACGTCCCCTGCGAGAGGATGCCGGGCTTGTTGACGTTCGAGGGATCTTCCCCGATCCACACCTCCTCGGCGTCGAAGTCGAAGGTGAACGCCGCCGCCGCCTTTGCGCCGCCCGGCCACTCGGTCATGGGGCGGCCCCTTCGGCCGGCGGGGGGGCGGCGTCGTCGACGGCTGATCCGCCCTCGGCCATCCATCGCTGCAGGCGAGCCCAAGCCTGCTGCAGCACGGCCACGAGCCCTCGGGGCGCGACGACGATCGTCACCAACAGGATCAGTCCGACGACGATCAAGCGCGCCTCCTCGAAGTCACGCAGGTACTCCGACACGACCATGATCACCGCCGTGCCGAGCATCGGGCCCCAGAACGTGCCGAGGCCGCCAACGACGAGCATCGCCACGAACAGCGACATCGGCCCGAGCCCCATGACGCTCGGGGAGATAACGCCGAAGTACTGCGCATAGAACGCGCCGGCGACGCCCGCGATGAAGGCCGACGTGCCGAACGTGATCACTTGCATCTTCAACGGGCTCACTCCGCGCGACGCCGCGTACGCCGGGGAATCCCGCAACGCCTTGAGGGCCGTGCCCAGCGGCGAATGGATGAAGAGGTAGACGAACACGGCGGTCAGCACGACCAGAACGAGCGCCAACCAGTAGTAGGCGCGCTGCTTCGAGTCGGGCGAGAGTCCCTCGAACGCCAGACCCGGGATCCCCGAGAGGCCGAAGGAGCCACCCGTTACGCCGCTCTCGTCGGAGATCACGAGCAACCGCACGACCTCCCCGAACGAGAAGGTCAATAGCGACGCGTAGATGCCGCGCAACCGAAGGATGGGGATCCCGATCACGGCGCTGGCGAGGGCGGCCGCCACACCACCCGTGATGAGCGAGAGCCAAGGCGGCAGCCCCCAATGCAGGCTTACGAGCGCCGCGACATACCCGCCGATCGCGAAGATCGCGAGTTGGCCGAAGTTCCAGATGCCACCGATGCCGAGCTGCAGGTTCCACGACTGGTTCAACACCATCCAGATCAAGGCCGTCAGCGCGACGTCGATCACGTAGTCGTTGCGCCACACGAGCGGCAGAGCCACCGCCGCCAGCAACAGCAGCCCTACGGCGAAGGGGTTCGGCCGTCGCCAGCCCATCGATCGTCCGATGGACGCGCGCGCCTCGTCGATCGCGGCGGCCACCTAGAGCCTCGCCTCTTCCGGCTTGCCGAATAGGCCGGTGGGCCTGATCAGCATCACGATCATGATCACGAGGAACAGCACCGGGAGCGACCACTTCACGCCGAAGTACAGCGAGATCAGGGCCTCGAGCAGGCCGATGATGTACGCGGCCACGATCGTGCCCCTCACGCTGCCGAGGCCCCCGAAGATCGCGACGATCAACGCCTTCAGAAGCGGAAGGTCGCCGGCGTTCGGGGACACGAAGAAGACGGAGGCGAGCAACACGCCGGCGATGCCCGCAAGAGCGGAAGACACGCCCATCGTGAGGTTGTAGACGCGCTGCACCGGGATGCCCATCAGCCGCGCGGCATCGAGCTGCTGTGCGACGGCGCTGATCCCGAGGCCGTACCGCGTCTTCGACAGGAAGATGCCGAGCGTGACGAGCATCGCGATCGCGACGCCCGCCATGACGAGCGAATGCCAGCTCACGCTCACGCCCTCGATCAGTCGCAGCCGACCGGCGATCACCGGGGGCACGGCCTTGCTGCGGGCGCCGTAGATCCGCAGGGCCAGGTTGGCCAGCACGATCGCCACGGCGAACGTCGAGATGAACGCGGTCATCTCGAAGTCCACGCCTATCCGACCGATCAGCGGACGCACCGCGACCTGCTGGATCAGCACCCCGAAAACGAACGTGACCGCGGCGGCGGCCACGAGACCCGCGAGCGGGCCCCACCCCAAGCCGCTGAACAACATCCACGACACGTAGCCGCCCACCAACACCATGGCGCCCAGCGCCATATTGAGCGTGCGCAGGGTGCCGTAGATCAGCGTCATGCCCACGGTCATGAGCGCGTAGATCGAGCCCGTGACGAGTCCGCTCACGATCGCCTGCACGGTCGACGTCATCGATCCCCTCAGGTCCCCAGGTAGGTCGCCATCACGGTCTCGTCGGCCTGGAGCTCGGCGACCGAGCCCTCGCGCACGATGCGCCCCGACTCGAGCAGGAGCACGCGGGCGTCGAAGGTCTGCACGTGGCTGAGGTTCTCCTCCACGAGCAGGAGGGTGACGCCCGAGCGCACGATGCGCTCGATGTGTCGGTACACCTCGTTCACGATCACGGGCGCGAGCCCGAGCGAGGGCTCGTCGATCATCAACATCCGCGCCTCCCGCATCAGACCGCGGCCGAGCGCGAGCATCCGGCGCTCGCCGCCGGAGAGCGTCCTCGCTCGTTGTCCGCGCCGCTCGCCCAGCGCCGGGAAGATGCCGAACACGTCCTTCAGCCGCTCCGAGCGGCTGGCCCAGGCCGCCGCCGGGAAGGCGCCGAGCACGAGGTTTTCCTCGACGGTCATGTCCCCGAACGGCAGATCGCCCTGCGGGATGTGCACAAGCCCGTTGCTCGCGATCACATCCGGGCGCGCACCATCGATCCGTTCGTCCGCGAACCACACCTCTCCCTGCGAGGGAGCCACCAACCCGCTGATCGTGCGCAACAGCGTCGTCTTGCCGTGCCCGTTCGGGCCGATCACGATCACGACCTCGCCGTCGCCGACCGAGAGGTCGATGCCTTCGAGCACCCGCGTCTGCCCGTACGAAGCGTGGAGGTTCCGGGTCTCAAGCACCGGCATCCTCCGGGCCGATCGCGCCGGACGCCGACTCGGTACCGAGGTAGACGCGGATCACCTCCTCGTGGTGCTGGACATCGGTAGGCGTGCCCTCGAACAGCAGCCGGCCGTGGTTCATGACCATGACGCGGTCGGAGATCGCCATGAGCGCCCGCATCACGTGCTCGATCAAGATGACGGACACGCCCGCTTCCCGAACCTTTCGCACCAGGTCGAGGACCGAGTCCACCTCGAGGGCATTCAGCCCGCCCACGGGCTCGTCGAGCATCAGCAGCTGCGGTTCGGTCGCGAGGGCCGAGGCGATCATCAGACGCTTCTTGTCGTACAGCGGCAGGGGTCCTGCGACCGAGTCGAGCTTGCCTGCGAGCCCCACGAACGAGGCGGCCTCCCGGGCCCGTGCGACGGTGTCGTCGCCGAACGCGAGGCCCGGCACGGGTCGCGATCGTCGCCCGAAGTAGGCGCCCAAGGCGATGTTGCCGAGCACCGTGTGCTCAGGGAACACCGCGGGGATCTGAAACGTGCGGGCGATGCCCCGATGGCAGATCGCGTGCGACGTGTGATCCTGCAGCTCCTGGCCCCGGAACACGATCCGACCCGACGTCGCGCGCGCCAGCCCCGTGATGGCGTCGAACAGGGTGGTCTTGCCAGCTCCGTTCGGCCCGGCGATGCCGAAGGTCTCATCGTCGGCGACGGAGAACGACAGGTCATCGACGGCCGCGAGCCCACCGAAGTGTTTCGACAGGCCCTCGACCTCGAGCATCGCCGAGTCGGTCGCGACTCGGCCATGTGGAGCCCCGGGCGCGCTCTCCCTCAGAGCCACGCCGGGAGCTGGAACTCGCCCTGGATGTACGGATCGGGATCGATCAGCACCTGTTCCTGCTCCTGGATCTGGAACGTCAAGTGCGGCATGCCGAGGCTCGGGTCGTTCACATCATCGGGGTACGGGATCGCGGTGAGCTCCCCCGGCTTGTAATTGTATGTCCCGCTAACCCCCCGGTATGTCATCCGTTTCACGTTCTCGTTCACGCGCTCGAAGTCGGAGGGGTCGCCCCCCATCGCCGCGGCCTGCGCCCAGACGTGCACGAGGTCGTACTGACCACCGGCCTGGCTGAGACCGGCCTCGGCGTCATACTTCTCTTGGTAGAGGTCCTTGAACGCCTGCCCCCTCGCATCGGGGAGCGTCCCGATCACCGTCGACCAGATCACCCCGTCCGCGTCCTCTCCGGCGAGCTCCAGATACTCGGGGATCGACGGACCGTACTGCTGGTACATCAACGACGGTGTCGGGTCCGAGCGGAACTGCTGCTGGAACGAGGCAAGATCACCGGCGATGTAGTCGGCGTGGAAGATGAGTCCGGGCGGGTCCTGCCTGATCTTCGCCAGCACCGGGCCCCATTCCGTGAGGGGCGCTGTGACCTGCTCGTACACGGGCACTTCCCATCCCAGCTCCTGGATGCCGCTTCGCACCGTCTTCGCGATCGTGATGCTGTAGGGGTCGTTGCTCGTCACGATCGCCGCCGACTCGGAGCTCGGCTGCCACGCGCCCGAATCGATCAACCGCTGCATGAACTGGATGAATCCGGGCCCGTACCAGACCTCGGTCGGACACGAGTGGTAGATGTTGGAGATCTGGTTGTCGGCGACGTAGTCCGCGTTCGGCTGGAACGTGTTGAGGTGGAACATCGGGGCGCCGTACTCGGCGTACACGTCGTACTCGGCCGACGTGGTGGTGGTGTAGCCGGAGAAGACCGCCGCGACGCCCTCGTTCGTGAGACGACGGGCCGCGTTCACCATCTTCTCCGGCGCGAGATCCTCGACATCGGAGATGACGAGCTCGAGCTGGCGCCCGGCGACGCCACCGCTGGCGTTGATCTCCTCGACCGCGACCTCTTGTCCTCGCGTCATCTCCTGACCGTCGCCGGAGTATGCGCCGGTGGTGGGGCTGGCCGACCCGATCTTGATCGTCTCGGTGCTGCCTCCGCCCCCGCTCGTTGCGCCACCCACTTCGGAGCCGCCCTCTTCATCGGACGAGCCCAGGGCGAACCCTCCGATACCACCGACGACCAATCCCCCCACGGCCGCCGCACCGGCACCCGTCAACAGTTGCCGCCGCGTGATGCGACCGCCTGTCCCCGTCGCTCCGTCCGCCATGCCGCTTCCTCCTCGCGCGTGCTGCACTCCGCCGCTGCGAGCGGCGATAGTGCGACGGTAGACGGCGAGCAGCCTCCTCGCATCGGTCACCTCGCCGATGCGCGAGAAGGCACCCGCGGAGCACCGGACTGTCTGGACGCGATGCCCGTAGGTCTGGGACCATCGCCTTCCAGCCGCGTCCCAAGGGAGGAACGATCCGACCCGAACCGTTCCCACCGTCGGCACTGGTACACACCGACGGGCGCATCGACGATATCGACGGTGCTGCGGGGGGCCGCCTCGTACGCACGAGCCCCGATCTCGCGCGCTACGCGGTCGGCCTCTTGCGAAGCGGCCGCCACCGTGTCGCCTTCTTCTGGCGTACGGCCGACGGTCCTTGGCTCCGCGCGACGATCGAACGGTCCAGCCGCGCGGACGACACGGAAACCGCGGTCATCACGCTGACGGAGGAGCCACTTCCCAGCGGCGTCACCGGGCGTGAGCTCGACGTGCTCACACTCTTGGCCGGCGGACTGAACAACAGGGAGATCGCCGAGCGGCTCCAGTTGGGTGTTCGAACCGTCGCGACCCACGTCGAGCATCTGCTCATGAAGCTCGCCCAGCGCAGCCGTGCCGGAGCCGGGGCGGTGGCGGTGGACCAGGGCTTGCTTCGGCTGCCGATCCCCGGAGGTGGCGCCGACCTGTCGGGCCTCACGATCGGGCTCCTACAGCACTTCATGGTTGAGTCGGAGGCGCCCCCCGCGACGATGCCCGCCCAGCCATCCGCCCGGCGCCCGCTGTTGATCGGCTCGGTCCTTCCGCTCACAGGCCCTGCGCGTGCGGACGGCATCGAGCTGCGCAACGGCGCCGCACTCGCTATCAGTGAGATCAACGGACGAGGCGGGATCTCAGGACGACGGCTGGATCACATGGTCGTACCGACGGACATCTTCGACACCACGAGCGTGCAGACCTCCTTCGATGCGCTCAGGGACGCAGAGGTCGACGCCATCACGAGCCTCTACGTGTTCTGTGAGGATGCGGCGTTAGATCGCGCCGCCGACTACGGGGCCCCGTTCCTGCACGCGATGGCCTCCGAGCACATGGCCCAGCAGACCCGCGAGGATCCGACACGCTACGCGGGCGTGTTCCAGGTGTGCCCATCAGAGGTCCACTACGGTCGTGGTTTCGTGCGCTTCCTCGACGCCCTCACCACGACCGGAGCATGGCGCCCCCGCCGACGCACCGTGTTGTTCATCGAGACCCTCCTCGAGAGCAGCCAGATGGCAACGCCAGACACATTGGAACGTGCGGAGCGTTCCGGGTGGCGCGTGGCGGGCGTGCAGCACGTGCCCGCACAGGGAGCGCGATGGAGCGACGTCGTCGACGTGATCCACCGCACCGACCCCGCCGCGATCCTCGTGACCGACTTCATGCCCGACGAGCTGGCGGGCTTCCAACGAGTGTTCGCCGCCACGCCGACCGATGCCTTGGTGTACGCCGTGTACTCGCCCTCGGTGCCGGAGTTCCTAGAGCTCGCGGGTGGTGCCGCCGAGGGGCTGGTGTGGTCGACGGTCACCGGCACCTACGGGGACCCCGTCGGACAGCGGTTCATGAACCGGTATGCGCGGGCCCACGGTCAACGGCCGGGTCGCTCACATGCGGGGGTCGCCTACGACGAGGTGCATCTCCTCGCCCAGGCGTGGGCGAGCGTGGACAACCCCCGGGACTTCGCTGCCGTCGCGGACCGACTGCGGTCCTCTCCGTATCGAGGTGTGAACGGCGCGTATTTCCTCGACAACGAGCGCCAGAGTGCCCTTGCGTACCCTGACTCGTCGAGTGACCCGTCGCTTAGTCAGGCGCACCTGGTGCTCCAGGTGCAGGATGGCGAGCACCGGATCATCGCTCCCCAGCCGTACGTCGAGACTGCGTTCCGAGACCCACCTTGGTTCGGGCCGGCGTCCGTCTCCGCGTAGGAAACGAACTGTCACCTCGACATGTGCCTCTCGACAAGGCGATGTACGTCGCTCCGGGGCACGATCGAGGCCAGGATGGCGATAATCCGAGCCCGGCGACTTCCCATCAAGAGCGTGACTGGTCACCAGTTCATAGTCCTTAGGCTAGGCGAGAGAGGATTCGCCAGGCCGGACGCGGGAGCTCAACCGACCGGCGATGCGACAACAGTTTGTCTCGGCCCAGGCTCCGCGATCCCCTGATGCGGAAAAACCGCGACCCGCGAGGGCCGAGCAATAGATCAGCCTCGGATGGCGTCGTCAGCAGGTCGAGATGCTCGGCTGGGCGCTCATGGTGAACGCCATGACGATGGCTCGCCACAGAGCCGCTGAGGGTCTCGAAGCGGCCGCCTGACTCGCTCCACTTCCGGCACCACACCGGCAAGGATCAAGGCTGTCTCAGAGGCATCCCGCAAGCCGAGATGGCGTTACCGAGCCCGCCCCCACCTCCACTCGCTACACTTCAACGCGCTGGTGATGACCTCGGTGGCGATCTCTGCCAGGTTCTCTACCGGCCCGGGCCAGGTCGGGGCGGTAGGAATCCCCGACCTGGCAGGTCAGGGTGCCGCCCAATCTCCGCTGGTAACGGAATCCCATGATTCGGTAACGCAATGCCTAAGCGTTCCAACTTCCGCAGTTGATCGTGCCTGGGCACGTAGCTCTCGTGGTG
>JBBEAY010000056.1:0-2688 GCA_040882605.1 Actinomycetota bacterium
AGGCTTCTACCGACGCCTGGATCCCGCGTTTGAGCCGTCCACCGCCGATCCTCTGGTGCTGATCGTCCTGCTCAAGAACCTTCGTGCGGCCGTTCACAGGGCGGCTCGACAGCCAACGTCGGAGCCCGATGAGTCAGCGGTGAGGGAACGGCGAGAACATCCGGGCCACGCCGGGGGAGGTTAGTTCTGAAGGTCGGCGCGATCATCCTGGCCGGGCGCTCGGGGACGAGACCCCGGTGGTGGCCCTCGGCCAGGGTCGATACAGGGAAGTCTCGAGGCTCGTCGCCGAGCTCGAAAACGACTCGTTCTCCTGAGCGCCCTGCCCGCCGCTCGGATCTCCGTTCGGGGGACTTGGTGGCGGATCAATCGAGCCGGCAGCGAACCCTTCCTATGGACCGAGGACCCGGCAGATGGTCGCTGGCAGACCGGTGCGGTTGTGCGCGGGTTCTACCTGGCGGACACCGAGGACACCGCCTGGGCGGAGTGGTATCGCCAATCGGGACCTCGACATCGCCGGCGCCAAACCACTTGAACAGGAGATCGAAACCGGTGTCGTTTGGTCCGGCGATGAAGCCGTCGAGCGACATCGTCGCTCCGGCGCTGACCTTGCCCATTCGTGACTCTCCCTTGCCGGACCGCGTCTTCCTGCCATCGAACCCCGGCGCCTGCGTGACATCCTGCTCGGGCGCCGGCTGGAACCAAAGGGGTTGACATGTTGCGTCATGTGCGTCAAGCTTCACTAAGCCGCAGGAGTCGCACCGATCATGACGGAGCGTCGCTTTCTCACACCCGCCGAGGCCGCAGCCGATCTTCGTGTGAGTACCGATACCGTGCTCCGGCTGATCTCGGCCGGCACGCTGCCGGCGATCCGCATCTCGCCTCGCGTGATCCGCATTCCCGTCCCCGCGTTCCGCATGTTCCAGGAAGGAAGGAAGGCCCAGCGGCGGCATGTGGTGACCCAATCAACCGCGTCCGAGCCGTCCCTCGGGGCAGCGGATCGGATCGCCCACCGCCAGCCTGCCTGAACATTCGTTGCGCCTCGTCGCAGTAGCGCTCGAAGCCTACCTGGCTGACGTTGCCGAGCTGCTCGAACGATACGGCGCTGTTGTCGATCCCGAAGTTGAGCCAGTCATCTTCGCGTCGCCAAGCGGGGCGCGATGGTTCGAGGTTCGCGCGGATCTCTGGGACGGTCCCTTGCCGGCGCGGTCGATCGTCGAGCTTCGCGAGGTCTGGCATCCAACTGCCGATGGCGCATACGAGCGAAGCGAGTACGAATACGAGTTGCTCGACGGTGTCCGCGAATATCGGCGCGCCTTTCACCTGCATGACCGCGATGGCTTCGTTCGACGCTTCAGCGTCGTGGTACACGAGCACTGCGAGCGGCCAATCGGCTTCTCGCGCTGCGACCACTACGCCGGCCTGCCGGTCCGCGATGCGTTCGCCGGCGTGGAGCTGCTCGTCGCAGCGTGGGTCGATCCTGTAGACCCTGACTGCGAGGGGCTCCACTGCCTCGAGGCAGGGTGACCGACGCATCAAACCCGCCCGGTCCGGACCAGGCTCTAGATGGAGCCGCGTGGAGCGCCCCACCGCGTCGGCTGTCCGGTCACGCTGGCGATGATGTCGTAGTCGCTGTCGTAGTGAACGATGGTCAGGGCGTTGCGAGCCGCGACTGCTGCAATGAGCAGATCCGGGATCTTGACCTGGCGGTGGTGAAGCGGGCCGCCGGCCGCCAGTTCGCGGAAGATCCGCCGGGCCTCGTCCCAGTCAGGCGGCTCGATCGAGAGCCAAGGGCACGCGAGAAGGGCCGTCTCGGTCGCCCGGAAGTCGGCGATATCGCGGGCGCTCCAGAGGAGTTCCATCACGACCATGTCGCAGACGGCGATCCTGCCGTCCTCCAGGGCCGGCCCGAACCACTCCAGGCCCGGCTTGCCGTGGCGGGCCCAGACCGAGGTATCGGCTACCTCGACGCCGATCGCCTTCGGCTCCATCTACGACCCGACGACCTCGGCGGTGGCGCGCTCGGTAGCGTCAACCTCTCGTGGCGCTCGCAGCTCGGGCAGGCGCGCCTCGAGCTCCGAGAAATCGCGCCGAGCGAGCCAAGCGCGGCGGCGGCGGGCCACCACGTCCCGGAGAGCTGCGTGAACCGTGTCGGTCGTTCGCGTCGTGCCGAGGGCCTCCGCCGCGTCGTGGAGGAGCTCGCGGTCGAGATCAAGGGTCGTATGGGTCTTGGCCATCATGACCTCCCTTCCGAGTGCGGCCTTCATGCGTGAGAAAGCATACCCATCTCACGCATTCCTGTCCAGAGCGGCCACGCAGCGACGAGGTGAACGCCCGTGTGCTGTGCTTCGTCGACGAGGTCGACGCCCGTAGGCGGGCATCGGGCTCGTCGGCGCCGGCAGCACGAGAGCGGGGGCGAGCCGTTCCACCCGTACCTCGTGATCCGTGGCCGGGCCACCATCGAGCCGGGCGGCGCGCTCGACGTGATGGACCGGCTCGCCGAGTTCTACATCGGGGCCGGCCAGAAGTTCCCGATGCGTGACGCCCCGCCCGGATTCACCGTGCAGGTCGCCGTCGACGAGGTCTACGGCGTCGGCCCGTGGAGCCAGGCGGACGGCGGGTCCGAAGGCACGGACCAGACCTAACGAGGCTCCGCCTCAGACCGACGAGGCGTGTTCACTGGATGCCCGC
>JBBEAY010000057.1:0-17186 GCA_040882605.1 Actinomycetota bacterium
GCGCAGAGGGCGGGAGACTTACGAAACAGCTGCTCTACCGCTGAGCTATGTCGGCCAGAGGGCGAGTATAGGTGATGACCTCAGACAGCAGCTGTTCCCCGGCTCGACACGGAACGGCGCCAGCGCCCGGTTCGAGGGGTGCAAGGCCCGAATAGCTGATAACTGCGGGAGCACCCCTCTCGAGGAGGAGACGCGGCCGCGCCCGTCCTCGAACAGCCGTTCCATCTCCGAAGTGCCGCAATGACCGCATTGGCCGAGCAGATCGCGCGTCGCCATCCGTCCGGCTCTGGGCGGTGCTGCTGGCGGGGTCGGCCGTTCGTCTGACGAGCCGCCCGAAGTCATGTGGTAGAAGCACGCAGTCTCGACGTCGTCGATCTACTGCGCCGCCGGCCATATTGCCGTCGACGTAGTTCGCCCGGTATGCCGCCAGGTGACCGTAGGAGTTGTAGTCGCTCCGGGCGACGACACCGTCGGGTGCCGTCGTCGTGATCGAGCAAGCCGGCAGGTCGTCGTTCGTCGCCGTTCGCCCGGACCTGTGCCTGGCAACCCGAGCGCAGCTCGTCCGCTGCTTCTCGCCTCCCCCGTACTATGTCTGGGGATTGACGAGGACCGTGCAGAGGCTGGACCCACCGAGCGCACGAGCGGAACGGACTCTCTTCAGGAAGGAACCTCGGTCGTCGGGGAGTCAGAAGCGGACCGAAGCCCCCGTTCCCGCCGGCACAGCATGGCCGGGTGACGCGACTTACCTGCCTGCGTCGCCGATCGGCGAACCGTCGCTGTCGTCCGGGACCGCGTCGCGGATCCGGAGCGGCTGACTCATCGCCTTGAGCATCCGCGAGAGGATGTCCTCGTTCGGGTCCGAGATCGGCTTCGCCTGCTTCTGGCTCCAGACCGTCTCCGGGCGCATCTGGAGCAGGAACAGCTCCCGCGACCCGTTCGGGCCCGGCCCGATCGCCCATTCGAGATCCTGCGGCCCGCCCCGCCGTCGCTCGACCTCGCGCCCGACTCGCGCGAGCGTGACAACCTCCTCGTCGGTCAGCGACGGGGCGGCTCGATCGTCCGGTGCGACATCGGCGCAGACGACATCGCCGATCTCCGCGTCGAAGCGGTAGCAGATCGCCTTGTCGCCGATCGCCCGCGAGCGGACGTCCCAGGTGACCTTGTCGACCGCGAACCGGTCGGGCGTCACCTCGCCGCCGACGACGGCCAGGCCGAGCCCGACACTCGCTTCGATCGTCACCTGCGAGCGGTCGCCGTTGATCGGATCGAGCGTGATCATGACCCCGGCGGCAACGGCCGGCACCATCCGCTGGACGACTACCGCCATCGCCAGGTCGCGCGTCGGCACATTGAAATGGGCGCGGTAGGCGATCGCCTGAGGCGTGAAGAGGCTGCCCCAGCAGCGCAGGACCGCGCGGACGACCGCAACCTCGCCGCGGATCCAGAGGTAGGTCTCCTGCTGGCCGGCAAATGACGCGTCGGCCAGGTCCTCGGCGGTCGCGCTCGAGCGGACCGCGACCGGGATCGGCTCGCCGCCGCCGAGGCGCCGGTACGCCAGCGCGATGTCGGTCGACACCGCGTCGCTCATCTCGACCCGCTCGAACATTTTTCGGATCCGCTCCGACGCGTCGTGCTGGGCGGTGACCGTGTCGGCGCCGTCGAGGATCCGCGTGACCTCGGCGGCGAGTCCCGGCCAGACGACGCTCGCCTCGTACGCGTCGGTGGTCACGACGAATCCGGGCGGGACCTGGAGCCCCTCGTTGATGAGGGACCCCAGGCCGATCGCCTTCCCGCCGACGCGCGCCAGGCAGTCGCCCTGGCACGCGTCGAGGGTCAGGACGTGATCCATCGCGATCAAACCCTGCTCAGGACAGGATCGTTACGACGCCGGTGTTGGCGTCGACGCGGAGCCGGTCGCCCGACTTGATCCGCTTCGTCGCGCTGCCGGTGCCGACGACGGCCGGCAGCCCGTACTCGCGGGCCACGATCGCCGCGTGGGACATGATCCCGCCGATGTCGCAGACGGTCGCCCGGATCTTGCCGAAGACCGGACCCCACGACGGCGCCGTGATCGGGCAGACGAGGATGTCGCCCTCCTGGACCGTGTCGAGCTCCGCCGCGGTGAGCACGACCCGGGCCGTGCCCTCGGCCGTTCCGGGTGAACCGGCAACGCCGCGCAGCTCGTTCTCCGCGGTCGCTTCGCCTTTGCCGAGCCAACTCTTGACCCGGTCGGTCGTGATGCCCCACAGAAGCACCGTGAACGGCTCGGTGATCTCGTCGGGCACCGGCCCGAGTGCCGGCTGGTCGGGTCCGGCCGCGGCGAGGACCGCGCAGATCCGCTTCCGCTCGGCGATCACCTTCGCCCAGTACTTCGGGCTCCGCGTCGGCGCTCCCGAGGCCCAGCCCGCGACCATGTCGTAGAGGACCTGGGCGACCTCCCAGCGGTGCAGGAAGAAGACGTCGTCAACCTCCGTGAGGACGCCGCCCTCGACGAGCCGCTCCCCGAACTCCCGGACCTTGTTCCAGAAGATCGTGTGGTACCAATGCTCGACGTAGAAGTTGTGGTCCTCGATGTACGTGGCCACGGTCCGGGCGAGCCCGATGTTCTGGTCGAAGGTCTGCTTGTCCTCCTCGGTCGCGAGGAGGTCGCGGTATTCGGCGGTCAACCGATCGCGCCGGTCGAGGATCTCCTGCTTCGGCCGGTCGAGGCTCTCGCCCCGCTCGATCCGGTCCATGTAGCCGACCATCGCCGACCACGGGATCGAGAGATCGTCGATCCACGAGCGGAGGTGGTGGTAGAAGCCGGCGCCGTTCGAGTAGTTGAACCAGGGCTCCTTCGCTTCCTCGAGGGCCGCGATCCACTTGTCGCCGGCCGGGTCGCCCCGCAGCCCGGCGGTGATGTCCTCGGCCTTGCCGCCTCCGCGCAGCCGGTCGGCGATGCCGAGATCGAGGCCGAGCCTTGCGAGCTTCTTCAGCTCGTCGTCGGGGCGGAAGAAGAGGATGTCGGCGCCGGCGACCATCTGGGCGAGGGTCTCTTCCTTGACGCCGGGGAACGCCTGCTTCGCGAACGTGAAGAGGTTGAGGTACGCCGCGTACCCGAGATTGAGCATCTCGAAGTGGTACTGCCAGGCGATGAAGACCGAGTCGACGACTCGGTTGTAGGCGAGGAGGAGGTCCATCCCGCTCGTCTGGCCGCGGTGGTCGAAGACGACCGCATCGGGGTCGAGCTTTGTCAGGTGCGGCACCTCGACGGCCTTGAGGTCCTCGATGACCTTCGTCATCTTGACCTTCCACTCCTCGAAGATCGCGTTCCAGTTGCCGTAGTAGTGGCCGGCCCGCTCCATGAAGACGGCGACCCGGTCCGGGATTGTCGACGGATCCGCGACGGGGACGGCGGCGATGTAGAGGTAGCCGTTGAGGATGCGCTGCTCGATGCCGTAGGCCGGCGGGACGTCGAAGACCCGGGTGTTGTATTGGCCCAGGGCGATCCGCCACGCCTCGTGGGTGATCGTGTCGAACGGGTAGAGCACCTCCGGGTGGTGCATCCCGTCCTGGAACCAGAGCGTGTTGTCCTCGTACTCGCGGTTCTCCTCGGAGAACAGCAGGTAGTAGGGGTACATCCGCTCCCAGCCCTCGGCGCCGGCCGGCGTTCCCACGTCGAACGGACTCGGGAACCTGACCTCCTTGGTTCGGTCCATCGTCTCGACCATCGCTTGATCTCCTCCTCTGCCGGGTCACCCCGGATCTCGACCGTCGCTGCCCCTCTTGATGGCGCGCCTACTCGCTCGCTTCGGTTCCCTCGTACCTCGTCACCGGTGTGACCTGGAAGGTCCCGTGACAGGCCCGGCACCAGACGAGGAACCGGGTCTCGTTGGCGACCCAGTACTCCTGAACGAAGCTGGCCGGGTCGGACAGCCGCGCGCCGCAGCCCGGGCAGGCCCGGAACGGGACGTGCGGCACGACTCGGTCCGGGTCGGTGCCGGCCAGCAGCTCGGCGACGGCCTGCTCGACGAAGCCGGCCGGCAACGGGCCGCCAGCGCTGTCACGGTCGTCGGTCACCGCGACCCGCCGCCGGACGTGAGCGAGGCGGCCAGCGCCTCGTGCGCTTTCTGGGCCTCGGCGTAGATCTCGCGCAGGTACTCGATCTGCGGGCTGAACTGGGTGCTGGCGGCGTTGAGGAATTCCCATTCGAACGCCGCGCCGCCACCGAACTTGTCGCGCTCGATCGGCAGGTCCATGCCACGGGCCGCGGCAGGGTCGCGGATGACCGCCATCGGGTCCTCGCCGCGGGCCACCTTGTCGATGTTCTCGAACGTGATCTTGCGCAGGAGGATGACGCCGGTGTCGCCCTTGCCGAGATGTTCCTGCGTCCGGTCCGGGGTCGCGCCCTGGGTGACCCAGGCCATGATGTCCTGGCCCTCGACGTAGTCCACCCGATGCCGGCCCTGCTCGTCGAGCCACGGCACCTGGTAGTTCGGGAACCGGGCCCTCGGCTCGATCGGCGCCCCCTCCGGCTTGTGCGTCGAGTAGAGGATGAACCAGGTCGTCGTGTCGTCGATCGGGACCCGGATCTGCATCTGCCGATGCGCCCCGCCGCCGACGAACATCATGGACGGGAAGACGAGCGGGTGGCCGATCTTCCAGTCGTCGGCGTCCTCGCTCTGGCCTTCGTACAGGCGGCGCTTGATGATGCCGTGCTCGAACGGGTCGAACGCGATCTTCGTGTGACGCCGGGAGAACGTGAGCGCGGACGGGAGTCCCTGGCGCGTAAGGATGAAGTTCGCGTAGCGGCCGTGCAGCCACTCGACGTGGGTCGGGTCGACCGCGTTTTCCATGATCTGGAAGAAGTTGACCGGGAGCACCGCCCAGCCCGCGTCGCGGACGACGTCGTTCCAGCCGAAGATCCCGTAGTCTGGTAGCTCTGGCGCCGGCGCGGGCCCGAGATAACCCCAGACGAGGCCGCCCATCTCCTGCGCCGGGTAGGCGCCGATGTCGACCCGATCGCGGAACGTCGAATCGGCCGGCTCGGCGGGCTGCTCGAGGCAGCGACCGCCGGTATCGAAGAGCCAGCCGTGGTAGCCGCAGCGGATGCCCTCGGGCTCGGCGACGCCGTAGGCCAGTGACGCCCGGCGGTGTGGGCACTGCTCGTCGAGCAGACCGAACCTGCCGTCCTCGAGCCGGAAGACGACGAGGTCCTGGCCGAGCAGGCGCGCCTTCTTGACAGGGAAGTCCTCGAGGTCTGCGGTGAAGGCGACCGGGTACCAGTAGCGCCGGAGCAGCTCGCCGAACGGCGTCCCCCTGCCGACCTGCGTCAGGATCTTGTTCCGTTCTTCGCTCAGCATCCGCGCACCTCCTGGCTCATCCGATCGTGGCGAGGTCGGCTCGGCGGGTCCATGTCGGCCACTCGGCCGGCGGCGGTACGTGGACGTCGGCCGTTCGATTGCGATAGGTGACCTGGGCCGAGGCCAGCGAGCGCCGGACCTTGACCCTGACTTCCTCGACGTTGTACGGCTCGCCCGCGTCGTGTCCCAGCGCCCAGGTCGCGAGGGCGCGGATCGGGCCCGAATGGGTGGCGATGAGGATCCGCGCGCCCGGCGGGGCCTCGGCGACGAGGCGGGTGATCCCCGCCCAGAACCGGAGCACGACCGCCGAGGCCGGCTCGAACGAGATGAGTGGTGTCGTCATCCAGTAGGCGATCGGGTCGCCGCCGCCGCGCTGGACGCGGACGAAGCGGTCGAGCTCGACCAGCCAGAGCGGGCGGTCGCCGATCGCCATCCGCTCATGCCGCTCGGCGAGCGCGTGGTACTCGCGGAACGCGGACGTGACGTCCTTCTCGCCGCTCGGCGTCCAGACGGCGAAGTTGCGGAACTCCTCCATCGGCTCGGGGCCACTGACCGGCGCGGTCCGGGCCCACATCTCGAGGCCCTGCTCGAGTCCCCGGCGGAGCTGCTCGCCGGTCTCCTCGGCACGTGACGTTGGGGCACAGACGACGACGAGCGGCTCGCCGTCGCGCACGCCCTTCGAGAGATCGTGGCCGCGGCGGTGCGCCTGCCAGCGGCCCATCGGCGAGAGGCCCGCGTTGACCGAGTAGCCCTGGGTCTCGGCGTGGCGGATCAGATGGACGTCGACGACCGCCCTGGCGCCGCCGCTCGGTGGGCGCATCTCCGGTGGAAGGACAGTCTCGGGCGACCTCGACGTCGAGGCCCAGGCCTCCGTCCAGGTCGGTGCGGGCTCGCCTTCGATCGGCGGAGCGAGACTCTGGCCGAGGGCCCGGGAATCGCGTCGCCGGTAGTGTCGGAGGTAGAGCGGCAGGTCGTCGTCCGCGGGATCGGCACCGTCCGCGTCGGCCGGTTTCGCGCGCTGAGCCGCCTGGCGCTCGAGGTAGGCCCGGACGTAGGCCGGCGCATCGGTCCGGTCGAGGCGCGGCAGGGCGACGTCCCGAGGGCCGTGGCCGTTGCGGAGCGTCTCGTCGTCGGACATCGGTCGGTCGTCCGTCACGAATGGACGGACAGGAACTCCTCGTTGATCGCCCCTTCGTAGTAGAAGATCGCCTTGCCCATCTGGTCCTCGGTCCAGGTGATCGGCGCGGCGTCGGGGTCGTGCCAGTAGCCGCCGGTGAAGACCTCGTTGCGGTTTCCGAGCGGGTCGAAGAAGTAGATCGTGTACCCCCGCGTGATCCCGTGACGGGTCGGGCCCATGTCGATCTTTACCCCGTTGATCGCGAGGATGTCGGCGGCCTTGCGGACCTCGTTCCAGTCGTCGAGGTAGAAGGCGAAGTGGTGGAGGCCGCCCTGCGGCCCGGTGATGAGGGCGAGGTCGTGGGGCGAGTGCGACCGCTCGAGCCACGATCCGAGTCGGTGCCCGTCGCGAGCCATCAGCTGCTCGGTCAGGCGGAAGCCGAGCACGCCCATGAAGAACTCGGTGGCCTCGTCGACGTCCTCGCAGGTCAGGAAGACGTGGTCGATCCTCGGCGGGTGGATGCCGATGAGCCCCATCGGCATCGGCGGCGGGTTCGTCCGGGGCAGCAGGTTGCCGACCTTCTCGACCCGGTGGATGAGCTCGAAGCGGTGGCCGGTCGGGGTCTCGAAGCGGATTCCCTCGCCCATCCCGAGGTGCTCGCCGGCGCTCATCCGACCGACCGTGCAGCCGTACCGGGTCAGGGCCTGCTCGAACCGGTCGAGGTCGTCGGGCTCGTCGACCTTGTACATCGCGTGGTCGAGGCCGTAGCGCGGCGCGAAGCGGAGGACGACCGAGTGGTGGTCGTGCTCGTCCCAGCCCTTGAGGTAGACGAGATCCGGCTCGCGGGCGACCTCGATGAGCCCGAGGACCTCGGTGTAGTAGGCGGTCGCCAGCTCCAGGTCCGGAACCCGGATGTCGACATGGCCGAGCCGGTAGATTCCCATTCCGGCGTCAGGTGTGCATCGTGAGGAAGCGGTTGTTGACCGCATCCTCCCAGTAGAAGATGCCGCGACCCATCTGTTCCTCGGTCCAGGTGATGACATCCATGTCGGGGTCGGGCTTGTAGCCGCCGGTGAAGACTTCGTTGCGGTTGCCGAGCGGGTCGAAGAAGTAGATCGTCTCGCCGCGGGTTATGCCGTGTCGGGTCGGGCCGACGTCGATCGAGATGTCGTGGTAGGCGAGCGTGTCGGCGGCTCGCCGGATCTCGTCCCAGTCGTCGAGCCAGAATGCGAAGTGGTGGAGGCCGCCGTTCGGTCCGACGACCACCGCGAGGTCGTGCGGCGAATGCGACCGCTCCATCCAGACGCCGAGCTGGTGGCCGTCGCCGTCGATCAGCTGCTCGGTCAGCCGGAAGCCGAGGACGTCCATGTAGAACGAGGTCGCATCGCCGACTTCCTCGGCCGTCACGAGCAGGTGGTCGAGTCGGGGCGGGGCGATGCCGACGAGCCCTGCGGGCTGGAAACGGTCGGGGTTGACCATGGGCAGCCCGTTGCCGACCTTGTCGACCTGGGCGACGAGCTCCATGACGTGACCGGACGGCGTCTCGAACCGGAGGCCCTGCCCGACCGCTCGCTCTTCGCCCGCCGCGGTCCGCCGGACGATCGCGCCGTACCGTTCGAGCCTGTTCTCGAGGAGCTGGAGGTCGTCCTCCGCGTCAACCTTGAAGCTCATGTGGTCGAGGCCGGGCCGCGGGTGGTAGCGGAGCACGACCGAGTGGTGGTCGAGCTCGTCCCAGCACTTGAGATAGACCCGGTCCGACTCGCGGGCAACCTCCTGGAGACCCATCACCTGGGTGTAATAGGCCGTGGCGAGGTCGAGGTCGGGGACCCGGATGTCGACGTGACCGAGGCGCATGATGCCCATATCGAGGGTCTTGTCTCCGTCGTGCGGAACCGCGATAATACGGGCCGGCTGTTCCGCTATCAACACCCGCGTTCTGCTATGAGGAACACTGCGCGAGATGGAGCCCGGACGCGCGACGGAGGCCCGACCCGGACCAGGGCGGATGCGCGACGCCGTCGCGGAATACGTCCGTGCGGCCCACGACGCCTACGTCCGCGCGGCGCTCCTCCAGAGCCCGGCCGTCCAGGGCCGCCTGCCGCTGCTCTCGGGGGAGACGTTGACGATCGCGGCGATCGGGACGCACTATCTCCACCTCGTCGCAACGCGTGAGGCGCTCGGAGCGGGACCGCGCGGCGAGATCGCATTCGTGGACGGCGCGACCGGCCCCATCAGCTGGAGGCTCCACTTTTTCGACCCGGTCGTCGTGCCGGCGCTCGGGCTCACCGACGAGGCCGAGGGGCCGGCGTTCGCGGCCGCTCGCGAGGCGATCGGGATCCGGACCTATCTCTACCATCTGACGCTCAAGCCGCCGACCGATCTCGATCCGCACCACGCCGGCCACACCGGCGCCGGCCTGGCCGGGGCGCACGTCGCCGAGGCGCGGGACTTCGAGGCGATCCGTCGGGCGGTCGGCCCGGACCTGGCGCCGCTGGCGGCCGAGTTCGAGGGCGCCGCCATCGCCCACCTCGACCGGGCGTCGGGGCTCATTGCCCGCACACTCGCGCCGGGTGACGCCGGCGTCGACGAGGCCGCCGGCGACCCGCGGACGGGGCCGTCGGATCGGGAGGCGCTGCGACGAACCGTGCTTCACGCCGTCCGCACGGTGCCCGTCAACGCCGCGAACGGGACGCGGCGATGACCGAGGAGAACGGCCAGGTCGACGGCCGCGGCGCCGGTCTGTCCTCGGTGCGCAATGCTGCGCGGCTGCTGTGCGCGTTCACGCCCGCGGACCGCGACGTCGGTGTCTCGGAGCTCGCGACCCGGCTCGGGCTCGGCAAGAGCACCGTCCATCGACTCCTCTCGACGCTCGCGCTCGAGGGCCTGATCGAACGCGACCCGGCGAGCGGCCGCTACCGCCTCGGGCTCAAGCTGTACGAACTGGGCTCGATCGTCGGCGACCATTTCGATCTCCACGAGGTCGTCGCCGGCCCGATCGACGACCTCCGGAACCGGACCGGGGAGACGGTCCATGTCGCGATCCTCGACGGATCGGAGGTCGTCTACATCGCTCGACGAGAGAGCCCCCACACGCTGCGGATGTTCGGCCGGGTCGGGCATCGCAACCACGCCCATTGCACGAGCACCGGCAAGCTCCTGCTCGCGTTCCTGCCGCCTCCCGACCTCGCGAAGATCCTCGACGCCTTCGACCTGCCGGCCCACACCCGATTCACGATCACCGACCGGGCGAAGCTCGAGGACGAGATCGAGGCGATCCGGCGGCGGGGCTGGGCCGAGAACGTCCAGGAGAGCGAGCTCGGCGCGCATTCGGTCGCGGCGCCAATCCGCGACACGAGCGGGCGTGTCGTCGCCGCGATCAGCGTGGCGGGTCCCGCGGCGAGGTTCACGCCGGAAGTGATGCGCCGGGTCGCCGTCGATACGGTCCGCACCGGCGAGGCGATCTCGGCCCGCCTCGGCTGGCGCCCGCGCGAATCGAGCATCCGGCCGCCTGGGCCGGTCACGAGCGGGCTGCCGGTCCGCGTCCAGCCCCGCTAGGAGCCGCAACCCGATGCCCGACCGGACGATCGACGACGCTACGGCCGATCAGCTCGCCGCGCGCCTGCGCGAGGCGACGCTCTCGCGGGTCGCCCTCCCGCCGCTGACCGCCGAGCGCCCGGGCCTCACGCCGGCCGACGCCTACGCGATCCAGCAGCGGGTCGTCGCGCTGCGCCTCGATGCCGGCGAGCGAATCGTCGGCTGGAAGCTTGGATTGACGTCAAAGGCAATGCAGCAGCAGCTCGGTGTCGACCAGCCAGACTACGGGCCGATCCTGTCCGGCTACCTCACCGTGGCCGGTGGGGTCCTCCCGACGGACGCCCTCATCGCCCCCCGGATCGAGGCCGAGATCGCGTTCGTCCTCGACAGCCCGCTGCGCGGGCCCGGCGTGACGGCGGAGGACGCCCGGGCAGCGGCCAAGGGAATCGTGCCGGCGCTAGAGATCATCGACTCGCGGATCGCGGACTGGAAGATCACCCTCGCCGACACGATCGCCGACCTCGCCAGCTCGGCCCGGGTCGCGATCGGCGGCCCGATCGTCCCGATCGACAGCCGCGACGTCCGGCTCATCGGCTGCGTCCTGGAGCGCGACGGCGACGTCGTCGCGACCGGGGCCGGCGCGGCGGCCCTCGGCGACCCGGCGGCGGCCGTCGCCTGGGCCGCGAACACTCTCGGAGCGCTGGGGGTCACGATGGAGGCCGGCGCGATCATCATGACCGGCGCCCTCCACGCATCGGTCCCGGTCCGGGCGGGCGAAGCGTACACGGCGACTTTCGACGGGCTCGGCTCCATCTCGGTCCGGTTCGAGTGAGGAGGTCGTCCGTGGGCCGGATCCCCGTCGCCATCGTCGGCTCGGGCAACATCGGGACCGACCTGATGGTCAAGCTCCGCCGGTCGGAGCTGCTGGAGCCGGTCGCCCTGATCGGGATAGACCCGGAGTCCGACGGGCTCCGGCGCGCCCGCAAGTGGGGCCTGGAGACCTCCGACGAGGGCGCCGACTGGCTCCTCGCCCACGCCGAGCGGCTCGGCGTCCGGATCGTCTACGAGGCGACCAGCGCCAGGGTCCACGCGGCGAGCGCGCCGGCGTACGAGAAGGCAGGCCTGCTCGCGATCGACCTCACGCCGGCGGCTGTCGGTCCGGCCGTCGTGCCGCCGGTCAACCTCGACGCCGAGCTTGATGTGCTGAACGTCAACATGATCACGTGCGGCGGCCAGGCGACGATCCCGATGGTCGCCGCCATCAGCCGGGTCACGCCGGTGCCGTATGCCGAGATCGTCTCGACCGTCGCGTCGCGATCCGCCGGTCCGGGCACCCGGGCGAACATCGACGAGTTCACCGAGACGACGGCCCACGGCCTCGTGACGATCGGCGGCGCGGAGCACGGCAAGGCGATCATCATCCTCAACCCCGCGGAGCCGCCGATCCTCATGCGCAACACGGTTTACTGCGCGCTGCCGGCCGACGCCGATGGTGCCGCGATCGAGGAATCCGTCGCGGCGATGGCGGCGGACGTCGCCGGCTACGTCCCGGGTTACCGAGTCAAGGGCGTCGCGTTCGACGACGGGCCGTTCGCGACGCCCGGCGGCGAGGCGGCGCGACGGGTCTCGGTCTTCCTCGAGGTCACGGGGCGAGGCGACTACCTGCCGCCGTACGCGGGCAACCTCGACATCATGACCGCGTCCGCGGTCCGGGTCGGCGAGACGCTCGCCATCCGGCGACTAGGCGCCGACACGGGCGCGGGCGCCACGGTGCCGGCATGACCGCCGAGGCGGCGCCGGTGGCGACCACGACCGCCACCCGAACCTACCGCCTGACCGATTCGACGCTGCGCGACGGCTCCCACGCCCTTCGCCACCGCTACACGCCCGACCAGGTCGCCGCCATTGCCGGGGCGCTCGATCGGGCCGGCGTCCCCGTCATCGAAGTGAGTCACGGGGACGGCCTCGGCGGGAGCTCGTTCCAGTACGGCTTCTCGGCCGTCGATGAGCAGGATCTCGTCAGCGCCGCGGCCGGCGCCGTGAAGAGGGCTAAGCTCGCCGTCCTCCTCCTGCCGGGCATCGGCCTCGCCTCGGACCTCGAGGTCGTCGCGGCGAAGGGCGTCGCGGTCGCGCGGATTGCGACCCACTGCACCGAGGCTGACATCGCGATCCAGCACTTGCGGACGGCGCGAGACCTCGGGATGGAGACCGTCGGGTTCCTGATGATGGCCCACATGGCCGAGCCCGACGCCCTCCTCGCCCAGGCCCGGATCATGGAGGACGCCGGCGCCCAGACCGTCTACGTCGTGGACTCGGCGGGGGCGATGACGACCCACGACGTCCGGGCCCGCGTCGCCGCGCTGAAGGCCGGTCTCCGACCCGAGACGCAGGCCGGGGTCCACGCCCACAACAACCTGTCGCTCGCGGTGGCCAACTCGATCGGTGCGCTCGAGGAGGGCGTGGACCAGGTCGACGGCTGCACCCGCGGTCTTGGAGCGGGCGCGGGCAACTGCCCGACCGAGGTGCTCGTCGCGGTCTCCGACAAGCTCGGCTACGCGACCGGCGTCGACACGATGGCGATCGCCGACGTCGCCGAGGAGGTCGTCCGACCGGTCATGCCCCGCGAGCAGATCATCGATCGGTCCGCGATCGCGCTCGGATATGCCGGAGTGTACGGCTCGTTCCTGCTCCACGCCGAGCGGGCCGCCGAGCGGTTCGGGGTTGACGCGCGCGAGATCCTGCTCGAGCTCGGACGGCGCAAGGTCGTCGGCGGCCAGGAGGACATGATCGTCGACGTCGCGATGGAGCTGAGCCGCCGGACCTGACCGGCCGCGGCACGACCGCGACCCGGCCGCGGCTAACTAACCCTGGGTCGGCGCCTCGCCGAGCGGCATCTCGAGGAACGCCCGGACGACCTCCGGGAACTCGACCCGCCGCTCGATCTGGACCCAGTGGCCGCACTTCGGGAAGATCTCGAGGCGGCTGTTCGGGATGAGGTCGGCGGCGTGGAGCGACGTCTCGAGCGGGATGATCCGATCGGCGCCGCCGTGGATGAGCAGGGTCGGGTGCGGCAGCGCGCGGAGCGACTCGTCGGGGATGACGACCGCGTCGACCGCCGCCTGGCGCGGCGAGGGGAACATCGCCTCGTACGGCTCGCGGCTCGCCGGGTCGAGACTCTGCTCGTAGCGGAGGCGGACCAGCTCCGGATCGGCCGCGTAGCGCTGGTCCCAAGCGAACCACCCGATGATTTCCCGCATCCGGTCGAGGTCCGGCGTATAGCCCCAGACCGCGTCGAGTTCGGGCCCGACGGTGAACGGCACGCCGATCGTGCCCATCGTCACCAGCCGATCGACGCGTTCCGGGTGGGCGGCCGCGAAGGCCAGCGCGATCGCCCCGCCCATCGAGTTGCCGACGAGATGGACCCGGTCGAGCGACAGGGCGTCCAGGAACTCGGTCACGTGCTCGACCCATGCGCCCAGGTCCACCGTTGGCGGTCGCTCGGTCCGGGTCCGCCCGAAGCCGATGAGGTCCGGCGCGAGCGCGCGATGCGTCTTCGAGATGACCGGGATCGTGAACCGCCAGTTGGCGAGTGCCGAGACGCCCGGTCCGGAACCGTGGAGGAAGATGATCGGCGTGCCTTCACCCGCCTCGAGGTAGTGCGTCCGCGTGGTCGGCGTGTCGACATCCCGGCGCCACTCGTCCATGCCCGGTCATCCTCCTCGTCCAGCCGAATCCGCCACGCCGCGCCATTGACCCGAGACTCGCGATTCTGACATACTCGCAGCCTCCATGTTCCACTCTCGGCAACCATGTTCCCGTATATGGAACGAGTGACGGTCGACGTCGGGTCGGTCGCGGACGTGCCCGCGGATCACGGCCTGGCCGTCATCGTCGAGGGCCGGCCGGTGGCGATCTTCCGGGTCGGTCGAGAAGTCGTCGCCTACCAGGGCACGTGCCTCCACCGGGGCGGGCCGCTCGCGGAGGGCGTCTGTCGAGACGGGGTTCTCACCTGCCCCGCCCACTGGTGGCGGTACGACCTGCTGACCGGCTCGCGCATCGACGAGCCCGCCGTCCAGCTCCCCCGATACCCGGTGACGCTCCGCGATGGCCGCGTCCTCGTCACGGTCCCGGTCGCCGCCGAGCCCGAGGGCTGGCGGGATCGGCTGTTGCGGCTAGCCCACGAGCGCGCGGCGGCCGAGGAGGCCGGCCGGTGACCGAACGGATCGATGGCATCGTCGCGGTCGTCTTCGACATGGGCGGCATCCTCCATCCGACCCCGTTCGAGGTCCTCGGGCCGATGGCGGCGTCGCGCGGCTGGCCGCTCGACGCGTTCCCGCGTGGGCCGTTCGATCCGGCGGCCGATCCCGACTACGTCGAGATGGACCGCGGACGGCTGCGCGAGCCCGAGTACTGGGGCCGCGTCAGCACGCGCCTCGCGGAGTTGTCGATCGCCTTCGACGTCCACGACGTCGTGGACTGGACCGGGCGAGACCGGATCGAGGTCGTCGATGCGATCCGGCGGATCGGGCGAACCTACCGGACGGCGATCCTGACGAACGACGCGACCGACTGGCTCGGCGCCGGCTGGCGCCATCGGTGGTGGCTGCGCGACGCGTTCGAGGTGATGGTCGACGCGAAGGAGGAGGGCCTGCGCAAGCCGGCTCCCGACATCTACCGGCGCGTCCTCGATCGGCTCGGCGTCGAGGCCGAGGGGTCGGTCTTCGTGGACGACCTGACGATTAACTGCGAGGGCGCCGAGGCGGTCGGGATGCGGCCGTTCTGGTTCGACGTGACCCAGCCGCTCGAGAGCACGCTTCGGCTTCTGCGATGGCTGCTGCCCGACGAGGTTATTGCGTCCGTGGCCGCCAGGATGGCCCGCGGCGAGCCGATCGAGGCGACGGTCGAGAACGGCCTTGTCTCGGGGCCTGTTCGCGACCGTTCGGGCTGATCGCGGAGAGGATTGTCACAGAGGTCATCGGCCGCGCCGGCCGAAGTGTGGAGCCGGCGGTCGGTCGGAACCGGTCGAGATTGCCTCAGCCCCGGTCGTCACCGCAGCGACGGGTCCCGCTCTCGAGCCGTCGCCGGTCGGCTCGACCGCCGCGGTGCCGATCGTCCGCTACCTTGCCGACGGGCACTGACTCTGGATCACGCGACCGTCTTGCGAGGCGATTTCGGGTAGTCAGGGTCGCTTCGGACGCTTCCGGGCCGCAGCGTCGATCCCAGGCGGGCAGCCCCTCAAAACGAATAGCTGATGAGTGTTCCCGTTTGTACGTGGCATTACCTCCACGCCCGTCGGCAGGAGGTCGACGCCTTCTCACATGAACCCGCCGCCGACATCGTGCGGAACGACATCGAGAGAGCGTCGGGGCTCGCAGGCCCACCCGGCGGGAACGGCTCAGGCGAATCGCGTCTGGCATCGCAGGGGAGATAGCGGACCAGCCGCGAGCCACAACCGTGAGCATCGCCGCGCCCCTCCGTAGGCAGGTGTGCATCGAAACCGCTTGCATGACGAGCGAATATGGCCTAGGATTGCGGCGATTGAAACCGCTCGTGGGCCAAGCGAATGACCCTGCACGTGACCTACATGCCGACCATGGCTGTCCGAGACAGACTAGACCGGTGGGAGGACGTCGTCCGGCGCGAAGCCGAGCTCGGACCCGGGAGTTGGCGGATGATGGCGATCTGGCCAGCGGCACGCGACGCAACGGTTTCGGGTAGCACCGGGATCGAGGGTAACCCCCTCGGCCCGGCCGAGGTCGAGGAAGTTCTTGCAGGCGCTGCGGTCGATGCGGACGCAGCTCACATCCGTGAGGTTGAGAACTACAACCGCGCGCTGAACCTCGCTCGCGACGCAGCGGCTCGTCCGGGCTTCACGTGGTCACACGAGGTGATCCACCTCATCAACGCGACGATCATGGAGGCGCTGCCTCGCGACACGCACGGCAATTACCGCGAGCCGGACGAGGACGTCTTCGTCGGGATCTTCACCGGCCCGAGCCCACTCGTCGTTCAGACTCTGATGGACGACCTGGTCGACTGGCTGAGGTCAGGGGATCGAACGCCGCCCCTGATTCGGTCTGCGTTGCTCCACCTCAACATCATCGCCATCCATCCGTTCAACGATGGCAACGGCAGGACGGCGCGGGTCCTGGCCGCGATGGAACTCGTCCACGACGGCATCCGATCGCCAGAACTTGTGAGCATCGAGGCCTACCTCCGACGGAACCGAGACGAATACATCGAAGCGCTCCGGACCACCCTCGGCCCGACCTACGACCCGGACAACCACCCCGTCACCGAGTGGCTCGACTATTACACCCGGATATCGCTCGATCGGCTGGAGGCTCGCAACCGGATCCTTGACGCGCTGCCAGCGGATATCGGGATCCTGGTCTCTGCGCTCGCCGATGCAGGGCACCCGCTCGAATGGGCCCCAGTTATCCTCGCTGCGCGAGTCAGCCGCCTCCGCACCGCAGCCCTCGCCGAACTGACCGGCCGCTCGCTACCCGCTGCTCGGGCAGAGCTTGGCCGTATCGCGCGGGCAGGTTGGCTCGAGGCGCGTGGCGCCACACGGGGACGTTGGTATGCGCCCTCCGAGCGACTGACCGCCTTGCCGCTTCACGTGCCGGAACTGATGCATTTCCTGGCCACAGGTCAGCAGCTGAGTCTCTTCGACGCCGCGCTGACAAGGTAGCTCGGCGAGTGTGGCGCTACCGTCGCCGATCCAACCTGTCGAGGGCACGGGAACCGTCGCATCCCGCGAGATCGCTCGACTCCAGGCCGAGCTCCAGGGCGCGGTCATTCGTGGCGACATGGCAGCCGCCCAGGCTGCTGCCCTGCCACTCGCAGGCTTCGTCGCACCCGGTTCCAGCGACGCTGTCGCATTGGCCGTCCGGCCGGGCGGATCCAGGTAGCCACTTCATGTCCGGTCTCCTGGGCGCGTCGAAGCGACGAAGGGTCCGAGCTGCGCGTTTCGGCGCAGACACCGTGGCTGGGGCCAGGCAGGCGCCTGGGGGCAGTCCGGCGGCTCTCATGGGTTGACGCAACCGACCGATTGCTATATGGTGAGTAGCAACTGAACGGTTGCTACTTGGAGGTTGTCATGGGATTCCCCGATCGCATTGAGCGGACAGTCGAGATCGCGCATCCGCCGGCCAGGGTGTGGGCGGCGCTGACCACGGCCGATGGCCTCG
>JBBEAY010000058.1:0-81954 GCA_040882605.1 Actinomycetota bacterium
CCCGACACGAGCGTCGGCGACCTGATCGGCGACGTCGACCCGATCAAGGTGGCCGAAGGGCGTTACCTCGGCGACGAGGGAACGATCCACTACGGCCTGATCCCTCGCACGAACCGCGGCATAGTCGCGATCAACGAGTTGCCGGACCTGCCCGAGCGCATCCAAGTGTCGCTGTTCAACATCCTCGAGGAACGTGACGTGCAGATCCGCGGGTATCGCATACGGCTTCCCCTCGACATCCTGCTCGTCGCGACCGCGAACCCCGACGACTACACGCACCGCGGCCGCATCGTCTCGCCCCTGAAGGATCGCTTCGGCACGCAGATCCGAACCCACTACCCAGAGACGATCGGTGAAGAGATCCGCATCATGGATCAGGAGACGTCGTCGTTCGAGACCGCCATGCCGTTGCGTGTGCCGGTCTTCATGAAGGAAGTGGTCGCAGCACTGACGGCGGAGCTTCGCCGCTCATCGCACGTGAACCACCGCAGCGGCGTGAGCGTTCGCTACTCGATCGGCAACCTCGAAACCCTGCAGGCGGCCGCCGTGCGCCGCGCGGCCCGCATGGGCGAGCCCGAGGCGGTGCCGAGGGTGGTGGATCTTCCCGCGGTGCTGATGAGCTCGGAGGGCCGCGTCGAGTTCGACACGATCGAGGAAGGCCGCGAGGCGGAGATCTTGCAACGCGCGATGCGCACCGCCGAGCTCGAGGTCTTCCGTCGTCGGCTGTCGGGCTACGACTTCGGTGCCCTGCTCGAGCGGTTCGACGAGGGGCTGGCGGTCGACACGGGCGAGCTCACGCCGGCGAGCGACTTGCTCGATGCGATCGGCGACCTGCCGGGTCTCGCGAAGCTGCTCGAGCGACTTGGCGTCGAGGAGGAGAGCCCCGGCGTCGCGGCGAGCGCCGTGGAGTTCGCGCTCGAGGGGCTCTATCTGTCGCGCCGTCTCAACAAGGACGGCGGCGATCGCTCGGCGCGGTACACCGGTCCCGAGGCTGCCTGAGCGCGCGGCCTCGTAGTATCCGGCCGCCATGTCAGAGGTCCACACCTGGGTCGGGTTCGCGGTAGTCGCGTTGTTCGCGGTCGGTTGGCTCTGGCCGCTGGGCGCGCTGATCGCACGCCGCGGGCCGGGGGAGCGTTACTGGCAGTGGCTCACCGTGGCCCAGGTCATCGCCGGATCGCAGGCGCTGATCGGCATCGTGTTGTTGCTGCTGGGCCGTCGCCCGACGGAGTGGCTGCATTACGTGTACGGCTTCGGCCCGATCGTGATCCTGATCATCGCTCACACCCTCGCGCGCGACCTGCAGAAGGCGCAGCCGGGAGCGAAGCCGATCCAGCCATGGGTGCCGTTCGCCTTCGCGGCGTTCATCTGCTTCGGCCTGTCGCTCCGTGGCCTGATGACCGGCCTGGGCGTCGGCTGAAGTGGGCGGCGGCTAACGGCGCGACCGCCCACGGGGTTGACTTTCCAGAAGTTTAGATAGATAGTCTATCTAAATGACGCCGCGTGGATACGACATGTCGAGACGGGCCGAGGCTCGGGAGGAGCTGCGAGAGCGGATCCTGGCGGCGACGATCGAGCTCCACACCGAGAAGGGCATCCTCAGCACGAGTTGGAAGGACATCGCGGGTCGCGCCGATGTCGCTGTCGCCACGGTATACAACTACTTCCCGTCGCTCGAGGAGCTCGTGCCCGCCTGTGGCGACCTGCTGATGGCACGCCTTCGGCCTCCGGGTCCCGAGGGTGCCGCCGAGGTCGCCGGCGACACAGGGACGACGCAGGAACGGCTCGAAAGGGTAGCCAGGGAGCTATTCGACTTCTACGCACGCGGCGGGGCACACCTCGACGTCTTCCCGGGTGAGCGAGAGCTTCCCTCGATCCGTGAATGGGAGGCATACCAGAGAGCCACCGTGGAGGCGTTCGTCCGCGCTGCGCTCGCCGGAACCCGCCCTCGTCCTCGAACCGTGCAGAGGGTGAGCGCGTTCTTCGACCTCACCACATTCAGGTCGCTGGAGTCTCGCGGGTTCGATGCCCGTGCGGCCGCGACCATCATGGCTCGGGCCGCCGTGTGCGCGCTCCACCCAGATGCCCAGCCGGGCAAAGGAGGAAGGAAATGACGAGGATGCAAGCCCACCAAGCAGCGGCGCCTGGCTTCGGACTCGAAGCCGAAGGCGGCGAGCGGCTGTCGTGGATGGGGGAGCCCACCCTGCTGAAGGTCACCGGTGAACACACCGGCGGGCTGTACACGGTCGCGGAGATCGTCTCGACACCCGACGGTCTGGTGCCCCTTCATGTGCACCACCGTGAGGACGAAGCGTTCTGGGTGCTCGAGGGAGAGGTGACCTTCTCTATCGGCAACGATGTCGTCGACGCCGGTCCAGGTTCGTTCGTGTTCGGTCCGCGTGACGTGCCGCACCGCTATACGGTTCGGACGCCGAGCGCGCGGATGTTGATGATCTTCTCGCCTGCGGGCTTCGAAGGGTTCATCCGCGAGACGAGTGAGCCGACCGACCAGCTCGCGACCGTGGCGCTCGAGGACATCGACTTCGACCTGATCATGGCCGCCGCGGAACGGTACGGGGCGGAGGTGCTCGGATAGAGATTCAAGTACCGGGCCGTCTCGTCCGACTTCCACAGACATGCCATCGGTGGAACCGGGATCCTCGGCCCACGTCGCCTTGGCGCGTGCGCTCGGCCGGCTCGACCCGTACAGCTTCTTCGTGGTGCCTGCACACGAGTGGAACGCCGATCTCGCGGTGATCGGAACCACCGGCGCCTTCCTCGTCGTGGTGTGTGATCTTGCGGGGGTCGCACGGGTCGACTCCCGGCGTCCGGTCGTAGGAGATCGATCGGTGCCGGATCTTCGCAAGCTCCGGTCCGGTCGACGCCGGTTCTCGACTCGTCTCGGAGAGGCCTCGACGTTCGCGCAGGCCATACCGATCGTGTGCCTCACCGAAGCCATCGCCGGCCCGCCTGTCGATGCGGCAGGGGTGAGGTTCGTGAAGGTCGTCGATCTTGCTCGGGACATCTCGGCTCGACCCGGTGTGCAGTCGAATACCCGTGCACAAGCGGCCGCTCGCGTGTTCGGTATGCACATCGCCGGCGACCAGGATCGTCACTTCACCGTGCGCGGCTGAGCGCCGGTCGACCGGCGGGCTTGCGCGAAGACCGGCGTACGCTGGCTCCATGCGTTTTCGGTACTCGCGATGGGACGGCACCCAGGATCCGTTCGGCCCCGACGTGCCGGCTTCCGACGTGCTGGAGGAGCTCGCGGACGAGATCCTGATGGGTGGCGGCGCCGATCACGCGCTGCAGCGGCTGCTGCGCAGGGGCATGCGCGGGCGGTTCTCAGGCATGGACGCCCTTCGGCAGCGCCTGCGGCAGCAACGCGAGCGTGAAGAGGTCCGGCTGGACCTCACCGGCCCGTTAGAGGACATCCGGGAGCGGCTCGAACAGATCCTGGATCGTGAGCGCGCGGAGCTGAGCTTCCGTGACGACGACGATGCGCGCATGCGTGAGGTCTTCCTCGACTCGCTATCGCCCGACGCGCCCGGAAAGCTCGCGGAGCTGCGTGAGTACCGGTTCGTCGACGACGTGGCGCATCGCATGTTCGACGAGCTTCAGGAGCACATCCGCGAGCAGGTGATGGGGTCCTACTTCCGGCAGATGGCCGAGGGCATGCGGAACATGACGCCCGAGGATATGGCGCGCTTCAAGGACATGCTGGCCGATCTCAACGGCCTGATCGAGATGCGTGAGCGCGGTGAGTACACCCAGTCGGCATTCGAGGAGTTCATGGCGCGCCACGGGGCGCTGTTCCCCGACGACCCCCAGACGCTCGACGAGCTGCTCGAGAACATGGCGCGCCGCATGGCGGCGATGAGCGCCTTGATGGCGTCGCTCTCGCCCGAGCAGCGGGCAGAGCTCGCGACGCTGGCCGAACAGGCCATGCAGGACATGGACCTCGCGTTCGAGGTCGACCGGCTCGGCTCGAACCTTCGAGGCATGTTCCCGGGAATGGGCTGGGGCGAGGGCCGAGATCAAGGCCAGAACCAAGAGCAGGGCGGCGCCGGGGGCGGCGAGGGCATGCCGATGTCGGCCGCTGTCGACGCGATGGAGCGCCTGCACGATTACGAAGAGCTCGATCGTGCGATGCAGGGTGACTACCCGGGCGCCTCGCTCGACGACGTCGACGAGGACGCCGTGCGCCGCACCCTCGGCGACACCGCGGCGCAAGACCTGCGGCGACTCAAGCAGGTCGAGCGCATGCTCGAGGAAGCCGGTCTCGTGCAACGCCGTCACGGCCGCCTCGAGGTCACACCCCGCGGCGCCCGCAAGCTCGGGGAACGGGCGCTCACGCAGATCTTCGAGGAACTGCAACGCGATCGGGAGGGAACCCACGAGTCGCGAGACGCCGGCGGGTTGTCCGAGCCGACCGGTGCCACCCGCCCCTGGAACTTCGGCGACCACGGACAGCTCGCCGTGCAGCGCACCGTCTTCAACGCTGTCACGCGGTCGACCCCAGGCGAGCCCGTGCGCCTGGCGCCCGACGATTTCGAGATGGTCGAGGCGGAGCAGCGCACCGAGACCGCGACGGCGCTGCTGCTCGACCTGTCGTTTTCGATGCCGCTGCGCGGACACTTCGTGCACGCGAAGAAGATGGCGCTGGCGCTTCACGCGCTGATCGAGGGCCGCTATCCGCACGACACGCTCTACCTCATCGGGTTCAACGAATACGCGTGGCAGCTTCAGCCTGAGGACCTCACGACACCCGGGTTCGAGCGCGTCTACGGCACGAACATGCACCACGCATTCATGCTCGCGAACCGCTTGCTCGCCCAACACCCCCGCGCCACGCGGCAGGTGATCATGGTGACCGACGGCGAGCCCACCGCGCACCTCGAGGGCGATCAGGCGTTCTTCGAGTGGCCACCGGCGCTCGAGACGATCGAGCGGACGCTCGCCGAGGCGATGCGGCTCGCGAAGTCCGGCGTGCGACTCAACATCTTCATGCTCGAGGAGTCGGACGGGCTCGCCCGGTTCATGGAACGTCTCGCTCGCATCACCGAAGGACGTGTATTCCTGATGGACGATCACCGCGTGGGCGAGTTCGTGCTTCGCGACTACGTGGCGCGCCGCTCGCGGTAGGGTCGCTCCCGTGCGACGGCTCCTCAGGATCGTGGTGTGGGCGCTCGCGTTCGCCGCGTGCGCCGCCGTGGGCGCGGTCGTGGCGGCCAACACGAACCCGTTCCCGCCCGGCGTCGACGACCCTGGCGCGCGCTCGAGTACCGGACCGAGCGTGGAGGCGACCGATGAGCCCGCGGTCGGGGAACCCGCTGGGGAGGCTTGGCTCGTACGCATCGACGCCCGCACGTACCACGACCTGCTCGTCGGTGGGCGGTGTGCCGCCAATTGGCGCATCGATATCGGCATCGCGGTGGCCGACGGACCGATCGACAATGCCGGCACCGGCACATTGAAGAGCGAGCTGCGATGCGATGAGCCGACCGCACAGGTGCAGGCCGAACACATCGAGCTGCGTGCAGTAGGTGGGCTGCGTGACGGCGAGCTTCACTTCCGGGTCTACCAGACGGGGCGTAGCCCGGCCGGGTCGCAGGAGCTGAGCGGCTTCATCGAAACGATCCCGACGCTGCGGCTCGTCGTGCCTGCTCGTGACGGCGCCACTACGAGCTTCGACCGCGAGCTACCCGACGGCGGTCAGGGAACATTCGGTGCTGCGGGCACGGTCGTGCTCACCGCCATCGCCGCCTAGAACACCTCGCGTACCTAGCGCACCTAACGCGAGGCCGGCGCGTCCCACCAGAGCGTCACGACGCGCTGCTCATGCGGTCCCGCTCTCCACAGGCCGTCGTGCTCTACGAGACGCGAGCCCAGCGCGGTCGCGATCTCGTCGTCGCGTTCGGGCTGCAGGCAGAGCCGCCGGCGCATGAGCGCGATGGCGTGCTCTCGACGTTCGAAGCCGCTTCCGGCCATGTCCTCGGTGTCGACACGCTCATCGCGGCGCACGTCGAACCCGAGGGCGCGGCAGAGCTCTTCGGCGTCGTCGGCGCGCGGTCGCTCGGGCCTCACGACGTCGTGGAATCGAAGCCATAGGTCGTTCATCCACGCCAGGGGGTGACGGTCGGTGAGCTCGATCACGACGCGTCGGCCGGCGTGCGCTGAGAGCTCGACGACGAATGGCATCAGGTCGGGCGCGTTGAAAGCAACGTGTCCGCACACGACGACGTCGGCCCGCGGCGTCTCGCACGCCACGTCGGGCCAGCGCCCCTGCACGGTCGTGACCGGCGATCCGAGCACCGATGCCATGCGGGTGATCGCCTGGAGCATGTCGGTCTGACTGTCGACGGCGATCAGACCGGTGCACCGCCGGGCGAGCGGCAAGCAGGTCGCGCCGCCGCCGGCGCCCACGTCGAGCACGGTGCCCCCGTCGCCCAGCGCCTCGAGCGCCCGGGTCGTCGTCGGCGTCGGCGTCGGCGTGCGGTCACCGTCGTCGATCGCGCGTTCGCCTCGCCTCACGAACAGCTCGGCAGGGAATCCGAACGGAGACTCCGGCGCCGCGTCGAGGATCTCTTGCGGGATCGCCCAGGACGCCAGGGCGTCGGCCCAGGAATCCGCGAGCCTCGAGGCATCGGTCATTTGCCCAGCACAGCCTCGTCGTCGGCGCCGAGCGTCGGTGGTGCGAGCCTGGTGGGGAGGCGTTCGCCGTCGAACCGCAGCGGATTCGCAACCAGCCGCAGCACTCTGCCCCGATCGGGGTCGACGATCTCGTCGACGAGCGCAGCACCCTCGGCAGAGGCGAATACCTCCGGCATCGAGCGGATCGGGGAGCACGGCACCGAGGCGGCTTCGAACGCCTCGAGCCAGTCGGCGGCCGGCCGCGTCGCGAGCTGGGCCGACAGCAACGAGATCAACGCATCACGGTTCGCGACGCGGGCCTGGTTCGTGGCGAACCGCTCGTCATCGGCCCACTCGGCGTGGCCCACGACCTCGCACACCCGGCGGAACAGGCGGTCGTTGCCGCCAGCGACGATGAAGGGTCGATCCGATGCATTGAAGGCTTGGTACGGCACGATGTTGGGATGCGCGGTGCCGAGCGCAGTGGGCACGATGCCGCCGATCAACGTGTTCGCCGCCTGGTTCAGCATGGCCGCCACGCTCGCGTCGAACAGCGACACGCTCACATGACGCCCGAGCCCGGTCCGCGACCGCTCGGCGAGGGCGGCCAGTATGCCGATCGTCGCCTGCAGTCCGGTTACCACGTCGAGCAATGCGACCCCGGCCTTGACCGGTTCCCCGCCGGGCTCGCCCGTCACGCTCATCAAGCCGCAGAGCGCCTGCACGATGATGTCGTATCCGGGACGCGAGGCCGTCTCGGGTGCGTCGTCGCCGAACGCCGTCAGCGAGCAGGTAACCAGGCGAGGGTTCTCTGCCCGCAGGTCTTCGAGGCCGAGCCCCAGCTCGCGCATCAGGCCCGGCCGGAAGTTCTCGATCACGACGTCGGCGTCGCCGGTCAGGCGACGCACCGCCTCGACGCCACCGGCCGTCTTCAGGTCGATCGCGACCGAGCGCTTATTCCGATTGAGCGACAAGAAATACGCCGCGTCGTCGCCCGCGAACGGAGGCCCCCAATGGCGCGTGTCGTCGCCCTGGCCGGGACGCTCGACCTTGATGACATCGGCGCCGAGATCGCCGAGCGTCTGCGTGGCCAGGGGCCCGGCCAGCACCCGCGACAGGTCGATCACCCTCAAGCCGGTGAGGGGTGCGGGTGGAGATGTGCCGGGATCGGCGATCATGCTCGCAGACTACCGACCTCAGCTCCGACGAGGTTGTGGGCAGGGCGACTGGTTGCGCGACGCCATCTCGGGCATGATTGAGGTCGTGAACGAGCAGAGTCTGGATCGGGTCAACGCATTCTTGGGCGCGGCCGCCGAGCGCACCCAGGTGGGCGACGTGATGGGCGTGACGCCCGCGGAGATCGGGCGGGCGCTCGGCTTCCCCGATGCCCTCTCGACCGCTCGGGCCGTGCGAGCTCTGATCGCACGCAAGCGTCTCGAACCGTCACATGGGTCGTACCGGCTGCTCAGCACCGAGCGAGTCGACGCGAGTGAGAAGGAATCGATCGGGCGCCGTCCTCGCAAGACCCGGCAACCTCGACCGACGGATGCCTCAGTCGCGAAGGTTGCGTCTGGGTCGGCTCGTTACTCTGACTTCGGTCGCGCTGTGGTCGACCGGCTCGTGGATCTCGGGCGAGAGGCGGCCGAGATGCGCGCGGCCCTGCGCTCGGCCCGAGAGGAGACGAGCGTGTCGCGTCAGGCGCGCGAAGACGCCGAGGGGCGTGCCCGCGCGCTCGCCGAGAAGGTCCGGGAGCTCGAGGCTCGTGCGGAGATGGCCGAATCCAACCTGCGGACCCTGCTCGCGACCGTCCGCGCGACCAACACCGAAGGGTCCTCACGTGACACCAGGGTCTCCGACACCGAGATGGAAGCGATCCTCGGCGTGCTCAAGGGCAGCGATCCGACGGGCACCGATCCGACGGGCGGCGGCGCCGATGGCGATGCTGCAGCCGCCGACGCATCGTGATCGAGGCGGGGTTCGTCGCCGCCTGATGGCTCAGACGGTCGCGCCGCCGCTCTCGTGGCGCATGAACGACTCGTAGCACGCGGCCTCGTGCTCGGGAGCGAGCTCCCGTAGCGCCAGGTCCTCCCCCTTGCACCGAGCCTCGATGCCGAGCTCTGCAGCCCTGCCCGACACCACCACCGGACAGCGAGGGTGGAAGCGGCACCCGTCGGGGATACGGGTCGGGTCGGGCGGTTCGCCGGTGAGGATCGGCCTATCGAGTCCGCCGGCTTCGGGCACCACGTCGAGCAACGCCCTGGTGTAGGGATGCTCGGGTCTCAGCAGCACATCCTCGGCCGGGCCGATCTCGACGATGCGACCGAGGTACATGATCGCGACGCGGTCTGCGACCGTCCACGCGAGCCCCAGGTCGTGGGTGACGATGATGATCGAGATCTTGAGCTCGCCCCGGAGCTTCATCAGTAGATCGAGGATCTCTCCTCGCACCGAGGCGTCGAGGTTGGACACCGGCTCGTCCGCCACGATGACCTCGGGATCCAACGCCAACGCGCCCGCGATCACCACTCGCTGGCGCTGCCCGCCGGAGAGCTCATGCGGGTACTGCAGGTAGAAGCGCTCGGGTGGGCGCAGCCCCGATCGCGAGAGAGCCCGAGCCACGAGTTGCTCTTCGTTCTGGCCGTCGGGGCCGCTGTGGATCCCATGGATCCTCAGGCCCTCGGCGACGATCTCGTAGACGGTCTGGCGAGGGTTGAGTGCCGCCGAGGGATCCTGGAACACCATCTGCACCTTGCGCCGGTAGGCACGCAGGTTTCGAGACAGCGGTTTCCCCTCGTAGAGCACCTCACCTGCCTGCGGGCGGATCAAGCCCATGATGGCTCGTGCCGTGGTCGTCTTGCCGCACCCCGACTCGCCTGCGAGCGCCAGCACTTCTCCCCGATGAAGGGTGAGATCCAGGCCGTCGACCGCCTTGGCGTCGGCTCCCTTCTTCCCCGTCAGGCCGGCGAGCAGGCTCACCCGCCCGGTGAAGTTCACCTTGAGGCCGCGGACCTCGATGACCGGCTCCCCGGCGAGTGAAGTTGGGTGTTCGCTCGTGACCTCGGTCATCGATCAGCCCGTCGAGGCGCCGGTTCCGGAGGTCGCAGGCGCGCCCTCTGCCAGCAGACACGAAGCGCGGCGGTCCTCGCCTGCCGCCCACAGCTCCGGCACGATGTGTGCGCAGTCATCCCATGCGACCGGACAACGCGGGTGGAAGGGGCAACCCGACGGGATCTTCTGTGGATCGGGGGGGTCGCCGCCCAATCCAGCAGGCTTGCGCCTGAACCGAACGTCGCCGATCGACGGGAAGGCCGCCGCGAGTGCCTTGGTGTACGGATGCACGGGGCTCGTGAACACCGTCTTCGCGCTGCCTTCCTCGATGATCTTCCCCGCATACATGATGGCCAGGCGATCCGAGACTTCGACCAACACCGACAGGTCGTGCGTGATGAACAGCATGGCGAGACCGAGATCGCGTTCGAGCGAACGCAACAGCCTCAGCACCTGGGCCTGCACCATGACGTCGAGCGCGGTTGTTGGTTCGTCAGCGATGACCAGCGAGGGGCTGCACGCCAAAGCCATCGCGATCATGACTCGCTGCTTCTGGCCCCCCGACAGCTCGTGTGGGTAGTCGTCGATGCGGCGGCTCGGCAGGCCGACCTGCTCTAACAGCTCACCCGCTCGCACCTGAGCACCACGATCACTCGCCATCTGATGGATCGTGATGGCCTCGTTGATCTGTGCACCGATCCGCTGCACCGGGTTGAGGGCGTGCAGTGCTCCCTGGAAGATGATCGAAGCCCCGGTCCATCTTACGGCTCGCAGGCGGCCTGGTTTCATGGCCAGCACATCTTCGCCATCGAGCAGGATCGTGCCGTCGATCTTGGTGCTCGGCGAGTGCAATCGCAAGATGGCTCCCGCGATCGTCGACTTCCCGCAGCCGGACTCGCCGGCGAGCCCGAGGACCTCGCCTTTGCGGATGTCGAAGCTCACCCCTCGCACGGCGGGCACATCTCCGCTCTTCGCTGCGTACGTCACGGCGAGGTCGCTGATCGAAAGAACGCTCATCGCTCTCGGATCCTGGGGTTGATGATCTCGTCGAGCGCGTACCCGACCATCGTGAAGCCGAGCACGACCGTCACGATGCAGAAGCTCGGAGTGAGCAACCACCACCATGCACCGATCGAGGTGGCGCCGCGACTGAAGGCCTCTTCGATGATCGTTCCCCACGTCACTCGGAGCGGATCCCCGAGACCCAGGAACGACAGCGCAGACTCAGACAGGATCGCGATCGCCACCACGAGGATCGCATTGGCCAGGATGATAGGCATCACATTAGGCAGGATGTGTCGCGAGATCACGTACCAGCTCCCGGCGCCGAGCGCCTTCGAACGCTCTACGTACAGATGCTCTTTGACCGAGAGGGTTTGGGCGCGGATCAACCGAGCGGCTCCAGGCCACGAGGTGAACCCGATGATCCCGATCACCACCCAGATGTTCTGTCCGAAGATCGAAGCCAACACGATGGCGAGAGCCAGCCACGGGATCACGAGCAGGAAGTCGGCCATGCGCATGAGGACCGTGTCGCTGAACCGACCGACGAAGCCTGCGACGATGCCGACGAGCGACCCGATCACCATCGTGATCACGCTCGCCACGAGGCCGACGAGGAGCGACATCCGTGCGCCGTGCACGACCAGCCAGAACACTGAGCGCCCGTCGGCGTCGGTGCCGAGGATGTTGTTGGCGTTGGGAGGACAAGGCAGCTCTCGGAACGTACACGGGGCGATGTCCGCCTCGGTTACGGCTACCTTGCTGAGGGTTGACTGGTCGGCGAAGATCGAGAGGATCGCCGTCGCGCCGAAGATCAGCAGGATCACGAGGCCCGCCACGCCCATAGGGCTGCGTCGATAGCGTGACCAGAAGCGTGAAAGTGCCAGGCGCCTGCGCGTCCAGGTGATCTGTCGCGGGCTCCGCAGCTCCGGCAGAGGTCCCGGCTCGGGCTGCGGTTGTTCCTGGAGCTCCTCGGTCTTCATGCGGAGGACCTCACCCTCGGATCGAGGTAACCGTACAAGACGTCGGCGATCAGGTTCGCCACGAGCACGGCGAGGCTGAACACCAGGAAGGTGCCCTGCAGAACCGGGAAGTCATGCTTGCGCAGGGCGTCGAACGAGAGCTTGCCGATGCCGGGGTAGGAGAAGACGAGCTCCACGGTGATGGCTCCCCCGAGGACGAAGCCGAACGACAGGGCGATCAACGTGACGGTCGGGAGCAGGGCGTTGCGCGCAGCATGGTGCCGGAGGACCAGCTTGTCTCGCAAGCCCTTCGCTCGGGCCAACGAGATGTACTCCTCGCCCATGACGTCGAGGAGCGACGAGCGCATCACCAAGTAGTACTCGCCCACATACGCAAGTGTCAGCGTGATCCACGGCAAGAACAGATGGTTGAGCACGTCGGCGATGTACGCCAGGCCCGTGGCGTTGCCGGTCACCGACTTGTACCCCCCGCTCGGGAACAGATGCAGGTACTTGGTAAACAGCAGCAAGAACAAGATGCCAAGTACGAACTCCGGCATCGAGTAGAGGATGAGCGAACCCGACATGGCTGAAAGATCGAGGGCCCGGCCCCGCCGCCAGCCGCCGTAGGCGCCGAGCACGAGGCCGAGCGCGACCGACGCGATCGTGCTGGTGCCGACGAGGACCAGGGTCTTGGGCAGGTCTCGGAAGAACACCGTCGAGACCTGCTCTCCCGGTTCGACGAACGTCGAGACGCCGAGATCACCTCGGAACGTGTCTGCGATGTACCCCACGTACTGCGTCGGAAGTGGGTCGAGCAATCCGAGGTCATCGCGGAGCTGCTGCTGTTGCTCTCCGCTCAGCTCGACTCCAGAGGTCTTCGTGAGCAGCGCAACGGGATCTCCCGGGATGACCCGGAAAAGGAAGAAGTTGAAAGTGAGGATGAAGAACAGGGTGAGGAACGCCTGGAAGATCTTGCCCAGGACGTATCGCTGCGTCCCCACCCTGCTCTTCTCTCCCGCTCGTTCTCGTCTACGCGCGATCCTCGTCGGAGCGTCCGCGTCGCACCAGCGTGACGACCAGGATCACCGCGACGACGCCGGCCAGGATCGCCAGCCAGACGCCGGCCGAGATGCCCGAGTCGCCGGTCTTGGTCCCCGTACCGCCCTCCCCGATCAACGCCAGTGGCGCCACGGTGAGAGCAGTGTGTCGTCCGTATTGCCCCCAGAGGAATCCGTCGGGGTTCGGCGCCACGTTCTCCTCCAGTCCTCCCCACTCGGCGCTGTCGTAGGCCTCTAGGGAGTTGTAGTTGTACAGGACGATCTCGGGGATGTCGGAGTAGACGATCTGCTGCATCTCGGCAACGATCGCCGCGCGTTCCTCCGAGCTCGCGACGGTCTGCTGCTCTTCGTACAGCTGGTCGTACTCGGGGTTGGCGTAGCAGGTGTCGCTCCAGTACCCGCACTCCTCCGTGGTGTAGGTCGAGAGCTGGAACCCGGGGTCGGGCTCCACTCCCCACCCCCAGATGTACAGGTCGAAGTCGTTCGACAGGTAGATGTCGGTGAGCTTGTCGTCGGTCACGACGTCGACCTTCGTCGAGATGCCGATCTCGTCGAGCCAGCCGGAGATGAACTCGCCGGACGTGATGCTCTGTGGATCCTCGGACCGCAACACGAACCTGAAGTCGAGCGCTTGCCCACCGTTCGGCATCTCACGCACGCCGTCGTTGTCGGTGTCGAGGTACCCGGCTTCGTCGAGGATGCGATTCGCTTCGACCGGATCGTAGGGGATGGGTTCCTCAGGTTCGACGCGCCATCGCGTCATGTAGGGAGGCAGCACGACGGTTCCCGGACTCCCGAAGCCCTGGAGCACCCGATCAACCAGGGATTGTTTGTCGATCGCGGTAGCGATCGCGAGCCGTACATCGTGGTCGAGGAGGGCAGGGTGCCCGCCGGTGCCGGTCTTCTTGCAATCGACATCGGCCTCAGGCGTGTCCGGCTGACACATCGGGAAGCTCATCTGGGTGAACGCGGTTTCGGGTCCGACGTGTGTGGAGATGCCTTCGACCGTGGCCAAAGAGTCGAACAGGTCGATCGAGACGTCTCCGATGTAGTCGATCTCACCCTCGCGCAGAGCGGTGACCATGGCCTCTTCGTTGTCGTACTTGCGAACGATGTACTTGTCGATCAGAGGCGCGCCGCCCCAGTAGTCGGGGTTGGCTTCCATCGTCCAGGACTGGCCCTTGTCCCAGTCGGTGAGCTGGAACGGGCCGGTGCCGATCATGTTCGGGTAGTTCTTGAAGTCCAGCGCTTCCTTCTTGTCGAACTCGCCCCAGATGTGCTCGGGAAGGATGTACACGTACGGGGGAACCTCCGGAGCGGTGGTCGGCTCGGTGGTGTTCCACGCGAACGTGTAGTCGTCGATCACCTCGAACGAATCCGTGAACGGCAGGTAGTTCGTGAAGGCAGCGATGTTGTTCTCGGCGATGAAGTCGAACGTAAACACCACGTCGTTGGCGGTGAAGGGCTCACCGTCCTGCCAGGTCACGTCGTCGCGGAGCTCGATCGTCCAGGTGAGCCCGTCCTCGCTCGGCGTCCATTTCGTCGCCAGATTCGGAACGGGAGACATGTCTTCTTGCGAGAAGCTGATCAGCAGATCGTAGTTGAGGTCCATGACCTCGAACTCCGGCGACTCGAACGCTCGGAACGGGTTTACGGTCCTCATGTCGTTGATCGTGCCAGCGACGAAAACTATCTCCTCGTCGCTCGTCGATTGTGCGAGTGCGGACCCCGAAATGGCCACTGCTCCCAACACGGTCAGCAAGGTGATCGCTGCGATCACCCTTCTGGTCGTTATCATGCCGCCCTCCTTCGGTTGGATCGCGTCGCTCGTCCATCGCTTCGCGAACGTCGATATGTCTTACGCATGTGGTGCGACTCCCGGTTGGTCGATCGTCAGTGTCTTGGCGTCGGCGTCGAGGGTCGCCATGACCCCCAGCGGTATCGATGCCAGGTGTTTCCCGTGCCCGAGAGGAAGCTTGTATAGCACCGGCACCCCCAGCGAAGCTAGGTGCCGCTCGAACGCATCCTCGAGCGAGCGATCGCGGGGGGTCTCGGGGCGATCCTCTCGCCATCCGCAATCCTTCATCTCGCCGATCACGACGCCTGCGATGCCGTCGAGCTTGCCGGCGAGCCGCAGCTGGTCGAGATGCACCTCGATCACGTAGGTCGCCTCGTGCACCTCCTCGAAGAACAGGATCGCGCCGTCGAAGGCCGGCTCGAACGGTGTGCCGATCAGGTGCACGAGCGTGAACAGGTTGCCGCCCACGATCGGCGCGGTGACCTTTCCCGGTGCGATCGCGCGCACGTACGCGTCGTCGGGATCGCGAGGCACCTGTCCTGCCGCGCCCTTCATGAAGGCGTCGAGGGCGGAGTCCCAGGTGAAGGCCGTCCGCTCGGGGATGCCCATGGAGCCAAGCCCCGGCCCGTGAAGCGTCGCGAGCCCGGTGCGTTGGTGGATCGCGATGTGCAGGTTCGTGATATCGGAGTACCCCATGAGCGCCTTGGGGTTCGCCTCGATCAGGTCGTAGTCGAGGTGGGGAAGCACCTGCATCGCGCCCGTGCCGCCCCAGAGCACCTGGATCACGTCGACTTCCGGGTCGGCGAACAGGGCGTTGAGATCGGCCGCTCGTTGCTCGGGAGTTCCTGCGACGTAGTCATCCTGGGCCCACACGCCCTCGCTCAACTTCACGTGAAAGCCGCGCTCCTGCCACCACTCGACCGGTCGCTCGATATCGCTGCGGTTGTAGTAAGGCCCGCTCGGTGAGCAGACGCCGATCGTGCCCCCCGGGGGCAATGGGGCGCCGAAGATGGTGGCGGCGATGTGGTTCACGCGATCGTATCCGCCCACGATCGGCGGGTTCGGCCGAACGGATCGATGGCGTATCGCGGTGCCAGGCGCATGACGTTCGGCTCTCCCCCCACGATGCCGGGGATTATGCAGGTGCTAGCCCGTTCGCGCTAGTCCCTACTTTCGGTTCCCTTTCCCCAGCCCGCCGCATGATGCTCGTGATGAACGAGGTCTTGGCCTCGGTGTAGGTCAAGGTGTCCTTCGGGTGGGTGGCGGCGAGCTTGCGTTTGAGCTCGGCGTACGCAGCAGCATCGTCGTCGTGGGTGCGCAGCCAGTCGCGGAACGCGAGGTGCCGTTGTTCCCACTCCGAGCCCGCGACACACACGTGCAGCTGGAAGCAACGCTCGCCGTCGACATCGCGACTGAAGTACTCGTGGCCGGCGTCCCAGGGGTCGAGCACCCATCGGTAACCGAGGGCGTTGTTGAGCGGCTCGAGGTAGGCGTCGCGCGGCGTCAGCGCGTGCAGCGAGAGCTGGATGTCGATGATCGGCTTGGCCGCGAGGCCCGCCACCGAAGTCGATCCGACGTGGTCGATCCGGGCGAGCAGGCCGCCGGGCAGCGCCGCGACGATGCGAGCGGCCTCGGCCTGGAATCGAGCGGGCCAATCTGTGTCGGGGTCGGCGATGCGGTACTCGCGACCTCGCCCTTCCGGCTCGCCGGGCTTGGCCCGTGCGCCGCGAAGTCGCGAGAGCAGCACTAGCGCGTCGAACAGCGACTGTTGCACGGGGTCGGTCGCGGCGGTCTCCTCCGGGTGCCACTGCACCCCGACGATCCAGGGTTCGACGGTGGGATCGTTCGTCGGCCCGACGTCGAGCTCGATCGCCTCGACGAGGCCGTCGGGGCTGTGGCCGGTCGCGCGCAGCCGTTCGCCGACACGGTCGACGCCCTGATGGTGGTGCGACGAACACGTGAGGTCACCCGACTTCGTCATCGCGGCGAGGTAGGAGGTGCGCATGGGTGTCACGGTGTGCAGCGTCTCGGTGCCCTCGAGCGGCACACCGTGCTGGAGCAGGCCGGACATGCCGGGAAGATGCTGGTGCAGCGTGCCTCCGTAGGCCACGTTCATGATCTGCATGCCCCGGCAGATGCAGAGCACCGGCACCCGCATGTGCTCGGCCGCGAGCAGCAGCTCGATCTCGAATGTGTCGCGGTCGACCTCGACGCCGTAGTTGTGCTCGGTGTCTGGCTCGGCGCCGTACGCGGCGGGGTCGACGTCGCCGCCTCCGACGAGCAGCAGCCCGTCGAACGGCTCAAGCGTTGGCTCGGCGTCGCTCGGCTCGCCAGGCGCGACGATCGCGGTGCGTGCGCCAGATCGTCTGATGGCCTCGATGTAGGGCGCCGGCACGCCGTAGCCGCCGTCGGGCCAGCGCGTCACACGGTCGCGCCCGAGGTGGTATGCGACGACGGCCACGAGGGGCCGGTACGTCTCGGCGTGCTGCCAGGAACCCGTGGTCATGCGGTCGCGACGGCCACCCTTGCGAACCGCGTGAACACCTCTCTGCCGCGAAGCTCGTGCGCCTCGAGGAGCCGGTCGGCTTCGCCCCGGATCGCGGCGGCGGACTTGCCCCACGACGTCTCGAGCGGACCGTCCTGCTCCTCGAACGTGTCGAGCCACATCTCCATCTCGTCGCGCACGATCTCGAGATGGAACTGCAGGCCCCAGGTGCGGTCGCCGATGCGGTAGGCCTGGTTCTGTACCCGATCGCCCTCGGCGAGCAGGATCGCGCCGGCGGGAAGCTCGAACGTGTCCATATGCCACTGGAATTCCATGTCGCCGTCGGCGAGGTGGGAGACCAACGCGTCGTCGGCCGCAGCCGCTGTGGGGCGGATCGGCTCGAAGCCGACCTCGCGCACGGGCGCTTTCATGACCGGCGCATCGAGCGACCACGCTAGCATCTGGGCGCCGAAGCAGACGCCGAGATAGGGCACGCCGCGATCGATCGCTTCGAGTGTTAGCTCGCGGGCATCTTTGATGAACGGCTGCTCGTCGGCGTGCTCGACGTTGTACGAGCTGCCGAACAGCACCACGCCTGCGATGCCGTCGAGCGAAGGACGGGGTTCGCCGTGGAGCGCTTCCCATACGGTGACTGGCACACCGGCCGCTTCCACGGCCGGGAGCGCCACGCCGAACGTCTCCACCGGGTCGCAACGGGCGAACAGGATCGCGTTCATGCGTCCGAGTTTCGCACAAGCCGCGGGCGTCCGGTCCTTGGCCGTCCGGACCTTGGCCGTCCGGGAGCGCGCCTCGCAAGTTGCAGTGCTACCTTCGAGGTCATGAGCGCCTCGATCGATCCACACGACATGCTCGACATCGACCACCTGCTGAGCGACGACGAACGTGCGGTACGCGACACCGCCCGGGAATGGGTGAGAGGTCGCATCCTGCCCGAGGTCGAGGACTGGTACGAGGCGGGTGAGTTCCCCGCCCGCGAGCTCGCGAAGGAGCTCGGTGAGATGGGCTTCCTCGGTATGCAGCTCGAGGGCGAGGGCATGCTCGGCCTGAACGCAGTCGCCTACGGACTGGTCGAGCTCGAGCTCGAAGCAGGCGACTCAGGCCTGCGATCGTTCGTCTCGGTCACGAGCGCCCTCGCCATGTTCGCGATCCTCACCTTCGGAAGCGACGAGCAGCGGGCCGAATGGCTGCCGCGTCTGACGAGCGGCGATGCGATCGGGTGCTTCGGCCTGAGCGAGTCCGACTCCGGGAGCGACCCAAGCTCGATGCGCACGTTCGCCCGGCGTGACGGCGACGACTGGGTGCTGAACGGCACCAAGATGTGGATCACGAACGGCAGCGTGAGCGACGTCGCGATCGTGTGGGCCAACACCGACGAGGGCCTTCGCGGGTTCGCGGTGCCGTGCGATGCGCCGGGGTTCAGCGCCCCCGATATCCACAAGAAGATGTCGCTAAGGGCGAGCGTCACGTCGGAGCTCGTGATGGACGACGTTCGGCTCCCGGCGGGCGCCGTGCTGCCGGGCGTCGAGGGCCTCAAGGGTCCGCTGTCATGTCTGAACGAAGCGCGGTTCGGCATCGTGTGGGGCGTGATGGGCGCGGCCCGGGCCTGCTTCGAATCGGCGCTCAACTACTCGAAGGAACGCGTGCAGTTCGGCAAGCCGATCGGGGCGTTCCAGCTCACGCAGAAGAAGCTCGCCGACATGGCCATCGAGATCGAGAAAGGCACGTTGCTCGCCTACCATCTCGGCCGCATGAAGGAAGACGGCCGCCTGCGCCCCGAGCATGTCTCGATCGGCAAGCTCAACAACACGCGTGAGGCGATCAAGGTCGCCCGCACGTGCCGGGGCATCCTCGGCGCGAACGGCATCACGCTCGAGTACCCGATCATGCGTCACATGATGAACCTCGAGTCGGTGATCACCTATGAGGGCACCGAAGAGGTGCACACCCTGGTGATCGGTGGGCTGCTCACAGGCCACCGAGCCTTCGTGTAGTCGAGAAGGCCGTGACGCACGGCGGTTGAGTCATCGCTTGCCGTCTGCAGTCGGCAGCGCGGAACGGGCGAGCAGGGTCGCGACGTCGACGACCTCGGGTCCCTCGCCCGCCGCGTTCGAGGCGTCGTCGAGCATCACGAGGCAGAATGGGCAGGCTGTCGCGACGACGTCGGCGCCGGTGGCTGCGGCCTCGGCGAAGCGCGTGTCGTTGATGCGAGTGTCGCCACCTTCTTCCATCCAGAACTTGGCGCCGCCGGCGCCGCAGCAGAACGATCGCTCGCGGTTCCTCGGCATCTCTTCGAGAGATCCGGTCACGGCGCCGAGCACCTCGCGGGGCGCGTCGTACTTGTCGTTGTGGCGGCCCAGGTAACACGCGTCGTGGTAGGTCACGGCGACTGACTCGCGTGAGGGATGCAACCGTCCCTCGCGCACCAGTCGGGCGAGCAGCTCCGAGTGGTGCACGACCTCGTAAGTGCCGCCGTAGTCCGGATACTCGTTCGCGAGGGTGTTGAAGCAGTGGGCGCAGCTCGCGACGATCGTCGTCACGCCGGCTTCGTTCAGTGTCGAGACGTTGCGCTCCGCGAGCGTCTGGAACAAGAACTCGTGGCCCATGCGCCGGGCCGGGTCGCCCGTGCAGGACTCGCGCTGGCCGAGCACGGCGACGTCGATGCCGGCGGCTTGCAGCAGGCGCACCGTCGAGCGCGTCGCCTCGCGAGCGCGCTCGTCGAACGCGCCGGCGCATCCGACCCAGAAGAGCACCTCGGGCGCGCGGTCGCCGGCCGCGAGCACGCGCACTTCGAGGCCGGCTGCCCAGTCCATGCGGGCGCTCGCGGGCTGGTTCCAGGGGTTCTCGCCGGCACCCTCCACGCCTCGCAGCAAGGCGCCCGCCTCAGTCGGGAACCTCGACTCGGCCATCACGAGATGACGGCGCAGGTCGATGATCGTGTCGACATGCTCGATGTCGACCGGACACTCCTGCACGCACGCGCCGCATGTCACGCAGTCCCACACGACCTCGTCGGTGACGGCGTTGGGGACGAGAGGCTGCAGCTCCACCACGCCGGCCGGTGACGCCGCGACGACGTGATCGCGCAGTCCCATGATCAGCAGCTTTGGGCTGAGGGGCTTCCCGGTGGCCCAGGCGGGGCAGACGTCCTGGCAACGACCGCATTCCGTGCACGAGAACAGATCCAGGGTCTGCTTGCGGGTCAGGTCGGTCGCGACAGCGGCGCCGAAGCGCAGGTCTTCCTCTGGGCCCTCGAGGTCGATGCGCAGCGGCTCGAGCCGACCGCCGGGCCAGGTCTTCGCGAGCCACACGTTCGGAGCTGCCGTGACGATGTGCAAGTGCTTCGAGCCGGGCAGGTAGACCAGGAAGCCGAGCACGAGCAGCAGGTGGATCCAGACGAGTGCACGCTCGGCTCGTTCGAGCGCCGCGGCACCGAGGCCATCGGCGAACCCAGCGAGCCAGCCAGAGACGGGGCCCTCGGCATCGGTGAGCCCGAGCGCGATGCGGGTCGCTTGCCAGAGCAGCAGTGACACCACGATCGCCGTGATCATGAGCAGGATGCGATCGGCTTCGCCGAGGTGCGAGCCGCGGAATCGGTCGGGGCGCTGCACCTTGCGGATCACCACGGCGGCCGTGACGCCGGCCAGCACGGCGAAGCCGAACACGTCGACGATCCACGCGAACACCGTGGTTTCGCCGATCAACGGAAGGTGGCCGTCGGGATCGACGATCGCGATCGCGGCCTCGGCGATCGTGGGCAACAGCACCACGAACCCCCAGAAGATCGCGGCGTGCATGAGGCCCGGCACGAACCGCTGGAACAGCTTCCTCTGGCCGATGACGTGCGTCAGCTCGCGACCCGCGCGCTCGGCGGTGGCTCCCGTGCGACCGGGGTCGTCGGGGCGCGCGGCACGCAGCGTGGCGACTCTCGGCGCTGCACGGCGCCACGCTAGGGCCGCCGCTGCGGCGACCACGGCGACGAGGAGTGCCGCGCTCAGCGCCCGGTCCGTCGTCGGACCTCCTCGGTGAGCGCCGGCAGCACCTGGAACAGATCGCCCACGACGCCGAGGTCGGCCAAGCGCAGGATCGGCGCCTCGGCATCTTTCGTGATCGCGACGATGCGGCGCGAGCCCTTCATGCCGACGGCGTGCTGCAACGCCCCGCTGACCCCCGCGGAGAGATACACCTCGGGCTTCACCGTCGAGCCGGTCTGCCCGATCTGCATCGCGTAGGGGACCCACCCCGCGTCGACGGCGGCGCGCGATGCGCCGATCGCCGTGCCTCCGATCGCAGCGGCCAGATCTTCGAGGAGCCCGAAGCCGTCGGGCCCACCGAGTCCGCGTCCTCCGGCGAGCACGACCTTCGCGCCCTCGAGGCTCGGGCCGCTCGCGGCCGCATCTGTCCGTTCGAGCACGCGCACGGCGGCGAGGCCGTGAGGCGCCACCACATCGACCTCGACGACTTCGGCCGTGCCCCCGACAGGCGATGGCTCGAACGAACGCGGGCGCATCATCACGATGTGGGGAGAGGCGCCCTCGAGGGCGACCTCGACGATCGTTGTGCCACCCAGGATCTCGGCGCGTGCCCGGTCGATCGAAGAGAGGTCGACCGCGTTGGCCATCAGCGTTGAGCCGGTGATCGCCTGGAGTCGCCCGGCGACGTCACGCGCGCGGTAGGACGACGGGAACAGCACGACCTCGGGTGCGTGCGAGGCGACGAGCGCGGCGAGCGTGTGGGCGGCGACGCGCGACGTCGGCTCGATGAGGCGCTCGTCATCGGAGGCGTACACGAGCGTGGCGCCGTGATCGCCTAGCGCAGTGGCGCTCGCAACGGCGCCCGGCCCAAGTGCCACGGCGCCGACATCGTCGCTGAGCGCTCGGGCCTTCGTGAGCAGCTCGAGCGCCGACGTTGCAACGTCCTCGGCAGAGACGTCGGCCCAGATCCACACGCGCCCCATGTCAGATCACCCTTGCCTCGGTCAACAGATCTGCGATCTCCGTAGCGGTCCCGGGGCCGGCCTCGATCACGCGTCCACCGGTCTTCGCCGGCGCGGCTTCGACCGAGACGACTGCTTGGGTCGATCGCGTGCCATCGGCGGTGAGCTCGAGGTCGGCGAGCGTCGGCCGATCGATCGGCTTGGACTTCGCGCCCATCACGCCCTTGAGGCTCGGGTACCGAGGCTCGGCGACCCCTGTCGTCACGGTGACGAGCGCAGGCATCGGGCACGCGACCATCTCGGTGCCCGCGGCTGTCTGTCGCTCGGCGCGGAGCTCTGAGCCTTCGACGACGTCGAGCGATGTCGCGAATGTCACGCTCGGCAGGCCGAGGAGCTCGGCGACGGTGATCGGCAGGGTGCCCGTATACCCGTCGGTGGACTCGACCGCGGCGACGACCAGGTCGACCGGCCCGAGGGAGCGGATCGCGGCCGTGAGCACGCGCGCCGTGACGAGCGTGTCCGCGCCTCGGAGCGCGTCGTCGGTCACCAGCACGCCGCGCGTCGCGCCCATCGCGAGTCCGCGCTGCACGGCGGCGACCGCGATCTCTGGTCCCATCGAAACGAGGGCGACCTCGCCGCCATCGCGCTCCACGAGCTGGAGCGCTCGCTCGAGCCCGTACTCGTCGCCCGGGTCGAGCGCGCCGACGGCTCCCTCGCGCACGAGCAGATGGTCCTCGCCGAGCCGGGGCGTGCCTTGCGGCTCGGGAACCCACTTCACCAACACGACGATGTTCACGGCCAGATGCTAGCCGTTGCTACGCTCAGGCCGCAGGAGGTGCCGCGTGGGCCGCAGCTATCTGGACGACATCGAGGTCGGGCTCGAGCTCGTGAGCGACGCTCGCACGATCACCGCGGCCGACATCGAGGTGTTCGCCGATCTCACCGGCGACCACAACCCGCTCCACAGCGACACCGTTGCCGTCGGTGATGGCTCGCCGTACGACGCCCCGATCGCGCACGGCCTGCTGGTCACCTCGATCTCGAGTGGCCAATCGACATCGGCCGACGACTGGGCCTTAGGCATCTACCTCGAAGAATCCCGGCGGTTCGTCGCTCCCGTGTATGCGGGCGACGCGATCCGAACCCTCTCGACGGTCACCGACGTTCGGCGGTCACGCTCCAAGCCCGATCGCGGCGTCGTCACGATGCAGGTCCGCGTGCTGAACCAGCGCGACGAGCTCGTGCAGGAAGGCACCGACATCGTTCTCGTCGGAGCCCGTCCCTAGATCGGTTCCGCCGCAGCCCTCAACCGATCTTCGAGCGCGAGCGACGTTGCGCCGTCGAGCATGCGTGCGAAATGCCGCCCGGCGTAGTCCACGAAGTCGACATCGAGCGTCGAGATCGCCTGCTGCACGACACCCCACATCGCTTCGCGGAAGTCCGACATCAGGGTCATCAGCGCGAGGCGCGCGCGATGGCGGTCGAGCACGTCCCCCAGGAAGTAGTGATGCAGGAGCCGTTCCCGCGCCTCGTCGTCGAGCCCATTGTTCACGGCGAGGTTCCCGAGGTCGAAGAAGACGTCGCCCATGCCCGCGTACTCGTAGTCCACGATCCACACGTGGTCGCCGTCGCGCAGGAAGTTGGCGTTCAGCAGATCGTTGTGGCACATCGTGAGCGGCGACGGCGAGGTCGCGAACGTGGCCTCGATGCGATCGGCAAGGGCGTGCGCATCGTCGTAGGCAGGCGGGATCGTGACCCCGCGAACCGCCGCCGTCTCCCGGTAGCGCTCCACGATGCGGAAGACCGGGAACGTTGAGGGGATCGGGGGACAGGCGTGGAGCGCGCGGAGCGACGTCACCACGAGCTCGAGCGCATCGCCGGTGCTTAGCTCATCCTGAGGGATGTGCGCGCCATCGACGAACCGAGACACGAAGCATCCACCGTCGGGCAGGAACGCCACGACCTCGGGCCCGACGCCGGCGTCGGCCGCCGCCACGGCAGCGCGGTGCTCGTTCGCCCTGTCGATGCCGAGCAGCGCTGTGTCGTGACCGGGCACCCGCAACACGTACCGCGACCCGTCGACGGTCACCACATAGTTGCGATTCGTGATGCCACCCTCGAGCGGTACGACGTCGAACTCTGCGTCGGCCCAGCCGGGCACCGATCGCAGGATCGCATCGAGCGCCGGCTCGAGCATCGCCGTGCTCACCCCCGTTCGAAGTAGCGGGCGAGCTCCCAGTCGGTGACCGTCAGGTTGTCGAAGGTCGACTGTTCCTGCACGGCGGTGTTGAGGAGATGACCGTAGACGAAGTCACCGAACATCTCCTTGGCAGCCTTCGACTTGCGGAACACATCGATCGCCTCGTGCAGGCTGGTCGGCACCCGGGGCACGCGCTTGGCCTCGTAGGCGTTGCCTTCGAATATGGGCGGCGGCTCGATCTTGTTCTCGATGCCCCACATGCCGGCGGCGACCGTGGCGGCGAAGGCCAAGTAGGGGTTCGCGTCGGCCCCGGGGATGCGGCATTCCACACGGAACCCCCCGTGTTCGCCGACGGTGCGGTAGCCGGCCGTGCGGTTGTCACGGCTCCACACGATCGCGGTCGGCGCCCACGATGCGAGCTGGTAGCGCTTGTACGAGTTCACGGTCGGGGCGAACATCCACGCCATCTCACGAGCGGTCGCCATGATGCCACCCAAGTACCACCGGAACTCGTCGGTCATGTTGCCGATGCCCTTGTCGCTCCATGTGAGGCTCTTCGTGCCCTTGGCGTTCCAGATCGAGGAATGCAGGTGACACGACGAGCCGGCCTCGTCCATCGTCCATTTCGCCATGAAGGTGGCCGAGACGCCGTTGAGCGCCGCGATCTCCTTCACGCCGTGCTTGTAGAGCGAGTGGTGGTCGGCGTTGGAGAGCGCATCGGAATACGTGATGTTGATCTCGTGCTGCCCCTTGCCGAACTCGCCCTTGGAGAACTCGATCGGGATGCCCGCGCCGCGCATGTGGTTGCGGATCTGGCGGATGATCCACTCGTCCTTGGTGGTCTGCAGCATGTGGTAATCCATGATGTAGCTCGAAGACGGATGCACATCGCGGTACCCGCGCTCGGCCAGCTCGTCATAGCCGTCCTTGAAGAGATAGAACTCGAGTTCCGATCCGGTCTTGACCGTGAAGCCCATCTCGGCGGCCTTCGCGAGTTGGTCCTTCAGGATCTGGCGAGGCGCCACGCGCACCGGATCGTCGGAGTCTTCTTCGTAGATGTCGCAGATCACCATGACCGTCTTCTCGAGCCATGGGCACATGCGCAGCGTCGCCATGTCGGGCACCATGCGGAAGTCGCCGTATCCGGTCTCCCAGCTCGCGTACTCGTACCCGGGAAGCGGCTCCATCTCCATGTCGACGGCCAGCAGATACAGGCAGGCGTGTAGCCCCTCGGGCCCAAGGATGTCCTCGAGGAAGAAGTCCGGCAGCACGCGCTTGCCCATGAACCGGCCCTGCATGTCGGTGAACTGGCAGAGCACCGTGTCGATGTCGCCCGCGGTGGCGAGCTCCTCGAGCTGCTTCGCGGTGAGCATGCCCTGAACGTCCATGCCTGCCTCCTCACGGAAACGAACGAGGCGCGGCGACCGTGCTGGCCCGCCGCGCCCGGTCCATCCGATCGTCGCCTAGGTGTGCTTCAGCTCGAGGTCGGCCTCGATCGCAGCCAGTTCCTCGGCTGAGCCCTGCACCTTCGGTCCTGTGAACCACTTGTGGGCGGACACCACCCACCAGAGCCCGGTGATGATGACCACGCTCCCCACGACGATCGGGGTGTAATTCAGCACGTCGATCGTCTTGAGCCCGAGCCCTCCCGGGCTGAACTGCGGCATCATCAGGATTACGACGATGAAGAGCACCCAGATCACCGCGATCCAACCGATGACCTTGCCCTTCGCCCCGAGCGTCCATGGCCCCGGCTGGAAGGAGTCCCCGGCACGGAGCCGCAGGAACACGGGGATCACGTACGCGATATACAGACCGATGACGCCTATCGCGGTGACCGCGAAGTAGGCAACCACCGACCCCAGCCAGTACGCAGGCGCCACGAGAAGCCACGCCAGCACGGCCGCTAGCCAGATCGCGTTGGTCGGGGTTCGGGTCCGCTTGTTGATCGAGTGCCAGAGTCGGTGTCCCGGGACAGCGCCGTCGCGAGAGAACGCGTAGATCATGCGCGAGTTGGTGGTGACCGACGCCATGCCGCAGAAGAACTGTGCGCCCATCACGATGATCAGCGCAAAGATCGCGAGGTTCTTGCCGAAGGAGTCCAAGAAGATGGCTGCCGGAGCGGCGATGTTCGCCGTCTCCAGTTGGAAGCTCAGCGCAGAGGTGAATCCGCCGTCGGGATTCAGCGCGTACCAGACGCCGAGCAGCAGGATGTAGCCGAAGATCACCGAGATCACGATCGACTTCCAGATGCCGTTGGGCCCTGAGATCTCGGCATCGTGCGTCTCCTCGGTCATATGGGCCGACGCGTCGTATCCGGTGATGGTGTATTGAGCCAGCAGCAGACCGATCAGGAAGACGTAGATCGTCGATCCGAGGAAACCGTTGGTGAATCCCGTTCCGTTGACCAAGCCGGTCACTTCACCGGTGCCCTCTGTGGTGCTGAAGTTGAAGATCGTCGAGAACGGCGTGTGGTTGTCCGGCACGAACAGGCACATCCCGAAGATCACAGCGACACCGATCACGTGCCACCAGACGCTCACGTTGTTGAACAACGCGACGAGTCGCACCCCGAAAGTGTTGAGCAGACCGTGGACAGCCAGCACGACGGTGTACGTGCCGACGAGGATGATCTTTGTGATCTCGACGTCGAAGGCGATGTTCATGAACGCACAGACGAACGCTGACAGCCCGAAGTCGATGCCGGCGGTGATGGCGACCTGTCCGAGCAAGTTGAACCACCCTGTGAACCATGCCCATGCCGGACCGTTCTTCTTGGCCAACTTCGCGGACCAGTAGTACAGGCCTCCGGCCGTCGGATAGCTTGAGCACACCTCGGCCATGGCCAGGCCGACGAACGTGACCATGAGGCCGACGAGAGGCCAACCGTAGGCCGAGCTCGCAGGCCCTCCGATCACCATGCCGAACCCGAACAGGGTGAGACACCCCGACAAGATCGAGATGATCGTGAAGCTCACCGCGAAGTTCGAGAACCCGGACATGCCACGCTTGAGCTCTTGCGCGTAGCCGAGCTCGTGGAGTCGTTCGGTGTCGCTCTTGCGACCGGTGCTCGTGCCGGTCGATGCAGCCGCTGTGTTCGCGGCTTCGTCCATCGGAACCCCCTTTTCCCCCGTGAGGGGGGCAGTGACGGAAACGCTCCGCGTATTACGACCCGACGGCGCTCGGCGAGTCAAGTCCGAGTTCCGTGGTGGTAGCGCGAACTGACTAGTTATCGCGCCTTCTCGCTTCGCATCCACAGCGGTCGTTCGGCGGGCCGTGCCGACCCTGTGGCCGGACGCGGTACGGTTCCCCGGTGGAAGTCAGGACGCTGGACGGGGTCGCGGGGTTCGTACAAGACAACGGGGGCGCATTATGGGTGTGGCTGGATCCGCACGGCGGGCTCGGGGGCCCGGCACTGATCTACCTCGATGCGGCCACGGAGACACCTGGGGCGACGAGAGCCACGCGACGCATGCGAAGCGCTCGGCGAACGCACAGGTTCATCGAGTTCGAGAGCGACGGGTTCCGGCTGCTCTGCGACTTCGGGAAGTTCGATCCACCCGCAGAGCTGCACCTCGAGCTGAAACGGTTCCCGAAGCGACGCGTCGAGGCGTACTGGGACGGGAAGATCTTCGTGGACGCTGATCTGCCCGAGCCGTGAAAGCCTGATCGTGACGCCTCTAGGTGACTGGGTCTCCAAGCGTCGGATGTGAGCAGAACAAAGGTGTGAAGGATCCCGCGGTGTTCCTGCGGAAGCACGCCCCGTTCGACGGGCTGGACGAATCCGGTCTTCGATCGGCGGCCGAGGCGGCGCGGGAGCTCCGAGCCGTCGCAGGCTCGGTGATCATCCGCCAAGGCGGCGAACCGTCCCCTTCGCTCTTCGTCATCGTGGACGGGTCCGTGGATGTCGTCGCCGATGGGAGGGTGCTCGACGTGATGGGCGAGGGGGACGTGTTCGGCCACATGTCCCTCGTGACGCAGGAAGAACCCGTCGCCACGATCCGCGCCCGCGAGGAGACGGTATGCCTCACGCTCGATCATGAGTCGGCCTCGCAGGTGCTGGGGACGCGAGCCGGGGCCTCGTTCATCACTGAGAGCCTCCGCCGCCGCTTCGATGAGCTGGCAGCAGCGTCGCACGAGCAGCCGATCCGAACGGTCGACTCGACAGTGGGCTCGCTCATCCGAGGGCCGGCTCTCGAATGTGATCCCTTCACCTCGGTGGGCCAGGCCGCCCGCGCCATGGCGGAAGCCCGGGCGTCGGCAGCGATCGTGAACACGGCTGGTGGCATCGGCATCGTCACCGACGTCGACCTTCGTATCAAGGTCCTCGCGGAAGGGAGGGACGCTTCGACCCCCGTGGGGGAGATCGCTTCGTCCCCAGCTTCCACCGTCGACGAGGACGTGTTGGCCGCCGAGGCCCTGTTCCAGATGGTGCAGGGTGGGTTTCACCACCTGCCGGTCGTGTCGGCCGCCGGTGAGGTCGTGGGCATCGTTTCGGAGACCGACGTCATCGGATTCGGGAACGATTCACCGTTCGCGATCCGGTCGGCGATCGAGCGTGCCGACGATCGCGCTGCCTGCATCGAGGCGGCGAGGCGCCTGCCCGACTCGGTGGTGGCGCTGGTCGATGCAGGGGTCGACGCCGTGCACATCGGGCACATCGTGGGTGCCACGATGGACGTGCTCACTCGCAGGCTGCTCGCGCTCGCGTTCGACGAACAGGGGCCACCACCGGTCGCCTGGGCGTGGCTCGCGTTCGGAAGCCTCGGGCGTCGCGAACAGGCGCTGCACACCGATCAGGACCATGGGTTGGCCTACCAGGGCACGACGGCCGACGAGGAACGACTCGATCCCTATTTCGCGGCCGTGGCCGAGTTCGTCACACAGGGGTTGCAGGACGCGGGCATACCGCGTTGCACGGGCAACATGATGGCCACGAGTGGTGGACTGCGCCGATCGGTCGAGGGTTGGGAGAACCAGCTCGCAGCGTGGACCGGCAAACATGAGCGACACGCATCCGAGATCGTCGCGGTCGTGTTCGACTTCCGCCAGGTCGCCGGCACGCTTGAGATCGCCCCCATCCTGGATCGGATCGTTCGCGGCGCCGCCGCCGACGCCGGGCTCATGCGTCGACTGGCCGCCCAGGCGCTCGAGCACGAACCACCAGCCGGCCACCTGCGCGGGTTCGTGGTGAAGGGCTCGGGAGAACACGCCGGCTCGCTCGATCTCAAGCACGGTGGCATCGTCCCGATCACCGACATCGCGCGTTTCCACGCCGTGGCGGCTGGGATCTCCGCCCATCGAACACTGGATCGATTGCGCATCGCGAGCGATGTGGGTCAGATCGATGAAGCGACCCGGGCGGGCCTGCACGACGCCTTCACTCTCTTGTGGCAGCTGCGTCTGGAGCGGCAGGTTCACTGCGTGCGCGAACGGACGCCGCCTGATGACTTCGTCGATCCGAACGCCTTGACGCCCGTGCGCCGCAAGGGCCTGCGGGAAGCCTTCCGGGTGATCGCTCGGTCACAGCGAGGTCTCAGTCTTCTGGTGTGACGTAGGCGGCGGTGATGCCGCCGTCCACGATCAACGACGTTCCCGTCATGTAGCTCGAATCGTCGCTCGCGAGGAACATCGCCGCCTTGGCGAGCTCGTCGGCGTGCCCGAGGCGCCCCATCGGGATGTGGACGAACCTGCGCTGCCTCTTCTGCTCGTCGGACAGCAACGCCAGCAGCAGGGGAGTCTCGATCGGTCCCGGACACAGCGCGTTGCACCGGATGCCCTTGCGCGCGTACTCGACGGCGATCTCGCGCGTCATAGCCAGCACGGCGCCCTTCGATGCGGTGTAGGCGGTCTGTGATGTTGCGGCGCCCAGCCACGCGACGAACGACGCCACGTTGATGATCGAACCGCCGTCACTCTCCAGCATCGCGGGGATGCCGTACTTGCACCCGAACGCTACGCCCTTCACGTTAACCGCGAGCGTCGTGTCCCAGATCTCCTCGTCGGTCGAGTGCACGCTGCCGTCGTCGGGCAGCATGACTCCGGCGTTGTTGTAGAGCACGTCGAGGCGTCCGAATCGCTCGACCGCCCGTCGCACCATCGCTTCGGCGTCGGCCTCTCGTGAGACGTCCGCATGCACGAAGAGGGCGTCATCGCCGATCGCTGCTGCGGCCGCCTCCCCGGCCTCGTCGTTCACGTCGGTGAGCACGACCTTCGCGCCTTCGCGCGCGAACAGCTCCGACGCGACTTGGCCCATGCCGCTCCCGCCGCCGGTGATCAGGGCAACCTTGCCGTCCAGGCGCATGATGCGTCCCCCCTCGTCTTGGCTTGTCACCTCAGCCTCTCGCGTGGGTGGCAGCCTACGCTGGGTCTGCCGCCCTATCATCCCGGATCGAAGGAGTCGCGCGGTGTGGGTCGGATCAGGAGGGAGCCTGGCATGGCTGAGCTGTTGGTGATGGGCGGTAAGCGTGTCGCAGCGGCCGGCGGCGCGACCGATCAGGTCATCGAGCCTGCGACCGCGGCGCCCATGGCCGAGGTAGCGAAGGCCGGGGCCGAGGACGCCACCCGCGCGGTCGACGTCGCGGCGCGCGCGTTCGAGGAGGGCGCCTGGCCCCGCATGTCTGCCCGCGAACGCGGGCGCCTGCTCACGAAGTCGTCGTTCATGATCCGCGAGCGACAGGAAGAGCTCGCCACGCTCGAGGCGCGCAACGGCGGCAAGCCGATCGGCTCGGCTCGAGCCGAGATCGACATCGCGGCCAACGTCTTCGAGTACTGGGGCGGCGCCGCGAACAAGATCACCAGCGAGACGATCCCGGTCGTGCCGGCGGGACTCGACATCACGCTCCGCGAGCCCGTCGGGGTGTGCGCCCTGATCACACCGTGGAACTTCCCGGCGGTGATCGCCAGCTGGAAGATCGCTCCCGCCCTGGCCTGCGGTAACACCGCGGTCGTCAAACCTGCCTCGCAGACGCCGCTCACTACCCTCGCGATCGCTGAGATCCTTTACGAGTGTGGACTTCCCGAAGGCACCTTGAGCGTGCTTCCGGGGCCGGGGTCCACCACGGCGAGCGCGCTGATCGCGGACCGGCGCGTGTCGAAGATCTCGTTCACGGGCTCTACCGAGGTGGGCACGAGGGTGATGCAGACGGCCGCGACCAACATCACCCGCGTCTCGCTCGAGCTCGGCGGTAAGTCCGCCAACGTCGTCTTCGACGACACCGATCTCGATGTCTGCATCGAGAAGTCGCTGTGGTCGGTGTTCGACAACGCCGGCCAGGACTGTTGCGCGCGCTCGCGTCAGCTCGTGCAGCGAGGCATCTACGACGAGTATGTCGAGCGATTCGCGGCGGCCGCCGATGCGATCGCGGTCGGCCAGCCGCTCGACGAGTCGACCGAGATGGGCCCTCTTATCTCATCGGGCCAGCGCCAGACGTCCCTCGACTACGTCTCGATCGGCGTCGACGAAGGAGCTCGCCATGTGACCGGCGGCGACGCCCTCGACGGCGACGGCTACTTCATGCGACCTGCGGTGCTCGCCGACGTCGACAACGGCTGGCGTGTCGCGCAGGAAGAGATCTTCGGCCCGGTGGTGTGCCTGATCCCCTTCGAGACCGAGGACGAGGCCGTGCGGCTCGCGAACGAGTCGCCGTTCGGTCTGTCGGGCACGATCTGGACGCGTGACCTCGGCCGGGCGATCCGGGTGGCAAAAGGCATCCGCACCGGGAACCTCAGCGTGAACTCGGCATCGAGCGTCCACACCGAGGCGCCGTTCGGCGGCTTCAAGCAGAGCGGCATCGGGCGCGAGATGGGCATGGCTGCCGTGCAGCTCTACACCGAGGTCAAGAACGTGTTCTTCAGCGAGGAGTGACCGCCGACGAAAGGCGGCGTCCCGGCCATTAGACTCGCCCCATGCCTGAACTTCCCGAAGAGCTGCAGAATCGGCCGGCGCGTCCCGCAGGGCAGGAGCCCACCGCGACTCTCACGCTCGACGCATATCGGCGCGTCAAGGCCGAGTTCGAGGAGCTCACGATCGCTGGTCGTGACCGCATCACCGAGAAGATCAAGGTCGCGCGCGAGCACGGCGACCTCAAGGAGAACGCCGAATACCACGCGGCAAAGGAAGAGCAGGGGCTCATGGAGTCGAAGATCCGCAAGCTCCAGCAGATGCTGCGCGACCCGGAGATCGTCGAGGCGCCCGAGAGCGCCGACACGATCGGTCCCGGCATGCTCGTCACGATCCGGTCGCTCGACGAGCCGGACCCCGACGATGAGACATATCTGCTGGCCGAGCACGCCGAGGAGAAGGCGCCCGGCGCACGCACCGTCACGACTTCGTCGCCGCTCGGCACCGCGCTGAAAGGCGCGGCTTCGAAGGATGAGGTCGCCTATGAGGCCCCGGCGGGCATCGTCCGCTACGTCGTCGTCGGCTTCGAGCCGTTCGCGGGGTGACCGCGGAGCTAGTCTGGATGTACTAGTGGAGAACGACCGCGAGGACCGGGCCGCCCGCGAGACTCCTCGGGTGCGCGACATGCCCGCCCCCCGCAAGAACGAGAGCGCGGCCGGCGGCGCCATGCAGCGACTGCTCGCTTGGCCCTACCGCGCGATCCTCGCCTTCTTGATCTGGACCGGCGTGCACCCGTGGCAGCTCACGCTGCTTTCCCCGGTGTTCATCGTGCTCACCGGGTGGCAGATCATCGTGAGCAACTGGCTGGTGGCCGGACTGTTGCTGATCGTCGGCAGCGTGCTCGATGTCTTCGATGGCTCGGTCGCCCGCCATCGCGGCGAGGAAGGGCGATCGGGGGCGTTCATGGACTCGGTCCTCGACCGCGTCTCCGACATGATCCTGTTCTCGTGCCTGTTCTGGAACCTGGCCTCGCAGGGCGAACGGGCGCAGGCTGCGCTCGCCCTGCTGACGCTGATCGTGAGCCTCGGGGTGAGCCAGATCCGGGCCGAGGCCGAGGCGGTCGGCATCGGCCTGACCGAAGGCTTGTTCCAGCGGTTGGAGCGCATGCTCGTGCTCATGATCGGCCTGCTCATCCCCGCCATGATGTTTCCGGCGCTGATCGCTCTGGCAGCGCTCGGCGTCTTCACCGTGCTGCAGCGCGGGTTCACCGCGTTGTCGAGAGCCTGACGAAGAGAGGGGCAAACCGCGATGGATTTCGTGCGGGTCGGGGCGCTGGGTGAGATCTCCGAGGGAGAGATGCGGGCGTACGACACGCCGTCGGGGCGCATCACGATCGCCCACGTCGAGGCGCACCTCTACGCGTTCGGCGACGAGTGCACCCATCAGGGGTGCTCGCTCGCCGAGGGGGAGTTCGACGACCGGGCCGCGACCGTCGAGTGCCCGTGCCACGGCAGCGTCTTCGACGTCGAGAACGGTGAGCCGGTCGAAGGACCGGCCGTCGACGCGCTCCCGGTGTTCCAGGCTCGCGAGATCGACGGCTGGGTCGAGGTCGCCTCCCACCCCAGTGAGGGGTAGGCTCACGCCTCTCACCACCGCGAGGAGGGTTCCTGCGATGAGCGACGTTCGCACCCGGTTCGATCTGCAGCCCGACCAGATCCCGACGGCGTGGTTCAACATCATGCCCGACATCGTGAAGTCGGGCATCGAGCCGCTTCCGCCGCTCAGCCCGAAGACGAAGCAGCCGATCGGTCCCGAGGACCTGGCCCCGTTGTTCCCGATGTCGCTGATCGGTCAGGAGGTCTCGACCGAGGAATGGATCGACATCCCCGGTGCGGTGATCGACATCTACAAGCTCTGGAGGCCCTCGCCGCTGTTCCGTGCGACGCGTCTCGAGCAGGAGCTGCAGACGCCGGCGCACATCTACTACAAGTACGAGGGTGGCTCACCGGCCGGCAGCCATAAGCCCAACACCGCGGTGGCGCAGGCCTACTTCAACAAGGAAGCCGGGATCAGACGGATCGCGACCGAGACCGGCGCCGGTCAGTGGGGATCTGCGATGGCGCTCGCGTGCCAGATGTTCGGGCTCGAGTGCGACGTGTACATGGTCAAGGCGTCCTACGATCAGAAGCCGTATCGGCGCATCTTCATGGAATCGTTCGGGGCAAGCGTCGTGGCCTCGCCGAGTGAGAAGACGAGCAGCGGACGCGCGATCCTCGAGGAGCACCCCGATTCGACCGGGTCGCTCGGCATCGCGATCAGCGAGGCCGTCGAAGATGCCGCGACGCACGACGACACGAACTACGCGCTCGGTAGCGTGCTCGGCCACGTGCTGCTGCACCAGACCGTGATCGGGCTCGAGGCCCAGCAGCAGATGGAGATGGCGGGCGAGCGGCCCGACGTCGTGGTCGGTTGCGTGGGCGGCGGTTCGAACTACGCCGGCATCTCCTACCCGTTCATGGCCGGCAGGCTCCGCGGCGAGACGCCCGACATGCGTTTCCTCGCGACCGAACCGGCGGCCTGCCCGACGCTCACGAAGGGCAGGTTCGCTTACGACTACGGTGACACGGCGCAGATCTCCCCGATCGTGCCGATGTACACGCTGGGGCACGACTTCGTGCCCGCACCCGTGCACGCCGGCGGGCTGCGCTATCACGGTGACTCGCCTTCGCTCTCCCTGCTCGTGAAGCACGGGCACATCGATGCCGTCGCGTACACGCAGAACGAGACCTTCGAGGCCGGGCTGCTGTTCGCGCGGACCCAGGGCATCCTTCCGGCGCCCGAGGCGAACCACGCGGTGAGGGGCGCGATCGACGAGGCCATCGCTGCGCGCGAGGCCGGTGAGGAGCGTGTGATCCTGTTCAACCTATGCGGCCACGGGCACTTCGACATGCAGGCGTACGACGACTATCTGGCGGGCAGGCTTCCCGACTTCGAGTTCGACGCCGCCGACGAGGAAGCGGCGCTCGCGAACCTGCCTGAGGTGTCGATTTCGGTCTGAGCGCGCCTGCGCTTACTCGGCGAGGGCGTAGGGCGGCAGGCCGAACCGCTCGACCACGGCGGCGCCCACGGCCTCGGCGAGCAGCTCGTATCCGCGTGGGTTGAAGTGCAGGCCGTCACTCGTGCGGATCAGCTCCACCTTGCCGTCTTCCCAGTAGAAGGGCGTGTACTGGCCATCGCGTGTGGCGAACCGATCCCACGTGTCGACATACAGGGCGTTGGGGGTGGCATCGACGACGCGCTCGAAGATCTCGTTCTGGCGCTGCATCACCTGCCAGCGTTCCTTGCGTTGCACGATCGGAAGACCCACCCACGCGACGTGCGAGCCGGCATCGACGGCGATGCGCGTGAACTCCTCGACCCTGTCCTCGTACCTCTGAGGCCACTCGAACGAGCCGATCTCGGCGATGACCTGATCGCCCGGCGTCAGCAGGCTCTGGTTGTCGTTGTCGCCGATCATCACCACGACCAGGTCGGGTCGGTAGGCGGTCTCGATCTTCTGCAGCGCGGTCATCCAGTCGAAGTAGTCGAGCCGCGACAGACCCGTCGAGACCCGGCCCTGGCGCAACACCTGCACGAGTGCGGGCCGGAACTCGCGCTCGAGGTAGACCCCGAGACCCGCCGCTAGTGAGTCACCCACCACGGCGATACGGAGCACGTTGGTGGGGGTGGGCCGGCGGATCTTCGTGTCCTGCACGACCGGCTCGGTGGGGGTGGGTGAGGCGGAGACCGTCGGGATGTCCTCTGGCAGGGGCAGGTCGACGGTGCCACCGGGCGCCGCGTTGGGGTCACGCCCGAGCGCGCGGCTCGCGGTGTCGGTGACCACCGTGACCCGCATGAACTCGCCGATCGCCGTGATCGGACGCAACACCCACAGCGACACCGTGCGTCTCGTGCCGAGGGGACCCGCCTCCGACGATCGTTCGAGGGTGGGTGCGAACAGGAAGACCCAGGTCACCAGCGCCACGACGATCACGATCAAGGCCCGCCCCGCCGGCATCGTGCGGCCACCGTGCGTCACGGGCGTCCGGGCGTCGTCGCCGTGCTGGTCCGAGTGCTCCAGGGTCGGTGTGTCGTGAGAGCTCATGGGATCGGGTCGTCGCCTTCGTCAGAACTGGAAGTAGATGAACGGCGCCACGCCTTGCGGTCCGAGTGTGGCGATCACGAAGAGCGCCCCGGCACCGGCGAGCCCCATGGGAACAGGACGCCAGCGCGAGATCGCCTGCTGCAACCGCAGGCCGGGTTCACGCGGCGCGTTCTGAAGGGCCAGCATGAACACGATCGTGCCGATGGCGAGCGGGGTGACCACCTGGGTGGGGGTCGTCCAACCGGATAGCAGGCGTCCGAGCAGCGTGAGCGCGGTGCCGATCGAGTCGGACCGGAAGAACACCCACCCCACGCACACCAGAGCGAACGTCGATAGGCGCTGGCCCCACACGAGCAGCGGCGTCTCGAGACGCTCGGCGAGATGCGCTCGTTTGAACGCTCCGGCAGCCTGTCCGATGCCGTGCAAGAGACCCCAGATGATGAACGGCCATGCGGCGCCGTGCCACAGGCCGCCGAGCGCCATGGTGACCATGATGTTCACGTAGGTGCGAACCTCGCCGCGCTTCGAGCCGCCGAGCGGGATATAGAGGTAGTCGCGCAACCACCTCGACAACGTGATGTGCCAGCGCCGCCAGAAGTCCTGCAGCGATCGCGCCGCGTAGGGGCGATCGAAGTTCTGTGGGAACCGGAACCCCAGCAGCTTCGCCACCCCGATGGCGATGTCGGTGTAGCCGCTGAAGTCGGCGTAGATCACGATCGCATACGCGATGACGCCGAAGAGCACGTCGATCGCGGAGTACGCAGCCGGGTCGCCGAACACGGGGTCGACCAATGCGCCCGCCAGGAAGCTCGACACCACCACCTTCTTGAAGAGGCCTCCGAGGATCAGCCACGCCGCACCGGCGACGTCGAGATGGCGCGGATCACGGCGCACGCGGAGCTGGGGGATCAACTCGTTAGGCCGCACGATCGGGCCGGCCACCAGGTGCGGGAAGAACGAGAGGTAGAGGAAGACGTCGATCGAGCTCGCGACCCTCGTGTCGTCCCGGTACACGTCGATGATGTAGCTGATCGCCATGAACGTGAAGAACGAGATGCCGACGGGCAGGATGAGCTCCACCAGCGGCAGTCCGACGTTGAGACCCAGCGAGCTCGCGGCATTCGTGAGCTCGCGCGAGAAGAACCCGTAGTACTTGAAGACGATGAGCGGTGCGAGCGTCAGAGCGACGCCGGCCGCCATGGCCACACGCTTGCGAGTCTCGGCGGTTTGGCGTGCCACGGTGACAGCGCCGAGTTGCGCAAGGGCCGACACGCCCGCGAGCAGCCAGATGAAATGCACGTTCCACCAGGCGTAGAACACGTAGCTGACCGCGATCATGAACAGCTTCCAGGGCAAGGGTTTCGGGCTCAGCAACCAATGGCCCAAGAAGACCAGGGCGAAGAAGATCGCGAAATCGATCGTGGGGAAGAGCACGACTCGAGAACCCTAACGCACCTCACCGCCGCGCTCGGCGTGCGTTCATCACTCGGCGATACGGCGTTGCAGGAACGCTCGCTCGGCCGGGTTCGTCGTCAGCTCGAGGGCTCGCCGGTAGGCGGTTGCGGCCTCGTCGCGCCGCTCGAGCCGGCGGAGCAGGTCCGCCCGGGTCGCGTGGAACAGGTGGTAGGAGGCGAGGTCGCCCGCCAAGGGTTCGACGAGTGTGAGGCCGGCGCGCGGCCCGTCGGCCATCGCCACTGCCACTGCACGGTTGAGCTCGACCACCGGGCTCGGCGACGCTTCGGCGAGCACGGCATACAGGCTCGCGATCTGCGGCCAGTCGGTGTGTTCGGGCCGGGGCGCTTGCGCGTGCAAGGCAGCGATCGCCGCTTGCAGCTGATACGGACCGCTCGCGCGCAGTCCGATCGCTCGGTCGAGCACGGCGACACCCTCGTCGATCATGTCGTGGTCCCAGCGAGATCGGTTCTGATCCTCGAGCAACACCAGATCGCGGCCGGCGTCGGTGCGCGCGTCCCGACGGGAGTGCTGCAGCAGCATCAGGGCGAGCAACCCCGCCACCTCGGCCTGATCGGAAAGCAGCCGCTCGACCACGCGAGTGAGCCATATCGCCTCGTCGCAGAGGTCTATGCGCACCAGGTCCTGGCCGCTCGTGGCGCTATACCCCTCGTTGAACACGAGGTAGAGGACCGCGAGCACGCCGCCGAGGCGATCGTGGAGCAGCTCGCGGGGCGGTACGCGGTAGGGGATGCCGGCGTCGCGGATCTTCCTTTTCGCCCGAACGAGCCGCTGCGCCACCGTCGATTCCGGCGAGAGGAACGCCCGAGCGATCTCCCTCGTCGACAGCCCGCCGACGGTTCACAATGTGAGGGCGACGCGCGATTCCATGGGAAGGGCGGGGTGACAGCACGTGAAGATCAGCCGCAAGCGCTCGTCCGGGATCTCGTACATCTCGCCCTCGTCCAGGGTCTCCAGCGCGCGCAGCTGTGTCGCCGCCTCGGTCTTCGCTTGCCCCACCTGGTCGCGTCTGATGCGATCGATCGCCCGGTGACGGGCGGTCGTCGTGATCCAGGCTCCCGGGTTGTCCGGCACGCCGGTACGCGGCCACCGGTCGAGCGCGATCACGAATGCGTCCTGCACGGCCTCCTCGGCCAGGTCGAAGCTTCCGACCGCTCGGATCAAGGTCGCGACCGCCCGTCCCGACTCCCGCCGGAACAGGCGATCGACGACCTCTTCAGTGGCGGCGGTCAACCCTGCGGCATCTGTGGGAGCTCCATGACGGGGCGCAGCTCGATCGTGCCGCGAGCTGCGCCCGGGCACTCCGCGGCCGCCCCGATCGCGTCGTCGAGGTTGTCGACCTCGAGCAGGTAGTAGCCGCCGAGGGTCTCCTTCGTCTCGGCGAAAGGACCGTCGGTGACGATGCGCTCCCCGTCCTTCACGCGCACGCTCGTCGCCTGCTCGACCGGTTGCAAGGCGTCGCCGGCCCTCATCCACCCCTTCTTGCCGAGCCAGTCCGAGTAGTCGTACCAACGCTTCATCTCGGCGGCCTGCTCGGCCTCGTTCATCTCCATGTCGGCGTTCATGTCGCCGTAGATCAGCAGCATGTACTGCATCGACTTTCTCCTTCCTGCTCGTGTTCCTGCGGCTGGGTCAGCCGCCTCTATCGATACGACGAACGGAAACCGACCGTCGTCGACATCGTGGTGAAGATCGGCCTCGAGACCTTAACGGGGCCTCGCCGCGCCGGGCTCAGGTAGCCTGCACCATCGATAGGAGAACGTTCCGACAGAAGGAGACCGATGTCCCGCGAGAGCGACTGGGCCGTGTTCGAGAAGGCATGCGAGATCACCGCGTCGGCGGTGCGCGGGGCGATGACGGGCAGCGATGGGCAACAGGCGTCGTTCGTCGCCGACGTGTTTCGGTCGGTCCACGAGGCCCTCAAAGCGACGGCAGATGAGATGCCCAACAAGGACTCGAAGCCCGGATTCTGACGCGACCTCCCGATCGTGCCGGCCGCCGAGTCAGCCGCGGGGAGTGACATCGCGCATCGACACGATGCCCACGACACGGCCGTCTTCCACCACCGGCAGATGCCTGAATCCGAACGCGAACATCGACTCGAGGGCTTCGTGCGGATCGACCTCAGGCCCGATCGTCTTCGGATCCTTCGTCATGAACTCGGTGACGTGATGATTCTCGGCGTCGAAGTCGGACCCCACCGCGCGCAAGACGTCACGCTCGGTGAAGATGCCGAGAAGGCGTTCGCCGTCGAGCACGATGGCGCTCCCGACCTGATGGGTGCTCATCATCGTCGCGGCATCGGCGATCGTGGTCGTCGGCGAGACGATCGTCAGATCGGTGCTCATCACGTCACGGATCACGGTCATGCCTGGCCCCTTCGATACGTCGATTGACGACGGTCAGCAGCCTAGTCCGCGGGAGAAGGCGCGGGAAGCCCTGCTGGCCTGGTACCGGCCTCGACGCAGGGCCTACCCGTGGCGCGCCCCCGCTCGCCAGGGCGCCCGACGTCCCGATGCGTATGCCGTGCTGGTCAGTGAGGTCATGCTGCAGCAGACGCAGGCGTCGCGCGTCGTTCCTGCCTTCGAGGCGTTCATGACTCGATTCCCCGACGTTCGAGCTCTGGCATCGGCGTCTCGCGCCGACGTGCTGCGGTCGTGGCGCAGGCTCGGCTACCCGCGGCGCGCCGTGGCGCTGCACCGCGCGGCCGATCAGATCGTCGAACAGCATGACGGCGTGGTGCCATGCGATCGGGAGGCGCTGCGGGCGCTGACCGGTGTGGGCGAGTACACGTCGGCGGCCGTTGCAAGCCTCGCCTACGGAGCCCGCATCGCGGTGGTCGACACCAACGTGCGAAGGGTGTGGGCGCGGGTGGATCGGGGTGTGGAGCCAGACGAGGTGTCGGACCGTGAGCTGAAGCTCGCCGCCGATGCGTGGCTCGACCCGCGCCGCCCCGAGGCCTGGAACCAGGCGCTGATGGATCTCGGTCGTGAGGTGTGCCGGCCATCGCCGCGATGCCACGACTGTCCGCTGCGACCCTGGTGCGCGTTCGCGGCCGCCGGGCGCACGGGCAGGCCGTCGGCGCGGCGACAGCCGAGGTTCGAAGGTTCGTTGCGCCAGGTGCGTGGGGCGGTTACCGCCGAGCTTCGCGCTCGCTCGCCTCGCACTGTCGGGGCCATCGTCCGCGCAACAGGGCTCCCGACGTCACGGATCGCTGAGGCGGTCCGAGGCTTGCACGGTGATGGCGTGGTTGTCGCATCACCGGCAGCGCTCGAAGGGCGCGAGCGAGGGCTCCTCTCGCTCCCCGACTAGACGTGGCAAGGCAAGCGGGGCTCGCGGAACCCATCGAGGCGCCCGGTGCCGGTCAACCCGTTGACGGAGCGACCGATCCGTGGGTAGACTGTTCGAAATGAGAGTGATTCTCAGTCTTGTTCTGACACTGATGATCCTCACGCCCGCGTGCGCTGGCAGCGCTGGGCCGAGCCAAGCTGAGGACACATCGATCTCAGTCGTGGCGAGCTTCTATCCGCTGGCCTTCGCAGCCCAGCGAGTGGGCGGCGATGCGGTCACCGTCACGAACCTGACTCCGCCCGGGGTCGAGCCGCACGATCTCGAGCTCGCGCCCGAGGCCCTCGAGCTGATCGCGTCGGCCGACGTTGTCGTCTACCTCTCAGGCGGTTTCCAGCCCGCCGTCGAGGAAGCGGTCGAAGCGGAAGCCACCGGCGTCGTCGTCGATGTCGCCCAGGGTAGCGGCGCCGGCTCCGACGCCTCCGTGGCGGCGGATGGTGATCCGCACATCTGGCTCGACCCCGCCCTCTACGCGGGCATGGTCGACCGCGTGGCAACCGCGCTGGTCGAGGTGCGAACTGCCGATGCCCAGACGTTCCTCGGGAACGCCCGCAGGCTCGAAGTGGAGCTCGAGCAGCTCGACGAGGAGTTCCGGTTGGGACTCGCCGAGTGCGACACTCGAACGATGATCACCAACCATGCGGCGTTCGGATATCTGGCGGCGGCATACGACCTCGACCAGTGGGCGATCTCGGGATCGTCGCCGGAGTCCGAGCCCGACCCTGCGCGCATCGCCGAGCTCGTCGAAGTCGCGCGCGATGCAGGTGCGACGACGGTCTTCGCAGAAGACCTGCTCTCTGCCGAGGTCGTTGAGATCCTTGCTGCCGAGGCCGGCCTCGACTCCGCTCTGCTGAGTCCACTCGAAGGTCTGGCCGAGGCGCAGATCGCCGCGAGCGACGACTACCTGTCGGTGATGCGCCGGAACCTGGAGACCTTGCGTGACGGCCTCGTCTGCGCCTAGCGCCTCGCCCGGGCGCGACGGGGCGGGCGAGCCCGAGCACCTGATCGCGGCGAGTGGCATCACGTTCGGATACGGCCGGGAACCGGTGCTCGAACACGTCGATCTCGTCGTGCGGGCGGGTGAGTTCGTCGCCCTCGTCGGGCCGAACGGGTCGGGCAAGTCGACCCTTCTCCACCTGTTGCTAGGCTCGCTCGAGCCCGACGCCGGCCAGGTGTCGCTGTTCGGCCGGCCTCCCGGCGCGATCCGCCGCCGCGGACGGCTCGGCTACGTACCGCAGCGCCCGAACCTCAGCTCGGAGCTGCCCGCCACGGTCCGCGAGATCGTGGCGGCGGGCCGTCTCACCGACGGCCGGTGGTGGCTCCCGATGTCGCGGGCCGACCGTGAACAGGTTGAGCACGCGATCGCTTCGGTCGGCCTCGTCGAGCTGGCGCACCGGCCGGTGAACGAACTCTCCGGTGGACAGCAGCAACGCGCGTTCATCGCCCGCGCCTTCGCGAGCGAACCGTCGCTGCTCGTGCTCGACGAGCCGATCGCGGGGGTCGACGCCGCCTCGCAACGCCTGTTCCGCGACTCGCTCGTGCACCTGATCCGTGAGCACGGGGCCGGTGTGCTGCTCGTCTCCCACGAGCTTTCGGCCGTCGCCGACGACGTCGATCGAGTGGTGGTGCTCAAGCGCACGGTGGTTTTCGACGGACGGCCGTCGGACCTCGCTGCGCAAGGCGTGGGCAGCCTCGGCGTGCATGCAGAGGACCTTCCGATCTGGCTGGAGCAGCTCACGTGATCGCCGAGCTCGCGCTGCCGTTCCCGTTCGAGCTCGGCTTCATGCAGCGGGCCCTCGTTGCGTGCCTCGCGGTGGGAGCGTTCGCGCCCACGATCGGGGTTTTCTTGGTGCAGAAGAGGCTGTCCCTGATCGGCGACGGCATCGGACACGTTGCGTTCGCGGGCGTGGGCGCCGGACTGCTCGCAGGCTGGGCGCCTTTGTGGACGGCGCTGGCCTTCGCGGTGGCCGGATCCCTCGGCATCGAATGGTTCAGGTCGCGACGGCGCACATCTGGCGACGTGGCGCTGGCGATCTTGTTCTACTCGGGCATCGCGCTCGGCGTAGTGTTGATCTCGCTCGGTGACGGAGTATCGGCGACGGTGCTCACGTACCTGTTCGGGCAGCCTCTCACGGTGAAGGCCGGCGAGGCGTGGGCGATCGTGCTGCTCGGCCTCGGCATCGTGGCCGCGGTGGTCGTGTTGCGCCGCGCGCTGTTCTCGGTCGTCACCGACGAGGAATGGTCGCGGGTCGCCGGCCTTCCCGTGGCCACGTTGAACTCACTGCTCGCTGTGCTCACCGCCGTGGCCGTGGTTGCCGCGATGCAGATCGTGGGCATCTTGCTCGTGGCGGCGATGATGGTGCTGCCGGTCGCCAGCGCGCAGCTGCTCGCCCGTTCCTTCCGGGGAGCGCTCGCGTTCTCGGTCGCGATCGGCGTGGGCGCGTCGATCGTCGGGTTGGCGCTCTCGAGGGTGTGGGGATCGGCCGCCGGAGGTGCGATCGTGCTGGTCGCAGCTGCCGTGTTCGTGCTGGTCGCCGTGACTGCCAGCGGGCTCGCGAGCGCACTGGGCGCAGAGGCAGCCGAAGGCGCAGAGGGGTCGGGCCGATGACGAGGCCCGCTTCCTCGGAGCTGCACTCGACGGTCGCCGGGCGCCTCCGCGACGTCGGGCAGCGCTACACCACGCAACGCGAGGCGCTGGTCATGGCCCTCGAGCGTGCCGGCAAGCCTCTGTCGACCGCCGAGATCGTCGCGGCCCGCACCGGTCCGCAGAGCTCGGTCTACCGCAACCTCTCGGTCCTCGAGCACGCCGGCGTCGCGCGTCGCGTGATCACCGAGGGCGAGTTCGCTCGCTTCGAGCTCACCGAGGAGCTCACCGAGCACCACCATCACCTGATCTGCACGCGGTGCGGCAAGGTGGAAGACGTGACGATACCGCCCGATCTCGAGACCACCATGGATCGCGCGGTCGACAAGCTCGCGAGGCGCAGTGGGTTCGCGAAGGTCCGTCACCGCCTTGACCTGATCGGCACGTGTCGAACGTGCGCCTGACCCCCGCGGTCGGGGGCGGGTTGTCGGGCTCAACCCGGGTCGTGTTCCCTATGACGACATGTCCGTTCGTCGCGCCGCCGCATGCATCGCCCTGACCCTGGTCGGCGGCTCGCTGCTCGCGGACCCGTCGACCGACGCCGAGGCGCAGGCGACCGATCAGGATCTGGTGAAGGTCGCGTGCTCGCTGCCACACGACCAGCTGCTTCGCATCTGGCGAGGATGGCGCGCAGATCGCGGCGCACAGCTCAGCTTCGTGCCCGACGAGCCGAACTTCGTGGGCTCGGGGCTTCCGCACGTCGGTCCCTGGGACTACATCCAGACCGTGCCGATGTTCTGGTACGGGCCGGGATCGGTGAAGGCGCAGGGCAAGGTCGACCGGCCCGTGACGTCTGCCGGCATCGCCCCGACCACGGCGCAGCTGCTGAAGTTCGACGGCTTCCATGCGCCCGACGGGCAACCGATGACCGAGGCGCTCCTGCCCGAAGCCGAGCGCGACCCGCCGAAGCTCTTCGTGACGATGGTGTGGGATGCCGGCGGCATCAACGTGCTCGAGGAGCACCCTAACGCGTGGCCGTTCACGAGATCGCTGATCCCCGATGGCACCTGGTACACCGACGCCACGGTGGGTTCGTCGCCCACGAGCACCGCGCAGATCCACGCGACGATCGGCACGGGCGCATTCCCGCAGACCCACGGCATCGTCGGGCACAACATGCTCGTCGCGGGCCAGATCACCGCCCCTTGGAGCCAGGGCCCGTCGTTCCTCGTCGAGCCGACATTGGCCGACGTGTACGACCGAGCGCTCGACAACGATCCGGTCGTGGGAATCGTGGGCACGGTCGACATCCACTTCGGCATGCTCGGCCACGGATCGTTCTTCTCCGGCGGCGACGAGGACATCGCGCTCACCCGGTCGGTGGTCGGCGGCGACACCCTGACCGATGAGGGCTTCGAATGGAACCTTCCTGAACGGGAAGCTCCCTACTATCGGCTGGCCGATTACGCGAACGACGTGGGTGGGTTCGAGCGAGACCAACGGCAGCTCGACCAGGCCGACGGCCAGCTCGACGGACTGTGGCGCGACAACGACATCGAAGAGTTGTTGCGAGGTTTCGACACACCGGCCCGCACGCCGTACCAGCAGCGTGTCGTCGAGACCGTGATCCAACGAGAAGGCTTCGGCGCCGACGACGTGCCCGACCTGCTGTTCCTGAATTTCAAGGAGATCGACTACATCAGCCACGTCTGGTCGATGAACTCCCCGGAGATGCTCGACGCGGTCGTCGCGCAAGATCAGGCCATGCGCGAGATGGTCACGTTCCTCGATCGCGAGGTGGGCGAGGGGGAGTGGGCCATGGTGCTCACGGCCGACCACGCGGCGATGCCCGACCCGGCGGTGAGCGGTGGCTTCCAGATCTCGACGGGTCCTATGCAGGAGATGATCAATGAGCGATTCGGTCGCGCCGGTGGTCCCGACATCGTCGAGCTCATGCAGCCGACCCAGGCGTTCTTGAACCTCGAGGAGCTCGCCGCGAATGGGCATACGATCGCCGATGTCGCGCGTTTCATGGCGACCTTCACCCAGTCGCAGACCGTCGGTGGCGGCGTGGTGCCGAACCTTGGCCAGGACGACGACATCGTGATGGATGCGGTGTTCCCGTCGGCCTTGATGCAAGACCTGCCGTGCCTGCCAGAGGCGAAGCGATAGCATCACCGCTCGATGTCAGCCACCGATCCCGTGACGGCTCCGGTCGACGACGCGCCCGCGACCGGCCGAGGCCCGGGACCGGATTGGCTCGGTTCGTGGTGGATGATCGCCGGCTTCGCGGTGCTGATGCTGCTCGCGCTCGGCTGGAAGTTCCTGGCCGACCCGAGCCTTTCGGCGCCCACGCGCGACCCCGCTTGGTACACCTGGCGTGCCCAGGTCATCATCGACGCCGATCCGGTGCGAGTCGCCGAGGAATGGGGTCCCGACGGCCTGTTCGCCGGCGGCTACCGGGTCACGGTGCCGCTCGCCGGCGCGCTGCTGCAACAGGTCGTCGGTATCGACCGATACACGTTCAGCGCCTACCTCATGCTCGGCATCCCGATCCTGACGGGGCTCGCGTTCGGCGCGGCGCTGTTCCGCAGCCGTCGCGACCCGTTGGTGATCTTGACCACGATGCTCGCGACCGTGGCGCTCTTCCTCACGACGCCCTACGTGGGCTACCTCGACAACATCACCGTGCTTTTCTTGCTCTCGCTGATGATCCCGTTCGTACACGAGGCCCGAGAGTCGTGGGGAGCGAGGACCGCCCTGTTCCTGATCGGCATCGCCGCTGCGTTCACGCACCCGACGACATGCGTGATCTTCGGCGCGGTGCTGATGGCGGTGTTCGGGTTCCACTTCCTGACGGGTCGGTTCTCGCTCGGAGCGGCGTTGCGAGCCGACGGTCCGATGCTCATGTCGGTCGGCTTCGGCATGGTCGCCGGTCTGGCGTCGTGGGTCGTCGGCATCTGGGGCACGCCGGCGAGCCTGGCTGAGGCCGCCTTACCGCCGCCGTACACGGCAGAGTTCTTCACCGAGCGGCTGATCGAGTGGACCCTGTCATTGCAACCGGCTGTGATCGTGCCGTTCATCGTGATCGCGATCGTCTCCACGATCTTGGCGTCGCGTCGAACGCGAGAGGCCACTCGAACCGAAGATCAGGTCTCGATGTGGTGGCTGGTCGCGTTCGTCGGCGTGGCCTCCGTGTTCACGGGAGCGACGCTGCCGTACTACCGATTCATGAACGCCTCGGCCGCTCCCATGGTGCTGGTCGGGCTGGGCGCGGCTGTTGCGATCCGCTGGTTGCTGCGCGATCGGCGCGGTCTCACCCTCGTGGTGGGTTCGATCTGCGCCGTGTTCGTGGTCGCATCGCTCGGCTATGTGCTGAACGACGGCCTCGAGAACCGATGGGTGAGCGAGTCGAACCAGTGGGCGAACCAACAGGTGCGCACCTCGCTCGCCGCCGTAGATGAGGTGGTCACCAGCGCAGGCGAGGACCGGCCGAACGTGCTGGTCGTGAACTACGGCGACACCGACGACGCCGACACTGCCACGAACACCACATACGGCTGGGCGAAGACGTACACCAATGTGTTCCGCACCGGCCTGCCGGGACAGGCGATCGAACGATCGGTCACCTACCTGGGGACCCTCGAAAACTTCTTGGCGGGTACCCCGACCACATCGACGAGCGGCAGCGAGGGGTACGACGACGCTGCCGCCTCACACTTCTGCGAAGCCTTCGGGGGGCCTGACGCGCTCTGCGACCCCGAAGCGAAGAAGCCTGACGACTTCCTGCCCCGGTTCGAGGAGTTCCCGGGCGAGCCGGTCGTGTTCTTGATCGGGCAGTACTACGCGGGGCTCTGCAACGGCGTCGACCAGTGCTCGGCGGACATCGAGGAGCAGACGCTCGCCGAGGCCACCTCGCAAGGCGTCGAGGTGGGTCCCGACGTCTACGTGATCGAAGGCGAAGGTCTCTGGTCGCCGCCGCCCCGGGTCGTCGAACGAGCCCAAGCCGCCGCAGCCGAGGTAGCCGCCAAGTTCGAAGCCCACCCCGGCGCGCTGGAGAACCTTGCTCACAACCTGCTCGTGGTCGCGCTGCTCGCGCTGCTGCTCGTCGTGCCGGGCTGGCTCGCGGCCGGCTGGCTCGGTATCCGCACGACGGTCGATCGCATCGCGTTGATCCCCGGCATGTCGATCGTGATCGTGCTGCTCTCGGGCATCGCCGTGCTCGCCGTCTGGAGGGGCCCCCTGAGCGTGACCAAGGGTTGGGTCGTCGTTGCTCTCGCGGTCGGCATCGGCGCGTCTCTGCGCGTGGCCGACGCGTGGCTTCGGCGTCCGCTCGAGTCGTTCGGCGCCTTCTTCAACGCCATGTTCTCGGCCTTCAGCAACCGCGACTTCTCGGTGCTCGTCGGGGTGACGTTCCTCGCGCAGGCCGGCCAGGGCGTCGTGCAGGGCGCGATCGCGAAGTCGCTCGCGTTCGGGGGACAGGAAGGCTTCGACGTGCAGAACCTTCCGTCGGCCGACTACCTGCTCACCGTGGTGCTGGCGCTCTACGTGCCGTACACGCTGATCTCGCCGTTCATCGGCGTCTTCATCGACCGCTTCCCCCGGCGGCGCGTGATCTGGTGGGCTGACTTCGTCACTGCCGTCGTGGTGATCGCGGTCGCGGCCGTGGTGCTGGTGCCTCTCGGCGCCGAGACGACCGAGGGCGATGCGTTCGCTACCGGCGCGTTGATCGTCGGCCTGCTGGCGGTGCAGGCGTGCGTGCGCGTTGCGCTCGCGGTGAAATCCGCGGCGATGCCCGACGTGCTCTCGGGCAAGGACCTGTTGCAGGGCAACGGGCTCGCGCAGGCAGGGGGCGCGCTGGCTCAGATCGCCGGCATCGTCTTCGGCGGTGGACTGGCCGGATTCGCGCCTCCGTTCGTGCCCGTGATCATCGGCGCCGGGGTGCTGATCGTGGGCGCTTTCGTGGCGAAGCAGCTTCGCCATGCGGAGGCGCAACCGCGTGAGACCACGTTCGGCCAAGAGGCATCACAGGTCGTGCGCAACGTGGCCGCCGGCCTGAAGGAAGTCGCGAGCCGCGCGCCGGCGGCTCTCGGATTGTCGTCGTTCCAGATGCTCCGCTACCAGTTCTGGGGCTTCGGGCTGTTCGTGTTCGGTCTCTACGCCAAGAACCTCGTGGAGGGCGGCGATTCCGACACGATCGCCCTGGTGCTGTCGGGCGTCGGCGGACTGGCCGGGGGCGCGCTCGGAATGGTTGTGGCGCAGAAGTTCAAGGACCGTGTGTCGCCCGTGCGTCTGCTCTTGATGTCGATGGTGCTGCTCGGCATCGGCACGCTCGTGGGCGGCTTGTTCGTCTCGGTGGCCGGGTTCGCGGTGATGCTGTTCATCGGGTTCTTCTCGTTCTTCATCGGCAAGATCTCGGCCGACACGATCATGCAGCAGTCGATGCCCGACGATTTCCGCGGGCGGGCCTTCGCCCTGTTCGACATCGCCTACAACCTCGGGTACATCGTGCCGGCCCTGATCTTGTTCTTGATCTGGACCGAGGACAGCGAGGTCACGACCCGGTCGATCCTTTTGGTGTCGGGGGCGGTGTTCCTCGGGCTCACCGCGCTGGTCGCGTCGTGGGCGCGGCGGATCCGCGACGAGCTCGCACCTCAGGACGATCTGGTCGAGACGACGCCGAGCACGTAACGACGGCTATCCGGCCGCCCTTACGAGGGCGAACCGACGTCGCGCGCGTACGACGGGAAGTAGCGAGGGATCTGACCGAGATCGAACGCGGACATGATCTGCTCCTTCGTCTCACGTTCGAGTAGGAACCGCATCGACGCTTCGACCAGCGCCTCCGGTGTGCGGAAGTCGGTTCCGAACCGTTCCCAGTCGACGCGCGACACGGTGACGTCGTGTTCGGTGACCGAGTCATCGCTGTCGACCAGCCGCACGTGGAACCGTGAGAGCAGGTTCTCCACGTCGCTGCGTTCTATCTCGATCTCTGTGGTCCCGGCTGGGTGTGGTGGCTCGGTTGCGTCGTCGGGCATCGTTACGGCGCATCGTACCCTCTGTCTCGATGCATCGGTTAGAGGACGCCGGCGCGGCGGCGACCCGGCGCGCGACCGACCGGCGGGGCGAGATGACGGGCTCGGCGATGTCGGTGTGCATGGCGGTGCTGTTCGCCGGCGTGGTGATCCTCGGTTCCAAGGTGCAGGCGGGCGGGCCGCCGTTCGTCACGCTCGCGATCAGGTTCGGCGGGCAGTCGGTGCTACTGCTCGGGCTGGCGGTCGTTCTACGCAGGCCTGGCCTTCCCGCACCAGGGGAACGGCTCGCTCTCGCGATGGCGGGCATGCTCGGCTACGGCACCGAGGCTGCGCTCTATTTCTCGGCGTTGAACCATGGATCGGCTGCCGCGGTGACGCTGCTCTTCTACACGTATCCGGTGTGGGTGATGCTCGTCACCATCGCGCTAGACCGGCGCGCGCCATCGCCACCGCTATTCATTGCCCTCGCACTTGCGATCATCGGGAGCGCGATCGTGGTGCTCGGCGGCGGCGGTGAGGCCGAGGTGGAGCCGATCGGCATCGCGCTCGCGCTCGCGACGTCGCTCGCCTACACGGCGTACCTCGTCGGCACCGATCGGCACGTTCGGCGCACCGATCCCATCACGGCAGCGGCATGGCTCGGCGCCGGCGCAGCAGTGTCGAACGTCGTCTTCGCGATCGTCGCCGGATCGCTCATCGTGCCCGCCGGTGCGTCATCGGGACGCCTCGTGGCCATCGTGTTGATCTCCGCGGGCGCGTTCGTCTCGATGCTCGCGGGATTGCAGCGTGTCGGCGCCGTGCGCAACGCGATCATCGGGGTCATGGAACCCCTCACGGTCGCGGTGCTCGCGGCGATCTTCCTCGACCAGCCGGTCACGCCGACCGTCGTGGCCGGCGGTGTACTGATCTTGGTGGGCGCCGTGATCGCATCGGCCGTGCGCACTACGCGCATCGCCGAGCCCAACATCTGATGGGGTCTGGGTGAACGTTGCGCTCGAGAGCGTCGGACTCCACCTGCGGGATGCGTGCCTCGCGCTCGAAGTCACAGAGGATCAGCGCCGCTACGTCGCCCCCGTATCGGACTACCTGGCGCTGTGCGAACGGCCCGGCTCGCCCTGGCGGCCGTTCGCCGTTCTACGCGAAGGCGAGGTGGTGGGGTTCGTGATGCACGGCGTCGACCCCGCCGACGACAGCGCATGGATCGGTGGCCTCGTCATCGACCGTGCTCATCAACGATGCGGTATCGGACGGGCCGTGGTGGACCTTCTCGTCGTTCGAGCGACGGATCGAGGGCGTCCTTCGGCACTGAGCTACGACGCGGCGAACACGGTTGCCAAGGCGTTGTATGACCATGCCGGGTTCGTCGAAACGGGCGAGATCGAGGACGAAGAGATCGTGGCCCGGCGTCCGCTCTGACGCTCGCCTCGGGCTGCGATACGGTCGCGCCATGACCGAAGATCTGTGTTCAACAGACGCATACCTGCGGACGTGTGACTCCAGTGTGGTCGAGGTCCGCGACGACGGCGTGGTACTCGATCGAACCGTTTTCTACCCGCGGGGTGGCGGCCAGCCGGGCGACTCCGGCTTCCTGCGATGGGAAGGCGGCGAGTGCCGGGTGACCGACACCTCGAAGTCACGCGACGACGGCGAGATCGTGCACGCGATCGACCCCGCGACGCCGTCGCCGGCAGCCGGTGCGGCCGTGACCGCCGAGCTCGATTGGGAGCGCCGGTACCAGCACATGCGCACGCACACGGCGCTGCACGCGCTTTCAGGCGTGGTCTTCACTGACTTCGGCGCCAAGGTCACCGGCGGAAACATGGACTCGGGCGGCGTCGCCCGCATGGACTTCGAGCTCGACGGCATCAGCCAGGAGTTCGGGCGCGAGGTTGAGGACCGCCTGAATGCTCGCCTTGGCGAGGACGTGCCGGTGCACGTGCACTTCCTTCCTCGAGCGGAAGCGCTCGGCGACCCAGACCTGGTCCGGACGAAGGTGTCGTTGATCCCGGACTCGGTCGACCCGATCCGTGTGATCGACATCACGGGCATCGACAAGCAGGCCGACGGGGGGACGCACGTCGCGTCGAGCGGCGAGGTCGGCCGTGTGCGCGTGATCAAGACGGAATCGAAGGGTAAGGCCAACAAGCGCATCCGCATCCAGCTCGAGGAGCCGTGATGGCCCCCGAACGTCTGACCAGTCTCGACGCGAGCTTCCTCTACCTCGAGACGCCGGCCGTTCACATGCATGTTGCAGGCGTCTCCGTGTTCGATGCGCGCGACGACGGTCCGCTCACTTACGACGACGTGCAGCGGGTGGTGGAGGCCCGTCTGCACTTCGCGCCTCGGCTGCGCAAGCGCGTGTTGCAGGTGCCGCTCGGGCTGGCGCGCCCGCTCTGGGTCGACGACGACCGGTTCGATCTCGACTTCCATCTGCGACGGGCTGCGATCCCGTCGCCGGGCGGGAGGTTCCAGCTTGAGCGGGCGGTTGGACGCGTGCTCTCCCGCCCGCTCGACCCCGCGAAACCGTTGTGGGAGCTCTACGTCTTCGAGGGCCTCGCCGAGCGCCGGACGGCTGTGCTGCTGAAGCTGCACCATGCGCTCGCCGACGGTATCTCGGGCCTGACGATCGCCTCGGCGTTGTTCGACCTCGCCCCCGCCGCCGAGGCCGGCGCACCGCCACCGACCCCTTGGAAGGCCGAGCCCGCACCGACCCACGAAGACCTGATCCGCGATGCCGCCGAGGATCTCGTGCTGCATCCGATCGAGGCGGTCGGGCATGCGATCGGAGCGCCCGTGCGTACCCTTCGCTCGCTCGCCGAGACCTTCGCTGGGGTCCGTGACATGATCGACATGGGCGCGCCTCCCGCAGGACCTTTCGATACGCAGGTCGGCCCCGCTCGCCGGTTCGCGATGGCCGAGGCTTCGTTCGCCCGCATCCGTGAGATCAAGCGTGCCCTTGGCGGCTCGGTGAACGACGTGGCCCTGTCCGCGGTGGCTGGCGGGTTGCACGATCTGCTCGAGCACCGGGGCGACGACACCAAGGGACGCACGCTCAGGGTGATGGTGCCGGTATCGGTCCGTTCCAGGGCCGAGCGCGGGGAGGTGGGCAATCGGGTCGCGCCTGCTTTCATCGACGTGCCTGTGGGTCCTCTGCGCGCTCGAACCCGCTTGCAACGGGTGCGCCGGGCCACCGCTCAGCTCAAGGAGTCATCGATGGCCGTGGGCGCCGACACGATCATCGGCCTCGGGGCCTACGCCCCGCCCGCGCTTCACTCGATGGCGGCCCGGCTCACGAGCCGGGGGCGCTGGTTCAACCTCGTCGTGTCGAACGTGCCGGCGCCTCAGGTGCCGCTCTACCTCGCCGGCGCGCCGCTCGTCGCGAACTACCCGTCGATGCCGCTCGGCGAGCGGAGCGGGCTCTCGATCGCCTGCACGAGCCTCGCCGGCACGATGGCATTCGGTCTCACGGCAGACTGGGACTCGGTCCCCGACGTCGAGGTGCTGGCCCGAGGGATCGAGTCGGCGGTCGACGAGCTGGAGAAGGCGGCGGCAGCGGCATCATCGAGTCAGCTCTGAGCGAAGCCCGCCCGACGAGCCATGGCTCGCTCCACCTCAGTCGAGCACCTCGGCGTGCCAGTCGGCCACCTCTGCGAGCCATCGCCCCGGCGCCTCCATCTGCGGCAGGTGACCCAGCTCGGGGAAGATCCTTCCCCGCCACGAGGGGTGTTCGCGCAACGCCGCCTCGGCGTACGCGGCCGGCACGAGCCGGTCCCGACGCCCGTGCAGCACGAACACCGGACATCGAACACCCGACATCGCCCGTTGGGCGATATCGGGCCGACGACCCAGCCGGCGGAGCGACCGCCACGCGTCGAGGAACGCGGCGGGGGCGTCCGGGTCGAGCGAGCGTTCCCGCATCTGATCGACCATGAGGCGCACGATCTCATCGGAGATGCTCCCCGGATCGGCGACCAGGAACCTCAGTCCCAGCCGCATGGCGCGCTCGGTGTCGAGGCGGCGGAAGCGCGACTCGAGCATCGCCGGACCGAGCTTCGGCGCGTCATAGGCGGCGAACCCTGCGATCACAGCCGGATGCGGCCAGCTCCCGTGCACCGACGGGAAGGGTGAGCCCGTGAGCACGAGCCCCGCGACCCGATCGGGTTCGATCGCGGCCTGCATGATGCCGATCACGCACCCCATCGAGTTGCCTGCGAGCACGACACGCCCGCTGGCGTGTGCCTCGATGAAGCGTGAGAGGACGCGGCGCTCGTCCATCAACCCCGATCCACGGCCGTGGCGGGGCGAGTAGCCGAATCCCGGAATGTCTAGCGCCAGGATCCGGCCGAGGCCGGAGAGCCCCTGCGCCACTTGGACCCAGTTCAGGTGCGAGCCGCCGAGCCCGTGCACGAGCACGAACGTCGTCTCGGCCGGACCTGCCCACTCGCGGTACGCGACCGGCCCGTCGACATCGGCGGTCCGCATCTTGGGCAGCTCGAAAGTCACGGAAAGAAGGCTACTCGCGGACCGCCGACCGAGCTGAGGGGGAAGGTTTGCGCTGGTCACGTTGTTGGAAGGGATACCTGAGGCGAAGCGTAGGGGGTGAGAAGTTGAGATCCGCAAGCGCTCGGCTTTACAAATGTGGCCCTGACCCCTTACCATACGAGGGAGCGGCTGCCAAGGCGTTTGTTCCTGTGCGTCTTGACTCCCTGCGGCCCGCACAGCCCGCAAGCACGAGGAACCCTAGTTCCCGAGGACCTACGACGTTGCACCACGCGACCGAGTGGCCTCGAGGAGGAGTGTGATACGAAGTGCCGGAGCCAGCGCGTCCCCTGGGGACCGATGACGCCGATGACCTGCGCCTCTACCTGGAGGCGGCGGCCCGCGAGCCGCTGCTTACCAAGGAGGAGGAGGTCGAGCTCGCCATGACCATCGAGGCGGGCAAGGAGGCAGAGGACCGCCTGCGTGCCGGGCGTCTTCGGTCCGAGAAGTCCATCGCCAAGGCCCGCCGTGACGTTCGCACGGCCGAGGCTGCGCGTCAGCGATTCATCATGGCCAACCTGCGACTGGTCGTGTCCGTGGCCCGCAAGTACCAGGGCCAGGGGCTTCCGCTCCTCGACCTGATCCAGGAAGGGAACATCGGTCTGATGCGTGCCGTCGAGCTGTTCGACTGGCGCCGTGGGTTCAAATTCTCGACCTACGCCACCTGGTGGATCCGCCAAGGCATCACGCGCGCGATCGCAGATCGCTCGCGCTCGATCCGCCTGCCGGTGCACATCCACGACCGGCTCCGCAAGCTGAACCGCACGCGGTTCCAGTTCGCGCAGTCGATGGGTCGCGAGCCGAGCCGCGAAGAGCTGGCGAAGGCGCTCGACACCACGGTCGAGGAGATCGACGATCTCACCGAGATGGGCCGTCGCGAGCCGCTGTCGCTTCAGTCGCCCGTGGGCGAAGACACCGAGCTCGGCGATCTGATCGAGGAGGTCGATTCCGACGCCGCGTTCAACGAGGTCGAGGACGCCCTGCTCCGTGAGGAGATCGGTGGCGCCGTCGACCGCGTGCTCGACGAACGTGAGCGTCACGTGGTGGCCCTTCGCTACGGGCTCGAGAACGGACAGCCGCTCAGTCTGCGCGAGACCGGCAAAGTGCTCGGTCTCAGTGGCGAGCGCGTTCGCCTGATCGAGCGCGAGGCTCTGCGGAAGCTGCGCGACTCGAACCTGATCAATACCGTCGCGCTCGGCTAACACCCGAGCGCCGCACGCGTGACCCGAGGGCCGGCCCGCAAGGGCTGGCCCTCGGGTATCTCCCGGATCCTTCAGTCCTTCGCCCATCTGTCGATATCCCCCAGGTGGAGGACTCGACCACGGCCGCCGAGCTGTATACGCCCGAAGCTCTCGAGGCTCGCTTGATCGAAGCCGAGCGCAAGCTCTTCGAGGCAGAGGCGAAGTACTCGAACCTGCTCGAGCAGCTTCCGGCGGCTATCTACATCGACTCATCCGAGCCGGACGGGCCGACCTACTACGTCAGCCCGCGGATCCGCGAGCTGCTGGGCATCTCGCCCGCCGAGTACATCGCTCGTTCCGGTGACTGGGACTCGATGATCCATCCCGACGACCGCGAGCGCATCGAGGCGGACTACCTGTCGTTCCTGGAGACCGGTCAGCCCGAGGCCGGTGACTACCGGTACCTGCACGCCGACGGCCACATGGTGTGGATCCACGACCGGTCGCAGATCGTTCGCGATGAGAACGGCCTCGAGATGTTCGTACAGGGCGTGATGTTCGACATCACCGCACAGAAGGAAGCCGAGCTGGCGTTGCAGCACATGGCATACCACGACACACTGACCGGACTGCCCAACCGTGCGATGTTCGAGGAGCACCTGGACCTTGCGGTCGCTCGCGCGAGGCGATACGAGCGCTCGGTGGCCGTGCTGTTCATGGATCTCGACGGCTTCAAGGACGTGAACGATTCGATGGGCCATGCCGCCGGCGACGAGCTCCTGTGCGTGGTCGCGTCGCGGCTTCGAGAGGCAACCCGTGACACCGACCTCGTGGCTCGCCTCGGCGGGGACGAGTTCCTCGTGTTGCTGGCCGATCTACCCGACGACCGAGGGAGCTCTGCCGAAGGCGTGATCCAAGCGGTCGCCGGGCGCGTGGAAAGCGCGGTCGGGCGACCGGTCGCGCTGAGGGGACGCACGGTGGTGACCACGATCAGCGTCGGATCGAGCGTATTCCCGTTCGAGGCGCAGGACGTCGAAGACCTGATGTCTCGCGCCGACGCTGCGATGTACGCGCACAAGCGCCGCGGCACAGCAGCTCGCATCACTGGATAACGCCGCGCCTGAGCCCGGTCTGCTCACGCTCTGCCAGTGGCACGATCGAGCGCCACTGCCATGATGCCCATCTGCGTCATAGAGTCGAACAGTTCGCCCGAGCGCACCTGCGCGAGCGCCTCACCGAACGACACCCACCGCAGGTCGAGGTCTTCGGTCTCGTCTGGGTGGGCCTCGCCCTCGACGAGGTCGGTGGCCAGGTAGAGCGCGCCGGTCTCGTCGGTCGTGGAGTTGGTAAGAGAGAACCGCAGCAGCTCGCGCCAGCTCTCGGCGCGGTACCCGGTTTCCTCGGCAAGCTCCCGCTGAGCGCCCTCGAGCAGGTCGTCGCCGATCGTGACGCCGCCCTCGGGGATCTCCCATGAATAGCGGTCGAGCGTGTACCGGTACTGGCCGACCAAGAGCACATGGTTGCGGTCGTCGAGCGCGACCACGCCGACCGCGTGTGTTCGTGGGTGCACCACTCCGTAGACGCCCGGCTTCCCGTCGGGTCGCAAGACCTCGTCGTGGAACACCTGGATCCAGGCGTTCTCGTATGCCAACCTGCGGGACACGCGCGACCATGGGTTGGGTGCGTCGTCGGGTGGGATCACGCTGGGTCTCCTGCGAGGGTGCGGGCGCGCGCGAGGACCGCCTCGAGCCCCTCGCGGTAGCGGTCTCGGAACGCCGTCGGTGACTCCTGCGGGTGTGGCACGATCGCCTCACCGTAGACGAGCGCCATCGTGTGCCGACGTAGCAGCGAGGTGCGATCCAGGCCGGCCTTGGGCCAGACTTCGTGCGTGCCCCAGATGCCCACGGGCACGACGGGCGCGCCCGATGGGATCGCGACGCGTGTGAGGCCCGAGCGGATCCGTTGCAAGCCCGCGCGAGGGTCTTCGCTCACCCTTCCTTCGGGGAAGATGCCGACGCACGAGCCATCGCGTGCGGCCGCGATCGCCTCGTCGAGGGCACCCGTGTCGCCGGCGCCGCGGCGGATCGGCACCTGCTTCGCCTGCCGAACTATCCATCCGATGACGCCATGGAAGACCTCGGCCGCGATGAGGTTGCGTGTCGGACGCCACCGCCCGATGCCGGTGACCGCGGAGATCGCCGGGCCGTCGAGCACGCTGACGTGATTGGGCGCCACTATCACCGCCCCTTCGCGAGACACATGCTCGATGCCCTCGATCCGCACCCGGAACACCGTCGCCATGACCACTCGCACGAGCGGCGCGCCGACGATCCAGATCCAGTTCATGCCGGCCTGTGGGCCTCGTCGCCGGCGTCGCCGCGAGGGTCGACGCCGGGGAACACGACCACCGACCGGATGACCTCTCCGGCGAGCATCGCTCGGACCCCTTCGGCGAGGTCGTCGTCGGTGAGCGCGATCTCGCGGGTCACCATCGCGTCGAGGTCGATGGAACCGCCGACCGCCCAGGCGGCCATCTGCGGGAAGTCCTCGCTCGGGATCGGGTCGCCACCGTCGGTGACGAGCAGGCTGACCTTGCGTGGGTACGCGGCGCGATCACCGCCGTTCCATGACAGCGTGAGCTCGCTCGGCATGGGCGGCACCCCGATCGCAACTGCGGTGCCTGCATATCCGAGCATCTCCACCGCTTGGCGCACGCACTCCGCGCGTCCGACCGCCTCGAACGCGAGATCAACCCCTTCGCCGCCGGTCAGCTCGCGGACGGCTTCGACCACGTCGACGGCGGCCGCGTCGACGGTGTCGGTCGCCCCGAAACCGACAGCCCAGTCCAGCTTGGCCGGCGCGACGTCGACCGCGATCAGCCTCTCAGCGCCGGCCACCCGAGCCCCCTGCAGCGCCGCCAGGCCGATGCCGCCGAGACCGATCACGGCGACGCTTGCCCCCGGCCACACCTTTGCGGTCTGCACCGCGGCGCCGATGCCCGTCGAGACGCCGCACCCCAGCAGGCACGCTCGGGAGAGTGCGAGCTCATCGGGCATGGCTACGACCTGGGGTTCGGTCACGACCGTGTGTGTCGCGAGCGTGCCGCATTGCAGCACGCCCGTGAGCACCTGGCCGTCGCGGGCCCGATGCACCCGGGGCGGCTGATGGAGCTCGTGCCCACATCGGCGAGGAGCCCCACGCAGGCACTGGCGGCAACGGCCGCACGGCACCGCCCACGTCAGCACGACGCGGTCGCCGGGTGCGACCGAGCCGACGCCTTTTCCGACCGCATCAACAACGCCGGCGCCTTCGTGCCCGAGCAGCATGGGCCAGGGCGCTCCCCAGTTGCCGTGTTCGATCGCCCAGACATCGCTGTGACAGAGCCCGCTCGCCGCCAGACGCACGAGCACCTCGCCGGGGCCGGGATCGTCGACGACGATGGCTTCCACGTGGATCGTGGAGCCCTCTCTTTCAACCACCGCGCCGAGGCCGTCCGTGGGCATGCTTCCTCCTGCTCGCCGAGAGGCGCCCATGCTAGCGTCAGGCGATGCACGCCAAGTCGCTCCTCGAGCTCGCCGCCTCGCGATATGACGCATTCGTGGCCGAGCTGGAGCAGATGGTGAACGTCGATTGCGGCTCATACACCCCGGCAGGGGTGAATGAGATCGCCGACCTCTGCGAGGCGCGCATGCGCGAGCGGAGGTTCACGGTCGACCGTCGCCAGCATGAGCCGACGAGTGGTGAGTCGCAGCTCGGCGATCTCGTGGTCGGAACCCTCGAGGGCCGAGGTGGTCCGAACGTGCTGCTGGTCGGACACATGGACACGGTCTTCGACGAGGGCACCGTGGCCGAGCGACCCTTCCGTATCGAAGGTGACATCGCGCGCGGGCCGGGGGTGTCCGACATGAAGGGCGGGCTGCTCACCGGATTCCATGCGGTCGAGGTGCTGCAGGAAGCGGGTTTCGAGGGGTTCGGTCGCATCACCTACGTCTGCAATCCCGACGAGGAGATCGGCTCGCCGATGTCGGGACCGGTGATCCGGGAGCTGGCGCCCGCGCACGACGCGGCGTTCGTGCTCGAAGGCGCCCGCGCGAACGGCGACATCGTGAGCGCGCGCAAGGGCATCACCGACTACACGATCGAGTTCACCGGGCGCGCGGCCCACGCGGGGGTCGAGCCCGAGAAGGGCGCCAACGCGGTGCTCGCGGCGGCCAACGCCACGATCGCCTTGCAGGGTCTCAACGCGCGTTGGCCCGGAGTGACGGTGAACGTCGGCGTCACGCGCGGCGGAACCCGCACGAACGTCGTCGCCGAGCGCTGCGTGTTGCAGGTCGACCTGCGCTCACCCGACCTCGTGACGCTCGAGCAGGCTGAGGCCGAGATCGAGCGGCTCTGCTCGGACCACGGAGTCGATGGCGTGGTCGCCCGCGTCGAGGGCAACGGTTGGCACCGTCCGATGGAGAAGAAGCAGGGCGGCGCCCGCCTCGCCGCGCTCGCGATCGAGGTGGCGGCGGAGCTTGGGTTCGAGCTGCGAGACGCAGCCACTGGAGGCGCAAGTGATGCGAACACGACGAGTGCCGCCGGCACACCGACCATCGACGGGCTCGGTCCGATCGGCGGTGACGACCACGCGTCCGCCGAGTGGCTCGACCTCACGAGCGTCGTGCCGCGAGTGGCCTTGCTCGCCGGACTCATCTCGAGGGCTTGACGTCGATGCACGACAGGCCGGCGCACGCCGCGGCGCCCGGAAGCAGCATGCATGATGAGCTGGGACGGCCGTCCGTCGAGGACTACCGCGAGCTGGTCGAAGGCATCCCGGCGATCCTCTATGTCGACCGTCCCGACGAGTTCTCCACGAACTTCTACACGAGCCCACAGGCCGAGGCGCTGCTCGGCTACGCGCAGGAGGAGTGGGGCACCGACCAGGAGCTGTGGCTGCGCATCATCCACCCTGACGATGTCGATGCCGTGCGGGCCGAGAACGAGCGATCCAACGTCGATGGCGAGCCGTTCCGTGCGGAGTATCGGGTCATCGCTGCCGACGGGCGCGTCGTGTGGATCCGCGACGACGCCGTGCTCGTTCGCGACGAGCAGGGCGAGCCGTCGTACTGGCGAGGCATCATGCTCGATGTCACGGCGGAGAAGGAAGCAGAAGACAAGCTCCGCTGGAGCCTCGATGTGCTCCGGCGCACGATCCAGCAGCGGCGCGACCTCGCGCACAAGGTCGAGACCGCCCAGGAAGAGGAACGCCGACAGATCGCGGCCGACATCCACGACGACTCGATCCAGGTGATGAGCGCCGTCGACCTGCGGCTCGCGCTGCTCGCCGAGCGGCCCGACTCGATCACCACCGCTGCGCTCGGCGAGCTGCGCTCGACCGTGCGCGAATCGATCGAGCGGCTCCGCTCACTGGTCTTCGAGCTGCGCCCCGCGGCGCTCGACCGCGAAGGGCTCGTCGTGGCGATCGACCAGTACCTGTCGTACGCGGCGAAGGAGACGGGCTGGAGCTACGAGGTGATCGACGAGCTCACGCACGAACCGGAGCCCGAGCTGCGGGTCTCGCTCTACCGCATCGTGCAGGAAGCCGTGACCAACGCTCGAAAGCACGCCGGGGCTCGCGGGGTCTCGGTACGGGTGACGACCGCTGGAGATGGCGTCTCGGTGCTCGTCGCCGACGACGGTGCCGGATTCGACACCGATGGCGTGGACACGCCGGTGCCGGGCCATCTGGGGCTCGCGACGATGATCGAACGCTCTGAGCTCGTCGGCGGCTGGTGTCGCGTCGCGAGCGAGGCTGACGCCGGAACGACCGTCGAGTGCTGGCTGCCGTCGGACGAAGGAGTCGCCCGCTGAAGGCTCAGTCGACCGGTGATCTCGGGGCGACGCTTCGCCCAAGGTGCATCCAGGTCAGAAGGCAGCGGTAGAGCATGCGGAAGTCCTCGCTCGCGAAGGAGACCGTGCGCGCCCCGGTGCGCTCGGTGCCGGGCGAGAGCGCACATAGGTCCGTGACGGCGGTGTTCACGAGGTCGAGCTCGAGGGTGAAGGGGCCTTCGGGCTTCCACACCTCGAGCCGGTCGCAGTTCTTCACCACGTCGCGCACCATGCCCCTGATCGCCGTCTGTGCCTTCGAGGGTGACATGCATCGACCGACGCGGTCGCCGAAGCCTTCCTTCACGGCGACGGTCTTGATCCACGGAAGCCGCTCTTTGGCCTGATCGCAGCACGCGCGGTCGCCCGCGACGAACCCGACCGGCACGCCGAACGTGCCGGCGAGCGCCGCGTTGAGATGGGTCTCGTTCCACGAGTCACCGTTCACCCGCAGGTCGGTGATGAAACCGGTGTAGGTGTGGGCGAGGATCGCGCCGGGCGTGCCCGCGCCGGCGTGATACCCGATGAAGACCGCGCAGCTCATGCCTTCGTCGATGCCGGTCATCATGCTGAATGGCACCTTCGGCGTGCCCTGCACGAGGTCCGCGCGCTCGTCGAGCTTGTGCGGCAAGAGGTTGCCCATGTCGCCGTGCGAATCGCTCACGACCACTTTGCGCGCGGCAGAATCACAGGCCCCCGCGATCGCGGCGTTGGCTTCCTCGGTCATGATCTCGCGGGCCCAGGCGTAGTCGTCGGTGCCGCGGACGGTCTGTCGCAGGGTGGTGATCCCGGCGATGCCTTCCATGTCGACGGAGATGAAGACGTTGAGACTCATGGTGCCCTCCGGGCGATGGCCGCCGGCCCCCCGACGTGCGTACCAGCCCCTGCGTCGCGCGATGTTAGTCGGGCTCGAGCGCCGGGGCGAGCACCGGCGATGTTTCGTTGGCGACGACGAGCAGCTCTGCGTCGAACACGGTGCGGAAGCGCCGGGCGACACCACGCGGGCGCCATCCGCTCGGAACGGGCGCAACCAGCTCGAACCCGCCACGCATCCAGTTGCACGAGATAGGCGCCGGCGCGCCAGCAGGGATGCGGCGGTTCAGCTCATCGGCGAGCGTGAGCGCGGTCGCGGCTCGCAACACGGCCGGGCGGTCGTCGTCGGGCACGAGCCGGGCGTAGGGACCGAGCCGAGTGTCGTCGTCGGCCTGCCGCAGGATCGCGGTGAGCGCGCCGAGGTCGGCGTGAGAGAAGCCGGCGAGGTCGGCCGCGATCACGATGTTCGCCGCGTGCTCGAACCGGTCGTAGTAGTCGATCGCACGTCCGATATCGATCAACGTCGCGGCGTGCGAGAGCATCTCGCGCAGCCGCAGCGGCGCTGACGGGTCGAGCGCTTCGAGAAGATCGGCGGCGAGGCCTGTGCGGCGGTCGGCCGCGGCCGCGTTCCATGTTCGGAACCGGGCGGACAGGGTGGCCACCGAGATCGAGCGCACCCACTCGGCTGAGGGCGCGCTCGTGCCGGCCGTCGCGAGCGCGAGTCCCTCTCGCAGGCCCCGACTCGAGACCACGATCTCCGAGGCGCCGACGTGCTTGGCGATGCCCTGGATCACGAGCGCCCCGCCTACGATGGTGTCGGCGCGATCGGGGTTCAACCCGGTCACCTGCGCGCGCCGCTTCATCGTTCGGCCTGCGAGCTCGTCGATCACGGCCGCGAGTCGCTTGTCGCTGAGGTGGTAGCCGTGCAACAACGGCAGCGGATAGTCGGTGCGGCGCAGGTCGATCTTGGCGAGGTTGCGCACGGTGCCGCCGATGCCCACCAATTGTTCGCCCTTGCCGAGCTCCGTGATGCCGGCGTCGGCCAACGATGCCTTCACCGACTTCCGCAGGGCGCGCAACTCATCGTCGTGGGGTGGATCCGACTCGAGGAAGCCGTCGCTCACCCGCAGCGAGCCGAGAGGCATCGACCACGAACGCACGAGACGCCGGTCGCGGAACGACGACACCTCCGCGCTGCCGCCTCCGACATCGAAGGTGAAACCACTCGTGACCGGAAGGTCGTGTACGGCCCCGAAGAATCCCAGGCTCGCTTCCTGATCGCCGCCGATCGTCTGCAGCGGTACGCCGAGGCGCTGGGCGCGTTCGATCAGCTCGTGCCCATCGGCCGCATCGCGCACCGCCGAGGTTGCGACGGCGATCATCTGTGACGCTCCTGCACCGCGCGCAACCGCCACGAAGTCGCGGAGCGCCTCGAGCGTCCGCTCGATCGCGTCGGGGCCCAGGCGGTCAGACCCATGCAGGTCGCGTGCGAGCCGAAGCGGCGCTCGCGCGTCCTCGATCACGTCGAGGTGCTCACCCTGGCGCAGCCGGAACACGATCATGCGGCCTGAGTTCGAGCCGATGTCGATGACGGCGAAGGGCCGGTCGTCGGGTGCGGGGTCGAAGACCGCGTTCACATCGTCGATGGTCCCACATCATCAAGGCGGGCCGATGAACCCGCGGCGCCGAGACGCGGGCGTAGGCTCGTCGCGGCCATGCGGCGACTGCGACCGGAGACCACGTACCTCGTCTACTCCAGCGGCGAGGGGTTCTTCTTTCACCTGATGTCGGCGCTGTTCAGCGTGTTCCTGATCGTGGAGCTCGATCTCGGGCCGCTGCAACTGCTGCTGATGGGCACGGTGCTCGAGGTCACGTACCTGCTGTTCGAGGTGCCGACCGGCGTGGTCGCCGACACCGTGAGCAGGCGGCTCTCGGTCGTGATCGGGCTCGCCGGCACGGGCGCCGCGTTCCTGCTGCTCGGCCTCTCGGACTCATTCGCGGTCGCGATGATCTCCCAAGCCATATGGGGCGTGTTCGCGACGTTCCAGAGCGGCGCCGACGTTGCGTGGCTCACCGACGAGATCGGTGAGGAAGCCGCGCAGCCCATGTACCTGCGGAGTGAGCAGTGGTGGCAGGTCGGGTCGCTCGCGGGTATCGCGGTGGGTGTCACGATCGCCTCGTTCACGAGCCTGCGCACTTCGATCCTCGTGTCGGGCTCAGGCTTCCTCGCGCTGGGCCTGTTCATGGCGCTCGCGATGCGCGAGGAGAACTTTCGGCCCGAGCGACGAGAGGGTGAGCGCCTGCACACGTCGCTCGCGACCACCGCGCGCGAGGGGGCGGCCGCGGTGCGCGCGCACCACGTGCTCTTGCTGATCCTCGGCACGGCGGCGCTTCACGGCATGTCGACCGAAGGCTTCGACCGGCTGAGCGATCTGCACCTGCTCGAGGACATCGGCCTGCCGACGCTCGGCGGCCTTGCCCTGCCGGTGTGGTTCGGTGTGCTCGACGGCGGCGCCTTGCTACTCGGCATCGTTGCCCTCGCGATCGTGAAGCGGCGGGTGCACCTGCAGGGCCACGTCGCAGTCGCTCGAGTGCTGGCCGTGGTCGACGTCGTGCTCGTGGTCTTTGCGGTGGCGTTCGCGCTGGTGGCGAGCTTCTGGTGGGCTCTCGCGGCTTTCTGGGTCGTGGGCACTTTGCGGAGCGTCCGCGAGCCGGTATTCACGGCCTGGATCAACCAGGGCCTCGACGCGAAGACACGCGCCACTATCAACTCGGTCGGCGGGCAGGCCGACGCGATCGGACAGGCAGGGGGTGGGCCTGGCATCGGGCTCATCGCTCGTTCGGTCTCGGTGCCGACCGCGCTCGTCGTGTCGGGCTTGCTGCGGCTGCCGGCGCTGTTCCTGTATGCACGGGCGATCAAGCGTGGCACCGTGGGCACGCTCGCCCCGGGCGAGATCGACGAGGAGCTTCGTCTCGAGGATGAGACGGTATCGGCCGGGCCTCCCGAGGCGCCCGAAGGGCCCGATGCGCCGTTCGAGCGGTGAGCGGTCAGCCGGCCGGAGCCGGAGGCACGTCGACGCGCGAGCTCGGCTCGTCGACGCGCTCCCAATCGCGGATCGCCTCGGCGATGCCGAGCAGGATCGCGCTTCCGCCGGTGAGCGCCACGAGCCGCCCCAGAGGCGAGCGCTTCAGGCCTGGGATGCGCATGATCAACGGCACCGAGACGATCACGGCCCCGGCCAACACGTTCCGCAGTCGCCGGCCCGTGGGCGAATCCAGGAACTCGAGCAGCTCGTCGGCCGCGACGTCGGCTTGCTCGACGAGGTTCTGGATGCGTTCCTGGGGGCTCATCAGGTGCTCAGCCTAACGCCGTGCTGCACCGAGCGACGGTGCGCGCGCGTAAGGCGTGCTGCACGCCCGGGGGCCGGGCTGATCCAAGCGGAGGCGGACGGGAATCGAACCCGCCAGGGAGCTTGCACCCCCTCGAACGGTTTTGAAGACCGCGGAGCCCACCAGGAACCCTGACGCCTCCACCACCAAGGCTACCCGTCACGCGAGGGGGCCGAAGCCATGGCTCCGATCCCCTCGCGCACGAGGCGCCCCCGCTCAGGTGATCGCGATCGAGTTCCCGTAGATGTTCTGGTCGTAGCCGCCGAGGTTGAACTTGCGGGTGTATGTGCCGTCGGCGAGCAGCTCCCATCCGCTCTCGACGTCGAAGCCGTCCTGCGTGGCTTCGCGCGGATCGGTGCCGACGACCACGTCGCGGTTGTCGGTCCATGCCATGTAACCGAACAGTGAACCGTCGGTGCGCTCGACGAGCTGCACCCAGTTGTAGTCGCCGTAGAACGGCACGTTGGCGCCGCCGAACATCTCGTACTGCGGATTGTTCGCCACCGACGTCACCTTGATCGCCGAGCCGAAGCTCGTGCCGTTGGTGGAGACGGCCGCGTACGAGTTCACCACCTTGGGCCCGGACGAGGTCGCCGCTGCCGTATTGCCGACCGGCCGCTGCACCGAGTACGCCGGGTCGACGCGGCTGTCCTGCCACAGCACGACGAGCCTGCCCGCGAGCGCGTCGGCGTCAGGGAAGAACTGGTGGCCCTTCGACGCCGTGCTGACCCGCCTGGGCGCGCTCCACGTCGCACCGTTGTCGGTCGAGCCGATGACGTACACGCCGCCCTGGGCGACGAGCCCGCTCGCGCTCGGCGCGCCGACCGACGAGTACGTCGACGTGCTGGCCACGATCGTCGACGGCACGGCAGCTTGCACGACCGAGTACACGCCGGGCAGCTCGCCCGTCGGGTCGGCCGTCAGCCGTGGCTCGAGCGGCACGCGTGAGAACACATACCCCGAGGGGCACGCCTCGGTGAGGTCGCCGCAGTCGCGAGCGCCGTCGAAGGGGTTGTAACCCTGCAAGGTGGCGATCACTTTCGGTTTCGACCAGGTCGCACCTGCGTTCGCCGACCGGACGACCGAGACGCCGAAGTTCTTCTTCGGTGAGTTCCCCTCGAAGTCGCGCCAGGACACGTACACGTCGCCGTCGTGCTCGACCGCGATGTCGCAACCCTGACCCGCGGCTCTGCCGCTCACCCGGACGGGCTTGGTGAACGTGCTGCCGTGGTCGCTCGAGGCCGCGAAGTAGATCTCGCTCTGGCCGAACGCCGGGAACTTGGTGAAGCACGCGTACACGTTGGCGTCGAAGTGACCGCCCGTGCGGTCGACCTCGATCATCGGCTTGTCCAGGAACTTGCCGTTGAAGTTCGCCGACGGCGTTCCCTGGCCGACGCGCGTCGTGAACAGGTAGTCGATCGGGTAGCCGCCGTTGCCGGCCGGGTCGACCACGTCGTAGCGGGCCACCGAGATGTCGGCGTTCGTGCCGGGACCTGCGAAGCCGTTGTACGACAACATGCCGAAGAAGAACCTGCCGTGCGAGTCGAACGCCCCGAGCGGGTCGCTTGCGTTGTTGGTTCGCAAGTACTCCGGCGAGTCCATGCCTTCGGTCGACGTGTCGGCCGGGTACCCCGGCACGAGGGAGTTCGTCCAGGTGTCGCCACCGTCGGTGGAAAAACCTAGACCCATCCAGTCCGAGCAGTAGTCGTTCCAGCCGGCGATCACGAGATCGGGGTCCTGCGGGTTCACGACCGAGAACGGCTCGTTGTTCACGGTCTTGTTGCCGTAGTCGGCGGGAGCGGTCGAGTTGCAGATCGCGATCGTCGGATCCGAGCCGCCGTCGTGGCGGACGTAGCGCTGCCTGGTGACGCGCGAGTCGCTGCCGACGCTCGTCGCGGCGGAAGCCGCCGGCGCGACGAGCGCACCGGCCGTGCACGCCGCGAGTGCGGCGAGGAAGATCTTCCGCATCAGCTACCCCTTCCGTGCGGATCGCGGCCGGCATCGTTGCCTCCGCGGGGACCGACGTTATCACCGACGTCTGAACGGCGCGACCCCTCGCCGCTTCGGTTATGTCGGCGACAGCGTGCTCCCCATCGTGTCGTAGAGAAGCCGCCCCATGCCGGCGAACCACGCCATCAGCGTGATCGCCGCTGCAACGTATCTCGGGATCCAGGGAAGCTTCGCGAGCGCCACGCCGAGCACCAGACCGGCGCCGATGACGAGCATCCTCTCCTTGCCGTGCTCCGCGGCATCGAGTCGCGTGGCCGCGGAGATGCAGAGTCCGAAGAGGCTGTCGAGCTCGAAGCCGGTGGGACAGGAGTACCGCGGGATCCGCGTGGCGAGCACTATGAGGCCGATGGCGGTCATGACGCCCTCGCCCCACCTCCAGCCGGTTCCACCGTCGGCGAACACGTGTCGGCGACGAACCCGCCACCAGATGGCCAGGCCGGGCGCCACCGCCCCGATCCCAAGGAAGATCACGACTCCGGCGAGCCCGGCGATCGCGTCGCACTCCGACTGAGCGCCCAGGGAGGTGCGAGGGTTGCCCCCGCCGAGCACGCCCCCGCGGCAGAACAGCTCGTCGATCGACGCTCCAGCGAAGGCCAGACCCGCCACCACGAGGCAAAGAGCCGTCACGAATGCAGCCGTGCGTCCGGCAGGGGCGATGGGATCGGGAGGAGGCCAGGGCGCTCGCGCCTCGCGGCGCACCCGGGCTCGACGTCTCAGAACGTCCACGTCTCCATCCTTCCATGCGACCGAGTATGCTTTCCTCTAGTCCATCTCAGACTAGGAGCGGCGTACGATGGCGACGAAGGTGGAGATCGTGGTGCTCGGCCTGCTGGCCGAGGAGCCGATGCATGGTTATGACCTGATCGAGCGGTTCCGAGAGCGCAGCATGGGTTTCTGGACCGAGCTCAGCCGGGCCTCGGTGTACCAGGTGCTGAAGCGACTCGAGCGCGACGGGGCGGTCGCGGGCAAGGTGCAGGAAGGCCGCGAGGGACCGGACCGGCGCGTCTTCCGTATCACGAAGAGGGGTCGCGATCACCTGGCTGCCGGCGTGACGCAGATGGCGGGTGAGCTCGTGCCGTTCGACTCGCCGGCCGTGGTTGCACTCGGCTTCGCGCACGTGGTACCTGTCGCGGCTGCCCGGGCGGCGACCGATGCCCGTGAGCGGGCGGTGCGCGATCTGCTCGAGGCGGTGCGCACCGAGCTCGAGCGCACGGCCGCGGGCCGCGACGCGGGGCGGACGGTGTCGAACGCGATGCTGCACCAGCAGGTAGCCATGGCGGAAGCCGAGCTCGCGTGGCTCGTGACCTACCGCGCGGCGATCGGCAAGGTTCGCCGCTGAGTCGTCGGTGGCTTTCTGGTGAGTCGGTGACCGACCGTACGATGGGAACGACTATGCAAGCCGCATTCTTCGACCTCGACAAGACGATCATCTCCCGGTCGTCGTCGCTCGCGCTGTCGCGTCCGCTGTACCGGGCGGGTATGGTCTCGCGCTCGCAGCTGCTGCGGGGCGCATACGCCCAGCTCGTCTACCTGCTCGTGGGGGCCGACGAGGACAAGATGGAGCGCCTCAAGGAAGGCATGCTCTCGCTCACGAAGGGCTGGAGCCAGGGTCAGGTCGAGACGCTCGTGCGCGAGGTCATCTTCGATGTGATCGATCCGTACGTGTACCAGGAGGCTCTCGACCTGATGGCGTTGCACCGCAGCGAGGGCAGGCGCATCTACGTCGTTTCGAGCTCGCCGGAAGAAATCGTGCGCCCGCTCAGCCAGCACTTCGGGGCGAGCGGCGTGATCGCCACGCGCGCTGAGATCGACGACGACGGGCGGTACACCGGCGAGCTCGCGTTCTACGCCTATGGCGAGCAGAAGGCAGAGGCGATCGAAGGGCTTGCCGAGCGCATCGGTATCGACCTCGCAGGCTCGTACGCCTACAGCGACTCGATCACCGACCTGCCGATGCTCTCGGTCGTCGGGCATCCGGTGGCGGTGAACCCGGATCGCGATCTTCGCCGAGAATCCGAAGAGCGCGGATGGCAGGTGCGCGACTTCCGACGGCCGGTTCGGTTGCGCACGCGCATCGCGCAGGCGGTGCCGCCACCGAAGCCGTCGATCGCGGCCGCCGTCGGAGCTGCCGCGGTCGCCGTGGTGTTGGTCTGGGTCGTGTTGCGGTCACGGACGCATCGCACCGAAAGCTGAGTTTGCGCCGTTCCTGTCGGCGGGTGTACGGTCAGGACGGGTGCCGAGAGGTACCCGCGAGGGGAGCAGAACCCACGCGCGAGTCATGCCGCGGGAGGCATGCTCAGGGCCCCGGAGGTCACGCCGCCGGCGCCCGAGCACATGCAGACGAGACGCTTGATATCTGCTCCTCTCGCTCTATGTTCGGCGTCGGTGAGATCTTGCCGACGCGGCGGGGACGGACCGACGCCGCTGATCAACCCGAAGCAGCGGGGTGCTCGAGCAGGTCAGCGAGCCGTTCGGCGCGGATGGCGCCTTGCAACGGGCGAGCTGCGCCCACGTCGCGGGCGATCAGCGCCAGCTCACGTTCCACGGACGGCGCGAGCCGGCCTGTGCGGTCGTGGACGAGCGGATCGAGGCGAGCGACGGCTCGGTCGAGTCGCTCGATCGCCATCGCGAGCGGACCTTTGCGGCGGGTGCGGTAGTCGTCGAGCGAGATCACTTGTGCCATGCCTCGCACCTTAGCCCGGGGGTGTGACATGCGAGGGATGTGCCACCTGCACCTCTACCTCAGCCAGAGCTGTGACCTGCGGGTTAGCTGTCATCCCGTGCCACAGCGGTGATCGGGTGTGCGTACGTGCCAACGGACTTCACAACGAACTTGAGCGGTGGTTGCAGGCATACGCGGAAGAATGCTATGCCCCTGTCACACTCACGCTGGACGGATCGTCTGAACCGTGCCGGGTTCATCGGCGGCTCTCCAGTATGAGTCCAGCTTCGTCATCGGGTTCGGCGTTGAGCGTCTCCTTCCGGTAGTGAACGGCTTCGAACTCGGCGGGTGGCACGTAGCCGATCGGCTCGAGCAGCCGTCGGTGATTGAACCAGTCGACCCACTCCAGGGTCGCGAACTCGACGTCGTCGATCCCCTTCCACGGTCCACGCCGCCGGATCAGGTCGGTCTTGTAGAGGCCGATGAGCGTCTCGGCCATGGCGTTGTCGTAGGAATCCCCCTTGGATCCGACCGAGGTCACGGCGCCGGCTTCTTCCAGGCGCTCGGTGAAGTGGATGGACAGATATCGGCTCCCACGGTCGCTGTGATGAACGAGGCCGTCCAGATCCTCGTGTCGTCGCCAGATCGCCATCTCCAACGCGTCGATCGCCAGGTCGGATCGGAGCGAGGTCGAGGTCTGCCAACCGACGATGAACCGGCTGAACACATCGAAGACGAACGCGGTGTAGACGAAGCCCGACCAGGTCCGGACGTAGGTGATGTCGGCGATCCAGAGCTGGTTGGGTCGGGCCGCGGAGAAGTCGCGCTCGACGAGGTCGGCGGGCCGTGGCGAGGATCCATCAGGGGTGGTGGTGCGCTTGGCCTTGCCACGGCGAACGCTGGTCAGGCCCAGCTCACCCATCAGGCGACCCACGGTGCACCGGGCGACGGTGATCCCTTCGCGGTTCAGCTGACGCCACACCTTCCTGGCGCCGTAGACGCCGAAGTTGGCCTCATGCACCCGGGCGATCTGGAGCTTCAGCTCGGCATCGCGCAGTGCACGGGCCGAGGGCGGACGTGTCTTGGCGTCCCGGTAGGTCGACGGGGCGATCGGCAGTTGTTCACAGATCGGCTCGAGCCCGTAGCAGTCCCGGTGCTGGTCGATGTAGGCGATCATCTCGCTGGTTGGCGGTCGAGCTCCGCCGCGAAGAAAGCCGAGGCGCTCTTGAGGATCGGCGGTCTCAACCGGTGAGCGCAACGATCTCTTCGAACTTCTCCAATGGTGTCAGGTAGCCGAGGGTCTTGCGCGGCCGTCCGTTGAGGCTGCGCTGGATCTTGGCCAGGTCGGCGGCAGAGCGCTTCGAGAGGTCGGTTCCCTTGGGCAGGTATTGCCGCAGGAGCCCGTTGGTGTTCTCGTTTGAGCCCCGCTGCCAGGGAGCGTGGGGGTCACAGAAGTAGATGGGGACGCGCGTCGCGACGCTGAAGCTCGCGTGGTTCGCCATCTCGGCTCCCTGGTCCCACGTGATGGACCGGCACAGCTCGCCGGGAAGCGACTTGATCGCCTTGCGCATCGCCTTCTCGACGCTGTCGGCCGACCGTCCCTCCTTGAGGTGCAGGAGCAGGACGAGTCGGGTGGTGCGTTCGACGAGCGTCCCGACGGCGCTGCGCCCGCCCTCGCCGAGGATGAGATCGCCCTCCCAGTGACCTGGGACGGCCCGGTCGGCCGCCTCGGCCGGGCGCTTGGAGATCATGACCATGCCGGGAAGTCGGCCTCGTTTCTCGGTGTGCCCTCGGCTCTTGCGTGCTGTGCGCCCCGAGCGCAGGCATCGGGCCAGCTCGCGGCGGAGCTCGCCGCGGCCCTGGACGAAGAGGGACTGGTAGATCGTCTCGTGGCACACCCGCATCTCCGGGTCGTCCGGAAAGTCCAACGCTAAACGCTGGGCGATCTCCTGGGGCGACCACAGCTGCTTGAGTCGGTGGGAGACCTCGTTGTGGAGTCTCCCGCGGCGGAGCTTGCACGGCTTGGGCCGACGTGCCTGCTCTCGGGCACGCCGGTGGGCGTGCCATGCCGAGTAGCGCTCCCGACTGCCGTTGGCGCTAACCTCCCTCGTGACCGTGGACGGCGAGCGACCGATGGCCCGGGCGATGGCGGTCATCGAGTCGCCCCGGGCAAGGCCAAGGAGGATCTGCTCACGGTCGCGGATGGTGAGGCACCCTTCGCGCGGCACCCAAGTATCGGGAATGCCATGCCGGAACTTCCGGTCGCGCACCATGAGTCCGATCATGGGTGGGCTGCAGCCGATCTCCCGTCCGATGTCGACGAGGGACCATCCCTTCACCTTCAGCCGGAACGCCAACTGCTTCTGCTCGCGGGTCAAGTGACCTCTCACCAACGTCCTCCTGTGATCGCTTGGGACTACATCTCACAGGATCGTTGCGACGACCGGTTGAATCCGCCATCTCGTTTGCCCTGCGCAGTTCCCGGTTCTCGCGTTTGAGCGCCTTGAGCTGCTCACGCTCGTCGGACGTGAGGCCCGGGCGCATGCCCTCGTCGGTCTCGGCGGTCCTGACCCAGCGACGCAGCGTCTCCGGCGTCATCCCGAACTTGGTGGCGATGGAGCAGATCGCGGCCCACTGGCTGTGGTGATCGCCCTGGTGCTCGAACACCATCCTGGTGGCCCGCTCACGCACTTCTTGCGGGTACCTGGTTCCTGTCGTCATGGCTCCAACCTCTCACGAGTCGGAGCCACCGGGAAACCCGGCGCGGTTCACCGTGCCTACTGGGTTTCGAGTACACCCTTGTGTCCGTCGGCTTGCGGGCGAGCACCGAGTGTGTTATCCCTGCGCAACTGAAGTGGCCCGAGAGTGCAGGGGGAGGGGTCGTGGACTTGTCCATCCTCGCTGTCATGATATGCCAATATCTCATCGGCCTCGTTCTTCTCATGGCCGGATTGAGTAAGGTCATGCCGGGCAGCGGACTTGACCTGCGCCACACCCTCGGGGCATTCGGAGTCCCATTCTGGCTCGTGGGTGTGACTGCCCATGGGTTGCCCCTCATCGAAATCATATGCGGAGCCTCGCTGCTAGCGGGGCTCATGATGCCGATCCCAGCCCTGATCGCCGCTAGCCTCCTGACGTTGTTCGCGGCGACCATATCGCTTAACCTCATCCGAGGAAACCGACCCTCTTGCTCATGCTTTGGTGTTCGTGGTAGGAGTCCCATCGGCTGGAGCAAGGTGATTGCCGACGGGCTTTTCGTAACGATTGCCTTGTTCGCAACCGGAGCAATGATAGAGGTGGAGTGGCGATGGCCCCTGGCTCTTGCCCCCGGGGCAAGGGAGGTCATCCGGACAGATGCCGCGGCTGCAGCGCTTATATCGATGGGCCTTCTACTCCTAGCTCAATTGCTTCCCACGGCCGTCAACCTCTTGACGTCTTCGACCAGAGGTTTCAAAAATGCGGCGCACAATCCGTCGACTCAACCTTCCGCCGTTCAACGCTCCGGCAAGAGATCGGCATCGACGCCTTTTCGAGGGAGCATGACATGAGCACCCCATTCCTGATTTCGTACGCTGTCCTCTGGGTGGTAGTTGTGGTGTTGACACTCACGCTCCTTGTTGCCGTTAGGCAGATAGGTCTCATCCATAGACGAATCCCGCCGATGGGAGCGCGGATGGTTCCCGTGGGCCCCGAAATGGGCCAGGAGATGCCGACCTTTGATCAGGCAGACGTCTTCGGCCGTCGTGCAAGGCTCGTCAGGGATGGAGGGCGAAGAGCCCTCCTCGTGTTCATCTCGCCCAGGTGCAGTTCCTGCAAGGAGCTTGCACCAGCGATTAGATCAATTGCAAAGAGCGAGGCGCGTAGGGTAGACATAGTGTTGATAAGCGACGGAACTGCGGACGAAGTTCGACAGTATGCTGAGACATACCATCTCAGTAAACTGCCGGTCATCGCCTCACGCGACCTTCAAGATGAGTACCAGATCGCAACGACGCCGTACGCACTTCTAGTTGATGAGCACGGGCGACTTGTTTCCAAGGGAATCGTAAACGATCTTGAGCATCTTGTGAGTCTATTGCGTGCGGGCGAACTGGGCGTTGATAGCCTCGAGACGTATGCCGAGTCGGTGGGCCAGCCCTCGTCGAAAGTCGCCGCTGCCGGGAGATCGAATGGAGGCGGGAATGTTTCAAGGTGACAATGGTCCCGAGCAGTTCTTGCCCGAAGACACTGAGCCGGTTGATGTCGTTGGCTGGCGGGCGTTCGAGGCGATCTCTCAACGAGCTTCCAGGCGAGGATTCCTCGCAAAGACGGGACGGCTGGCTTTTGCGGTCCTCGGGGTTTCAGTTGCAACGGAACTCCTACCGATCGGGCGCGCTCAAGCGGCGGTCATCCCTTGTAGCGACTACAGTCTGTGCGGCTTCTGCGGCACACAGTGTGGTTGCTCGAACTGTAGCGGTGACATCGGCTCATGCCCAAGTTGCGCTTGCATAGGTGGGAGCTGGACAGCATGCTGTGTGCAAGGGGGCGGGGTACGAAGAAGGTTCCGGTACAAGGACTGCTTTAGAGTCGGTGACACGGTCAATGGCCCATGTTCGCAGAACAAGTTCAACAATTGCCGCAGTTGCCGACGCTGCTGCGGGGGTCAATATCCACCTCCAGATCCACCTGGTGGCGGTCCGTACTACAATCAGAATCCATGTTCCGAGATCATGTGTACGACCGTAAACCTCGTTGAGGCATGTTAGGTCGGCTGTCGATGAATGCATCGCATGAAGCTGTTCGTGTCACCCGGGTCTCGATTCCGGCGTCGCGAAGAGTCGCAGCCGTTGCCGCGGCAGGAGCGCTAGGAGGGTGGGCGGGTGCCATCACTCCTGTGCTCACCAGCAACCGTTGGGCTTCGACTCTCATCGCCCTTGTGGCGTTGACGGCGGGAATTTCCAGCCTTTGGTCGCCCTGAGGAAGCAGCATGGTGGGAACCATGCTCCCCATAGGGTATGGGGAAAGAGGGCAAGGGCGAGTATCCTGGTCATTGATTGCTTACGGAGCAGGAAGCGCGAGTGGTGCGATGGTGGTCGGCCTCATGTTTGGAGGCATCGGTTTGCTCGTCTCGTCCTTGACGGGAGACCTTCCAACCCTTGCGCTCGTAGCCACAGGTGGAGTGGCTGTCCTCTACGGGCTCAATGATGCTTCGCTTCTTCGGCTGCCACGACCACAGTTCCGCCGGCAGGTGCCTAGCTCATGGTCGCGTAGGTACTCGCCACGGGCGGCTGGTTTCTTGTACGGGGCCGGGTTGGGTGTAGGCGTCGCGACGCGGATCCCAGTAGCAAGCTTTCTCCTCTTGCCTGTCTGGACACTGCTTGAAGGCGACGTTGCTGTCGCCGCTTTCGTATTCGTTTGCTTCGGGATCGGGCGATTCTTGCCATTGTGGTACCTAGGGGGCCGCCAGGGTGGAGATGATGGCGACATGCTTGATGCGCTGATCAGTCGAATCGAGCGGCTTGAGCCTCTGGTCGCGCTGGCAAATGGGCTCCTATCGGTCGCTGTGGGTGCTCTTTTCTTGGTCTCCGTATGCATATGAGGTCGGGCACGCCAGCTGCGTGTAGCGGAGGAGCACCAAGACCCAATCCCGCTGCTAGTGTCGCGCGAGGTAAGTCTCTTGACACAGTGAGCGGACCACGCCATGATGGCGCATGTCGCTATCCGCTGGGCGCGTGCAGATCCCGGAGGAGGATCGATCGAGGCTCCTTGCTTGGACGCGGTCGTCCTCGGTGCGGGCCGGGCTCGCGCGGCGGGCGCGGATCGTGCTCGCCGCCGGAGAGGGGGCGGGGACGTCTGAGATCGCCGCTTCGCTCGGGGTATCTCGCCCGACGGTGATCGCCTGGCGGGAGCGTTACCGCACGGGGGGTCTGGCCGCGCTCGATGACGCGCCGCGATCGGGCCGGCCGGTCGAGATCGAGGAGGCGGAGATCGTCGCTCGAACGCTCGAACCGCCGCCCGAGCGCCTGGGCGTGACCCACTGGTCCACCCGCCTGCTCGCCAAGGAGGCCGGGGTGAGCGACTTCACGATCGCCAAGACCTGGCGACGATGGGGGCTGCAGCCGTGGCGGCGGGAGACGTTCAAGTTCTCCACCGACCCCGAGCTCGTGGCCAAGGTCCGAGACGTCATCGGGTTATACCTTCACCCACCGGAGAAGGCGATCGTGCTGTGTGTGGATGAGAAGTCGCAGATCCAGGCCCTGGACCGCACCGCCCCGATCCTGCCGATCCGTCCCGGCCTTCCCGAGAAGGCCACCCACGACTACGTGCGCCACGGAACGACCACCCTGTTCGCCGCGCTGGAGGTCGCCACCGGCAAGGTGACCGACGCGTGCTATGACCGGCACCGACACGAGGAGTTCTTGGACTTCTTGAAGAAGGTCGCGCGCGCCTACCCACGGCGCGAGCTGCACATCGTGCTCGACAACTACGGGACCCACAAGCACCCCGACGTCGAGGCCTGGCTCGAAAAGCACCCACGGATCACGCTGCACTTCACCCCGACGTCGGGCTCGTGGCTGAACCTGGTGGAGGTCTTCTTCGGGATCATCACCCGCCAGGCCATCCGCCGCGGCACCTTCACTAGCGTGAAGGACCTGGTCAGTGCGATCCGGCGGTTCATCGACGGCTGGAACGACCGCTGCCACCCCTTCGTCTGGACCAAGACCCCAGACGAGGTCCTCAGCCACGCCCACCGCAGTCAAGGAACTTCAAACGCGCGACACTAGGGACGAGGGGGATGTTGTGGCCATCGCGAAGCGAGAGGCCAGTGGTGCGCGTCTAGTAAGGGTAGGAGCGAGGAGGTCGAGGAGGTTGATGCGCGTGGCGCCAGCTACTCACCTGGCGACGGAGGCAGGGCTGCGAGCGCAGCCATCGAAGCTTGAGGAACTTTACGGCCGATGCGCTTCCAGAGCGTACCGCTTGGCTATCCTGCTGACGGGTGACCCTGACGCTGCTGACGATCTCGTTCAGGACGCGTTCGTGAAGGTTGCGGGACGGTTCGGGCACCTTCGTAACCGGGATTCCTTCGAGCCGTACTTGCGTCGGGCTATCGTGAACCAAGCACGCAGTCAGATCAGAAGGAGGACCGTCGAACGACGGTTCATATCGACGGCTCAGCAAGATGTGGTAAGGAACGATCCTGATGTTGAGATGCAGATGGATCTGTGGCATCTGCTGCTGCGGCTACCACCTCGCCAGCGGATCGCGCTCGTGTTGCGGTTCTACGAAGACTTGACGGAGGAGCAGGCCGCTGAGGCGATGAATGTCTCCCCCCGTGCCATCAACTCGTTGGTCTCTCGAGGACTCTCGAGACTGCGGGCGGAGGAAGGAGAGTTACGATGAAGCTCATCGAGGATCGGCTCCGCGATGCACTTGACGCGAAGGCGGTGGGAGCCGGGCAGCCAGTTCCCATTGCAAAGCAGCGAGTTCGTCGGATTCGCATCATGCAGGCGACCTACGCTCTACTGTCCGTCTCGGCCGTCATCGCGTTGCTTGTCGCCACCGTCTTCGGTCTGCGGGTGAGTCGAACATCTCGACCTGACGTTGCTGCCCCGGCGATCGTTGGCGCCGAGCGCCTCTTCATCCTCGACACGTCGCCGGGCGGGAAGGCAAGCGAAGGAGCGGTAGTCGAGGTGCGGGCTGGGCCGACCGAAGCAACAGTGGTGGAGAGGTACCCATTGGGCTCGGATCCCGATGCAGTCCTGTCGCCTGACGGCAGTCGCCTGTTCGGCGTTGCCTTCGTCTGGCTATCGGACATCACGACCGACGATCGGCTGAGAGTCTTCGACACCTCGACCGGAAAGCTCATCAACGAAGTCGATGTCCCCGATTGGCAGGGGTCCACCGGGGGGTTCCACATCTCGAGCAAGATCGCGGTCGCTCAAGATGGCGGTCACGTCTACATTCTGGTTGGCGCGCCGGGTGCGCCGGACCGGCCGCAATCGCTGGCGACATTCGACGCAGTGAGCGGGACCATGCTTCCAGAGGTCGCTTCTCTCGATGGATGCGGCGCCGGACCGACTATTCTCCCGCTGTCGGGTCAAACCGTCATGGTCGTATGTCCGCAAACCAACGAGGCGCACTTCCTGACCATCGGAGCCTTCGGAGTCCTCGAAAGCAGCCAGGTCTTGGCGTTACCCGTCGAAAGTGATGGGTTCGTGAGCGGGGCGGTGCTCTCACCCAATGGCGAAACGGTCTACGCTGTGAGTCTGAATGGCCTTGTCCTTGAAATCGACACGGCCGGTCGCCGGATCGTGGGGGACACGCAACTTTCGCTGCCGGGCGGACACATCGTAGCGGTGCCACTCGTGAGGATTTCACCCACGGGTGAATCTCTGTTCGTTGGCCTCAGCGGCGGACCTGAATCCATCCGGGCTGACTTGGTCATGGAGGTGAACGTGTCGACTTGGAAGCAAGAGACCACCTCCACCGGCACGTTCTCTGCTTTCGAACCTGCGAGCGACGGGTCTCGGATCTTCATGGTGAACTCGGGAGGATCCGCTCTCGACCAGTTCGCAACCGACCCAGCGGTTGACTTGGGCGGGCTCGGACGGGTTGCGGACGAGCCTCAGGCGATAATCGTGGCTCCGACGCCATGATGCCCCCGACGTGCCTCTGGTCGAGCTCGCGGGTCCCCCATTGATTGGTAGCGTCGGTGGCTCCAGGCTTCGCTGTCGGTTCGTCACGTAAGGCAGTCGTTGACTTCGTCAAAGGGCGACGCCTTGCTGCCGACGATCGGTGCATGCATGTGCCTGCGCCAGGGTTGATGACATCGATCGCGCTCGTCCTCGAGCCCGATGTGCCTCTGCGCCTAGCTCGCTCGCCATGATTCCGTGGTGGCTCCCCGCAGCTCGTGGTGCTATGCGCGAATGCCAGTCCGCGAGCGACCACCGCTGCAATGTGGGCGTTCGTACCTACGGGCATCGTCGGTGCCTCTGCCTCCAGTCTCGGAGCGGTGGCTTCGGGTGGGAGTGGGGTCGCATGCGCGCCTGCGCCTCCGTTCGTGCTCGCGTTCCACCGCGTTCGGCCCCGGGCGTGGGAACACGTTGAGCGCCGCATGGCGAAGCACCAGGGCTGCCGCAGCGAACGGTCGAGCAGCTCCCGGAGTCCGCTTTCACGCATCCATCCGAAGCTTCGATCAGATTCGGAGCCGCTCAACCGGGCGAGCGAGGACTCGCTGTATCGACACCACCGGGCTCACAGCGTTGGTTGGCGGCGAGCTCAGAGAAGCAACGCGCCAAGAGCTAGGGGCAGGGTACCGTCCTTCGTAACATTAACCCCCCTGCTCCCATTCATGTTCGCTTCGTCCGCCTCCTGCAAGCGATGAGGTGCGAGTCGTGACCGACCCCGAGAGTCTCGTTGGTCAGACGGCTCCTCATCCTGGAATCCAGAACGTCCACAGGGGCATCCGATGTCAGTGCCAACGTATCGCGGCCAGGTTGACCGTCTGACGAGCGACATAGCCAGCCTGGAGAAGAAAGTCGCTCAGGAACGCTCCGCCGCCACGCGTGCGCGGGGTGATGCGCTGCGAGTCCAGAACTCGATAAGGCCGTCCAACAGTCAGTCGACGGTTCTGTCGAGGCTCCGAGACGTCCAGCGGCACGAGGAGAAGGCGGCGGCACACGATCGGCGCTCAGCCCAGTACTCGGATCAGATCGCCACCAAGCGGCGGTCGCTCACGACCGCCCAGAAGTCCCTCGAGCGCGCCGAGGGCCAGGTTCGACAGAAGCAAGATCGAGAGGCCAAGCACAAGCGCGAGACCGAGATCCGTCATGTGCGTGAGCTTGAGCGTGCCCGTCGCGCGACGACGCAGCCGTTCCCGACAGCGCCCGTCGCTCGTCCGGCAGTTCCCGCGGAAGGAGGGGATAGATCCACACGCACTTACGAGTACGACGTCTGTCTCTCGTTCGCTGGCGAGAATCGGGACTACGTTGGGATGGTGGCTCGTGGCCTCCTAGTGTCCTGAGTCAGAGATTCGCTCGCAATATGCGGCGAGACTCTCCAGGATCTGGTCGGCGGTCTTGTGCCACACGAACGGACGAGGGTCGTCGTTCCATCGCTCGATCCACGTTCGGATGGAGGCGACCAGCTCCTTGGTGGATCGATGACTCCCGCGGCGCAGCCACTTGGTGGTGAGCTCGGCGAACCACCGTTCCACCAGGTTGAGCCACGAGCTGTAGGTCGGGGTGAAGTGCAGCGTGAAGCGGGGATGACGGACCAACCACCGACGGATCGCCGGCGTCTTGTGGGTGGATGAGTTGTCCACGATCACGTGGACATCGAGATCGGCAGGCACGCTGCGCTCGATCAGGTTCAAGAACCGGCGGAACTCCTCGGCCCGGTGCCGGTCGGTGAGATCGGAGATCACCTTGCCCGAGGCGACGTCCAACGCGGCGTAGAGGTTCGTGATGCCGCCCCGGCGGTAGTCGTGGGTGCGCCGCGACGGCGTGCCCGGCAGAAGAGGCAGCACCGGGGCCGTTCGATCGAGCGCCTGGATCTGGGACTTCTCGTCCACGCAGAGCACCACCGCCGCATCGGGCGGGTTCAGGTACAGCCCGACGATGTCGCGGACCTTGTCGATGAACTGTGGGTCCGCCGAGAGCTTGAAGCTCTCGGCAAGGTGCGGCTTGAGCCCGAAGGCTCGCCAGATCTTGCTGATCGCCGTCTGGGACATGCCCGTCGCATTGGCCATCGACCGGGTCGACCAGTGCGTTGCGTCGGACGGTTGATCCTCCAGCGTCTTCGTGATCACCCGCTCCACGTCGGCGTCGCCGATCGTGCGGGGCGCTCCGGGTCGGGGCTCGTCGTGCAGCCCGTCGAGCCGGCGGGCGACGAACCTCGCCCGCCATTTGCCAACCGTGTTCTGGTTCACCTTTTCGGCGGCCGCGACCTGCTGATTGGTCCTCCCCTCGGCACACGCCAGCACGATCCTGCACCGCAGCGCGAGTGCCTGCGCGCTCGTGCGCCGCCTGGCCCACCGCTCGAGCGTCTCTCGCTCTTCCTCGGTGAGCATCAGCTCTGCCTTGGGCCGTCCGCGTCCTGCCATCGTCGCCTCCCATCGTCGCCAACAACCGATGAGAACACGAACAACGAGACCATTCCAGCGAACTAACGACTCAGGACACTAGCCCATACTCTCGATGGGCGCAGGAGCGGCTATCGGACCAGGCCGTGGCGGTGCAGGATCGGGAGCAGCATCTCGTCGCCGGCGGTGCAGTCCGGCTTGTGTTCCCACACGGTGTGGAGTGCCCGACCCTCGCGCTTGGCCGCCCTGCGATCAGCCCGCGAAGGCATCCAGACCGAGGCTCCGAGCGACATCGGCACGCTGACTTGCGTTTGCTCACTCCGATTCCGTGTGCTCTAGTAGGGAGTCCTTAGGGAAGGGGAACGTCATGTTTGCGAGAGTCACGATCGTGCAGGGATCGCCGGAGAAGATCGAGCAAGGTGTCGACTCCTTCAACTCACAGGTGCTGCCAGCGGCGAAAGGCGTCGACGGCTACAAGGCCGCGTTCCTCCTTGTGGATCGCAATACGGGCAAGGGCATAGGCATCACCATGTGGGACAGCGAGGATGCTCGACGCCGGGGCGCGGAAGCCGTCGACGCCGCGCGCGCGGCAACCATCGAAGCGATGGGCGGGACCGTTCCTCCCGTAGAAGAGTTCGAGGTCGTAGTGTCCGATCTATAGTTCCTAGCTAGCTCCGAAGTCCCCCTTTCGAGCGGCGGCTGCGGGTAGAGCACCTCGAAGTTGACCTCACTCATCGAGCCTCCTCGGCGCCGAGCATGCCCTTCACCAACGTCAGGGCAGCGTCCTCATCAGATGCGGGACTCCACAGGTGAGAAGGCCGTTTGAAAAGGCGAGCACGGGGCGGTCGAAAAGGTCAACACT
>JBBEAY010000059.1:0-81514 GCA_040882605.1 Actinomycetota bacterium
AGCTGCTCAGTTTTCAACCGGCGAGAAGTGCTCAGTTTTCACCCGGCGTCGACAAAAGGGAACTCTCATCGTCGAGACGCGCTCGGGCGACATCGCCTCGGGGCCATCGTCCTCTTCTAGTTCCGCCAATCGATCCGCGGCGTTTGCGATAGCGGAGCTTATGGCAATGCACTTGAGGGATAGCTCTTGAAGAGAGGGATCGGACTGCGGCTCGGCGAGCGCTGAAGCCTTGCCCAGTGAGCGAGCCGCATCGGCAAGAGCATGCCATTCGACCCTTCGGACTGATGTCCAGTCCCCCTCCAACTTCGGATTGATGACGGCTATGGCGGCGCTGATGCTGTCGTCGGCAATCGACAGTTGCCGGTACCAGCTCACCGCAGCTTCCATCGCTTTGAAATCCACGGTTATTGAGCGTCCAATCCTTCAAACAACGCTCGCTCTACCCAGTCGGATTGGATCCCCTGCTCTGAAGCCAATCGCTGAGCGAACTCGAGGTAGCTGAGGTACTGCCTGGTTCGAAGTCCACCCGTGTAGCGAGGGAGGTCGAAGCCGCGGTCAGGTATGGCCCACAGCGAGGTGTGCACAAATCGATCGTAGATGAGCGGCTTCAGGGTCTGGTTGTCGCGGTATCCCGAGAAGTACAGGAACTTGGTACCGAACGCTACTCCCATCTGACGGATCAGTGCCCTGCCAGCGGGGCCGAACATGCCGGGGTATGCCTCACCGGCATCCGACTTCGCCAGATCGGTGATTCTCGGGAGAGTGGTCGGGTGCTCATGCGCAGACTCGACCATCTGTCGGACCCTTTCGGCCCCGTAGCCGGTTCTTCCGAACCCCCATGCCATCACGATCACAAGGAATGACAACGGATCCATATGACGTTGGTCGTGCACCCACGAACGACGGATACCTCCGCTCGTGGCGACCTCGCTGTCCAAGACTGCTAGGCCAGATCGCACAGGTTCGCCCAGGTGCCCTAGGCGTTGAGTCCAGCTCTGGATGTTCCAGGCAACCAATTGTTCTCCTGGATCCCAATCGTTCAAATGCGCTCGCAGTTTGCTGACCGAGCCAGTCAGTCGTTCACTCCCATTGAGCGAGTTCATCGTGTCGGCTCCCCCTTGAGAACAGTCATGACTTCCGCAATCGTCTCGACATCATCCGCCGATGCTGCTCGCAGTACCAGCGGGCCGAAGCGGGGGTCGGTGCTGTCGGGCTTCAGCAGGATGCTCGATCGTCGCTCGCCGTCGTCGGAGACGATCTCGCCTTGGCGTTCGTAGATCTTGACGGTGTATGAGCCGCCGTGTTCGGGGTCGGCGATGCCGTGGTGCTGTACGAGCAGCACCCGCCCGTTGCGCGATCCTTCGACGGGCGCTCGGAACACGCAATACGCGCCGTCAGGGATCCGCCGGTTCATGGACTCCCCCGTCACCTGGGCCACGAAGAGCCCTTCGCGGGGCTCAACCCCCGACACCGAGACCCAGGAGTCCACCTCCACCGTCTGTGAGCCGCTGAAGCTCCCTGCGGCGGCTTCCAGGGTCGTCAGGGGGATGCAGTTCTCGTAGGGCCGGACCTCGCTCGGCTCGAGGCGTCGGAACGGCACCACCTCAGCCTCGACGACGGGCGCCGCGCCGATCTCGGTGAACTCCCACCCGAGCTGCTCCGCCTGTTCCAGCACCGTCTCGACAGCCCGCGCCTGCATGTCGGGCGGATAACCGTGACGGCGGAGGATGCGCTTGACGGCCACGCGCATGGCGGCCTGCACGCTCTCCTTCTGCGTCCAGTCGATCGTGGCGTTCCGTCTCACGGTCTCGGTCAGCTCTCGCGCGATCGTCCTGAGCACCTCGTCGCCGAGCACCGCGACCGCGCTGTCGTTCGTCTCAAGGGCGTCGTAGAACGCGAGCTCGTCGTCCGAGAGCCCAAGGTCCTCGCCACGTTCCTGTGCGGCGCGCATCTGGCGTGCGAGCTCGATCAGCTCCTCGATCACCTGCGCGGTGGTGATCGCGCGTGCCTGGTACTTCTTCAGTGATGCTTCGAGCATCTCGGAGAAGCGCCGCGATTGCACCAGGCTCCGACGCTGCTTCGACACGATCTCGTCGTTCAGCAGCTTCTGCAGCAGTTCCACGGCAAGGTTCCGCTGCGGCATCTCGCGCACCTCTGCCAGGAACTCCTCTGACAGCAGCGAGATGTCGGGCTTCTGCAAGCCAGCGGCCTCGAAGACATCGATCACCCCCTCGGGCGCGATCGCGCCTGCCACGATCTGGCGGATCGCGTGGTCGAGATCCTCGGTCGCGGTTCGCGCGCCGCGCTCGGTCTTCACGAGCGCGGCTTTCACCGTCTGGAAGAACGCCACTTCGTCGCGCACCGCGAGCGCCTCTTCGCGAGGCACCGAGAGCGCGAACGCCTTGGAGAGCTGCAGCACCGTCTGGACCAGCCGATCTCGACCGTCGTCGAGCCCCAGCACATGTTCGAGCGCTGCTGGCAACACTTGCATCCGCTGGCTGGCCGTTCCTTCGAGGAACGGCCGGTAGTCGAAGCCGTGGAAGATGTCGCGGCAGACCTCGACCTTCTCGAGCAAGACCGCGACCGCCTCGCCCTGGTCGATCGCGGCTTCACCGGTGCCCCCGCTCTCCGCGTACACGGCGAGGGCTTTGCGCAGGTCGTCGGCGATGCCCAGGTAGTCGACGATGAGACCGCCCGGCTTGTCGCGGAAGACCCGATTCACGCGAGCGATCGCTTGCATGAGACCGTGACCACGCATCGGCTTGTCCACGTACATCGTGTGCAAGCTGGGCGCGTCGAACCCCGTGAGCCACATGTCGCGAACGATGACGAGCCTGAACGGATCGGCCGCGTCCTTGAACCTCGTGGCGAGCGCCTCCCGCCGGGCCTTGTTCCGGATGTGCGCCTGCCAGCTCACCGGGTCGGTGTTGGAGCCGGTCATCACGACCTTGATCGCTCCTGCGGCGTCGTTATCGGCGTGCCACTCGGGACGCAGCTTCACGAGCTCGGCATGGAGGTCGACGCAGACGCGACGGCTCATGCACACGACCATCGCCTTACCCTCCATCGCCTGCAGACGATCCTCGAAGTGCTCGACCAGGTCGGCCGCGATCATCGACAGTCGCTTCTCGGTGCCGACCACGGCCTCGAGCTGCGCCCATCTCGACTTCAGCCTCTCGCGGCGTTGTTCCTCCTCGCCCTCGGTGATCTCGTCGAATTCCTCGTCGAGCTTCGGACGCTCCTCGGCGACCAGGTCGAGCTTCGCGAGCCGGCTCTCGTAGTAGATGGGGACCGTGGCACCGTCCTCGACCGCCCGGCGGATGTCGTAGCGGTCGATGTAGTCCCCGAACACCGCCCGTGTGTCGCGGTCGTCGAGCTCGAGCGGGGTGCCAGTGAAGCCGACGAAGGTCGCGTTGGGCAATGCATCGCGCATGTGCCGGGCGAACCCGTCGATGAAGTCGTACTGGGTGCGGTGGGCCTCGTCGGCGATCACCACGATGTTCCGCCGCTCGCTGAGGGTCGGGAACCGATCGCCCTTCTCCTCGGGCAAGAATTTCTGCACCGTCGTGAAGACGACACCACCAGAGGCGCGTTCGAGAAGGGCGCGGAGCTCAGCCCGGCTCTCTGCTTGCTCGGGCGTCTGACGGAGCAGATCTCGGCATCGCGAGAACACGCCGAAGAGCTGGCCGTCGAGATCGATCCGGTCCGTGAGCACGACGATCGTTGGGTTCGCCATCGCCGGCTCGGCGATCAGCTTGCCGGCGAAGAACGCCATCGTGAGACTCTTGCCGGACCCCTGGGTGTGCCAGACCACGCCACCGCGCTGATCACCGTCTTCCGCCGCGGCGCGCACGGCCGTCTCGACAGCTTTCCTCGTCGCGTGGAACTGGTGATAGCCCGCGATCTTCTTGGCGAGCTTGCCGTCCTCGTCCTCGAAGACGATGAATCGCTGTAGCAGGTCGAGGAACCGTGAGTGCTCGAAGACTCCTCGGACGAGCACCTCGAGCTTGTTGGCGGTCGGTGGCGCGAGTTCGTCGCCGTCGATGGTGCGCCACGGCATGAACCACTCCTTCGAGGCGGTGAGCGATCCGATCCGCGCATCGGCGAGCCCGTCGGAGGCCACCATGACCGCGTTGTAGCGCTCCAGCGCCGGGATCTCCTGCTTGTAGGTCTGGTGTTGCTTGAAAGCTTGAAGCCAGTCTCCGTCCTCGTCCTTCGGGTTCTTGAGCTCGAGGTCGGCCAGCGGGATCCCATTGACGAAGACCAGCACGTCGGGACGCCGCTCCGAACGGTCGAGCACCGTGAACTGGTTCACCACGAGCCAGTCGTTGGCACCGGGGTCGCGGTAGTCGATCAGATCCACCAGGTGTCCGCGGACGCCACCCGCCGAGGGGTCCTGGACCTCGACTGAGACGCCGTCGACGAGGTGCCGGTGCGTGGCCCGGTTCTCCACCACGAGAGACGGAGAGGTCGTGCGCTGCAGCACCCGGATCGCCTCGTCGATCGCCGCGATCGGCACGCCGGGGTTGATGCGGACGAGCGCGCTCCGCAGCCGCCCTTTCAGCAAGACCTCGCGGTAGTCATCACGCTCGGCCCCGGGCTCTCCCGGTGCGATCCGGGCGCCATGAAGAACCTGGTAGCCGAGATCGCCGAGCCACTCGAGGAGCGCCTCCTCAGCCACCGATTCATTCATGCCTGCCATCTGCCCGCCTTCGCCGGGAACGTCGCTAGCCTAGCCTTCGACGGTACGGAGGTATTGCGTATAGCTGCGATGCACGTATCTGTCTTGAACCTTGATATCTGGCTTTCCGATATCTTCATCTGTATACTGCCAGTGGTGATATCTAGCTCCCACTCGGATAAAGGGACTGTAGCTATATGAAGGCTGGGATCTCGAGAGAGGGGCGGGAAGATCTCGCCCGCGTCGTGGGGCCTGGACGACGGTTCGTTCGCGGAGCCGACGTTATCGAGGTGTTGGGGGTGGGCAGGCGTGAGGCCGTCGAGAAGCTCGGCGCCTGGGCACGCAGCGGTTGGCTCCGCCGGGTCCGGCGGGATCTCTACATCCCGGTGCCGGTCGACGCCGACGCGCCGGACAGTTGGTCGGAAGATCCACTCGTCGTGGCCGACGAGGTCTGGTCTCCTTGTTACTTCACCGGCTGGACCGCGGCCAACCACTGGGAGCTTACGGAGCAGGTCTTCCGCACCGTGGTCGTGAAGACCACGACTCGCTTCCGGCGCTCGCCGATGACGCTGCTCGATCAGGACTACCTGCTTCGCCGCGTCTCGCCCGACGCCCTGGCTTGGGGGCTCGAGACCGTGTGGATAGCCGAGCGCCGGGTCAAGGTCGCTTCTCCAGCTCGTGCGGTGATCGAGATCCTCGACGAACCGCGGCTCGGGGGTGGCATCCGTCACGTAGCCGAGATCCTCGCCGCCTACCTCCGCGAGCACGACGCGGGGCTCCTGGTCGAGGCGGGGGACCAACTCGGCAACCGCACCGTGTTCAAGAGGCTGGGCTATCTGTTGTCAGAGATGGATGCCGCGCCAGGGGTCGTCGACCGATCCCTCGAACGGATTTCCGCGGGATTCTCGCTGCTCGACCCGAGCGCCCCGGCGCGCGGCCCGTACGCCCGAGCCTGGAACCTCCGGATCAATGTCAGCGTGGGTGGGGAAGATGCCTCGTGATCCCGCAGGCCGAGGTCAGGGCGCTCGCCGCCGAGTGGCAGCTGCGCATGGACGTGATCGAGAAGGATTACATGCTGGGCTGGCTCCTCGCGGGTATCGCGCAGGAGCCGGAACTACGAGACACCTGGGTCTTCAAGGGCGGCACGTGTCTACGCAAGTGCTACTACGAGACGTACCGGTTCTCCGAAGATCTCGACTTCACGGTCGGACCGGGAGGCCCCCAGGAGCCCGCCGACCTCTCACGGGTGTTCGTCGGCGTTGCCGACTGGCTCTTCGAAGCGTCGGGCATCCAGCTTCGGGTCGGTGACGACTCGTTCGTGCGGCGGAAGAACCGTCGAGGGAACCCGACTACGCAGGGGCGCCTCGCGTTCTCCGGCCCGAACCAGCCGCCTCAGCTGCCGAAAGTGAAGCTCGACCTCACGAGCGACGAAGTACTGGTGTCGGGCTCGGTGGGACGACCGATCGCTCACCCTTACAGCGACGGAGTGCTGCCCGTCTCCTCGGTTCCCTGCTACTCGCTGCCTGAGCTCTTCGCCGAGAAGCTTCGGGCGCTCGCCGAGCGTTGCCGGCCCAGGGACCTCTACGACGTGATTCATATCTACCGGCACCCCGATCTGTTAGGAGAGGCGCCAGCCGTGACGGCGATCCTCGATCAGAAGTGCGCCCACGCCGGCATCGCCGTCCCAACGGCGGAGTCGGTCCGGGCCGAGCCTCACCAGTCCGAGCTCGAAGAGGAATGGGCCAACATGCTCGACCATCAGCTCCCGCACCTGCCGCCGGTCCGGGAGTTCTGGGCAGCACTCGACGATGTCTTCGCTTGGCTCGGGGGGCAGATCCGACCGGCGCCTCTCCCCCGGGCAGAGCTCGGACCAACCAGCGACTGGATGCCAGAACCTGGCATGACCACGTGGCGGCTCGGCGTGCCACTCGAACTGATCCGCTTCGCGGGCGCGAACAGGCTGAAGGTCGAGATCGACTACCGCGCCGAGAACGGTCGCGTCGGCCCCCGCGTCGTCGACCCGTACTCGCTACGGCGAACACGCGACGGCAACCTGATCCTGTTCGTGGTCAACGATCGAGGTCAGCTCCGGAGCTACCGTCTCGATCGCATCGCCGCTGCCCGGCCCACGAATATGACCTTCACTCCGCGCTTCCGGGTGGAGTTCTGACGATCTGCTCAACGTACTGAGCAAGACTACTCAGGGGACCGAGTGATCCGCTCCAGCTCGTGGCGGAGATCCGTGACCGCGTCCAGCGCGAGCTCGAGCTCATCGAGCGCCTCGAACTCGCCGTTGTCCCCTTCGGCGACGTCGAGCCGGATCGTCGCGGCACCGATCCTGCGCCGGATCTCGCGGAGCAGCTGGTGGATGCGCTCGGCGGGGGTGCCGGCCAGCCCGAGTCGGCTCGGCAGGTCGCCGAACCGCTCGTGGAAGTGCTGGTCGCGCGCCATCGCCCGCTCCTCGTCCTCGCCGTGCATGCCGGGCACGAACGCGAACAGGGCGAAGAAGATGCGCTCGTCGATGTTGTTGAGCGGTTCGATCATCGGTCTCGTCGCGCCCTCACCGAGCTCTATCTCGAGGTCGTCCATCTCGTGGATGAGACTGCGGGTGAGGGAGAGCGCCTGCCAGAGCAGCGCCTCGGTCGAGTCGCCGGTTTCCTGGCCCTCGAAGTCCGGCCTCATGCGAGCGTTACTTCTTCGACGAGTCGCTGCCTCCGGAAGCGCTCGAGGGCTTCACACCGGCCCCCGCGTTCTTCGGCGGGGGCGCCAGCTCGGATGCTGTCTTCGGCCCCGGCTCGTAGCCGCCGCGCTCCTCGATCCTCGACCGCTTGTCTCGGTCGGCGGACTTGCCCACTGGTCACCTCAGGCCTGTCGTCGACTCATGTGCTCCATCTGGTCGAAGTCAGGATAGCCCGACGCCGGGCCGCACGAGTCGCCCGGTGTCTTTAGGAGGCAAGCTCTAGGCGCACCTCGTCGCGCTGACTCCAGGGGACGGGACGCACGTCGTAGGACCGAAGCGCGTCCTGCACATCGGCGGACACGGTTTGCTCCGTGTCGTTGAGCAGCGCGTACGCCCTCGACTCCGGTTCGCGGGCTTCCTTGGTGTCGAGCCAGGCGAAGACGAACGACTCAGCCGTGTCTTTTGCTCGGCCGGCCCACGGCACGCAGGACCCGCTCGGGCTGCTGCCTCGACCTCGGGACCACGAAATCGAACATGTGGTCGTAGCCACTCTTGCCGGCGAACTTCACGCGCGGGCTGTAGCGGATCTCGCTTAGGCCGAGCCACTCGACGAGATCCTCGTAGAACAGGCTCGCGACATGCGGCTGTGCCAGGTAGAAGAGATCGTTCACCGCCAGCATCGCCTGAAGAAGGTTGTGCTTCCTCGCGGGGAAGTTGTCGACGGACGTGGTCACCGAGAGCTGGTCGTCGGCGAGCGCCACGCCGAACCCGCGGAGCGTCATCTCGAGCAGGCTCCGCCGCTTCGGGGTGTCGAGCCGGCATCCGGCGATCTCCAGGTCGTGGATGATCTGTCCGTCGTCGGTCAGGACGAATCCGCCGTTCCGTGTCTGGGCGTAGATCTGCAGGTGGTCGTTGTGGCGGTCGAGGTACGGCGTGGTGATCTCGACCCAGTCCTTGACCTCGCGGAGCGTGGTTCGCTCCTTCACCCAGGCGACGTAGTCTTCGAGAAGCGTCTGGATCTCGGCAAGCGTCATGTGAACAGACGGGGCGGGATGTTGGGGACACGGGTCACGTTGCAGTACGCCATGAACTCCTCGAACAGCCTCCAGCGGTCGTCCGGATCGCTGAACCGATCCTCGGGCAGAGGATACGCCCACTTGTCGTCGTACCCCTCGCGGTACAGGTGGAGATGGGGGCAGTCCCTTCCGTCTTCATGACTTCGACGGTGGCCGGCTGACCCGGCACCGGGTTCGCCAGCGGCATCCTCGTCGCGTGCGTCAGATAGTGCCCGAGATGCACCGACAGATGAGGGATCGTTCCAGCGCCCTGATGTAGGTGAGTTGGCGCTGGGGCTGCTGAGGGTCACCGGGTCGGGCACTGACGTGCGCCGTGAAGTACCTGATGCGATTGATCCGATCGTTGGGGAGGAGCCGACGACAGAGCGCGTCGAGGTCGAGCCACTTCAACCCCCGTCCCCTTCAGCGCCCCGTGGTAGAGGTTGAACCCGTCGACGTAGACATTCGTCGTCACGGCCGCTTCACCATCCCTGGTCCTCACGCAGCTGGGATTCGAGGTCTTCCCGATCTGCATCCGAATCGAACGACGTCGCGATCCTCAAGAGCAAGGACCTCGTTCTCGGCGATCGAGCCTTGTGACGTTGTGCCCACTCTCGGAACTGTCGTGCGAGTTGCCGCTCCTGACGGCCTCCCTCCGTGAGTGCGCGAGATGTCACGCCTCGCGTGTTGTAGACCTCGATCTCCAACCCACGTTCGATCTCCCGGCTTGAGAGTTCCTCGATCAGGTCGGCAACAGGCACAGGCGGCCAAACCCCATCGATCGCCGGGGTCGCGTGGCGCAGGATACGGCCCACCTGTTGATCGCCGATGGCCCCACGCCCCCGAGAGGCACATTCGGCCCGCGCGCCCAGCACCCATTCATGCAGGCGCTCGGCATCGATCGTCCCAGCGTCGTCGACTCCTGGGACGTCCTTCCACTCGCTTAGGAGCTCGTAGGCCAACTCCGCTCTCAGCCGGGCTGACTCGCTCACCTCGGCTGATGGCTCGGCCCCTTCCGCGCGAAAGACCGTGGCGACAACGTCAGCGAAGAACACCGGATCTCGTGCCAGAAGGCGGCCGAGAGCTCTTGGCGGCCGAACATGCGACGTGAGACGCAAGTACATGAACTCGATCCTGGCGACTCGGTCGGTCGCCAGGACCGTCTCATCGAGAAAGTCCAGGAGTCGCTCCACTGCGTATTGCAACGTGCCACCGTCCACGTCCTGGTCACCCCCGCTGGCTGCTGCCTCCAAGGCATCCGCGACAAGCTCAGGGCTGGGTGATTTCGCCCGATGCAAAGCGAACGACAGGACATCAACAGCGGTCCGGGGACGACCCGCTTCGATGAGTTTGCGGGCCGCATATTCATGGTCTTCATCAGAGTCCATCCACATGGCAAGTGCCTGAGGCCAATAGAGAGAGTCCAAGCCAAGCTTCTCCACCCAGTCCCAGGCCCATCGGCCGGGAGGCAGGGCAACGAGAAAGTGACCGCTCACCTCGGGCTCCCAGCTAGCCTGTCGCTGTTCCATGACCGCCTTCGCCCAGGGAATGCCTTCCGCGAGGAACCTGCCCACCGCGTAGCTTGCGCCGACGAGCCTCGGAAGCTCCTGCTCCACCCCCAGGAGCGCAAGCAGTTCATCCTCATTCCCGATCCCATGGCGCCCTAGCGCTCTCCCGACCTGATCCGCGTGCTCACGCGAAGACGCAATCCTCAGGATGCCCGCTAACCCGAGCTGGCCCAGCACGTCCCTGACCGCTCCTTCTCGGGCACGCTCGACCGATGCTTCTCCTCGCCTCGGGCCTTCGTCGTCATCATCGAACTCAGCGGACTTCGGGAACGCCGCGAACAACCACTGATGCTTGTCGACCAGATCCTCTGGTTCGAGCACGGCGAGGGCTTCTGCCAATCGATCGATGTCGGCTGAGGGCATCGCCCACTTCGCCTCGGGATACCGTCGATGGTGTCCGACCGTTTCCCGTATCGCCCCAGTCAGGAGGAGGCGACCATCTGAATCGAAGCCGCTCGGGTCAAGGGCAAGAAGACCGTCGAGCACTTTGGTCCGTGCATCGGGAGGTAGGCCATCGACGGCGTCAACCAGATCCTTCCAGCGCGCGGGATCAACGCCGACGCGCACCAGAAGGCGATCGGTGAGCTCTCGAGCCCACTCCACGTACTGAGCGATCGAAGGAGCCTCCCGGCCTTGAGGCCCCCAATCCCTCCAACGCGGTTCGTACGTCGGCATGGCGGTGTCATGCTTCTTCGGAAGAAGGGCAACCGTGAGCGCCCAGCACACTGCGGCCTCATTTCGGTCGAGGGCATCCAGCGCCTCCATGCGCTCGTCGAAGGAGGCGTTTGTGCTCGGATGCCACGGCAGGAAGATCTCGCGAAGGGTGTGAGCGGGACGATTGCTCAGGCGGCCGCCAGGATCGATGGAAGCGAGTCGCCCGAGCACAAGGGTCACGCGCGCCAGATACTCACGAGACCATGCGAGAGCCTCGAGCGCCCACAGCAATCCCGTATGAGGGGAACTCGAGAACATCGGATCTCGACCTGGGAAATCCATGAAGAGTGACGTCACGGGTGCATCGCCGTTCATGCCTCGCTCCACCTCGTCCAGGAACACATCCGGTGCCGCCTCCGCCAGGTTGGGAAGTTGCCCGGAGATTGACGCCCATGTCCGTCCAGTGATGTCGTCGTTGGCTATGCGTAGGACGTTCGCAACAACGCCCTGAGCGAACTCCTTGCCCCGAATACGGCCCACCCAGGCTTCGCCGGTTCTGCTCGCCACAAGCGCAAGGGTCTCGGCTAAGCCCTCCCGGAGTTTCTCGGATTGCGGACTCTCGGAGCCGAGGATGCTGGCCTTCCACTGATCCTCGGGCGGGAGGTCCATGGCGGGAAGATGTGTGCCAAGCACGGATAGCACCACTCGCTCGAACCTCTCGAGATCGACGGTGGTGATCCCCTCAGCCACCAGCGCCCACGAGTCTTCGCGGTCCACCAGGTACCAGCTCCGACCAGTTCGACGGATCGGAGGGTCCTGCTCGGCAGCCAGGCGCTGCAGCTCGTTGGCGTACTCGTCGTACGGCGAACCCGAGAGGTTTCCAACAACCTCTCTGTCGCCCTGCTTGCTCTCTTCCCATCCCCCCAACAGGAGCGCGGGCACTAACGCATGCCGCTCAGCCGGCACGGCCCAGGCAGGTTGTCTGAGCACTGGACTGATCGCGAACCTGCGCCGGAAGGCTGACAGGCTGTTCCTCGTCACGGTGGATAGCGACCGCGCCTCTCGTCCCAGATCGCGCTCCTTCTCGACGTTGGCGATCCCGCGTGAGCTCCGCAGCATGCCGAGGATGACCCCCTCTGCCTCATCTCGAGCCAGGCGGCCGAGCTCAACAGCCTCACCGCGCGTGGCCCCATCGCGGCCGAGCGGGACGAGGATGTGGTGACGATGCGCCGCCTCTGCCGTGATCTCGGCAGTGAACGTGGGCACGAGCACCAGTTCCCCATCGGTGGCGACCGCATGGCGCCACGCGGCCTCGTCCTCGATCAGCAGTCCGCATGCGTGTACGGCTCCCCGCTCGCCGTTGGGGAGTTGCTCGATCACAGCAAGAATGAAGGCAGCGGCTTCATCTTGAGTATCGGCTCGAACTGCGAGGACACCTGGCGGGCCGGCGAGATGCTCGGCGACCCGTTCAACTTCCTTCCACCTACCCGCCGTGATCAATTCGGGCGGGATGAACGGATCAGTCGCATGGCTCCACGTCGCCCACCAATCGTCAAGCGATCGCGCGCCGGTGGGTCTCTTGCCGACACGTTCCGAAATCCAGTGGTGTACCGGCGGTGCGAGCTGCAGCCAGGCAAACAACCCATCGGCATCGATCACTCGCACTGCCGGCCAAGGACCGCCCTTCCGCTTGCTGGCCTCCCAGGCGCCCTTGCCTCCGCGACCGCGCCATCGGACCAAGGAGACGAAGACGAAGGTGCTTGTCGCCGGATCCTGCCCGCACGGATCGGCTGAACGCTTGGCGAAGTCGTCGTCCGCCTTCCGCCGAGCGTCCGCCGAGGTGCCGAGCTCCCAGAGCGACGTGCCCTCTGGGACGAATTCATTCCCGATCGCCACGGTGGCGATGCCGTCCCAGCCCTGCTGCTGGATTCCTTCAGCGGACGGGAAGTCCAGGCGTGACACCCCTGAGGTCGTCGCTCGAATCAAGCGCCGAACCAGTTCCGGAAGGTCCGCCTGCGAACTCAGCCGCCCGGACCATTCCTGAAGATCCGTTGCATGAACCATGAACGCGGGCGCTGTTGTCGCAGCTCCCGGCATGCGGAACCTCGTCTCGAACTTGATGTCGATAGCGCTGGCGTAGCGTTCTATGGTTGAGAGCCTGGGGTCACCATCCCCCGCCTCGAGCCGAGCAAGCGTCGGCTGCGAGGTGCCCATGCGGGCCGCCACTTCCGTTTGGCTGAGCTGTCGGCGGCGGCGCCCCTCAGCGAGTGCCCCCAAAATGCGCGTTCTCCGATCATCGCGCTCAGTCAAAGCTTGCTCATCCATATCACGGTTAGTATATCACAGATGACATATACTAAATAGGTTACCTCTTGCGGAGGGCACCAGCCGGGCTCCGCCGCTCTCAAGCTCATCGGTCCTGTGACACCGAGCAAGCTCTGCAGCACCTCGTCAGCCGGGCAGGCTCTGCTCCCGCCCGACGGCCGTCAGACCTGGTGGGGCTGATGTCGTCAGGCTGTGGTCTCCCGACTCGTCGAGGAACATGGTCTTCATCTCGATCCCCCTAGTCCATGCGCTTCTGAATGGTCTCGAGCAACTCGATGATCCGTTCTTCCGCCCGCTCAGCGGCCGAGCGTGGATCTGCGCCGCCCCTGAGCGAGATGTGGAACAGGAGCTTGCTCGCTTCGCTCCATTGCGCGTCCACGACCGGATCAGCTGCCCTTGCCGACAGGCGATCGCGCCACAGGCGCTCGACGAACTGCGCGTGTCGACCGATGGAATCCCAGTCCGGAGGCTTTCGCGCGTTCTCCTCGGGGTCAAAGATCCAAGTGCGAAGGGATGGAAGCTGGCGGCTGGACCCAACCCAAGCCACGCTCTGGTCGGGGTTGTAGCGCCAGCGGTCAAGCTCGATAAGGAGGGGCATCAAGGCATCCGCCAACTGCCGAAGCGCTTCAGAGGTAGCAGCCCTCTTCGCGTTCTTGCGCTCGACCCAGTGCTGAACGAAGAAGAGCAGCAGCCCGACCGCGCCGGCGATGAGGCCCCCGAGGATGGTGAGGCCTACTTGCGAACTACTCACGATGCTTCCTTCAGGCGGAGCTCGCCGGAGATGAGCTTGGGGAGGAGGGTGTCGCGCAGTGCCGCGAGGGTCTTGGACTCGGCCGTCAGCGTTTCCTGCTGCTCGAACATCGGGGCGATGATCGATTCGAAGTGCTCGACGAGCTCGGGGGGCGGGGCGGCGATGAGAGGCCGCGTGAGACCGTCTTTCGGGAGCATGTTCACGGTCGTGCCGTTCGAGTAGCCGGCGACCTGTTGATGCATCCGGGGGACGACGAGCAGCAGGTAGAGCCAGCGGCGGGTCAGCGGGGAGCCGTCCAGCGCGTGCACGCGGTAGATGTGGTGGCTGTAGAGGCCGTCGTCGCCGAAGGAGCGCGGGATGATCGCCGGGGAGCCGATCACCCGCGCGTTCTGCGTCAAGTCGGTGTTCGCAACGATCACGTCGCCGGGGCGGACGCGGTCGCGGTCGCGGTACTCGCCCACGTAGTGCTTGATCCCGTCCTCCTTGTAGCCGCCCCCCTCGCGGATCGAGTTGAGGTTGTGCAGCGGCATCCCCTCATCGGCGAGGCCGGCGCCCGTGTAGCTGAGCCCGCGCGTGACCTCGACGTGTTCGCCGAGCGGCGCGACCTGCCAGCCCTCCGGCACCGGGCCGATCGTCGAGTCCACCAGCCGGTCCGGGAAGAGCCGACGGATGTCCTCGGGCACCGTCGAAGTCCCGCGCACCGGATCGAAGTCCACGAACCACGACGTGAACAGCGCCCGCGCGATCTCCTCGAGCGTCTCGGAGATCCGCCGGTTCACGTCGATCTTGTCGTCGAGATCCTGAATTAGGCCACCTATCGCCGCCTGCTCACGACGAGGGGGAAGGCAGGCATGGAAAGCCTTGACCTCAGGGAAGTAGATCGTCTGGTGAGTTGTCCCGGTGGCGAAGCGGAGAAAGCTATCCCGCTCGGCTAGGAGGACTGCCCTCAAGAACCTCCAGTCGATATCGTCGGAACAAACCCAATTCACAAAGTCTTGACTCGTTGCCATCGGGCGACCCAGAACTACGACGTGGCCCACGGATGCGGTTCTACAGAGGCATACCGTATGTTCCGGCAGGATGCGAGCAGAGGAATTCGCGATTCCCGCATCGTTCGTGTGTTCCTTGGTGTCGAGCAGGGTCTCACCGCGATGCTCCGTTGCATCGCCGGACGCCACCCACGGGATGTCTCCACCCCAATACTCAGGGTGCCTCCGACTGGGGGTGTGGCCAGTCTCAAGACGTGCCACATCGGTGAGGCGAACCCAGCTCCAACCGGTCGGCGGCTCCGTTCCAGGGTTGCCGACAGAGAGCGCATAGCGACCCGGAATCACTCCCGTGCTGGCGGGCCGCCCAGTTTCCTTCGCGCGGGTCTTAGCCATCGCTGAACCGGCTGAGGGCTCCTGAGATTCGCGACCGAAGGCGGTCGGCCTGAGCGGAGCATTCGTCAAACTGAGTGATCAGGCGAGTCATCGCCACATCGAACGGCTCATCTGGCGACTTCAAATCGACCGCTCCGACGTAGCGTCCCGGGGTCAGCACGCCAGCGTGTTGCCGAAGCTCGTCCCCCGCCACACCGCGAGAGAACCCAGGCGTGTCGCTGTACGTCTCCTCACCCTCTTCGCCCCTCCACGAGTGGTATGTCCTCGCGATCGTCGCGATGTCGTCGTCGGTCAGCTCCCGATGGACGCGGCTCACCATCTCGCCCATCTGACGCGCATCGATGAACAGCGCCTCGCCTCGGCGGTTACGCAACGGCTTCCCGCCGCGCGTCGGCTTGCCTGACCGGTCGCGCGCCACGAACCACAGGCACGCGGGGATCGCGGTGCCGTAGAAGAGCTGGCCGGGCAGCGCCACCATGCAGTCGACCAGGTCGGCCTCCACCAGCGCTGCGCGGATCGCGCCCTCTCCCGACTGGGTCGAGGACATGCTCCCGTTCGATAGGACGAAACCGGCGATGCCATCGGGGGCCAGGTGGTGGATGAAGTGCTGCACCCACGCGAAGTTCGCGTTCCCGGTTGGCGGCGTGCCGTACACCCACCGCACGTCGTCCTTCAGCCGCTCGCCGCCCCAGTCCTTCATGTTGAACGGTGGGTTCGCCAGGATGAAGTCGGCCTTCAGATCGGGGTGCAGGTCACGCGTGAACGTGTCGGCGTTCTCCGAGCCCAGGTTCGCCTCGATGCCGCGGATCGCCAGGTTCATCTGCGCGAGCTTCCACGTCGTGGGGTTCGACTCCTGTCCGTAGACCGAGAGGTCGGTCAGCTTGCCGCCGTGGGCCAGCAGGAACTCCTCGGATTGCACGAACATGCCGGCCGAGCCGCAGCAGGGGTCGTAGACGCGTCCCTGGTACGGCTCGATCATCTCGACCAGCAGCCGCACGATGCACCGGGGCGTGTAGAACTCGCCGGCCTTCTTGCCTTCCTTCGAGGCGAACTGGCCGAGGAAGTACTCGTACACACGGCCGAGGACGTCCTTCGACCGGTCACCGTCCTCGCGCATCGCGATCGTGCCGATCAGGTCGATCAGCTCGCCGAGGCGGGTCTTGTCGAGCGTGGGGCGCGCGTAGTCCTTGGGGAGCACGCCCTTCAGGCGAACGTTGTCGCGCTCGATCGCGTCCATCGCTGCGTCGACCTTGACCCCGATCTCGGGGGTCTTCGCGGCGTCCTGAAGCACCAGCCAACGCGCCTCCGGCGGCACCCAGAAGACCTGGCTGCTCAGGTACTCGTCGGGATCCTCGGGATCCGCGTCGGGATCTGCCGCCAGTGCCTCGTGCCGGGCGTCGAACGCGTCGGAGATGTACTTCAGGAAGATGAGACCGAGCACGACATGCTTGTACTCGGCGGCGTCCATGTGACCGCGGAGCTTGTCGGCTGCGGCCCACAACGTGGCCTCGAACCCGAGGGTCACGCCGTTTCCGTTGTTCGCCCTTCTGGTTTTGGTGGCCAAGCGAGCTCCGTTCGAGGGGTGCGGCGAAGCATACGCCGCGCTGGTGACAGCCCCCTCGGCCCTAGCGGCCGGTCGACCGCCTGGGCTCCGGAGCGCGCTCGATCAGACGTCGCGCGATCTCACTCACGCTCACTCCTTCACGCGCAGCCTCTGCTTTGAGCCATTCGAGCTGGCGCGGCTCGAGCCGTATCGTGAACCTCTTCATCTCGTCTCCTCCAGTGGGGTTGCTAGTCCATAGAAGACTAGTCCCAGAGTCGTTCCATGTGCCAGCGTTCTTTGCCTCGATCGAAGTAGAGGTCCCAGACCGCGCCACCGCGCGCTTCGACCCGCCAGTACTCGCGATCGCGACCGTCGGACCACCACCGGCCTTCGATCTTCCATCGCCCGATCACGTCGGCGACCTCGTAGCGTTTGCCTCGCCACTCGAACGCGCTCGGCATGCCGGTGTCGCGCTCGACCCTGATCTCCTCGTCGAAGCGCTTCGTCACCGTCATGGCCTCCGCAGACACTGAATCGAACATGTGTTCGAGCGGAGGTTGAATGTACGCCTGAGCTCCGACATCCGTCAATGTGCCTCGACGACCCCTGGAGGGTCAGCTGACGGCCACGGCAGCCGCCGTGCGGGTACCCACGCCGAGCTTGGCGAACGCGTGCTCCAGGTGCGAGCGCACGGTGCCGGGGGTGATGCCGAGGCGGCGTGCGATCTGTCGGTTCGTGAGCCCCTGCCGAACGAGCGAGAGCACCTCTCGCTCCCGAGGGGTCAGCAGGCCGGCCGAGCGCGCTCGCCGGTACTCGGCCTCGAGATGGGGAGCCAGCAACGCGAGCAGGTCGCAGTCACGATCGGTGAAATCCCGGTCGGTGCGAACGACGATCACGGCGCGGCGGATCGTGGGCGGTGACGCGAACGAGACCTTCACGGCGTGATCGATCCCGTACGGAGCCATCACCTGCCGGTAGAACGGGAACCGATCTATCTCGCGGCTCGGCACCACATCGGACATCCGGATCACGCCGGGTTCCCCTGGGCCGAGCCCTTGGCGATACGGGAAGCCGCCGCATGCATCCGAGAGGTCGGGTCCAGGATCCATCTGTGGAAGGATCGACCGCGTCGACAGGACGTGGGTGCGCCGAGCGTACACGTCGATGTCGTTGAAGGTCGTCTCATCGTTCGGGAGGAGATCCCAGATGCCGTCGACGACGACCCGCGCATACTCCTCGGGCGACGAAGTCTGACCGAGGTCGTTGATCAACCGGCACGCACGCTCGAGCGTGGTTGCCATGCCGAACATCCTATGACGAATGTCAGATGGTTGGGAAGACCCGCACGCGACAGGCTCGTCTCGAACCGCCCCGGGGATCCGCGCGGGTTCCGGACGGCTCGGAGAGGAGATCGAACGATGCGACGGATGAGAGTGATCGGCGCGGCGCTGGTCGTTCTAGCACTGGCCACGATGGCGGGGGTCGCGATCGGCACCCCCGGCTCGGGGGTGACGGCCGTGGTCGTCGCCTCCGGCACGATCGCGAACCCGATCGGTATCCCGCAAGCACCCGGCGAGGCGACGTGGATCACAGAGACGACGTTCGCGCCGGGGGGCACAACCGGGTGGCACTCACATCCCGGCAAGACGATCGTGGTCGTGAAGTCAGGCACGATGACGCTGTATCGATCACGAGACGGCGAATGCCGCGTGCGTGAGTTCGGGCCCGGTGAGGGATTCGTCGAGCGACCGACCAGCGTGCACATCGCCTGGAACGAGGGCGACGTTCCGCTCGTGGTGGGGGTCACGTACTTCCGCATCGGATCGAACGACGTGGTTCGGATCGACAAGCCCGATCCGGGGGTCTGCGCAGCCTGAACGACGCCGTATCATCCCCTCGAGCGCTCGTGCGGGCGCGATCCGCACGAGCGCGACAGGGGGTTCGATGACGACGGTGGCCGATCCCGACGAACAGCTCTCCCCGGCGTCGTCGGACACCGACGCGCACATCGATCTCGTCGAGCGCTACTCCGCGCACAACTACCACCCGCTGCCGGTCGTCGTGGCCGAGGCCGAGGGGGCCTGGGTCACCGACGTCGAGGGCGATCGCTACCTCGACATGGTCGCCGCGTACTCGGCGCTGAACTTCGGCCATCGCCACCCCGGCCTGATCGCCGCGGCGCACGCGCAGCTCGACCGGGTCACCCTCACCAGCCGGGCGTTCCACAACGATCAGCTGGGTGCGTTCTGTAAGGGCCTCGCCGAGCTCTGTGGCATGGAGATGGTGCTGCCGATGAACTCGGGCGCCGAGGCGATCGAGACCGCGCTGAAGACCGCGCGGCGGTGGGGCTACGACGTGAAGGGCGTGCCCGAGGACCGCGCGAAGATCGTCACGTGCGAGGGCAACTTCCACGGGCGCACGATCACGATCGTGAGCTTCTCGACCGAGCCGAGCGCCAAAGGCGGGTTCGGACCATTTACGCCCGGGTTCGAGACCGTGCCCTACGGCGACGCCGAGGCGCTCGAGACTGCGCTGGCCGATCCCGATGTCGTCGCGTTCTTGGTCGAGCCGATCCAAGGCGAGGCGGGGGTCATCGTGCCACCCGAGGGCTACCTGCGCCGCGCCCGCGAGCTCTGCGACGAGCACCGTGTGCTGCTGATCGCCGACGAGATCCAGTCAGGGCTCGGGCGCACCGGTCGCACGTTCGCCTGCGACCACGAGGGCATCACGCCCGACGTGTACGTCGTCGGCAAGGCGCTCGGAGGCGGCATCGTGCCGATCTCGGCGGTCGTGTCGACGCGGGACGTGCTCGGGGTGTTCCGCCCGGGCGAGCACGGCTCCACGTTCGGCGGCAATCCGCTTGCGTGCGCGATCGGCATCGAGGTGCTGCGCCTGCTGAACACGGGCGAGTACCAGCGCCGTTCCGACGAGCTCGGCACGGCGTGCATCGAGCGACTGCGAGCGGAGGCGCCGTCGGGGGCCGTCTCCGAGGTGCGCGGCAAGGGCCTGTGGATCGGCATCGAGCTCACGCCCGAGGCAGCTCCGGCGCGAGCGGTCTGCGAGCGGCTGATGGAGATGGGCGTGCTCGCCAAGGACACGCACGAGACGACCGTGCGCCTGGCTCCCCCGCTCTGCGTCACGAAGGAAGATCTCGACTGGGCGGCGGAGCGCATCGTCACGGCGCTGACCGAGCGGCTCGACTGATCGGCGCGGACAACGGTTGGAGCGAGGCTGAGCCGGCGCCGCTCGCCCCCGGCGACATCGTCACGCTCCGAGAGGTCTGGCAGGGCCGCCCGCTCGCCGTTCGGAGCGTGCGGGTTGTGGAGGACGTCCCCCATCACCATCGGGCGTTCTTCCTCGCTCCAGGATCCCGCTTTCTGAACGACCCGAGAGATCACGGCGAGGTGCGTTTCCACGATGGGCCATGGAAGATGGAAACGGTCGTGCGCGACCGGCCGGTGCTGTCGTTCGCGTTCCCGGAGACGCCCTACGCGGTGCTGCTGTCGTGGACAACGGACTGGGTGTTCGAGGGCTACTACGTGAACATCCAGTCACCGCTTCGGCTGCACGACGGGGGCTTCGAGTACACGGACTGGTTCCTCGACGTACGTATCCCTCCCGGGCTCGACACCCACGAGTGGAAAGACGAGCACGAGCTCTCCGAGGCGGTCGAGCGAGGCTTGCTCACGGAAGCCGAGGCACTCGGCGTGCGCCGGGCCGGCGAGCGCGCGATCGAGCACGTGCTGCTGCACGAGCCCCCGTTCGACTTCGATTGGCCTTCGTGGCGTCCCGACCCTGCGTGGGATCCCCTGGATCTGCCCGAGAGCTCCGTCTGAGCGCCGCTTCCGCATCCCACACCCTCGTGAGGAGCGGGCGTACGATTCGCCCCGTTCATCCAGAGAAGGGGGATCCATCATGGACGATTCAGGTGGTTTCACGAAGCCTCCTCCCCCGCCTCCACCGCCGCCCGGCGGTCAGGGCGGCGCAGGAGGGCCCGGCCTGCCACAGCGCGGGGTCGGGGAGATCCTGAGCACCGCGTTCGAGATCTACAAGTCGAACGCCTCGAACCTGCTGATGATCGTGGCGATCGTCGTGGTGCCGTTGACGTTCATCAGCGCCTTCATCGGCGGGGTCGTCTTCGCGCCCGAGACGGTGCTGGTCTTCGGGGAGCCGGTCGACACGGTGAGCGCACGTACCGCGGGAGCGGCGATCCTCGTGGCGCTCGTGACAGCCGTGATCGGCGTGGTCATCAGCGCCGTGCTGCAGGCGGCGATCATGCGGGGTGCGGCGCAGGGGAGCATCGGCGACCCGGTCGACGTCGACGCCTCGTACAAGTGGGGCTTCGCTCGGTTCGGCAGCGTCATCCTGATCTCGATCCTGGTTGGCCTCGCCGTGGCAGGCGGACTCATCCTGCTGGTCATCCCCGGACTGATCTTCGCGGTGATGTTCTCGGTGGCGATCCCCGCGCTCGTGGTGGAGAACCTGCGCGGCACCGAAGCGATGAGCCGTTCATGGAACCTGGTGAAGGGTCACTTCTGGCATGCGGTCGGGGTCATCATCGTGGCTGCGATCATCGGGGCTGTCGTGGGTGGCATCATCGGCGCGATCGGCGGCGCGATCGGCGACAACTGGTTCGTGTCGTGGATCTTCCAGGCGATCGCCCAGATCATCACCGCGCCCTTCGCCGCGATCGTGAGCGTGCTGCTCTATCTCGACCTCAGAGCCCGCAGGGAAGCCCTGACGGCCGATGCTCTGCGCGCCGAGTTGAATCGCGCCACTTAACGCTTCCTTAAGTATCGCTCGCATAGGGAGGCGCTCCGACGGGGCGCCTCCCTCCGAGTTGTCGCGGGTGCCGCCCGCAAGCGAATCTATCCCCGTGACGACCGCTCCCGACCTCTCCGTGCTCCGTTCGCGGTTCCCTTCGCTCGCACGTACGCAGGATGGGCGCCCCGTCGTCTACGCCGACGCCCCCGGCGGGTCGCAGGTGCCCGACACGGTGATCGAGGCCGTCACCGCTCACTACCGACGAGGGATCTCGAACATGGACGGGGTCTTCGCGGCGAGCGAAGAGCTCGAGGAGACCGTCGCCGCCGCCCGCCGCGCTGGGGCCGATCTCGCCGGTGTCGACCCGCATCGCATCGTGTTCGGAGCGAACTCGACCTCGCTGTTGTTCCATCTCTCGCGCTCGTTCTCCCGCACGATCGGGCCCGGGGACCACGTGGTGGTGACACGTCTCGATCACGACGCGAACGTGCGTCCGTGGGTGCTGGCCGCGCGCGACGCCGGCGCGACCGTGATCTGGGCCGACGTGCGGCCCGACGACGCGACCCTCGACCTTGACTCCTTCGACGCAGCGCTCGATCGCGAGCCGAAGCTCATCGCGTTCACGCTCGCCTCCAACGCGGTCGGCACCGTGACGCCGGCTGCGGAGTTGATCGCGAGGGCCAAGTCCGCCGGGGCGCTCGTCGCGGTCGACGGCGTGCACATCGCCCAGCACCGCTCGATCGACCTCGACGCGCTCGGCGCCGACATCGTCGCGATCTCCCCGTACAAGGTCTTCGGGCCGCACATGGGCATGGTGGCCGCGACCGAAGCGGTGCTCGATGGCTGGGACCCATACAGGGTCCGACCCGCCGAGCACTACGAGCCCCCAGAGCGCTGGGAGACCGGCACGCAGAACCACGAGGCGATGGCGGGTTTCGTCGCCGCGGTCGACTACCTCGCCGAGATCGGCGCCGCGAGCGGGCAGGGGCTCGAGCGACAGCCGGCCGACGGCGCCAGGCGAGCAGCGATCGTCGCGGCATTCGAAGAGATCGGTGCGCACGAACGCGAGCTCGCGCGACGCTTCCTCGAGGGGATCGCCGCCATCGAAGGGGTGCGCGTGTACGGCATCGGCGATCCAGACCGGCTCGACGAACGCACGCCGACGTTCGCGGTGCGCGTCGGCGACCGGCACCCGCGCGAGACCGCGAAGGCGCTCGCCGAACGAGGCATCTTCGCCTGGGATGGGCACTACTACGCGATCGAGCTCTACGACCGGCTCGGGCTGCTCGAGACCGGCGGCGCCGTGCGCATCGGCTTCTGCCACTACCATTCGCTCGACGAGGTCGATCGTGTGCTGGAGGCACTCGGAGACCTGGCCTGACCTGGGCGATTGATACGATCGGGCGACTTCCGGTCACGAGACTCCCTCGAAAGGAACGACATGCGCACTCTGATCCTGGGCGGAGACGGTTACCTCGGGTGGCCGACCGCGATGCGGTTCTCGGCCCTCGGCCACGAGGTGCATGTGGTCGACAACTACCTGCGGCGAACCGCCCACCGTGAGGCCGGCTCGGACTCGCTCACGCCGATCGCCGCTGGGCTCGGCGACCGCGTCGCCGCGTGGAAGGACGTGACCGGCCGCGAGATCAGCTACACCGAAGGCGACCTCACCGACTGGGGTTTGACCGAGGCACTGTTCCGGGAGTTCCGGCCCGAGGCGATCGTGCACTACGGAGAGATGCCGAGCGCTCCGTATTCCATGAAGGACCGCGATCACGCGGTGTTCACACAGACGAACAACGTCGTGAACACGCTCAACGTGATCTACGCGATGCGCGACATCACTCCCGATGCCCACCTCGTGAAGCTCGGCACCATGGGTGAGTACGGCACGCCGAACATCGAGATCGAAGAGGGCTACATCGAGATCGAACACAAGGGACGGCGCGACACATTGCCGTTCCCGAAGCTGCCGGGCTCGATGTATCACCTGTCGAAGGTGCACGACTCGCACAACATCCACTTCGCGTGCCGTGTCTGGGGCATGCGAGCGACCGACCTGAACCAGGGCGTCGTTTACGGCACGCACACCGATGAGACGCGCCTCGACGACCGCCTGCTCACCCGGTTCGACTACGACGACGTGTTCGGCACCGCGCTCAATCGGTTCTGCCTGCAGGCCGTGATCGGACATCCGCTCACGGTGTACGGCAAGGGAGGGCAGACCCGGGGCTACCTGAACATCGTCGACACGCTGCGTTGCGTGGAGCTCGCGGTCGCGAACCCGGCCGATCACGGAGAGATGCGTGTCTACAACCAGTTCACCGAGTCGTTCTCGGTCCTCGAGCTCGCGGAGCTCGTGCAGAAGGCCGGCGCCGAGGTCGGCCTCGACGTTGCGATCGAGCCGATCGACAACCCTCGGTTCGAGCTCGAAGAGCATTACTACAACCCGGTGCACACGAAGCTGCTCGACCTTGGTCTCGAGCCGCACCTGCTCTCGGAGACGCTGATCGAGTCGGTCTTCACCGAGATCGACCGGCACAAGGGCCGCGTCATCACCGACCACATCTTGCCGCGCGACCGATGGAAGGTCGCCGAGTCGAAGACACCGGTCTCCTGAAGCCATGTGGGCGCTTCGGCTGATCGCGGGCGCGGCCGCGATCGCGTTCTTCGTCATTGCCGCCCGGTCCTACCAGCGGCGTAACATCAGCCGGCTCAGCCTGTTCACGGCGTTCCTCGCGACGATCGCCGTCGTGCTGCTCGCCGCAGCGCCCAGCCTGTTCGATCCGGTCTTCGGCACCTTCAACTTCGAGGCCGGCAACAACGGCCGGTTGGTCGGCGTGCTCTTGGGCTCTGTCGTTGTGTTGTTCCTGCTGCTGTTCCGACTCCAGGGTCACTCCGACCGCAGCGAGCGTGCGATCCGCCAGCTCGTGGAGTCGCTCGCGGTGGAGCGGTTCGACTGGGCCGAGGCCGAGCGGCGCGTGCCTCCCGGACTCAAGGTGGTCACGATCTCCCCGGCTTACAACGAGGCCGAGAACGTGGGTCCGGTCATCGAGGCCATGCCCAAGGAAGTCTCGGGCCATCACGTCGTGCCGATCGTGATCGACGACCACTCCGACGACGGCACCGCCGACGCCGCGCGCATGGCCGGCGCGCTCGCCGCCACCCTGCCGATCCGTCGCGGCGGCGGCATGGCGCTGCGCGTGGGTTACGACATCGCGCTGCGGCTCGGCGCCGACATCGTCGTGACCCTCGACGCCGACGGACAGCACCTGCCCGAAGAGATCCCGACACTCATCGCGCCGATCATCGAGGACCGCGCCGACCACGTGAACGGCTCACGCATGCTCGGCGATTTCGAGCTGGGCGGTGGCTTCCTGCGCCATGCCGGTGTGCACTTCTTCTCGTGGCTCGTGACGATCCTCACGGGTCAACGCATCACCGACATCTCCAGCGGCTACCGGGCCACGCGCGCCGAGACCCTTCGCAAGCTGATCCTCGTGCAGGATCAGTTCTGGACGTCGGAGGTCACGATCGAGGCGCTGCGGCAGCGCGCGCGCATCGTCGAGGTGCCGGTGACGTTCCTCACGCGGCGAGGCGGCGAGTCGAAGAAGCCGAAGAGCATGCGCTACGCGTGGCACTTCTCGAAGGCGATCGGCAAGACCTGGCTCAGATGACTCGGGTGACCTCGGCGCGAGCGTCGGGCGCGTCTCGGGTAGCGCGGTGCAGACACCATGGCACCACCGCCGCCGGAAGCGTGATCCCCACCACGTAGACGATCTTGGCCCAGGCCTGGTCGAACCCACCGGCGAGACCGACGATCGTCGCCGCGATGAGCACCGCAGCCGCCGGGCGTAGCGCTCGCCACGCCCGACGGCCGCCGGTGGCCCGCAGCAGCCCGGCAGACACGATCAACGGGCCGGCGGTCGCGACGAGGACGCCGGCCACATGCAGCATGCCGTGCCACGACGTCGGCTCACCCGAGGCATCGGTCGGGAAAGCGAGCAGCGCATCACCGCCGGCGGACACGACGTAGCCTGCTACCGCGAGCGTTGAAACGGCGGCCGGGCGCAGCGCGCCCAGGGCGAACACGAGGTAGCAGCCGCCGAGCCACAGGAACGTCGCGATCATCGGGACACCTGGCGCTCCTCCGAGCGCCATGCTGCTCGGCCAGCTCACCCAGCCTTGCTGTTCGATCACGTCGTGACGCGCGATCGCGAGCAAGGGCGTAATGAGCAGGAATCCGATCGGCCCGGCGGCGCCGGCCCACAGCGCCACCCGACCCGGGCGAGCGCGGGCGGTCACGGGTTTGCCTCGCCGGCCCCGGCGTCGCCTGCGATGCCACCCACTCCCGCCGAGCTCACGGGGCCGGCCGCGAAAACCACGGCGATCTCGGCAGCGACCCGCGCGTTGTCCTCGAGCAGGGCCAGGTTCGCCTCGAGGCTCCGACCATCGGTGAACTCGGCGAGGGCCGTGAGCAGGAACGGCGTGCGAGACTTCCCGAAGGCGCCGGCCTCGTCGGCGTGTCGCTCGGCCTGGTGCGCCGCATGCTCGACCTCATCGGCAAGCATCGCCCATGCCGGCGGTACCGGGTTGCACACCACCACCGTGGATGGCACGCCGAGCGCGAGCGACGAGGCAAGCATCAAGGCGGCCTCGGTCGGCGTGTCGACGCGGTGCTCGAGCTCGACCTGAGCCTCGCTCGCGAGGAAGAACGGCAACCGATCCACGCCGTATCCGATGATCGCCACACCGAGCTCCTCGAGCTTCTCGGCCGTCGCCACCGGATCGATGATCGACTTCGGCCCCGAGCAGACGAGCAGCCCGGGGGTGCGCGCGAGCTCGAGAAGGTCGGCGCTGACGTCGACGTTCTCGCCGGCGCTTTGGCCGGCGCTTTGGCCAGCGCTTTGGCCCGGATGCACTCCCCCGATGCCACCGGTCGCACCGACGCGCACGCCCGCCTTCGCCGCCGCCCAGATCGTGGCGCTGACTGTGGTCGCTCCGAGCGCCCTGCTCCCTATCGCCATCGGGAAGTCGCGCCGGGCCACCTTCGTCGCCATGCCAGGCTCGCAGAACCGCATCAGCTCGGACTCGCCCAACCCGACGATCACGCTTCCGTCGACAGCGCCGATCCATGCAGGAACGCCGCCGGCTCCGCGGATCGCTCCACTCATGCGCCGCACGCACTCCTCGTTGCGCGGCGACGGCAGGCCTTGACCGATCACGCTCGTCTCAAGCGCCACGACGCCGACGCTGCCGGCCAGGGCCTCGCGCACCTCGTCCGCGATGGTGAGCACGTCACCCACGCCGAGCACGTTACCCATAGCGCACCACCTCACCCACGGCGCATCGCCAGCTCTGGCCAAGCCTGTGCGCTCGAGGCTACGAGCGCCCCCGCATGACACGCCCGAGCGAGTGCGTCCCCAGGCGCGGATCCGCGCGCCAGCATCGCGAGCAGCACCCCGTCGAAGGCGTCGCCGGCCCCGGTAGGATCGATCTCGGCCACAGGCTCCGCCGGCGCGATCGACACATCGCCGTCGAAGCAGAGCGCGGCACCGCGCCTGTCCATCTTCACCGCCGCGAGCCTGTACCGCTCACCCAGCCGGCTTGCGGTGCTCGCGCCGGTCCGACCTGTGAGCACCTCGGCCTCGCGCTCGTTCGCGAACACCGCGGTCGCCGCCGAGGTTTCCTCGAAGAAGCGATCGACGCCGAACGCCTCGACCAGCGGCCACGATGCCGCCTCGACGGCCACCAGATTCGACCTGGCCCGCGCTCGGGCCAGCGCGGCGAGCGCGGCGTCGTGACCGGGCTCCTGTAACAGCAGATAGCCCGAGACCAGCACTGCGCCCGCCTCGATCGTCGCGGGAAGGTCGTCGGGGCCGAGTCGCGCGTTCGCGCCTCGGTCGGCGACCATCGAGCGTTCCCCCGGCTCGTGCACGACCAGCATCGTGCCCGTCGGCGCCTCGCGGTCCAGGGTGACCGCAACATCGACCACTCGCTCGGCGAGGGCGCCGCAAACGGTTCGCCCCTGCAGGTCGTCGCCCACGCGGCCGAGCACACGCGTGGAGGCGCCGGCCCACGCTCCCCAGACCGCCGCGTTGGCGGAGGTACCGCCGGGCTGCAGCACCACCCGCCCATGTACGTCGCCCCCGCGCTTGAGCGTCTCGGCGTCGACGCGGATGTCGAGCATGACGTCTCCCACGCACACGAGATCCACGGCGCACACCCTAGCGGGGAGCGGCTGAGACGCAGTGTCCGCTCAGCTGGGCCGGTGGACGCGAGGCCCGCCTGGCTCCACCGGCTCGCCGACCAACGTCGGAGGCTCCGCACTTGGGATCTGCGACCCGCCGGTGACCCGCGCTTGCTCAACGGGCGAGGACCCCGGCGACGTGGCTGCGCGCCGTTCCCGGGCGATCGCCTTCTCGCGCAGGAACTTCTTCCAGTCGCTCGACTTCGTGCTGAACGCGATATCGGTCGCGATCTGCAGCACGCCGAGGCTTGCGAGCACGGCCGCCGCCCACCACGGTGCGTTCGAAGCAGGCCAGAAGCCGAGAGCGACGAACGGAGCGAGCTTCGTCGCGATCGCGCCCGACGCGTGCATCCATGCCCGGGAATCAGGATCGGTCCGCAGGTACGTGCCGTAATCGGACTTCAACCCTGGCCTAGGCGGCGGGGGTCCCCCCAGGAAGCAGTCGGTCCATCGGATCCCGACCATGTATCCCACGAGCCAGTGCGTCGGCGAGTGCACCGAGACCGACCAGATCCCGCCGGCGGCGATCAGAGCAAGGCCCTTCCAGAGGGGATCCTGCCAAACGAACGCGGCGCCCACCGCGACGGCACCCATCGCGGTGCCGAGCATCAGGACCGCGTTACCGACCCAGACGGGGGCGCGCAACTTCACACCCATGCGGAACGCCGCCGTGTCGATGCGCCCGATCTGCTCGGCGTGCTCGTCGACCAAGCGACGATCGAGCTTCACCTGTTTCACGAGCTTCCAGAACCCGAGGGCGCTGAGGTCGGTGTTGCCGCCCGACACGGTCGCCTCGATGCGGCCGAGCTCGGTCCCGATCTCGGCTCGATCCTTCGGCGACTCAGTTGCTCGAACCTCCACGATGCGGCCCCTTTCCGGCTATAAGATTCGCGCGGGATAGCCTGCGACACGATCCGCGCGACACGATGCACCGGCGCTCCTGCGAAGAGCGCTTCCCCGACCTGCAGGAGGGCACCACGTCTAGGAGTATCGCGCACCCGGCGCCTCCAGGCGCACCGCAAGGGCATGAGCTCGTCACGCTCGACGGGCGCTATGCCATCGTGGAACGCATCGCGTCGGGCGGCATGGGCGAGGTCTTCCGCGCTCGCGACACCGTGCTTGCCCGAGAGGTCGCGATCAAGGTGCTGCATCGCTCGCTCGCGGGCGACCAGGCGTTCATCGACCGCTTCCGCACCGAGGCTCGCGCGGCGGCGGGGCTTTCCCACACCAACATCGTGGCCGTGTTCGACTGGGGATCGGTCGAGGGCATCTATTACATGGTGATGGAATACGTGCGCGGCCAGAGCGTGCGCGTGCTGCTGAACCACGAAGGCCGCCTCGAGCCGGCGCAGACCGCCGACGTCGTGCGACAGACGCTGCTCGCGCTCGAGCACGCGCATCGCCAGGGCATCGTGCATCGTGACGTGAAGCCGGAGAACATATTGGTCACGACCGACGGCGTCGTGAAGGTCGCAGACTTCGGTCTCGCCAGGGCATACGCGGAAGGCCGCCAGACCCAGGCCGGCACCGTGACCGGCACCGTGCAGTACTTGGCGCCCGAGCAGATCCGCGGAGAGCCGGCCGACCCGCGCAGCGACCTGTACTCGCTGGGCATCGTGAGCTACGAGCTACTGACCGGCAAGCTGCCGTTCACCGGCGAGACGGCGATGTCGATCGCGTACAAGCACCTATCGGGGCGCGTGCCGATGCCGAGCGCCGCGGTGCCGTCGATCTCACCGGAGCTCGACGGCTTCGTCGCGAGCGCCACCGACCGCGACCGCGAGATGCGACCCGAATCGGCCTTGGAGATGCGGCGCGACCTCGAGGCGATCACACCGTCGATGGCTGCGGCTCGTGGTTTGGCGTCGCTCGTCGGCGCCGCGCCGGTGACGTCGCCGACGCCGAGCGAGGGCGCCATCACCGATGTCGTCGTTCTCGGCGACGTCACCGAGAAGCACGAGCTCGACACCACGACTGCCACCATCGCCAAAGCCGAGCCGGGCGCCGGCCGCAGATGGCGACGGCGCCTGGGTGTGCTGACGCTCGTTGCGGCGCTGGCCGCCTGCGCGTGGGGCGCCTGGACGTACCTGATCCCCCACCGTGCCGACGTTCCCGGGGTCGCTGGCCTGACGGTTGAGGCGGCGCGCGACCGCCTCGCCGGTCTCGGCTTCACCGTGCGCATCGCCGACGGTCAACGGTCCGAACAGGTTGCCGAAGGCCGCGTGCTCCGGGTGCAACCTGAGCCGGGCTCCTCGCTCGAACAGGGTGAGACCGTCACGATCGTGCCCTCGCTCGGTCCACCGCCGGTCGAGGCCCCCGAGGTCGAGGGTCTGACACTGCAACGGGCGACCGCTCGGCTCGATCGCGCCGGCCTCGGGGCCTCGGTCACGAAGCGCCGCTTCCACGACGAAGTGCCCGAAGGAAGCGTGATCGCCCAGGTGCAGACGGGCATGGTTCCCGCCGCAAGCACCGTCGAGCTCATAGTGAGCCGCGGCCACGCTCCGGTGGAGATCCCGAAAGTCGCGGACATGAGCGAGTCCGAGGCGGCCGAGCTCCTGGAGGTCGCCGGCTTCTCGGTGGCCGTGGAAGACGCATTCTCCAACACCGTGGAGCGCGGGTTCGTGATCAGCGTGAGCCCCAAGGCGGGGGACGATGCCCGGTACGCGTCCACCGTGACGCTGAAGGTCTCGCTCGGGCCCGAGCGCTTCCCACTTCCCAGCTTCATGGGGCTGTCGAGATCCGAGGCCCAAGCGAAGGCAGACGCTTACGGCTTGGTGGCCTCCTTCTTCGTCGTGCCGAATACCAGCGGCTCAGCCGTCATCAGCCAGAGCCCGGTACCGGGCATCGAGGTGTCCTCCGGCGACGGTGTCACCCTGTACATCGCGTGAGGTTCGGCGCACATGTGCGCCGTGGGTCCGAAGCCACCAGCGGAGTGGTCGAGGAGTGCCGACGACGCGACGCCGACTGCGCGCAGATCTTCCTGTCGAACCCCCGCGCGTGGGCGGCGCCGTCGTTCTCTGATGAAGCCGCATCGCGGTTCAGCGACGTGTGGGCGACAAGTGGTCTCGGGCCGCTGGCTGCACACGCGCCCTACCTCGTGAACATCGCCTCGCCGAACCCCGGCTTCCTCGAGAAGTCACGCTCGCTCGCGAGAGACACGACGCGGGCCTGCGACCGGCTCGGTGTCGATCTCCTCGTGCTACACGCAGGCGCCGGCGGTGGCGACGACCCAGAAGCGGCGCGGCGCAGGGCCGTCGAAACCCTGCGTCAGGTCGCAGCAGCCTCCGAGCACGTTCGGGTGCTGGTGGAACTGATGGCCGGCACGCGAGGCGCGGTCGCCTCCACCATCGCCGAAGCCGCGATGCTGTTCGAGGATGCCGGCGACTCCCGCTTGGGGATCTGCCTCGACATCTGTCACCTGTTCGCGACGGGCTACGGACTCGACGAGCCCGAAGGCGTCGAGGCGCTCTTCGTGGAGCTCGCCCAGCAGGGCCTCACCGATCGGGTTGCACTCGTGCACGCGAATGACTCGGAGTTCCCGCGGGGGGACCGTCGCGACCGGCACGCACCGATCGGCGAAGGGCTCGTCGGCATCGAGGGCTGGCGGGCGATGTTCGCTCGACCCGAGGCGGCCGCGTGGCCGTTCGTGCTCGAGACGCCGGGAGATGCCGAGTCACACGCCGCACAGATCTCGTTGCTCCGCAGCCTCGCGCGGACCTGACCGGAGTCGAGCTCGCGCCGTACCACCCCGGCAGGTCAGGGTTGGAACTCCGCCCTCGGGCCTTCCTGGTAGCTGTATCGCTCCTCGCCGAACGGCTCGCCGTGCACGTGGTATCCGCGTTGCTCCCAGAATCCGCGCTCGTTCCGGTCGCTGAAGCGCAAGCCCGTGAGCCACTTCGCGCTCTTCCATGCGTAGCGCTTGGGCACGACGAGTCGCAACGGCCAGCCGTGTTCGGGCGTGAGGTCCTCGCCCCGGTTTCGCCAGGCGAGCAGCACATCGTCGTCGCTCATCGCCTCGAGCGACAGGTCCGACACGTAGCCGTGGGCGCACTCGGCGATCACCCACTTCGCCTCTGGCTTCGGTTCCGCGCGCTCCACGAGGGTGCGCAACGACACGCCTTCCCACGTGTTGTCGAGCGTCGTCCAACCGGTGACGCAGTGCATGTCGGCGTCGACCGTGGCGTTCGGAAGCGCCCGAAGCTCTTCGTAGGTCAACCGGAACGGGTCCTCGACGAGGCCCGAGACCTCGAGATCCCAACTGGTCCCGTCGAAGTTAGGGATCGGTCCGTAATGCAGCACCGGCCATGTCTTGACGAGCCGCTGGCCGGGCGGGATGCGCGGTGCGATCTCGGGCGGATAGTTCTTCGTGAACAGGCCCATCAAGCCTCCTTCGCTGCGACCGTCAGCCCGGCTGCATACCCCCGGCTACGGAGGCCCACGCATCCAGTGCCACGGCGACGCCGTCGTCGGTCACGTCGACGTGGGTCACCATGCGCGCCTTGCCGGCGCCGTGGGTGACGCCCACGCCCAGGGCTTCGAGCTGCCCGACAGTCTCGAGCAGATCGAGTCCCACGGCTTCCGTGTCGACGAACACCATGTTCGTTTCAACCTGGGCGAGATCGACCGAGCCGGGCACCCGCTCGGCCACGCCCTCGGCGAGTCGCCGGGCGCGTTCGTGGTCCTCGTGCAGGCGCTCGGGGCCGTACTGCAGGGCGACGATGCCGGCGGCCGCGGTGATGCCAGCCTGGCGCCACGCGCCCCCGAACAGTATCTGCAGGCGCCTCGCTTCTGGCATGAGATCCGCCGGTCCACACAACAGAGACCCGATGGGGGCGCCGAGTCCTTTGGAGACGCAGAACATGACCGTATCGGCCTCGCGGGCGAATTCCGCAGCGTCGACACCCGATGCGGCGGCGGCATTGAACAGTCGCGCTCCGTCGAGGTGCACAGGCACCTCTGCCTCGTCGGCGATCTTGCGCACGGCCCGCAACTCCTCGACGGGCATCACGCGCCCGCCTGCACTGCCGAGCGTGTTCTCGACCGAAAGCAGGTCGACGACCTCGACGTCGTAATACGTGTCGGGCTCGAGCAACGCACGTGCCTGGTCGGCATCGATCCACCCCTGGGGACCCGGATCGGCCGTTCTGAAAGCGATACCCGACAGCGCCGCCGACGTCATCAACTCGGTCGTGGCCACGTGCGAGGCGGCGGAGCTCGCCACCAGGTGCCCGCGGGTTCGCACGTGCAACGCGAGCGCGATCTGGTTGGCCATCGTGCCGGTCGGCACGTAGAGCGCGGCCTGCTTGCCGAGACGTTCCGCGGCGACCTCTTGCAGGCGGTTCGCCGTGGGGTCGTCGCCGTACCAGGCGTCGCCGACCTCGGCGGCAGCCATGGCCGTGCGCATCTCGGCCGATGGCGTGCTGACGGTGTCCGAACGCAGATCGACGCGGAACCGGCTCACGCGGGCAAGTGTAGCGGCGCTCCCGCCGGGCCCCGGCCGCGTTGGCCCTCGCGCGTGGTCGATCGCACGGTCAATACAGGAACATCGGCTTGCCGTCGACGTGACGGATCTTGGGCTGGTAAGTCTCCCTGTCATAAAGCGCGTCGACGTCGACCCGCTTCACGCCCTGCCCCAACACCGTGAGCGGCACGTTCACGTAGTTGCCGTTGCGCAGCGCCACCAAGCGGCCGTACACGCCTTCGATCGCGAGGTCGGCGGCCATCACTGCGTAGTTGATCGCGACCATCAGGTCGAGCGAATCAGGCGAGCCCGAGCGCATGAGGTACCCCACCTGCTGGTGGATCATGTCGGACCCGGTGCGCTCCTTGAGCAGTTCGCTCGTTCGCTCTCCGATGCCGCCCAGCTTCCGGTGGCCGTAGGCATCCTCTGGGCCATCCTGCACCATCTCCCCGCCGGCAAGCGTGGCGCCCTCGGAGATCGTCATCATCGCGTAGTTGCTGGGGTTCGACGCCTTGTCGCGCATCAGCTGCTCCGCCAGCCGATCGATATCGAACGGCACCTCGGAGATGATCGCGCGCTCGACGCCCGACAGGTATGCCGACACGAGCGACGTCTCACCGCTGTAGCGGCCGAACACCTCGACCACGGCGAGGCGTTCGTGCGAGCCCGCGCTCGTGCGCAACTGGTGCACGAATATCACCGTGCGCGTGACGGCGGTCGAGAACCCGATGCAATAGTCGGTGCCGTGGACGTCATTGTCCATCGTCTTGGGGATCGCCACGATGGGCACGCCTTCGTGATGCAGACGAAGGCCGAACGACAGCGTGTCGTCGCCACCGATCGGGATCAACGCGTCGAGGCCAAGTCGCTCGATCACACGCAACACATGCGAGGTGTGATCACGCGGTCCGTCATCGGTGCGGCCTGCGGCGAGGAAGGCCGGCTCGTCCGATGCCCTCACCTTGGCCGGGTTCGCGCGCGACGTATGCAAGAACGTGCCGCCGGTGCGGTCGATCGTGCGGACGACCCCCGGATCGAGCGCGAGCGAGTTCGCGGCGACGCTCTCGAGGTCGTCGGGATCGGTGTCGAGCAGGCCACCCCACCCTCGTCGGATACCCGTGACCTCGTGGCCCTCGGAGGCTGCGCGATTCACGACGGCCTTGATCGAGGCATTGAGCCCGGGCACGTCGCCGCCGCCCGTGAGGATGCCCAGTCGCATGGCTGGAAGCCTACGAGAGCCGGGGCGCGGCCTGTGGGACCCCCCAGGAGGGTCAATCGCAGAGGACCTCAGGCAAGCGCCAGAGCGCGTCAGGCACGGTGCGGGACGAGCCCGCGACCTCGGCGATCGGGGTCCTCACGACCTCCTGGCCGACCATGCCCACCATCGTCCCCCATCCGCCGCGGGTGGCTTCCTCGAGGGCAGCGATGCCGAGCCTGGTCGCGAGCACCCGGTCGTAGGCGTTCGGTGAGCCGCCTCGTTGCACATGGCCGAGCACCGTGATCCGTGACTCGACGCCGAGACGCTGGGCGAGCTGATGTGCCACGAGGCTGCCGATGCCGCCCAGCCGCGGCCACCCGTTCGGGTCCAGGGGATAGTCGGGCACGTCCATCGTGCCAGGGACAGGCTGGGCTCCCTCGGAGACCACCACGATCGAGAAGCGACGGTCCTCGAGCATGCGCTGTTCCACGCGCCGCGTGACCAGCTCGATGTCGAACGGATGCTCCGGCAGCAAGATCACGTCGGCGGCGCCGGCGACACCGGCTTCGAGACCGATCCAGCCGGCGCTTCGTCCCATCACCTCACAGACCATCACGCGCTGATGGCTCTCGGCGGTGCTGTAGAGCCGGTCGATCAGGTCCGCCGCAACCTGCACGGCGGTCTGGAATCCGATGCTGTGGTCGGTGCCCCCGATGTCGTTGTCGATCGTTTTCGGCACGCCGACCACGGGCACGTCGGACATGGCCGCACACGCGCTCATCGTTCCCTCTCCGCCGATCGCGATGAACCCGTCAAGCTGATGTGCCTCGATCGTCTCATGGACGCGTTCGACCCCGTCAGGCGTACTAGACGGTCGGGTGCCGGATGTGCCGAGGATCGTGCCGCCCCGAGGCAGGATGCCCATCACCTCGTCTCGGGTGAGCTCGTCGGCGGATCCTTCCATCACGCCGCGCCACCCGTCGCGGAACCCGAACACCGTGGCGCCCACCTCTTCGTGGGCTTGGCGCACCACCGCCCGGATGGCGGCGTTCAGACCCGGGCAGTCGCCTCCGCCGGTGAGGAGTCCGATCCGCACGGGCGACAGCCTACGACGGGGTCGTCTGCCGCGGAGCGCTGCGGAGGAGCTCATCGAACGACCCACAGCTCCTGATGACTAGACCGTTCGAGCCATCTTGCCTCAAGTTTCACCCCCCCAGGTGTCGATGCAAGCCCCTATCCGGGGGAGGTCAGGCGGCCCGGCGAGCCTCGAGGGGGTTCCACTTGGAACGCAGGGAGTTCTTGCGACGTGCAGCATGGACGACGGCGGGCGCGGCGCTGGCGCCGGGCGCTCTCGGGCAGATCGGTCAGATCGTGGGCGTGGCCTCGGCCGGGACGGTTCCGCCGGCCGGGTGGGGGATCTGCGCTCAGGAGTACGCCGGCAAGAGCCGCGAGCAGCTGGTGCAATACCTCGAGGGCTTGAGCGGCCGCACGTTCACGACCGTGCACAACCGCATGGGCTGGCCGGTGTCGCTCGTGAACAAGTACTCCCGATGGATCCTGTCGACCGGCCACACACCGATCCTGACCTGGCAGACCCACAGCAGCAGCATCAACGTCCGCTGGGCGTCGGTCGCCGCGGGAGACCACGACGACCGCATCCGGACCGAGGCCGCCAAGGTCGCCGCACTCGATCGTGACGTGTACTTCTGCTTCCATCACGAACCGGAGAACGACCAGACCCTCGGCACCGCCGAAGATTGGCGACGGGCCTACGACCGGGTCTATGAGCTGTTCAACGAGGAAGGGGCGACGAGGGTGCGACACGTCGCGTGCTTGATGGCTTCGACATTCAAGGGACTGTACGGGGGCGAGGGGGCATGGCTGCCGCCACGCTACGACGTGCTCGGCGTCGACGGATACAACCGGAACTCCGGAGGCAAGTGGCGACGGTTCTCGGACATCTTCCGGCCCGCGTACGAGAAGGCGGTTTCGGTCGGCAAGCCCATGTATGTGATCGAACACGGGTGTGTCGAGGGTGCAGCGGGTGCGAAGGCGGACTGGTTCGCCGAGGCCGGCGCGACGATCGCGGGTTGGCCCACTCTGCTCGGCGTCTCCTACAACCACGAGGGCGGCACCCAGGGCAACGACATCGGGCGAAGCTATCGCGTCGACACGTCAACAAGCGCGATCGCGGGCTTCCGTGCGATGGGGTCTCAGGGCCGGTTCGCGCCGTCGTAGCGGCCTGCGAACTTCAGATCAGACTTCGTCGGTCTCGTCGGCCTTGGCCTTCAGTACCTGGTACCAGCTGTCCTCGTATGCGCCGTCGTCGTTCACTGGCGTCTCGGTCGATACAGGCGCCTCGTCGTCATCCGTGGCTGGTTCCTGTACGAAGCCCAGGTATTCGTCGACCGAACGTTCCTTCGCTGGATTCATGCCCACTCCCCTGTTGTTCAAAAGATCCTGTCCATTACCCCTCCTCCATCGGACCCCGCTCCGAGCGCCTTGATACCGCAAGCCGGGTGGGCCCGGTAGGTCCGGTCCGGCAGGTCCGGTCCGGCAGATCCGGTCCGGCCGAGACTGGGTCCGCTAGCATGCGAGCCATGGCGGCCTTGCTCGCGAGCCTCTTCCCGGAGATCAAGGGCGTTCTCGAAGCGGTCTTCATCGGATTGCTGGTGTTGTTGGCCGGGGCCGTAGGGGTGTTCGCACTCTTCGTGTTCGCGCAGCAGTTCCGCAACCCCGGGCGCCGCGAACGACCCGGGCACTAGCCGTTGGAGGCGTTCGGCACGATCTCGGTGCCCGCGGCGCCTCGAAGCGCGTCGGTGGCATCCTCGAGGTCGGCGATCACGGCTCTCGCTCCCCCTCCGCGCACGAACCCTGACGCGGCTTCGATCTTCGGGCCCATCGATCCAACGCCGAACTCCCCCTTCCTCAGCAGCGCCCGCGCTTCGTCGACCGTCATGCGGTCGATGTCCTCGGGGTAGAGCGAGCCGTAACCTCGCTGCACCTTCTTCACGTCTGTGAGGATCAGCAAGGTGCTCGCCCCGACCTCCTTCGCGAGGATCGCCGAGGCGAGGTCCTTATCGACCACCCCTTCCTTGCCGATCAGCCGCGGACCGTCCTCGATCACAGGCACGCCGCCCCCGCCGCTCGCGATCACGATCACGTCGTCGGCGACAAGTCTGACGATCACCGGCGTCTCGACGATCGAGTACGGCGTGGGGCTCGGCACGACCCGGCGCCATCCTCCGTGCGGGTCGGCCTTCATCGTGTATCCACGTTCCGACTCGAGACGGCGTGCTTCCTGCTCGTCGTAGTAGGGACCCACGAACTTCGTAGGATCGGCGAACGCCGGGTCGTCGGGGTGAACCCTCGCGAGCGTAAGCACGGTCGCGACCGGGCGTTGCATCCCGCGTTCGAAGAACACGTCGCCGATCGTGACCTGCAGCAGGTATCCGATCTGCCCCTGGCTCTGGGCGCCGCAGACGTCGAGGGGCATCGGATGCACCGACCCGGCGGCAGCTTCCTGCTGCAGCAAGATGCGGCCGACCTGCGGGCCGTTGCCATGCGTGACGACCACCTGCCAACCATCGGCCGCGATGTCGGCGATGCGCTCGGCCGCCCCACGGCAGGCGTCGTACATCTCCTCGAACGTGTCGTCGGCGCCGCGCCGGAGCAGTGCGTTGCCACCCAGTGCGACCACGACCCGCTCCATCGCGTCACTCCTCTCAGGTGGGTGGTCGACCCAGCCGGAGGCTCGAGGGTCGAGACGGGATCAGCCTGGCGGCGGAAGCATCGCGGAGCCTACCCCAACCCCCCGCCCAGTTCAGGAGGCGACGGGGCCGACGTCGTGGCCGCCCGAGGACGCCCATCCGCGGTCGTCGACGCGACCGAAGGGCCGTGCGAAGTGCGGCACCCCTACCAGCCACCCGTCGTCTGCCGCGCGGCGCAGGATCGCGGATCGTGAGGCGGCACCCATCTCTGGATCGTCGTCGTGGCTCGAGAGCCAGGCGGGGTTCGCCGCCTGCACTGGCAGATGCAACAGGTCTCCGGTGAGCAACAGCGACTCATCGCCTGCCTCGAGGATCACGCTTCGATGCCCCGGCGTGTGGCCGGGCGTGTGCACGACATGCATGCCGGGCATCACCTCCCGGTCGGCCGGGTCCACATCGAGCATGCCGAGAGCTTGGATACGACGGAGCTCATCGATCGCCGCGTATCCGTCGGGGTCGGGCGTCGATGCGAAGAAGTCGAGGTCGGCTTCGTGCAGCACATATCGGGCATCGGGGAACCGAGGCGCTTCCTCGGCCCACGTGCCACCGGCGTGATCGGCATGTAAGTGCGACAGCACCACCAGCTGTACCGAGGCCACATCGATACCGGCTGATCCGTATGCCTCCTCCGCCGTACTGCCGGAGCCCGGCGCCCAGGGGCGGTAGGGCGGGTACGAGCCGAGGCCCGAGTCCACCATCGCCGTGCCGTCGGGTCCACTCACTGCGAAGGCGTGCACGTGCCATGGCCAGGATCGATCGTCGTGGAAGGCCCACGGGTGGCGTTCACGCTCGGTTCTCCAGTCGACATCGCAGCCGGGGCACTCATCGGCGAGTTCGAGCGGCGCGGATCCTTGGCAGACCGTCGAGACCTCGAACGGACCGACGCGGACCGGCTCGACGTGGCCCATGCCGACACCCTACGCGGGGGAGATGTCGCCCGGCTCGTCGACGTCACGGAAGGTCTCGCGCCCGGGATCCAGCCCCGTCCAAGTCGCCTCATCGATCACCGCGACACGCATCGACCGCAGCCAGCCGCGCAAGGACCGCTCCCTGTCATGCAGGAGCGTATGGCCCAGCTCCCTCGCAGGCGCGGCGCGCACGATCACGGGCAACGGCCTGAAGCCGTCGCCGTCCTGCAGCGCCACCGCCTCGGCGGACGCCTCCACGGCGACCCGCAGCATCTCGAGCACCACGGTGGTCGACAGGGTCGGCATGTCTCCCCCGGCGAGCACCGCGAGCTCGCGATGGACCGCGCCGAGCCCCGCCACGGCGCCCGCAAGCGGTCCCTCCCCGTCGCGACGATCCCGCACGAACCGCACCGGCGCCCCCGGCGGCATCGGGGGCTCAGGCCCGTCGGGCGCCAGCACGACCACGACGTCGCCGGTGATCTCCGCGAGCCGCAGCACAGGGTGATGCAGGAGCGGCATGCCGGCGTATGTGGCTGCGAGCTTGTCGGCCTCGCCGAACCGCGATGACCGACCGCCGGCGAGCACGATGCCAGTGGCGAAGCCAGTAGTCTGTGTCAGACTAGCTCGCTCCTCGGTCCGTGTGTTTCCGCCGGGTGGGGTCGTCTTCCTTGCGGGACTGCACGTACGCGAAGCCGAATCGGCCCTTGATGCACAGGTGTCCGCTCGTCACCGAGTGATCGGCGGGACTCGTCACCTTCACGATCTCGTTGTCCTGCACGTGCAGCTCGAGCTCGCAGCCCACTCCGCAGTACGGGCAGATCGTGTTCGTGACGGTCTGCTCATCTTCGTTCCAGATGCCTTCTGAGCGCATCTCGTGCTCGCTCGTGAACATCAGCGCGCCGGTCGGGCACACGCCGATGCAGTTGCCGCAGTAGACACAGGCGGACTCATCGAGCGGCACCGCGTACTCGGTCGAGATGCGGGCGTCGAACCCGCGACCGGCGACAGCGATCGCGAAGGTGTTCTGGGCGTCGACGCCGCACGCCTCGACGCACTTGTAGCAGAGGATGCAACGTGAGTAGTCGCGCACGTACAACTCGTTGTCGACCTTAACCGGCTGGAAGACGCCCTCGGCCACGGTCGGATCCTGGGGCTCGTGATGATGTCCGGGCTCGCGCGCGTCACGCTCCCCCGCCGGAAGCTCGGGCATGACCGCTCCGAAGCGCTCCGGATGCACCTCGTACTCGCGCATCCAACGATGCACGTCGGGACTCGTTAGATCCATCTCGACGCTCGAGGCCAGGAGCTCCATCACGAGGGTGCGAGAGCGCCGCACGCGTTCAGTGTCGGTCGTGACTTTCATACCGTCGTCGGCCATGCGACTGCACGCAGGCACGAGCGTTCGGGCTCCCTCGACCTCGACGACGCATACCCGGCAGGCGTTGATCGGCGTCAGGTTGTCGGCGAAGCAGAGCGTGGGCGTGTCGACCTGCTGGGCTCGGCACGCGTCAAGGATGGTCGAACCTTCTGGAACCCGCGACTCGACACCGTCGACGGTGATAGTCAGCAGGCGGCGGGGCGGCTCTAGCGGCACGGCGCCAGAGGATCGGCCAGAGGGCGGGCCAGAGGATCGGATAGCCATCTACGACTCCTGGTCCTCGGTGGGAGTGGGCACGTCGTCGCCCTCGAGCGTGTCGGCGGCGTCGCCGCCGAAGACGCCGAGCGATGCGATCGCCGACTGGACGGCGTTGGCCGCGGTCTGGCCGAGACCGCATATCGATGCGTCGCGCATCACTTGGGCGACATCTTCGAGCAAGACTAGCTCGTCGTCGCGCGAGCCGAGCGTGCGGCCTTGCACGAGACGGTGCAGCGCTTCTTCCTGCCGAACGGTGCCGACGCGGCAGGGGACGCATTGGCCGCACGACTCATCACGGAAGAACCGCGCGATTCGCAGGCATGCGTCGGTGAGGTCGGCGTTCTCGTCGAAGAGCATCACGACGCCTGAGCCGAGCGTGTAGCCCCCAGCGCGGGCGTCCTCGAACGTGAGCGCGATGTCGAGCTGATCGGGCCCGACGAACCCGCCGGCGGCGCCGCCGAGCAGGATCGCCTTGAGCGCCGTGCCACCTCGGACGCCGCCCGCCCCATCGATCACCTCGCGGAGCGTCACCCCGTGCTCGTACTCGTAGACGCCCGGCCGTTCGACGTCGCCGGACAGACAGAACAGGCGCGGGCCGGTCGACCCCTCGGTGCCGATCTCGGCGTAGGCCCGTCCACCGATGCGCAGAACCTCGAGCACGTTGATCAACGTCTCGACATTGTTGATGCCGGTCGGCTTGCCGAACAGCCCCCGCTGCACCGGGAACGGCGGCTTGTTGCGCGGCTCTCCCCGTTTGCCCTCGAGCGAGTTGAACAGCGCCGTCTCCTCGCCGCAGATGTACGCGCCGGCGCCTCGCCGCAGCTCGATGTCGAACCGGGCGCCGTGGCCCATGACGTCGTCGCCAAGGAAACCGTGCCGGTGCGCTTCCTCGATCGCGTGGCGCAGTCGCTCGGTCGCCAGCGGGTACTCGCCGCGGATGTAGAGGTAGCCCAGCTCGCACCCGGTGGTGATGCCGGCGATCGTAAGCGACTCGATCACGGCAAAGGGATCTTGCTCCATCACGACGCGGTCCTTGAACGTGCCGGGCTCGCTCTCGTCGGCGTTGCAGACGAAGTAGTGCGGGTGCACGGCTTGTTCGGCGACGGCCTTCCACTTCACGCCGGTCGGGAACGCCGCACCGCCTCGGCCCAGGAGCTTCGAGTCGGTGACTTCGCGCAGCGTCCAGTCGGGGCCGTGCTCGAGCGCAAGCCGCAGCGCCTCGTAACCCCCATGCGCCCGGTAGTCGTCGATCGAGGGTCGAGCGCCGCGCATCCGCCTCAGCAGCCGAAGGTACTCCCTCGCTGGATGGTCGGGCAACGTCTGAGGTGCACCCCATCCACTACCGGAGCCGTAGTTGACGCCTTCAGAGGTGTTCGGCGACGAGTCGTCCGGGAGCGAGCCCTCCTCCTCCACCGCTACCGCAGAACCACCCATTATCGGATAGTCGACCGCCCACGGGCCCGAGCCCGAAGACTGGACGAGCATCGCGGCGGCCGACTCGCATTGGCCGAGACAGGGACTGCGGAGCCATGTCCACATTCCGCCGGACCCGTCACGCATCGCGTGCCCAGATCCCGGAGGCCCGAAGACCTCCTCGAGCCGCTCGCATGTCTCACGGGCGCCGCGCAATCGACACGCGATGTCGTCGCAGACGTGGACAACCCGGCCTGCGCGTTCCTCGGTCGAGAACATCGCGTAGAACGTCGCGACGCCGTAGGCCTCGGCGGGCGGCACCGTGAGGCGCTCGCAGACGTAGTTCATGCCACCGGGGCTGATCCAACCCACGCGACCCTGCAATGCGTGGAGCGCGGGTAGCAACAGGTGCCGGTCGTCACGCGCATCGGCGCCCCCGCGAGCGACCCGGTGGTCGAGGGCCGTGCGCTCTTGGGCGCCTTCCCAGGCGCTCTCAGGTGGACCGAGCAGTTCGTCGACGACGGCGCGCTCGTCGGCCGTCGCCTCGGCCTGCATCAGCTTCAGATCCACTGCGCCTCCATGGGCGCTGCGGACGAACGGGTGATCAGCACGCTGGCGATGCTACTCCCCGCCTCCACCCGTCACCGAACCGGCGGTCGCAACCGGCTCACGATCGGCCGGCATCTTGTCGATGCGCACGGCCGCAGCTTTGAACTCGGCGGTTCCCGACTTCGGGTCGGTGGCCTCGATCGTGAGCACGTTGGTGTCGACCTGATCCGGGAAGTGAAACGTCATGAACACGAGGCCGGGGCGCAGAGCCTGGTCGACGTGCACCGGCACCTCGACCGAGCCACGCCTGCTGGAGACGATCACGCACTCTTCCTCGACGAGGCCGAGGCGCGCGACGTCTTCGGGTGAGACGTCGATGGTCTCCTGACGCCGTAGCGGCGAGGTATACGCGCCCGTCTGCACGCCGGTGTTGTAGGAGTCGAGCCGGCGTCCGGTCGTGAGGCGCAGCGGGAACTCCTCGGTCAGCTCGTCGACCGGCGGATCGTCGATCACGATCGAGAACGGCGCCTTGGGACCCTGCGCCTCACGGTCGTCGAACTCCCACAGCCTCGCATGCAGGAACTTCGTTCCGGGGTGCGACTCGTCGGGGCACGGCCATTGGATGCCTCCGAGCTCCTCGAGGCGCTTCCAGCTCATGCCGGCGTGCATCGGGCTGAGCGAGCGCATCTCGTCCCAAGCTTGCTCTGGCGTGACGTCACCCCAGCCGGCGCCCATGCGGTTCGCGAGCTGGGCGATGATCCAGATGTCGTCTTTGGCGTTGCCCGGTGGGTCGAGCGCCTTGCGCGTGCGCTGCACCCGGCGCTCGGAGTTCGTAACGGTTCCGTCTGACTCGAACGCACTGTTCGACGCCGGGAGAACCACGTCGGCGAGCTCGGCCGTCTTCGTCATGAAGATGTCTTGCACGATCAGCGTGTCGAGTCCCTTCAGCAGCTCGACCGCGTGCTGCTTGTCGGCTTCGCTCGTCGCCGGGTTCTCGCCGATGCAGTACACCGCGGTCAGGTCGCCGCGTTCCATCGCATGGAACATCTCGGTGAGATGCCAGCCGTACTTCGAAGGGATCGGTACCCCCCACGCCGCCTCGAATTTCGCCCGTGCCGCCTCGTCGTTCTCGATGTCCTGGAACCCGGCGAGCTTGTTCGGGATCGCGCCCATGTCGCCGCCGCCCTGCACGTTGTTCTGCCCGCGCAGCGGGTTCACGCCGCTTCCGTACGTACCGACGTGACCGGTGAGCAGTGACAGGTTGATCAGCGAGAGCACGTTGTCGACGGCGTTGTGATGCTCGGTGATGCCGAGGGTCCAGCAGATGACCGCACGGTCGGCCTTGGCGTATGCGTGCGCGACCTCGCGGATCACGTCGGCGGGCACTCCGGTCACCGCTTCGCCGCGCTCGAGCGTCCAGTCCATGATGGAATCGACGTAGTCGTCGAACCCGAGCGTGGCCCCGTCGATGAACGCGTGGTGCTGCAGGTCGCTGACGACGATCTCGCGCGCGATCGAGTTCGACAGGGCGATGTCGGTGCCGACGTCGATGCCGAGCCATAGGTCGCCCCACTCCGCAGACTCGGTACGCCGTGGATCGACCACGATCAGCTTCGCGCCCTTGTGGACCGCCTTCAGGACGTGATGGAAGAAGATGGGATGCGCGGCTCGAGCATTCGAGCCCCACAACACTATGAGATCGGTGTTCTCGATCTCCTCATATGAGCTGGTACCGCCGCCGGCGCCGAAGACGGTGGCCAGACCGACCACCGAAGGCGCGTGTCAGGTGCGGTTACAGCTGTCGATGTTGTTGCTGCCGAGGACCTGACGGCTGAACTTGCCTGCGATGAAGTTCATCTCGTTCGAGGCCTTCGAGCAGCTGAACATTCCCGTGCCCCAGCCGGGGTTGCGATCTGCGGCGCGGCGGAGTCCCTCGGCGGCCCGATCGAGGGCCTCGCTCCAAGTCGCTACGCGCAGCTCGCCGTCCTCTCGGACCATCGGCTCGGTCAGGCGGGTGAGCGTCGTGCTCATCGACACGTCTCCTTCCAGCATCGGAACGGAAGTCCCGTGAATGCGATTGTACGGCGGAGACCGACCTCGACACTCAGACACGGATTGTCTGTCGCGATCCGGGCGGTCCATGATGGTGCGCATGGATCGCATCCCGATCGGCGACCAGGCCGAGCAGGCCGACAACATCGTGCGCTTGCCCGGAGCAGGTGAAGCCCCGAAGTCTTCGGTCGAGGAGATGAGCTACGAGGAGGCGATCGCCGGCGACTCCGAGGCCGGCGCCGACGAGCCCGCCCCTTCAGCACCGCTCCCAGGATCGCAGGCGGCCGAGCTCGTGGAGCAGGGTGTTCGGGTAGCGGCGGGCCTGTTCGCGGCGGCCGCCTCGGCGCTGGCCGACGCCATCAGCGCCACGCTGCCCCACGACGACGAGCTAGAAGGCCAAGGCGACTCGGCCGCACGGCTCGCCGGTGCCACACTCGGCGCGGCCGTGACCGCGGCCGAAGCCGCAGCCGCTGCGGCGAAGCAAGTGGCCGACACGATCGGACCGGCGATGACGTGGCTCCTCGAGCCGCGATTCGCCAAGGACGCGAGCGAGATGGCGGCCGGTGCCGCTCGGGTGCTCGATGGCCAGTGGAAAGCATCGCAGGCCGAGATGGTTGAGACGGCTGCGTCGTTCCTCGGCGCCCTGGGGCCCCAGATCGTGAACGGGATCGCCGACCAGGTCGACCTCGACGCGCTCATGGCCCGGGTCGACCTCGACGCATTGGCGGAGCGGATCGCTCGCAAGATCGCCGACATCGATCCCGAGTGAGCTGGCGCCGATCCGAGCCGCGCAGCAGACGGGTCAACTCGAGACCTAGCCTCCCACGCGCTCCGCGTGGGTGTAGATGTTGCAGCGGCTCCCGCGGACGAACCCGACGATCGTCATGTTGAACCGGTTCCCCGCCTCGACGGCGAGCGACGACGGCGCGCTGACCGCGCTCACGATCGCGATGCCCCCCACCGCCGCCTTCTGCACGATCTCGAAGCTCGCGCGCCCGCTCACCTGCAACACGTGGTTCGCGAGCGGCACGGCGCCGGCCAGCACCTGCTCGCCGATCACCTTGTCGACGGCGTTGTGCCGACCGACGTCTTCGCGGAGCGTCACGATCTCGCCCTCGGGCGTGAACAGTCCCGCCGCGTGCAGCCCGCCGGTGCGATCGAAGACCAGCTGCTTGGACCGCAGGCGATCGGGCAGCGAGACGAGCACCTCGACCGGCACTTGCGGCCCGTCGGCGACCGGTGCGCACCGCACCTCGATGTCGTCGAGCGCCGCCTTGCCGCAGATGCCGCACGACGAGGTTGCGTAGAAGTTGCGGTGCAGCCGGTCGTGGTCGAACGGGCGCTCGAGCATCACGGTCACCACGTTGTACCGCTGCTCCTCATCACCGAGGTCGTCGCAGTAGGCGACACGTCGCACATCACCCGGAGCGATCAGACCCTCAGTGAAAAGGAACCCGACGGCCAGCTCGTAATCGGCCCCCGGGGTGCGCATCGTGACGGCGACGGCGCGTGCCTCCTGTCCGGGCCCGCCGACCCTGATCTCCATGGGCTCCTCGGTCGCGAGGGTGTCGGGGCGCTCGGAACGGATGCCGTCGTTGATCGCGGTTACGCGGACATCGGTCACGTTGCGCCTGAGCCGGTCGGATGTCGCCATCACCCCAGTATCGGCGCGTCGACCTCGATGGTCACACGCGGCCGATGATCTGCCCTCCGCCGGTCGCGGGGGGCGCAACCTCGGTTTGAATCCTCTCGGCCGCGGGTCGTATCGTGCGGAGCGCCCGCTCACCCGCATGAAGGGACACGCCACCGCTATGAAGTCCGGACTCGAGATCGCCCAGGAAGCCGCACTCCGCCCGATCGCCGACATCGCCGCCGCCGCCGGTATCGAGCCCGGCGAGGTCGAGCAGTACGGGCGCTACCGCGCGAAGGTCGATCTTTCGATCCTCGATCGACTCTCCGGCCGCCCCGACGGCAAGCTCGTGATCACCACGGCGATCACACCGACGAAGGCCGGCGAAGGAAAGACCACGACGAGCGTCTCGCTCACCCAAGGTCTCGGGAAGATCGGCAAGGACGTGATGCTCTGCCTGCGGGAGCCTTCGATGGGCCCGGTGTGGGGCATCAAGGGTGGCGGCAACGGCGGCGGGTACGCCCAGGTCGTGCCCATGGAGGAGTTCAACCTGCACTTCAACGGCGACTTCCATGCGGTGAGCGCCGCGCACAACCTGCTCTCGGCCGCGCTCGACGCGTCGATCTATCACGCCAACCCGCTCGATATCGATCCGCAGTCGGTCACCTGGCCACGAACGATGGACATGAACGATCGCGAGCTGCGGAACATCGTCGCCGGTCTCGGTGGCAAGGCCCACGGCGTTCCCCGTCAAGACGGGTTCGTGATCACGGCCGCGAGCGAGGTCATGGCCGTGTTCGCGCTCGCGAGCGACCTGAAGGATCTGCGGAAGCGGCTCGGTCGCATCGTGGTCGCCTCGACGCGCGGCGGCGACCCGGTCACCGCCGACGACCTGCGGGCGGGCGGCGCGATGACGGTGATCATGAAGGACGCCATCAAGCCCAACTTGGTTCAGACCCTCGAGGGGCAGCCGGTGCTCGCCCACGCCGGGCCGTTCGGCAATATCGCCCACGCGAACAACTCCATCATCGCGGACCGTGTGGCCTTGAAGCTCGCGGACTACGTCGTCACCGAGGGCGGGTTCGCGAGCGACCTCGGGTTCCAGAAGTTCTGCGACATCGTCTGTCGGTTCGGCGGTTTCACCCCCAGCGCCGCGGTGCTCGTCACGACGATCAGGGCAACGAAGTCACACGGTGGCATGGCCTTCGCCGACCTCGGGAACGAAGACCTCGACGCCCTGCGCCAAGGCATCGACAACCTGAGCGCGCACATCAGCATCGTGAGGCAGTACGGGCTGCCTTGCGTCGTGTCGATCAACAACTTCCCGAACGACACCGAGGCGGAAGTCGCCCTGATCCGCGACCTGGCCGTCGAGGCGGGAGCGGAGACCGTGGTCGTGAATCGAGCCTTCGCCCAGGGCGGCGATGGTGCGGTCGAGCTCGCCGAGGCCGTGGTCAAGGCGTGTGATCAGCCGAACTCGTTCGACTTCCTCACGCCCGAGGGGGCGGGCATCAAGGAGCAGATCGAGGCGATCGCGACGCGCCTGTATGGCGCCGAAGGCGCCGACTACCTGCCCCAGGCCGAGAAGGACATCGCCCGCATGAGCGAGCTCGGGTTCGGCGCGGTGCCAGTCTGCATGGCGAAGACCCACCTGTCGCTCAGCCACGATCCCCTCATGTTGAACCGACCGAGCGGCTTCCGGCTACCGGTGCGCGGGGTGGTGCCGAGCGCGGGCGCCGGCTTCGTGGTCGCGCTCTGCGGTGACATGCAGCGCATGCCCGGCCTCGGTAGAACTCCCGCGTTCCACAACGTCGACATCGACGACGACGGCCGCACCGTGGGCCTATTCTGAGGAAGATGACCGATGTCACTGTCTCGCCTGGGGCGGACCATGGGTGGCCGCGGCCACCATGCTCGGCGGAGCTGCTGACCTTCCGCTCAGGCTTCGGGAGGCATCACGCAGAACTCGTTTCCTTCGGGGTCGAGCATCACGGCCCAGACGTTGCCCTCGTCCTCCGCCCAGTTGCGATGTGTGGCGCCGAGGCCCTCGAGCCTGATCACCTCGTCGTCGACGGTCTCCTCGGCCACGACATCGATGTGCACCCGGTTCTTCCCCGCTTTGGGTTCGCCCACCTCGGTGAAGAAGAGCACGGGCAGACCGGGCAGACCGTCGTCGGGCGGCTCGACCATGACGCTCGGGTCGTCTTCGGGGTCCCCGACGCCCGTGGCGGCGAGACGTTCGAGCTCCCGGGCATCGTAGGGCGCGACCCGCCACCCGAGCGCGGCGGCCCAGAACCGCGCCAGTGGTGCGGCGTCCTCGCAGTCGAACACGATCGCGTCGATGCGCACGGGCTCGAGCCTACGCGGTCAGTCGCAGCCCGAACGCGGTGCGGCACTGTTCCAACAGCTCGTCGGCGCGCTCACGGATGGTGGCCACCTCATCGAGCAGCGCCTGGCGGCGGGTTTCGTCCTTCAGCGACGATACGTTGATCTCGACATTCGCACGGGCGCCGGTCACTGCGGCGAGCAACGCGGCGGCGGCCGTCATGCCGTCGCTCGCCGCGTTCGGATTGCCCAACGCCGTCGCGTCTTCGGCGAGCTCCATAAGATCGACGGCACGGCGTGCGATCTCGAGCGGAACCCCGGCGGCATGCTCTAGCCCGAGTTGGATGGCATGAGTGCGCGAGGCCCTCTCCACGTCGCTCTCCTTCGGCATGCGGAAGGCCGTCATGACCTCATCGAAGGCCAGAGCATCACGGTCTCCCAGCGCGAGGAACTCGGTGCGGGCCTCATCTGCGCGCTCGACCAACGCCTGCATGCGCTCCTCGAGGTCCTCGAAGCCTGGCTTGCCGAGCGTGAGCCGGCCGACCATGGCGATGAGGGCCGCCCCGGTCGCACCCGCGACCGCAGCGGCAGCTCCCCCGCCCGGCGTCGGGTCGCTCGAGCTCATCGACTCGAGGAAGCCCTCGATCGTCATGCCGGCGAACCGTTCGTCGCTCATCGCTGACTCTCCTCGCTCTTGCGGCGGCCACCCTCATCGACGAGGCGCTCCAACACCTGACGGTGTGGATCGAACCCCTCGAGCCGCAGATACCCCGGATCGTCGGGTCCCAACGCCGAGGCGGGCACGAGCCCCACGATCTCGGAGTCGGTCACCGTCATGCCGTGCTCGCCGCTCAGCCGTTCGACCTCGTCGAACGCCGCGCGCAGTCCCGTCACCTCGTGGTCGACGAGGTTCATCGAGACCGTGACCACGCCTTTGCGCTCGGGCACCGCGAACCCGATCGCTCGCACCGCCGCCAGCCCCCCACTCGACTCACGTAACGCCCTCGCGATCGTCTTCGCGGCCGACTCGTCCTTGCCGTCGAGGTACACGTTGAAAGCGACGAGCGACTTTCGGGCGCCCACCGCGGTTGCACCCGCGCGGCCGATCTCATGCGGTCCGAAGTCTGGAAGCCTCTCCCCTCTCGCGACCGCCTCGCGCAGCCCCTCGTACTCACCGCGACGCACATCGGAGAGCGAGGCCCGCTCCGGCACGAGCGCAGCGCGGTCGTACAGGTACACGGGAAGGTCGAGCCGTGTCGCGAGCTCCTCCGCGAACCCACGGGCGACATCGACGCAGTCTTCGAGCGTCACATCTCGTACCGGCATGAACGGGATCACGTCGGCGGCCCCCATGCGTGGATGTCCACCCCCGTGCTCGCGCATGTCGATCAGCTCCACCGCGACGGCGGCGCCGGCCAGAGCGCTCGCTCGCACCGCGTCGGCGCCGCCCAACACTGTGGTATCGAGCCGGTTGTGGTCGGGGTCGGCTTCGGCGTGGACGACGCGCGCGCCGGGCACGCGCAACGCGCCGACGATCGCTTCGATCACATCGGCCCGGCGGCCCTCGCTGAAGTTCGGCACCACGCCGAAGAGCTCGTCACCCACGATGCAAGCATAGGGCGGGGGCGGGCCTCGCCCCCGCCGCGACCGGCCCTACGCTCGCGGTCGCTCCTTGTTCGGGTCGAGAAGCGAGAGCACCTCGACCGTTGCGGGCGCGGTGCCGCCTTCGACCGCGACGTCGACCTTCTCGCCGTCACTGGCCGCGTCGGCGTCGAGGATCGCGAGGCCGATCGTGCCGAGCCGCGGCGACGACGCCGGCGAGGTCACTATGCCCACCTCGCGCCCGTCCTTCGTGACGATTGCGCCGTGATCCGGCTTCGCGTCGCCCTCGATCTTCAGCGTCTTGAACCGCTTGGGCGGGTTCATGCCGCGCTCGGCCAGCGCGCCGGCTCCGACGCACTCTGTGTCGGGCTTGATGAACCGATCCATCGACAGATCCCACGGGGAGGTCTCGCCCGGGTTGTAGTCGACCGCGATGATGACCAGCCCGATCTCCGTGCGGGCGAGATCGATCGCGGTGAGACCGAACGGGGTCGCGCCCGCCTCTATCAGGGCGTCCCACACCCGGCGGGCATCGCCGGGCGCCATCACGATCTCGTAGCCCTTCTCACCGCTGAATCCGGTGCGCAACACCCACGCCTCGGCGCCTGCGACGGTCGCCTTCTCGGGCCAGAAGCGGAAGTACTTCAGCTCGGCCAGGTCGCGATCGGTGACCCCCTGCAGCGTCTGCTGCGAGGTGGGGCCCTGGACGGCGATCATCGCGTAGTCGTCTGTCTTGTGATCGACCCGTGCGTCGAGCCCGGCGGCCGTCTCGCGGAACCAGTCCTCGATGCCGGCCGTGTTGATCATGACCAGGAAGTGATCGTCGGCGAGCTTGTACACGTTGCCGTCATCGACCATGAGACCGTCGGCGTTCACGAAGGCGCCGTATCGCACGGAACCGCTCTGCATGTCTTCGAGGCTGTTCGTGAAGCGGCGCTGGATCAGACGGGCTGCATCGGGTCCCGTGACCTCGTACTTGCACGTCGAGTAGAGATCCCATACGCCGGTCGCGGTCCGCACGGCTTCGTACTCGGCCATCGGGTCGCCGCCTTCATGCATCGCCCATGGGTATCCGTCCTCCCAGACGACATCTGCCCCGTGATCGACGTGCCAGTCGTGCAACGGCGAGCGCTTGTCCTCGGTCATGCGGTCTCCTCCTCGTTCGCTCCGGTGGTGCAACCTCGCCCATGCGCGATCACGCGCGCGGGCGTTCCTTCTTCGGGTCGAGCACGGCGAGCATGTCGACCGTGCCGCCGATCGTCGAACCGTCAGGCATCGCGACCTGCACCGCGGTGCCGGGTGTTGCGGCATCCATACGCAGGACCGCGAGCCCGAGTGGACCGAGCGCAGGGCTCGTCGCCGGGCTCGTCAGCACGCCGGCGTCCTGCCCGTCGATCGTCACGGCCGCGTTGTACTCGGGGAGCGACTCCCCCTCGAGCCGGATCGTCATGAATCGGTTGGGTGGAGAGGCCGCGACCGCCCTCAGCTGATCCTTGCCCATGAACTCGCCTTCGCCGTCGAGCGCGACGAGCCGGTCGAGCCCCAGGTCGTACGGGGTTCGCTGATGCGGCTCGTAGTCGTAGTCGGTCACGATCATGCCGGTCTCCACGCGAACCGGCTCGATGATGTCGACGCCATAAGGTGTGGCGCCGGCGCCTTCGACGGCTTCCCACACGGAAGCGGCGTGCTCGGGGCGCAGGAACAACTCGTACCCGAGCTCGCCCGAGAACCCGGTGCGCGAAAGCCAGACGGGCACGCCACCGACCCTCACCGGCTCGGGGAAGAAGGTGAAGTAGCGTAGCTCGTCGACATCGGCGCCCGTCACGATCGAGCGCATGAGCTCACGGCTGTTCGGGCCCTGGATCTGCAAGCTCGGCAGCTCGGGCGCGATGTAGGTGATCTCGACCTCGAGGCCCTTGGTCGCGTCGGCGAAGTAGTCGACGTGGTCGTTCCCGTTCGTGCACACCCAGAGATGCTCAGTGGAATGACGGAACACGGTCCCGTCGTCGACGACGAGACCGTTCTCATCGACGAACGCGCCGTAGCGGACCTGGCCGTCGCGCATGCCGAGCACGTCGTTCGTGTGCACGCGCTGTGCCGCTTCCAAGGCCTCGGGGCCCCGGAACTCCCACTTGTTCAGCGGCGAAAGGTCCCACATGCCGACGCCTTGGCGCACGGCTCGGTACTCCGCGTCGACGTCACCATAGTTCGTGACCCAGAGCCAGCCGGCTTCCTCCATGAAGCCGGCTGCCTTGGTCGAGGTGATCTCGTGGAACGCCGTCTGCCTGCTCTGCCCCAACGGAGCCTCCCCACATCGAACCTCGACGCCCGCTCGGACGTCTGACCCGGGTTCTATCAGAGGATTGAACGGTTGTTCAAGTTGAGCGGCAGCGGAGGGTCTCTGATCCGGTGATCACCAGGTCTACGCGCAGATCGAAGTTGCCCGAGGGCAGCGCCAGACCCGGCGCCAAGACTTGTAACCCGTACGCGATGCCCACGCGCGTCGCGTCGCGGCGAGTCTGGGGCAGGAACCGGTCGTAGAAGCCCCCGCCGTAACCCACGCGCCGGCCCTCGCGATCGAACGCGACTGCCGGGACCGCGATCACATCGATCTCGCTCGGATCCAACGCCATACCGGCGGCCGGCTCGAACGCGCCGAACGTGGTCGGGGTCACCCCATCGCCGGGGCGATACGACCTCGCCTCGAGATCCCCGCCGACGATGCGAGGCAGCGCCACCACGGCCCCTCGGTCGTGGAGGCCGGCGATCAGCGGCGACGTCGAGAGCTCCGATCCGAACGACCAGAACGCCAATACGGTCTTAGCGCGAGTCACCTCAGGCAGCGCAAGGAAGCGGTCGGTGACGGCCTGGGCCTGACGCGTCCGCTCGGCCGGGGGCATCGCGTCGCGCCGCGCCAGCACGCTGCGGCGAACATCGCGCTTCGCGCGCTTCAGCTCGGCGCTGTTCATCGAGGCGTCGTTCATCGGCGCACCGTTCATCGCGGCGTAGCTGCGGCGATGACATCGAGTCTATCGGCGGGTCCCGCGGGCAACACGACGCACCAGGTCGCGCCTTCGGCGCGCAGCTCGTCCGCGAACCTGCCCCACTCCTCGGCCGTGCCTGCCCACACGCCCTCGAGCGGAAGTCCCCGCCCGGCCCGCTCGGCGAGCAGCCGATCGAGGTCGGCGCGGTCCTCCCCCACCAAGGCGATGCCGGCCCAGGTGGGTGCGACCACCCTTCCCTGGGCGCGACGGCGCAGCGAGGCCGCCCGCGCCGCGAAGGCCTCGGCGTCGAGACCCCAGCCGTTCCACGCATCGGCGACCCGCGCCGCAACCGCCAGCACGGCGTCGGACAGACCGCCGACCCAGATCGCGGGCTCGCCCGGAGGCAGGAGAGGACCACGGAGCGGAGGCACGTGGGCACCACCCGGCCACGAGCGCCCGCCGAACAGGGCGTGCAGCGCCTCGGCGGTCTCCTCGAGTGCGGCGACACGGTCGGCAGCAGGTGGGTACGGAAAACCGAACCGCTCGTGCTCCTCGGCCGAGGCCCGGTCGCCGGTGCCGATACCGATGATCGCTCGCCCGTGCGACATCGCGTCGAGGGCGGCAGCCTGCTTCGCTAGGATGCCGGGCGCCCGCAGCGAGACGCGAGTGACGAGCGTGCCCACGTGCAACCCGGGCTCTCGCGCGGCCACCGCCGACAACACCGAGAAGACTTCGAGCGCCGGTCGGTTGGGCCCGCTGGGCGGGTAGAAGACCGGAGGGAACAGGTGATCGGGCGCGAACACGCCATCGATACCGAGCTCCCGTGCCCTGGCCGCGACGGCGAGCGGCCTGGCAGGGTCCTCGGTGAACACCGGAAGGGAGATACCCAGCTTCAACGGCCGTCCCCGTCGATCTGTTCGAACACCAGCGCGGCAGCCCCGATCGCTGCCGAGTCGCTGCCGAGCGCCGCCTGCACGATCGGCACCTCGGGCCGGTGATGCAGCCCCTCGACCGAGCGCCGGAACGCATCGCGGGCCGGCGCGAGCAGAAGGTCTCCCGCCTCCGACACGCCGCCACCGACGACCACGAGATCGGGGTCGAGCACGTTGACGAGGCCGGCGATGCCCACGCCGAGCCTGTGGCCCACCTCGACGAAGATGCCTCGGCTCACGGTGTCGCCCTCGTGCGCAGCCTCGGTCACCATGGCGCCCGTTACCGCGGCTGGGTCGCCTCCAGCGAGCTCTGCGAGCGAGGAATGCGGGTGGCGCTTCGCGGCTCGTTGCCCGGTGCGAGTGATCGCGGTGCCGCTGGCGATCTGTTCCCAGCATCCGCGATTGCCGCAGCCGCACGACGGGCCCGACGGGTCGACCACGACGTGCCCGATCTCGGCCGCGAAGCCGTTCGCACCACGGTAGAGGCGGCCGTCGAGCACGATGCCTCCCCCGATGCCCGTTCCGACGCTGACCATCAGCAGGTTCCGCGAGCCTCGGCCGGCGCCGTGGCGGTACTCGCCCCAGGCTGCGGCGTTGGCGTCGTTGTCGGCGACGGCGAACAGTCCGAGCTCGCTTGACACATGCGAGGCGAGCGGCGCATCGCGCCAGGAAAGGTTCGGCGCGTACCGCAGTATGCCCTCGCGATCGACCATGCCGGCAGCCGCGATGCCGACCCCTATGACCACGCCCGAGGCGGCGGCGGCCACCTCACGAGCAGCCTCGACCATCGTCTCGAGCGTCGCCTGCTGGTCCTCAGCCGGCGTCGGCCGCACCTCGCGTTCGAGCACCATGCCGTCGCGATCGACTAGCAGGGCGGCGGTCTTCGTGCCCCCGACGTCGATGCCGATCGCCGGCCCCGGCTCGGTCACGGACCCGACGGATGCTCTTCGTCGCCCGGTACTGGCTTGCCGAACGTGATCTCCAGGCGATCGCCCGCGAAGGTCGCCTCTCGCACCACCAGACGCTTCAACGTCTGGGGCAGTATCAGGTTCCGCTTGTAGGAGCCGACACGCACGTACAGCTCCTCGCCGCGACGGTGGATGTCCATGTCGTCCCTGGAGACGAAGGGCAGGCGCATCGACACGACGTAGCGTCCGTCGCCACTCCCGCTCTTACGCACCCGGATCGGATCGTCGTGGTACAGCACCGCCGTAACGTCCAGCTCGCCGTACACCTCGGTGCCCATCTCGCCGAGCAAGGGCACACCCACCATCTCGCGGTCGAACAACCGCGCCTCGAGGATCGGCACCGGCTCGAACGACTCGTGCACCGTAGCGAGATGCTCGGCCTGGATGTCCTTCCACTTGCCGAAGTACGGGTCGTTCACCTCCTCGGGCAGGATGCGATTCACTACCACCGCGTCGACGCGATATCCGAAGAGGCCGAGATACGTATAGGTGCGGCGGGCCTCGGCGATCACCATCTTCTCGGGGTTCACGACGAGGCGCACCGACGACGTGCTCTCGTCGGTGAGGATCTGCTTCACGGCGTCGAGGTTGCGGTGCAAACGTTCCACCGCAGCGAACACCTGGTCGCCGGCGATCGGCAGCGAGGTCATCTTCGAGAGCATGGGCCGGACCGTCCTCACGATGCGGCGTTCCACCGGGAAGATGCGCTCGATGTACCAGTTCATGATCTCGGGCAACGAGAGCAGTCGCAGGGTCTCGGCCGTCGGCGCGCAGTCGACCACGAGCATGTCGTAGGCGCCGCTCTCGACGTGGGTCTTCACGTCGATCAAAGCGAAGATCTCGTCGAGCCCCGGGATCACCGTGAGCTCCTCGGCCTGGATCGTCTCGGTTCCCGCCCAGTTCATGAGCTGGATGAAGTAGTCCTGGATCTCGCGCCAGTTGTCCTCGAGGCGTTCCTGGGCCTCGACCTGCACGGCCCACAGGTTGGGGATGATCTCGGACGGCGAGGACCCGATCTCGACCTCGAACGAGTCGGCGAGTGAGTGAGCCGGATCGGTCGACATGACCAGCGTTCGGTGCCCGGTCCGAGCCGCTCGTACAGCCGTCGCTGCCGCAACGGTGGTCTTGCCGACCCCACCCTTGCCCGTGAACAACACGACCCGCATGGACGAGAGCTTAGACGTGCGGCGGATCGGCAGGCCCGCGAGCGCGGGTCAGCCCATCTCGACCCGGCGCTTGAGCTTCTCGAGGGCGTTCTCGATCACGCGCTTGGCGCCCTCGCTCCGCAGGAACCCGGGGACCAGCACGCCGAGCTCGACACCGAGTCGGTACGTGACCTTGGTCTCGGACTCCGACACCTCGTGCAGCAGGTATTCCCCGCGGATGTCACGGATCGCCCCGCGGGCCTCCGACGTGACCCACGACAACCCCGTGTCGCCGGGCGCGTACCGGTAGGCCAGCGTGTACGAGGCCTTACCCAGCACCGGCACGTCGACCTCGTAGGCCACCTCGGTTGCGCGCCCGCCTTCGCCTCGCTTGCGGACCTCGACCGTGCGCACGTCGGCCCACTCGGTGTAGGACTCGAAGTCCTCGACGACTTCCATCACGTCTTCGAGGGGCGCGTCGACCAGGATCGAGCCTTCAGCTTGTTCCATCGGGGAAGAATCCTAGCTTCTGGCAGCGGCGATGACGCTGAGAGCGAGCATCATCACCGACGCCATGATCACGGCAACGGTGGCCCACAGCAGCGCGCGCGACGACACGAGGGGCCGTCCACCGTCGGCGATGTGATACGCCTCCCACGCAGTCCCGAGATAGACTGCGAGGGTCGATCCGAGGAAGAGCGCGAATACCCCGAACGTGCCCGCGGAGCTGACCCCCGAGACGAAAACGGTGGCCGTCATGCTGGCCAGCACGACGAACAGCACGCCACGCGCCAGGCCGTCGAGCCCCCGTCCGGCCTTGCGGTGGCCCAGCCCGGGAAACAGCAGCGAGGCCGAGAGGGCGTCCTTCGGATGGATCCGGGGGGGCGCTTCGTCCTGCCGCATGAGCGCCGCGAACGTGGCGCCGCACACGGCGCACGCGTCGAGCTCCAGTGCGTTCGCGTTGCCGCACGTGGGGCAAGGCCAGGTCGGAGCGGGATCCGACCTTGCATACCCTGATCCCTCGGCCGGCGCTTCGGCTTGAACCGCCTCGGTTGTAAGGGCCTCGGCTTGTCTCGCCTGGGTGGTCTGAGCGCTCGTCACCACCGCGGGCTCCGGTTCGACGAGCGAGCGGAAACACTGCCCACACCACTCCGCGTCGGGGGCCGCGAGAGCATCGCAGTCGGGACAGCGCCGCTCCACCCCCGTAGGTCCAGTCTGCATGGTTGCAGGGTACCCCCGGCCCGAGCCGTGACGAGCCAGGCTCGACGGTCAGCTCGCAGCTTCCTGGAGCCAACCAACGAGCGTGCGGGTGATCGCCGGCCACGTGAGGTCTCGCACCACCCGTTGCCTGCCGGCCAGGCCCATCGCGCGGGCCCGGTCCGGATCCGCCAACAGGCTCGCGACGGCGTCGGCGACCTCAGCCACGTCGGCGCCATCGACGAGCCGGCCGGTCTGGCCGTCGACGAGCGCTTCGCGGGCCCCTCCGGAGTCCCCGACAACCACGGGTTTCGCGCAGGCGGCGGCCTCGATGAATACGTTGCCCCACCCCTCGACCTCGAGCCCCGCGAGGCGAGTGCGGCACGGCATGGCGAACACATCACCGAGGGCGTAGTACTGCGGAAGGTCCGCCTCGGAGACCTGCCCGATGAACACGACCGAGCCTTCAGGAGCCTGTGAGGCGAGCGCCCGCAGCCTGCCCTCGTACGGCCCGCTTCCCACGATCATCAGGGTGGCGTCGGGCACCCGTCGACGGACCCGTTCCATTCCCCGGATCAACACGTCTTGGCCCTTGCGCCTGACCAACCGGCTCACGCAGACCACGAGCGGCCGGTCACCGAGGTGGTGCCGCACACGCAGGTCGTCGGTGGGCAGGTCGGGCCGGAACGCCTCGATGTCGGCGCCCAGGTGCAGTACCGACACCGGCACGGGCCGTGGCACCGCCGTTCGCAATGTCCGGGCGATGAATGCGCTGCAGACGAAGACGCGAGCCGCTCTCGAGGCCGAGTATCGCATCGCGGTGTGGGCGCCCGGAGCGATCGACAGCCAGTACTCGAACCCATGCGCCGCCGAGAGGTATGGGATGCCGGCATCGACGAGACGTGGCCCGAGCATCGCGAGCGGGTACATCGCGCCGAACAACACGACCTGTGACCCGGTCTCCTCGACGGCGGCCTCGACCCGATCGCCGATGCCGGGGGTCGGCCACATGAAGCGTTCCGGCTGGCGGAGCACGCGATAGGGAGCGGAAGCGTCGAACGCCGCGGCCTCGTCGTGTGCGGAGCAGAACACCGAGATCCGGTCCGCGGGCAGCTGGGTCACGAGTGCCTCGAGCATCCGCTCGATGCCGCCCACCCGAGGCGGGAAGTCGTTGGTCACGAGCAATGTGCGAGGCACGTCCACGGCGCCGATATCCTGGCAGAGCGATGCAGCCGCTCACCGCCCCCTCCGACGAGCTCGACGCCCTGACCCAGGGGCGCGCGGCGGTCGATCTGTCGGCCTACCGCAAGGTGCAGGTGCAGGGAAGCGACTCAAGGCGTTGGCTCCACGATCTGGTGACGACCGATGTGGCGTCGCTCACGCCGGGTCAGGCGAGGCGGTCGCTGCTGCTCGACCCGACCGGTCATATCAGGGCCGATCTGCACGTGGCCTGCGACGACGACGGCTTCTGGATGTTCCAAGCCCCGGACCAGCCCGACCACATCGGGGACGCGCTGGCGCCCTACGTGCTCTCATCGGACGTGCGGCTCGCCGACATGACGAGCGAGCACGGACTCGTGGCGCTCGGGGGCGAGAGCCTGCACGGGTTCACCCCGTCGACCCTGGGCGCGGGTTACGACGTGCTGAGCGATGCCGGGGCTGTATCCGAGCCCACGGACCATCACGTGGCCGTGGGCGCCGAGGCGGCAGAGGTCTGGCGCATCCGCGAGGGACGCGCACGCATGGGGCCCGACTTCGACCGAACCTCGATACCGGCCGAGGCGGGGCTCGAAGCCACGATCGACACCGACAAGGGCTGCTTCCTGGGGCAGGAGTCGGTGGCCCGCGTCCGCAACATGGGTCATCCTCCGCGCGTGCTGCTGCACCTCGCCTCGCCCGGCTCTGTGGCGCCGGGGGCCGATATCGTGAACATCGCCGGCGAGAAGGTGGGCGTGGTTTCGAGCGCCGCGATCGCCGAAGGCGGCGGCACGGTGCTGCTCGCCTCTGTGCGCTGGGCTGCTCGCGGCGAACCGCTCCTGGACCCGGCGGGAGCACCGCTGCTTCCTGTCGGTGCATCGGACTAGCCCGTTCGGATGGTTTCATGTCCCACGGACGTCGTATCGCAGGATGCATACGAACGGCCCTTCCGCTGACGCCTCTGCCTCTGATATGAATCGACTCCCGCGGGCGCCATGCCTCGCCCGTGGGTCGCTCCGAGGGGGAGGACGAGTTGTGAGGATCGAGCGGTTCCCGAAGATCGACGTGAGCCTCTTGCCGCGCGATCCCGCCCCTCCCGACTTCTGGCAGGATCGAGCCGCCTGCTTCGGGGTCGACCCTGACATCTTCTTCCCGGTCTCCGAAGAGGAAGCCGGCCCGGCGCTCACGTTCTGCAACTCCTGCCGCATCAAGGAAGAATGCCTCGCCTGGGCGTTGAAGAACGGCGAGCGATACGGCGTGTGGGGCGGTCTCACCGAACAGCAGCGACGACGGATCCAACGCCGCGTGGCCTGAGCCCGCATCACTGGGGCGTCGATCCTCACCTCCGCTGCACCACGCGGGCGGAGTGTCAGTGGGAAGCACCGCCCACGGGTCCACGGGTGCGATCGAGCCCCCGCCGAATCGGTGGAGGGCCGCGCGGCCCTGGCCCGGGTGCTCGCCCGCCTGCGCGATCCGTCGTCGCCACACCCACGCGAGGGCCGACGTGGTCGCCGCGTCTAGACTGGCCGGCATGGAACGAGCGGTCATCGTCGAAGGGGCGCGTACCCCGGTCGGGAAGTTCCTCGGCTCGTTCGCCGAGACCCCGGCGGTGCAACTCGGCGAGCTGGCGGCGACGGAAGCGCTGCGGCGCGCCGGCGTCGAGGCCGAGCAGGTCGAGCAGACGATCATCGGCCACGCCCGCCAGGCCGGGAACGGTCCGAACACCGGTCGCCAGGTGAGCATGCGCGCAGGCGTGCCGAAGGAGATCAGCGCCTACAACGTGAACATCGCGTGCGGCTCGGGCATGAAGGCGACCCAGCTCGGCGCGCAGCAGATCATGCTCGATGAGAGCGAGGTCGTGCTCGTCGGCGGCATCGAGAACATGACCCGTGTGCCGTACCTGCTTCCCGACATGCGGCTCGGACACCGGCTCGGCAACACCGAGGTCGTCGACGCGATGTACCGCGACGGGCTGCTCGACCCGTTGTGCGGCCTGATCATGGGCGAGACCGCCGAGAACCTCGTCGACATGTACGACATATCTCGCGAGGAGCAGGACGAGCTCGCGTTTCAGTCCCAGCAGAAGGCGCAAGCCGGCGCTGAGAGCCGCGCCGCGGAGATGTTCCCGGTCGAGGTGACGCATGGGCGAAAGACCGTGAGGGTCGCCGACGACGAGCACCTTCGACCCGACACCTCGATGGAGTCGCTGGCGAAGCTCAGCCCCGTTTTCCGCGACGGCGGCAGCGTCACAGCCGGCAACTCCAGTGGACTCACCGACGGCGCCGCCGCGCTCGTGCTCATGAGCGAATCGCGGGCCAAGACCGAAGGGCGCGAGCCGCTCGCGGCGATCACCGCGATGTCGTGGGCCGGGGTGCCGCCCGAGATCATGGGCATCGGGCCGGTGCCCGCCACCCAGAAGGTCATGGATCGCCTCAGCTGCACGATCGACGACTTCGAGCTGATCGAGATCAACGAAGCGTTCGCCGCCCAGGTGATCGCCTGCGAGCGCGAGCTGAAGTTCGACCGCGAGCGCTTGAACGTGAACGGCGGCGGCATCTCGGTCGGGCATCCGATCGGGATGAGCGGCGCCCGCATCATCCTGGCGCTGGCCTACGAGATGCGCGCGCGCGATCTGTCGATGGGACTGGCGACGCTGTGCATCTCGGGCGGGCAAGGGCTCGCGATCGTGCTGGAACGTACCTGAGAGGAGCCAGAACGATGGCCGCGGTGCACGCAGTGGTCCTGATCCAATGCGAGATCGACGAGATCGCCGAAGCCGCGCAAGCGATCGCGGAGATCGATGGCGTGAGCGAGGTTTACTCCGTGGCGGGTGAATTCGACCTGATCGCGATCGTGCGGGTTCCGTCGCACGATCAGCTCGCGAGCGTGATCCCAGGAGGCATCTCCAAGGTCGAAGGCGTCGAGCGCACCGAGACGCTCATCAGCTTCCAGGTCTACTCCAAGCACGATCTCGAGCGATTGTTCTCGCTCGGCTTCGACGAGAGCTGACGGACCTGTCAGATCAGTGACGTGTAACTCACACTGACCGGCCACTCGATCGCGACCACGAGAGCGGTGCGACCCCAGGTGCTGAGGTCGCCGCCATCGCGGCCCGCGTACTTCTCGAGCATGAGACGGCGGGCGAGCGCGTCTTCCTCGGAGGACCCATCGACGGCGCGGGCGCGGGTGGCGCGCTTGCGCCCTGCGAGCTCCAGCTCGACATCGGGCGTGATCATCAGGTTGCGCACCCAGTCGCTTCGGTCGCGATCACCCGCCATGAGGAACACGGTCTGATCGGCCAACGCGAACCAGATCTCGATGCGATGCGGTTTTCCGGTGATGCGGCCGGTCGTCGTGAGATAGCAGAAATCGAGCGAAGCGACGTCGGTTGGCATCGCGCTACCAGATCGCCCAGATCACGAGAGCGGCGATCACGACCAAAGCGCCGATGAAGATGGCGAGATCGGCCTTCTTCACCTTCCCGGGCTGCTGGTAGTTGAACCCCATCGCGCTAGAGACGGTAGTACTCGCGGAACCGATCGGCTGAGAGCCAGTAGATGTGCTGGCGGACGGTCGAAGCGTAGGTTCGGGCCTCGGGCTGGTCGCGACAGGTCCGCTCCGAGAGCACGACGCCCGATGGATCGACGATCGCCACCCGCCAGACAGAGTCATGCTCGTGGAGCTCGACGCCGAACCCGTTCTCACTTGAGCCGACCGATATCATTCTCTTCAGCCCTGCTGCACGAGGTTCTGTTCGAGGCGGGCGAGATGCTCCTTCAGCGGTCCCAGCACCGATCCCTGATCGAGGGTGAACCCGGGCCCGAGATCAGCGATCTGCTCCAGGGCCTCTTCCATCTTGGAACCCGCTTCTTCGGCGTCGCGCAGAGCGTTCACGAGCGTGACGGCGTAGTCGGCGCTGTACGGACGCCCGTCCCAGGGCGACGCGCCGCCGCTCTCGATCACCTGCTCGACCATGAACTCCCGGCCGCTGCGCTTGTCGATGCCCTTGATCTTCACGCGCTCTCCTTCTCGCTCACGAGCTCCAGCAGCCTGTCGGCCAGCTCGAACGGATCGACCGGCTTCACGAACCATGCGTCGGCCCCCGACCACCTCGCGAGCCAGGCGTCGTGCTTACGCTCCAACAAGATCACGATCACGCCGGTGTAAGGATCGGCGTCGTCACGCAGCCCCTTCGCCAACGCGAACGCGCCGGCCCTCGAGGCGATCTCGTCGGCCACGATGATGTCGGGCCGGTCGCGCTGTGCGGCTTTGATACCCAGCTCGCCGTTGGCCGCTGCACGGAACCGCAGCTCGCCGCCGATCGCGCGTTCGACGCTCCGCACGGCGAGCGCGGTCAGCTCGCGCGAAGCCGGATCGGGAGACACCAGCAGCACGTCCACGGCCAGGATGCTACCGGGTTTGCTGTCGGCCTTTGCCTGCCTCGTGAGCACCTTATAGGCTCCCCGACTGGCTCTGGTGCCGCGCCCGGTCATCGACATGAGCGTGGTGGGGGACCGCGAGCACTCAAAGGAGAGCGACCTTGGAGAACACCGGCAAAGCGGTTGTGGCCGAGTTCGTGGCCACGTTCGCCCTCATCTTCGTCGGGGCCGGATCGGTGATACTGAACGCGAACGGCCAGCTCGATCTCACCGGGGTGGCGCTGGCGCACGGCCTCGTGCTCGCGATCATGGTCTCGGTCACCGCGCACATCTCCGGTGGGCTCGTGAACCCCGCCGTCACGATCGCCCTGTGGGTCACGGGCAAGCTGCCGACGGTGCGGGCGGGTGTGCTGATCGTGGCCCAGGTCGCGGGAGCGATCGCGGGCGCGTTCCTGTTGAAGTTCGTGATCCCGGCCGAGCTGTTCGACCTGGGGGGCGGGGGCGCGCCGGCGCTCGGCGACACCATCGCGGTGGGGAAGGGCATCTTGATCGAGGCCGTGACCACGTTCTTCCTCGTCTTCGCTGTCTTCGGCACCGCTGTCGACGACCGCGGACCGTTCTCGAAGACCGCCGGACTCACGATCGGCCTCGCGATCTCGTTCGACATCTTGGCGTTCGGGCCGTACACAGGCGCCGCGATGAACCCAGCACGGTGGTTCGGACCGGCGCTCGCCACGAGCGAGTTCTCCGATTGGTACGTCTGGATGGTCGGCCCGATCGCCGGCGCCATCATCGCCGGAGTCCTGTACTGGAGCGTCTTTCTCAAGGACAAGGAAGCGAGCACGCCCTGACGCGGATATGACCGCTGACATCTATCTCGACGGCGCGTCGGCGACCCCGCTGCTGCCCGAGGCGCGCGCAGCCTTGGTCGAGGCGCTCGATGCCTTCGGCGACCCATTGCACATCCACGCGCCAGGCCGCGCCGCGCGCACCCTGCTCGACGAGTCTCGGGAAACCGTCGCAACCGCGCTCGGCGCCCAGCCCGACGAGATCGTGTTCACCTCGGGGGGAACGGAATCGGTCGCGCTCGCGATCTGGGGAGGGGTGCGAGCCGTGCGCGAGCTCGGCAACCGCCTCGTCGTCGGCGCGGTGGAGCACCCGGCCGTCGGTGGGGTCGGCCACGCCTTGCAGAGCGACGGCTTCGAGGTGATCGAGATCCCCGTCGACGGCTATGGCCGCATCGACCTCGATCGCTACGCCGAGGAGGTACGCAAGCCCGGCACCCTGCTCGCGAGCGTGCAACACGCGAACCACGAGCTGGGCACGATGCAGCAGATCGGCGAGGCGGCCCGCCTGGCGCGTGAGGCGAAGGTGCGCTTCCACTCCGACGCCTGTCAGACCGTGGGGCGTCTGCCCGTCGATGCCCAGGCGCTCGGCGTCGACCTGCTCTCGTGCTCGGCGCACAAGTTCGGCGGGCCGCCAGGGGTGGGCGCGCTCTACGTGCGCCGGGGGGTCGGTGTGACGGCATATCCCTGCGGCGACGACCGAGAGCGCAAACGGCGCTCGGGCATGGAAAACACACCCGGCATCGCGGCGATGGCCGCCGCGTTGCGGGTCTCGCTCGCCGCGATGGGTGACACCGCCGCGACCCAGTGGGCGCTCACGGCGCGCATGCGCGAACGCATCGCCGAGACCGTGCCGGGCGCGACGGTGCACGGTCACCCGACGCATCGCGCGCCGCATCTCGTCTGCTTCAGTGTCGAGGGGCTCGACGCGCCGACCCTGATGATGGCGCTCGACGATCGCGGGCTGCGCCTGGCCGCCGGATCGCTCTGCTCGGGTCAGCCTGGCGACGCATCACCGGTGCTCGAGCACATCGGGCACCCGGGCGTGAGCAGCTTCCGCATCGGTCTCGGACCGGCCAGCTCTGAGGGCGACGTCGACGCGCTGCTCGAGGTGTTGCCCGGCCTCGTCATCGAGCTCCGCGAGGTCGCCACGCTGTCCGAGCACGCGCTTGCGAGATCGCATCCGCGCCCGTTCGATCGATGAGCGTCAGCGTACGAGCCCGCGGACCCTCCTGGTTCTAGCCCACCGTCCAGGTGTCGCCGCCGTGCAGGAGCGCCCCGAGGTCGCCCTTGCCCAGTCGCTCCTCGGCGCTGCGGAGCTGCGCGTGCATCGCCTCGCCGAACACCGGGCGTTCGAAGTTGCGGAACACTCCGAAGCACGTGGCCTCGTGCGGGCCGAGCGAGAGATGTGCGAGCCCGAACGGCAGCGAGGGGCGTCCGCCTGCTTGGTGCACGACGATGCGGCCGGGATCGACCTCGGCGGTGGGCTGCACCTGCAACCGTCCGTTGTCCCCGACGATCACGCACTTCGTGCCTTCGTCGAAGATGATCGGCTCGCCGTCGACCAGTCGGATCTGGTGGTGCACGCCTTCGGACTTCTCGCGCAGCAGGTCGAAGGCGCCGTCGTTGAACACGTTGCAGTTCTGATAGATCTCGACGAACGCGGTGCCTCGGTGCGCGGCCGCTTGGCGTAGCACTTCGGTCAGGTGCTGGCGATCGTTGTCGATCGTGCGTGCGACGAAAGTCGCCTCGGCGCCGAGCGCCACCGCGATCGGGTTGAACGGGTGGTCGACCGAGCCGAACGGCGTCGACTTGGTGATCTTGCCCTCTTCGCTCGTCGGCGAGTACTGACCCTTCGTGAGTCCGTAGATCTGGTTGTTGAACAGCAGGATCTTGATGTTCACGTTGCGGCGCAGCGCGTGGATCAGATGGTTGCCGCCGATCGAGAGGCCGTCGCCGTCGCCGGTCACGACCCAGACGCTCAGCTCGGGGTTCGCGGTGGCGATGCCGGTGGCGATCGCCGGCGCGCGCCCGTGGATGCCGTGCACCCCGTACGTGTCCATGTAGTAGGTGAACCGGCCGCTACAGCCGATGCCGCTCACGAACACGGTCTTGTGCGGCTCGATGCCGAGCTCGGGCATGAAGGCCTGCACGGCCGAGAGGATCGCGTAGTCACCGCACCCCGGACACCACCGCACCTCCTGGTCGGAGGTGAAATCCTTCTTCGCCAGGGTCGCCACGCCGCCGTCCCCATCGTCGATCGGCGCGGCGCCACCTTGCGATCCGGTCACGTCACTCATCGATCACCTTCTTGATCTGTTGTTCGAGTTCCTCCGCGAAGATCGGAAGGCCTTGCACCTTGGTGAAGCTCTTCACGTCTACGAGGAACTTAGCCCTGATCAGCATCGCGAGCTGCCCTAGGTTCATCTCGGGGATCAGCACCTTCGGATACGCCTTCACGACATCGCCGATGTTGGACGGGAACGGGTTCAGGTGACGCAGGTGCGCCGTCGCGACCGCGCCACCGGCCTGCCTGATGTGCGTGGCTGCCGCTCGGATCGTGCCGAGCGACGAGCCCCAGCCCAGCACGAGCAGCTCGGCTTCGCCCGATGGATCGTCGACCTCGATGGCCGGGATGTCGGCCGCGACGCCCTCGATCTTGGCCTGGCGCAGGTGCGTCATGTGTTCGTGGTTCTCGGGCTCGTAGCTGATATTGCCGGTGAGATCCTCGCGTTCTAGGCCGCCGATGCGATGCACGAGCCCCGGCGAACCCGGCACGGCCCACGGCCGGGCCAGCCGGTCGTCACGGGCGTAGGGCAGGAAGCCCTCGCCGTTCGCCGTCGCGAAGTTCGGATCGATCAGCGGAAGGTCGTCAACCTCGGGCACGCGCCACGGTTCAGATGAGTTCGAAAGGAACGTATCGGAGAGCACGATCACCGGCGTGCGATAGCGCACCGCGATGCGCGCCGCTTCCAACGCGGCCGCGAAGCAGTCGGAGGGCGACGAGGGAGCAACTATCGGCATCGGGCTCTCCCCGTGGCGTCCGAACATCGCGAGCAGCAGGTCACCCTGCTCGGTCTTGGTCGGAAGGCCGGTCGAGGGCCCTCCCCGCTGCACGTCGACGATGACCATCGGCAACTCCATGATGACCGCGAGCCCTAGGGTCTCGGCCTTGAGATCCATGCCGGGCCCGCTGGTGCCGGTGACCGCGAGGTGCCCGGCGAACGCCGCGCCGAGCGCAGCGTTGGCGGCGGCGATCTCGTCCTCGGCCTGCAGCGTGATCACGCCGAAGTTCTTGTGCCGCGACAGCTCGTGCAGCAGCTCCGAGGCCGGGGTGATCGGGTAGCTCGCGTAGAACAGCGGCAGCCCGCTGCGTTGCGACGCGGCGATCAGGCCCCACGACAGAGCGGTCGAACCTGCGACGTTGCGGTAGGTGCCGGGGTCGACCGGCGCTGCTGCGATCGAGTACGAGTGCGCGAACAGCTCGGTCGTTTCACCGAAGTTGTAGCCGGCCTTGAACGCCGCGACGTTGGAGTCGTAGATCTCCTGCTTGCCGCCGAACTTGCGCTCGAGCCAGTTGAGCGTCGTTTCGGTGGGGCGCCCGAACATCCACGAAACGAGACCCAGCGCGAACATGTTCTTCGCACGTTCGGCTTCCTTCTTGCCGATGCCGATGCCTTCTGTCGCCCGCACGGTGATCGAGGTCATCGGCACCTTGAAGAGCTGGTAGCCGTCGAGCGTGCCGTCGGCGGTGGGGTCGGTTGCGTAGCCAGCCTTCTCGATGTTGCGCTGGGTGAAGGCGTCCTCGTTGACGATCACGGTGCCGCCCCGTTCGACCTTCGCCAGGTCGGCTTTCAATGCGGCGGGATTCATGGCGATCAGCACGTCGGCGTGGTCGCCCGGGGTGGTGATATCGCTCGAGGCGAACTGGATCTGGAACGCCGACACCCCGTGCACGGTGCCAGCAGGCGCCCTGATCTCGGCCGGGAAGTCGGGAAGCGTCGCGAGGTCGTTGCCGAGCACGGCGGTTGCGGAAGTGAACCGGTCTCCCGTGAGCTGCATGCCGTCACCGGAGTCACCCGCGAACCGAACGACTACGCGTTCTTTCTCTTCGACGGACTTGGTCATGGCGGCGGGCCGTGCGGCGACCGATGCTCCCTTCGGATCGTCTGCTGATGGGACTGGGTTTCCGTACCAGGGTACTGCTGCTCCCGGCGAGCGATGACGCCCCACCGGGTAGATTCACAACATGAGGACACATCGACTGGGATCGCAGGGACCTGAACTCTCCGTCATCGGCTACGGCTCCTGGGAAGCCGGCGGCACGGCCTGGGGAGCGAACGAATCCGACGAGGCCGTCATCGGGGCGATGCAGGCGGCGCTTGACGCCGGCATCAACTGGATCGACACCGCCGAGGTCTACGGCGACGGCGTATCCGAATCACTGGTCGGGCGCGCGATCGCCTCACGGCGCGATGAGGTCACCATCGCTTCCAAGGTCGCGCCGGAACCGGAGGGGTCCGGTTTCCGGCCCGACCAGATCCATGCCGCGTGCGACGCCTCGCTCGGACGGCTCGGTGTCGAGGCGATCGACCTCTATCAGCTGCACTGGCCCGACGAGCTGGGCACGCCGGTCGAGGATTCCTGGGGCGCGATGGCCGAGTTGCAGCAGACGGGCAAGGTCCGCTGGATCGGTGTATCGAACTTCGACCGCAGCCTCATCGAGCGATGCGAGGCGATCCGGCATGTCGATTCCCTGCAACCGGAGTTCTCCATGCTCGACCGACGCCAGGCCGAGCTGATCGCCTGGTGCGGCGGGCAGGGCACCGGGGTGGTGAGCTACGCCCCACTCGCATACGGGCTGCTCACCGGCGCGATCACCTCTGATACCACGTACGTCGAAGGTGACTGGCGGGGCCAAAGCAGCGAGCCGGGCGAACCGGATGAGCTCAACCTGTTCGCCCGCGACGTCCTGCCCGAGGCGCTCACCGTTGTCGAGATGCTGCGGCCGGTCGCGGAGCGCCTCGGCGCGACGCTTCCGCAGCTGGCCTTGGCATGGAACGCTCACCAACCCGGTGTTACGAGCGCCATCGCAGGAAGCCGCAACCCCGGCCACGTGCGCTCGAACTCAGCCGGCGGCGACCTCTCGCTCGACGCCGAGACGCTGACCGAGCTGGATCACGTGCTCGAAGACGCGAACATCATCGCCGGCTAAGGCGCCGGGCCCGGTCGATCAGGCCGACCGGTCGACCTGGCGGAGACGGCGGACGATGCCGTCGAGCAGCTTGAACGTGACCTGCGGCTCGTCGTCGATCAACGCCATGAGGTGGCGACGGAACAAGCGCAGCACACGCAACCGCGTCACCGCCACCACCGAGGCGGTCCGCGGCTCCGCATCGATCGCGGCCAGCTCACCGAAGAAATCTCCCGGCACCACGGTGCCGACCTTCTTGCCGCCTCGGGTCACCTTGGCTTCACCTTCCAGAACCACGAAGAGCGTTTCGCCGCGGTCCCCTTCACGAACGACGGACCCGCCCGGTGCGAACGTCAGCTCGTCGGTGTCCTTCGCGAGCCGCTGCAGATGCCGCTTCGAGAAGTCTGCGAACATCGGCACCCCGGCGAGCGCGGTCGCGGTCTGGCGTTTCGTGCGCTTGAGCGGTTGCTCCGGCCGACGAGGGGCGGCGTCACTCCTGCTCGACTCCCGCCGCCACAGATCGGGAAGACTCTGGCTCATGGTTCGAGCCTAACCCGATGAGCCCTCCGAGGGCCACCGCCCAGGAGCTGCAGCTCGTCAGCACTCGCGACATGTCCCTGCGCCTGGAGCCGTTGGACCCGGCGTTGTGGCCGGTAGCAGGGGCCACCGGTAGGGTGATGAACGTGGACACCCGAGCCCGCCTCGAGGCGCTGTTGCGCACCAAGATCGCCGTGCTCGACGGTGCCTGGGGTGTGTTGCTACAAGGCCGAGGCCTCACCGAGGAGCAGTTCCGGGGCGAGCGGTTCGCCGCGCACGATCACGACGTGAAGGGTGACCCCGACCTGCTGAACATCACGCAGCCGCAGGTCGTCACCGAAGTGCACGACGCCTACTTCGCGGCGGGCGCCGACATCGCCACGACGAACACGTTCACGGCGACGTCGTTCGGCCAGCGCGATTACGGCCTCGAAGGCGCGGTCGTGGACATGAACCACGAGGGAGCCCGCCTCGCGAGGGAAGCCGCCGATCGGGCCGGAGGCGAGCGGTTCGTGGCCGGCTCCGTGGGTCCGCTCAACGTCACCCTCTCGCTCTCGCCCAAGGTCGAAGATCCCGGCTTCCGTGCGGTGACGTTCGACGAGGTGGTCGAGGCCTACGCGCAACAGATGCGGGCATTGCGCGAAGGCGGCGTTGACCTGCTGCTCGTGGAGACGATCTTCGACACCCTGAACGCGAAGGCGGCGATCGCTGCGGCGAAGGAAGCCGTACCCGACCTGCCCCTGTGGATCAGCGTCACGATCGTCGACCGCAGCGGCCGAACGCTGAGCGGGCAGACCGTCGAGGCATTCTGGACCTCGATCGAGCACGCCGACGCGGCGGTGGTCGGCATCAACTGCTCGCTCGGCGCGACCGAGATGCGTCCGTACGTCGAGGCGTTCGCGCGCATCGCCGACGCGCCGGTCGCGTGCTACCCGAACGCCGGCCTGCCCAACGCGTTCGGGGGATACGACGAGACCCCCGAGGTCACGAGCGAGCTGCTCGAGGAGTTCGCCGAAGCGGGGCTCGTCAACATCGTGGGCGGCTGCTGCGGCACCACGCCCGAGCACACCGCGGCGATCGTAGCGGTCGTTCGAGACCTCGCGCCGCGCCCGGTGCCGAGCTTCGTCGATCGCGTGCCCACCTTCAGCGGACTCGAGCCGTTCGCGATCCACAGCGATACAGGCTTCGTCATGGCCGGCGAGCGCCAGAACGTGACCGGCTCGGCCAAGTTCCGTCGGCTGATCGAGTCGGGCGACTACGAGGCCGCAGTCGAGGTTGCGCTCGACCAGGTGCGCTCGGGCGCGAACATGCTCGACGTCAACATGGACGCCGATCTGCTGGACGGCGAGGAGGCCATGACCCGCTTCCTCAACATGATCGCGGTCGAGCCCGAGATCGCGCGCGTCCCCGTCATGGTCGACAGCTCCCGTTGGGAAACGATCCTCGCCGGGTTGAAGTGCCTGCAGGGCAAAGGCGTCGTGAACTCCATCAGCCTGAAGGAAGGAGAGATCGACTTCCTTGACAAGGCTCGCACGATCAAGACCTACGGCGCCGCGGTCGTGGTGATGTGTTTCGACGAGCAGGGCCAGGCCGGTACCGTCGAGCGGAAGGTCGAGATCGCCGGTCGGTCGATCGAGCTGCTCGTCGAGGAGGCCGGGTACGAACCCACTGACATCATCATCGACCCCAACATCCTCGCGATCGCCACCGGGCTCGAGGAACACGCCGACTATGCGAAGGCGTTCATCGAGGCCACGCGCGAGATCAAGCGCGCGCACCCCGGCGTGCGCGTGTCGGGCGGCGTGTCGAACCTCAGCTTCTCGTTCCGAGGAAACGAGCCGGTGCGCCGGGCCATCCATTCGGCGTTCCTCTACCACGCGATCTCGGCCGGCCTCGACATGGCGATCGTGAACGCCGGCCAGCTCGAGGTGTACGCCGACATCCCGAAGGATCTGCTCGAGCGCGTCGAGGACATCATCTTCAACCGCCGCGACGACGCGACCGAGCGGATGGTCTCGTTCGCCGACACCGTGCAGGGCGGTGGCCTCGAGCGCGAGGACGATCTCACGTGGCGCGAGGGCTCGGTCGAGGACCGCCTCGCACACGCCCTCGTGCATGGCATCGTCGATTTCATCGTCGAGGACACCGAGGAAGCCCGCCAGGCCTCGGACCGCCCCCTCGATGTGATCGAGGGCCCGCTCATGAACGGCATGCAGATCGTGGGCGACCTTTTCGGCGCCGGCAAGATGTTCCTTCCTCAGGTCGTGAAGTCGGCGCGTGCGATGAAGAAGGCCGTCGCCCACCTCGAGCCCTACATGGAAGCAGAGAAGCTCACCCTCGGACCGTCGGCGGACCGCGCTCGTGGCACGCTCGTCACGGCGACCGTGAAAGGCGACGTGCACGACATCGGCAAGAACATCGTCGGGGTGGTGCTCGGCTGCAACAACTACCGGGTCATCGACCTCGGTGTCATGGCCCCCGCCGAGCTGATCCTCGATACGGCGATCGCCGAGGGCGCCGACATAGTGGGGCTCTCAGGACTGATCACGCCGTCGCTCACCGAGATGGTGAACGTCGCGTCAGAGATGCAGCGCCGGCATATGACCCTTCCCTTGCTGATCGGCGGGGCCACGACCTCGCGCCAGCACACCTCGGTGAAGATCGCGCCCGCTTACGAAGAACCGGTCGTGCACGTGGTCGATGCATCGCGCGTGGTCGGCGTGGTCTCCAAGCTGCTCGACGCCGACCGCAAGGTGGAGCTCGACCAGCAGAACCGCATCGACCAAGAGCGCCTCCGCGAGCTGCACGCCGAGCGCCTGCGCACCCCGCTGCTCCCCTATCGCAAGGCGCTCGCGAACCGCACCCCGATCGAGTGGCGTGCCGACGACGTGGCGTCGCCGCCGTTCACCGGCGTGCAGGTCGTGGAACCCTCGCTCGCCGAGCTGCGCGAGGTCATCGACTGGACGTTCTTCTTCACCGCCTGGGAGCTGAAGGGTCGCTATCCGCAGATCCTCGACCATCCGCAGCAAGGCGGGGCCGCGAGGGAGCTCTTCGAGCACGGCAACGAGCTGCTCGACCAGATCGTGCGAGACGCCTCGATCGAGGCCCGAGGCGTGTACGGGTTCTGGCCCGCGCAGGCCGAAGGCGACGACATCGTGCTCGACGACGGACAGGTCTTTCCGATGCTTCGCCAGCAGGCAGACTACGGCGAGGGAGACGACCGCCCGAACCGATCGCTCGCGGACTTCATCGCGCCGCACGAGAGCGGGCTCACCGACCATCTCGGGGGCTTCGCGGTCACCGCGGGCATCGGCGCCGACGAGCTCACGAAGACATTCGAGGCCGACCTCGACGACTACCGCGCGATCATGGTGAAGTCGCTCGCCGACCGCCTCGCTGAGGCCTTCGCGGAATGGCTGCATCGCGAGGTGCGCCGCGCCTGGTATGCGCCCGACGAATCGCTCGAGGGCGCGGACCTGCTCGGGGAACGATACCGAGGCATCCGTCCTGCGTTCGGATATCCGGCCTGCCCCGATCACACCGATAAGCGCACGCTCTTCGACCTGCTCGGTGCCCGCGACCACGGCATGGACCTCACCACGTCGTGCGCGATGACGCCCGGCGCGACCGTCGCCGGCCTCTACTTCGCCCACTCCGAGGCCCGGTATTTCAACGTCGGGCGTCTCGGCAAGGACCAGGTCGAGGACTACGCGCGGCGTAAGGGCCAGAGCGTGGCCGAGACCGAGCGCTGGCTCGCCGAGAACCTCGCCTACGATCCGGGTTGAGGCGCGCTGGTAGCGTCGAGTGCATGACGAGCTTCTGGCACCCCTTCGCGGACATGCACGCCGTCGAGACGAACGGCGCCACGACGATCGTGCGCGGCGAGGGCGCACACGTCTTCGATGATGCCGGCCGCAGGTACCTCGACGCGACCGCATCGCTCTGGTACTGCAACGTGGGCTGGGGCCGCACCGAGATCGGCGAGGCGGCCGCGGCACAGATGCGTGAGCTGCCCGCCTACTCCACGTTCGGCGATCTCACGAACCACCCGGCCGAGGAGCTTGCAGAGCGCGTCGCGTCGCTCGCGCCGGTGCCGGGGTCGAAGGTTTTCCTAACGAGCGGCGGATCGGACTCGATCGACACCGCCACCAAGATGGTGCGGCGGTACTGGCAGCTCCGTGGCGAGCCCGACCGCACCGTGCTCGTCAGGCGCGAGAAGGCCTACCACGGCATGCACACCGCGGGAACATCGCTCGCCGGCATCCCCGCGAACGCGGCGGGCCATGGCGAGCTGATCGAGGACGTCGCCGAGGTTCCTTGGAACGACGCCGACGCGCTGCGCACCGCGATCGAGGCGGCCGGCGTCGGAAACGTGGCCGCGTTCTTCTGCGAGCCCGTGATCGGCGCGGGGGGCGTCTTCCCGCCTCCGTCCGGCTATCTCGAGGCTGCTCGCGAGGTCTGTCGAGAGACGGGCGTGCTGTTCGTGGCCGACGAGGTGATCACCGGGTTCGGTCGCACAGGGGACTGGTTCGCCGCGAACCGCTTCGGACTCGACCCCGACATCGTCATATGCGCCAAGGGCATCACGAGCGGCTATCTGCCGATGGGCGGCGTGATCGCCGCACCGTGGGTGGCCGAGCCGTTCTTCGCGAAGGGCGCCGGCATGTGGCGACACGGCTACACCTATAGCGGACATGCCTCGGTCGCTGCTGCTGCGCTCGCGAACATCGACATCATCGAGCGTGAAGATCTCTGCGGGCGCGCCCTGAAGCTCGAGGCGCCACTGCTCGAGGCGCTGCAGCCGCTGGCCGCCCACGAGCTCGTCGAGGAGGTGCGCGGCGGCATCGGACTGCTCGCGGCGGTGAACCTGCGTCAGGACCTCGTCGCCGGCGACCCGTCGCTGCCGGCGAGGGTCGGCCTGGCGTGTCGACAAGCCGGCATGCTGGTGCGCCCGCTCGTGTACGGTGCGATCGCGGTGTCACCGCCCTTGGTTATCGGCGACGACGAGATCGACGAGATCGCCAAGGGGTTCAGAACCGGTCTGGACGCCGTCGACGCGAAGGTCTAGCAAAGGCATCCCGCCCTCGGGCAGCGCTCAGTGGAACGAGTTGCCGCAGGCGCAGCCGCCCTGGGCGGCCGGGTTGTCGATCGTGAAGCCTGTCTGCTCGAGCGTGTCGACGAAGTCGATCTTGGCCTGCGAAAGGTAGGGCACACTCATCTTGTCGATCACGAGGCGCACCCCGAACTGTTCTTCGGCCTGGTCCTTCTCGCCGAACTGGTCGTCGAGGTACATCGCGTAGCGCAGTCCAGAGCAGCCTCCGGGTTGCACCGCGACGCGCAACCCGATGTCGTCGCGGCCTTCCTCGGCCAGCAGTTCCTTGACCTTACCGGCAGCAGTCTCGCTGAGCGTGATCATGGGTCCTCCGGGTGAGATGTCGGGGGTTACGGCTCCCATATCGTACCTGTCGGTGCCACGAAACCCTAGCTTGAGTTGGGGTGGCATCAGCGCGCCGCGAGCTCCACGACGGTAGCGCCGCTCAACCGAACGAGATCGGCGGGGGTCAGTGGGAACACGGAGTCGGGCGTGCCGGCGGCGGCCCACACCTCGTCGTGAGCGAGCAGATCCCCGTCGCAGAAGGTCCGGACCCTAGCCGCATGCCCGAACGGTGGCGTGCCGCCGACGGCGAACCCAGTTGCAGTCCGGGCCTCCTCGGGCGTCGCCCGTCTCGCGCCACCCGCGCCCGCCGCTGCCGCCAGCTTCGTCTCGTCGACCCGGTTCGACCCCGACGTGAGCGCGAGCACCACGCCGTCGTCGGCGATGAATACGAGCGACTTCACGATCTGACCGACACCGCACCCGATCGCCCTGGCTGCATCGGTAGCGGTCTTCGTGCCTTCGGGGAACCGACGAGCTTCTGGGTGCAGCCCCAGGGCGCGCGAGGCTTCGACGAAGCGGTCCGTCGCCCCGCTCACCGCGGCGCCCCGACCAGCTCGCCGACGCGGCCGGCCATGTCCTGTGCAGCATCGATCAACGCCTTCCGAGCGTCGGCGAGTGCGGCCCGCTCCCCCACCCGATCGACGAGGGAGACCACCGGCACCCCCGGCTCGATCGTGGCTCGTCCGCAGACGATCGCCGCGGGCACCCCGGCGAACTCGCATGCTCTCAGCACCCCGGCCGGAACCTTGCCATGCAGCGACTGTTCGTCGAGCGAGCCTTCCCCGGTGATCACGAGATCTGCACTAGTGATGCGGTGGTCGAGGCCGACGGCGTTCATCACGACCTGCACGCCCGGGTGTAGCGTGGCGCCGCAGAACGCCATGAGCCCGAAGCCCAAACCTCCGGCTGATCCGGCGCCCGGCTCCTCGCGGAGGCTGACGCCGAGGTCGCGCTCAACCACAGTCGCCAGGTGTCCGAGGGCACGGTCGAGCGTCATGACGTCGTCGCGTGATGCGCCTTTCTGCGGGCCATAAACCTCGCTCGCCCCCGACGGTCCGGTGAGCGGGTTGTCGACGTCGCAAGCGCCCGTGACCGAGACCCGGGCGAGACCCGCATGCATCGATGACAGGTCGATATGGGCGAGCGCGCCGAGCGCGGCTCCTCCATCGGCGACCCGCTTCCCTGCCGAGTCGAGGAAGCGCGCCCCCAGCGCCGACGCCATGCCCACCCCACCGTCGTTCGTTGCGCTGCCGCCGATGCACACGACCAGGCGACCCGCGCCGGCGTCGATCGCGCGGGAGATCAGCTCTCCGGTTCCTCGAGTGCTTGTCTTCAACGGGTTTCGTCGGGCAGGACTGAGCACGGCGAGACCAGACGCTCGCGCCATCTCCACCACGCCGAACATGCCGTCGGCGGTCGCCGCGAGCCCGAAGGCCGCGTCGACAGGGTCACCGAGCGGACCGGAGACGGTCGCTCGTTCGATGCGTCCTGAGAGCGCGTCGACGAGAGCTTCCATCGTGCCCTCGCCGCCGTCAGCCATCGGCACGAGCTCGAGGTCGTCACCGGGCCGTCGCCGGCGCCAGCCGGTCGCGAAGGCCTCGGCCGCCTGACGCGCCGTCAGTGTGCCGCGGAACTTGTCTGGAGCCACGAGGATGCGCACGAGCCGGACTGTACAATCCGCGCCGTGAGTCTCGAACGCGCGAAGCTGCTGGGCATCGCCCATGCCGAGCGCCAGCGGCTCGGCCGCATGATCCAGTACGCAGACCCAGCCTCGTGGGAGCAGCCGAGCGCCGCCGACGGGTGGTGGAACCGCGACGTGATCGCGCATCTCGGCGCCGGAGACACCATCGCCGCGCAACTCGTGGCCGGGGAACCCGCCACCGATCTCGAGGAGTGGCGAGGCGAGCACCCCGACGTTCCGTTCGATCTCGACGCCTTCAATGCCTACACGGTGAACAGGCGCTCAGGTCTCGACACGCGTGAGGTACTGAACCGCTGGGGGCAGGCCGCCGATTCGTTCCTGTCGCACTGCACGGCGCTGCCCGACGACGACTGGGCCTCCACGCGTTACGACTACGTCGCCGGGCCGATCGCCGCCCGATTCCTCGTGCAGACCCGCGTGGTCGAGTGGTGGCTACACGGTGAGGACGTCCGCGCGACGAACGGGCTCGGACCTCAGATCCAACACTGGCCGATCAACCTCACGGTCGACCTCGCGGTGCGCATGGTGCCGTGGTCGCTCGGACGAGCAGGCCACGACCTGTCGGGGCGAAGCGTGCATGTCGAGGTCGACGGCGCCGGCGGGGGTTCGTGGCACTGGGGCCTCGGCGCCGGCGAGGCACCCCTCGCTCACGCGGAGCCCGATGCGACGATCTCTGGACGCGCCCCCCAGCTCGCACTCGTCGCTGGCCAGCGACTGAAGCCCGACGACGTACTGCTCTCTGGCAACGTGGTGCTCGGCGGCGACCGACGGCTCGCCGACACCGTGCTGCGGCACCTCCGCGCGTTCCCGTAACGGGACACCCGCCACAGCCGCCGGCTCAGCGTGTGACGACCAGCCTCTTCACGGCCCGCGGGTGCGACCCGAACCGGTACTTGTAGGAGTAGTCGCCCTTCAGCAGGTCGAACCCGCTGCAGCCTTCCTCGATGGCGAGCCTGATGTCCTCGGCGACGAGCACCATGCCCGGCGCGAGGTTGCCCCACGATCGGTCGAACGCGGAGTTGTATAGGTACGACGTGGCGCCCCAGACGAATCCGATCGTGCCCGCGGCGAGCTTGCCAGCCACCTCGATGAACGTGAGCCGGAACACTCCATCGGAGCAGAAGGCCTCGCCGAGGCGGCGGAAGAAGATCTCCATGCCCGGCACCATGAAGACGCCTTTGGGCCCTTCGGACATGCGGTGCAGCTCGACGAAGCGGTCGAGCAGCGGGATCAACGTGTCGCCGTCGGCCGCGACGATGCGGAAGTCGCCGGCTTCCTCTGTGAGCTTGCGAGCCTTGCGCTTGATCTCGTGTCGGTACTTCGACGATAGGGCCGCCAGGTACTCGTCCCAGGTGGCCTGCAAGGGCAGGAAGGGCGCCACGCCGTTCTGGTCGTCGGTCTCCTCGACGGTAAGACCCGCAGCGTTCGCGGCGTCACGCAACAGACCGAACCAAGGCTGGTCCTCGGGGAGGCCCCGCAGGTCGGCGTCACGCCAGTCGTCTCGGGTGAGCAGAGCCACCCAGAGCTCCTTGGCTATCGCGTCACGCCGCTCGGGCAGGCCCACCGGGCCCATGTAGTCGGTCACCTCGGTGCCACCGAGGAACCTCAGCGTCTCGCCGATCCGCTCGAACGCGCAGGCGCCGACCTGCGTGCCGTCGTCTTCCGTTGCGAAGGCCAGCAACAGGTGATCGGGCTGCTCGCCGAACTCTTCCCAGTAGAGCTTCAGGTACGCAGGCGTATGGAAGAACGTTCCGGCAGGGTCGACCTCGACGAGCTCATGCCAGCCTCGCCGGTGGAAGTCCCGCCCGTCCTCGCTGAACACGATGCGCATGTCGTCAGATGCTACGGGGAGCCATCACCAGCTGCCGCCTCCGCCTCCCCCTCCGCCTCCCCCGGAGAAGCCACCACCCGAGAAGCCGCTCGAGCCGGAGCCCGATGGCGTCGAGGCGATCGTGCCGCCGGTGGTCACTGCGAATCCGTCCATCGAGTACGCGAAATGGGCGAACACGAACGGGTTCGGCGAGATGTACCAGCTCGTGTCGGGCTGCACGCCGAGCGCCGCGAACGCCTTCGCCCACCTGTCTGTGCAACCGAACACCACAGCGAACGGAAGGAAGCGTGTGAACACCAGCTCCTTCTCGGCCCACTGCGACATGTGGGTCTCGGCGGTCTCGATCACGGTGCGGAACCCGCGCACCCGCCGCAGCATCGCGGTGCCTTTCGCGGTGCGGGCTGGCATGCGCGAGGCGGTCACGAGCAGCAGCACGGCGCCGAGGATCAGCGGCACGCCGAGAAGACCCAAGTGGGTCCACAGGGCGAGCGCGAAGGTCGCTGCGCCGGCCCCGATGAGCGCCAGCACACCGCGGCCCTGCCACCTCGACCGCACCTTGTCGGGGCGCTCGCTGAACCAGCCACGCTTCACCGCGTCGGCGAAGAGCGACTCCTGCACATCGCCCAGACGCGCGACGAACGTGTTCTTGAGCTCGGAGATCGTGATCTCATTGCCGTCTCGGAACAGGCCGGTCAGCAGCCGCCGCTCGTAGGTGAGCAGGTCGTCGTCGGGCTTCTCCAGGCGGATCAAGCGCCAGTCGGGCTTGCCGAACCAGCCTTCCTTCTCGATCTCTTGGATCAGCAGGTATCCGCGGACCGCGAGATCGACGAGCGTGGCCGAGACGTCGAGCACGTTGGCCTGCTCATCGATGAGCGTGCCCATCTGGCCTGGACGCATGCCGTCGGGAGGCGCGAACTCGACCGGCGCCGACACGTCTGCCTCGCCGAGCGGCACGGCTTGATGCTCTGCGGTCGGGTTGCCCATCACCTGGTCGACCTGCGATCCGCGGAACCTCCGGTCGCGGCCGCGCCCCCACACGAGCGAGGCGACACCGCCGAGCGCCGCGATGGCGAGCACACCGGTCGCGCCCAGGGTCGCCGGCGTCGCCTCGAACGCCCGGCCGATCGTCCAGCGCTCCTCGAGCACAGGCACCGGCTCGGGCACGGCGCCCTTGGGAAGCCCCACCACGATCGTCACGCCGCTGTAGGAGCCGAGCCCCGACTGTGCGAACCGCGCCTCTGAGCCCTTCGCCGTCGCCTTGTCGCACGGCAAAGTCGCGCCTTCGTAGCCCTGGAAACACGTCACCTGCGTGATGTCGGCCGGCGCCCGAACCCGGATCGTGGCACGCTCGATCGGCGCCGCCCATTCCGTGCCGATCGCGTTCCAGTACAGCTCGTCGTGATCAGGGAACCCGTTGAGCGCCGCGTCGACCGTGTAGGTGAGCTGGTACGAGTGCCGGCCGGTGATCTCGATGTCGGCGTCACCGACGCGGATGCGCGTGATACCACCGTCGGCGGACTCGACCGCGTAACCGGCGGGTGTGTCCTGCGACGCTCGCACGTCGATCACCTCGAGTGGGTAGATGCGGTCGTACGTGTCGTCGTAGGTCAGGCGGGTTGGGATGTCGCGCAGGATGCCGTGGCGCACCGACACACCGAAGTCGTAGTCGATCGACTCGACGATCGTGAGCGTGCCGTCGTCGCCCATCTCGATCGCCACGTCGTAGCCGGTGATGCGTTCGCTCGTCTGAGCGTTGGCCGGCGTGATGGCGAGGGCGAGCACGCCCGCCGCGAGCACCGAGAGCACCGCCGCACGCACGCTGCTCACAGATGCTCCACGAAGAAGAACGAGATGGCCATGATCACGTAGGCGCCGGTGAGCTGCGCGCCTTCCAGCCAGTTGCTTCGGCCGTCGCTCGAGATCATGAAGACCAAGACGGTTGACAGCGCTACGGCGGCCACCTCGAACGTGGAGAAGACGAAGTCCATCGGGTGGCCGACCGCGAGCGAGATGAACACCAGCGCCGGCGCCACGAAGAGCGCGATCTGGGTCGACGAGCCGATCGCGATCTCGAGCGTCACGTCGACCTTGTTCCGGATCGCGAACAGCACGGCCGACGAGTGTTCCGCGGCGTTGCCGATGATCGGGATCAAGATCAAACCCACGAAGAACTCGGAGATGCCGATGTCCTCGAGCGCCAACTCGAGCGAGCCGACCAGGAATTCCGACATCAGCGCGACGAACGCGGTGGCCAGCAGAAGCACCCCGATCGCCTTGCGGCGTGGCCACGAGGGTTCTTCGCCTGCCTCTGGCGTGCGGAACAGGTGCTCGTGGGTCACGAGCGTGAACACCAACGCCGCCACGTACAGCGCGATGAGCACAGCGGCCACGATGCCGCTCACGACCTCGCGTTCAAGCACGTTCTCGCCGTTGGAGCCGAGCGCGAAAAGGGCGGGCATCAGCAGCCCGGTCACCGCCAGCACGAGCGAGGTGGAGTGCACCGAGGCGGCGTCTGCGCTGTAGTGCTGCTGCTCGTGCCGCAACCCACCGAGCAGGAACGACAACCCGAGCACGAGCAGCAGGTTGCCCAGGATCGACCCGGTCAATGATGCCTTCACGATCTCGATCCGGTCGTCGAGGATCAGGAAGATCGCGATGATCAGCTCGGTGACGTTGCCGAACGTCGCGTTGATCAGGTCCCCCGATGCGCGGCCCCGTATGCAGCGCGAGCTGCTCCGTGGAGCGGCCGATCAGTCCCGCGAGCGGAAGGATCGCCGCGGCCGAGATCAGGAAGATCGCGAGGTCCGGCCCACCGGCGACCTCGAGCACGATCGCAACCGGAACCAGCACGAGAAACCAGTCGAGCGACGGCTTCTGCCACGGCTTCACGCCGCGCAGCTTAGCCAAGGCCGACCTAGGTGGCTGGTGTGAATCGGACCGTTTGACGGCTTGGCGTGGGGGTGGGTGAG
>JBBEAY010000060.1:0-80957 GCA_040882605.1 Actinomycetota bacterium
CGGGCACGGCACGTCCTTTCGTCGATGAACGGACGCTACGTGCCCCTCTCCTTAGTGGTGGGGGATTTCAGTTCGGGACTGGCTCGCGCGGGACGCTAACCTGGGCGCTTCAGCTAGTTGCCTCCGGGAGAGTTACGTGCGAAACTACTGCCAACGAGCTTTGAACGGTCGTTCAACTTTGAACGGTCGTTCAACTTTGAACGGTCGTTTATGAAGGCGGATGCCGCGATTGGCCATTCGGGTGCGCCAATGGAGGTCAACCTCATGGAAGGGCAGTTCGATTGGGCCGGGGGCAACGGGCCGGTACTCGAGTGCCGGACGTTCACGGTCCGTGACGTGGTCGCCGGTCGGGCCACCCACTGGAGTTCGGGCGTGCTCGAGCTCGACGTGAAGATGCTCGCCGAGACGGCAGGGCGCGAACCGGGTTTGACCGGGGTCCGCGTGCACGTGGTCCGCCCTGGGGAGCCGGTGCGGTTGGTCAACGTCCTCGATGTGGTCGAGCCCGCGGCGAAGACAGGCGACCCAGGAACCACGTTTCCTGGAGCGCTAGGCAGTCTTGCCGTCGCGGGGAGAGGTGCCACCCACCGCATGGACGGGGTTGCCGTTGTCGCCGCGGCCGACCTGAGGCACAGCCCGAACGTTCGGGCTGGCGACGTCCAGGATTCGCTGGTGGACATGGTTGGTCCGGGTGCCGACTACTGCCGGTGGTCATCGACGACCAATGTCGTTCTCGACTTCGACTGCGATCCGGCCGTCGGCGTGGCAGACGTTGATCGATCGATCCGTCGGGCGACGCTCCGGGTTGCCAAGGATCTCGCGGCTGTCACCCTGGGCTCGGTTCCGGACCAGGTCGAGAGGCTGGCTCCTGCAACCGTCGACCACGACCTTCCTTCGGTCTGCGTGATCCTCCAACTCGAAGCCCAGGGCCCGACCTCGGATACGTTCCTTTACGGAGCTTCGGTCGCCGGGATGTTGCCGACGCTCCTGGATCCTCGTGAGGTACTCGATGGAGCCGTCACCAGCGGGGCGTACTACTGGGCATCCGTGCGCAACCCCACCTACTTCTACCAGCGGAACCAGCTCATTCGTCGCCTGCTTGACGCCGACGGGTCACGGCTTCGGTTCGTGGGCGTCATCGCCACCCGTGCCTACTTCATGTCCGCTTTCGAGAAGTCGCGGTCGGCCCTCCTTGCCGCCAAGCTGGCGCGGCAGATCGGTGCGGATGGCGCGATCCTCACGACCATCGCAGCGGGGAACTCCCATACCGACACGATGCTGACCTGCCGCGCCTGTGAGCAGATGGGTGTGCGGACGACCGCGATCGTCGCCGAGATGGGGGGGCTTACCGACTGGGTCCCTGAGGCGGACGCCCTGGTGAGCGTCGGGAACACAGAGGAGCTGGTCGCGGATTGGCGGCCAGAGGTCGTGCTGGGCGGCGACGTCCTGCGCAACGGCCGGCCGGCCATCGAGGCCGGACCGGTTCCGGTACGCGACTACCTCGGCGCCACGAGCGAGATGGGCGACATGCGGCTGAAGGCGGTGACGGAGTGAAGGTTGTTCACTATCTCAACCAGTTCTTCGCCGGGCTCGGCGGAGAGGAAGCGGCGGACTCGCCACCGACGCGCCTCGAGGGTCCGGTCGGACCCGGCCGAGGACTCGGGCTCGATGTCGCCGTCACCCTCGTGTGCGGAGACAACTTCTTCGGGGAGCACGAAGACGAAGCGCTGATTCAGCTCCTGGGTTGGTTGGACGAAGAGCAGCCGGACGTCCTCGTCTGCGGCCCGTCGTTCGGGTCGGGCCGCTACGGCTACGCCTGCGGCACACTCGGACGTGAGGCTGCCCGGCGGGGAACCCCGGCCGTCTGCGGCATGGATCCGGAGAACCCGGGCGTCCTCGCCGCCGAGGGAGCGGCGTACGTCGTCCGGACCGAAGCGACCGTCACCGGGATGCGGCAGGCGCTGCCGAAGATGGCGGGCCTGGCGCGCCGGCTCGGTGCAGCCGAGCGGATCGGCCTCCCGGAGGAGGAGGGCTACCTGCCGCGTGGTCTTCGCCGCAACGAGTTCGCGGAGGAAACGGGTGCTGCACGGGCGATCGAGATGCTTCTCAGGAAGCTCGCCGGTCGAGTTAGCAGCGAGATAGAGTCGAAGCTCGACCGAGTGTTCCCGCCGGCGCCCGTGCCGGATCTCGCTCGGGCGAAACTCGCGCTGGTCACAGAGGCGGGCTGTGTGCCCCAAGGCAACCCAGACCGCCTGCCGTCGACCCGCGCCGGTGCCTGGTTCCGCTACCCGGTGGGTGGTCTGTCGGGCCTCTCGGGCGGAAGCTACGAGTCGATCCACGGTGGATTCGACCCGACCGCTGCGAACGCGGATCCCAACCGCCTCGTGCCGCTCGACGTGGCCCGCCAGCTTGAGGAGGAGGGTCGGATCGGCGCGATCCACGATTTCTTCTACACGACCATGGGGAACGGCACGCCGGTCGCCACCGCCGCGAAGTTCGGAAGAGAGATCGGAGAGGAGCTCAAGGAGGCGGGGATCGAGGCAGTCCTCCTCTCCGGAACCTGAGGGACAGGTACGCGTTGCGGGTCAACGCTGGCGAGAGAGATCGAGAGACTGGGGATCCCGACGGTGTTCGTGACCGCACTGCCGACGATCGCCGTGATGATCGGCGCCAACCGCATCGTGGAAGGGGTCGCGATCACGCATCCGTTCGGGGATCCGGCCCAGAGTCCGGCAGGCGAGCTGGCACTGCGTCGAAGGATCGTCCAACGGGCGCTTGAGATGCTCGAGACCGACGTCGATCCGAACACGGTCTGGCAGGTGGGCCCGTGACGACGCCTCGTGGGCCGGTGCTCGGGCTGAGGATCGCCGCTCTGTCCCTCTACGATCGCGGTACTCACGGTGAGCGGGGCGACCTGGCGAAAGACGTGACGATGCTGGGGACGCGGTGAGCCGGCGGGTCGGGGTTCTCGCTGCCTCTCTGGTGCTGGCGCACGTTCCGGATCTGGTCCGCTACGGCTCGAAGCCGTCTCGTGAACAGACGCGGGCGGCGGAGATCAGTCGCGCTCTCCAGAGCTTCGAGAACGCGGTCGGATACCCACCTCACCAGGCGTTCGTGGGGAACCTGCGCCCGGAAGAGCTCTGGGAACTGCCGCGGCCGTGGTGGGGTGCGGCGAACGGCGGTGCGTGCCGCGGTCCGTTCGGAGAGATCATGAATCAGAGAGAGTTCTACGACCTCCTCGCGGACGTAGACCAGTTCGACGTGATCCGCCTCGGCGATGACCCCGACGAGAGTCTGGGGGAGCTCGCCCTCTTCGAGCAGGAGAAGGTCGTCGGTGCGGTCGGAAGCGGCCACGACGTTGACGAGTCCCTCCGGTCCCACATCCTCCTCGAGAATCTCGCGTGCAAGGCCAGCGGTGTCCACGCCCTGCGGTTTCTCCTGGAGTCGACCGCGACGGACCCGGAGTCGATCGGATACGCGATCGGTGCCGGCGAGGAGGCCGTCGGCGATCGGTATCAGCGCGGAGGCGGCTCGCTCGGCAAGGCGATCGCGGAAGCCTGCGGCCTGAGGAGCGCCGGCGGGAGCGACGTGAAGGCCTTCTGCGCGGGGCCGATCCACGCGCTCGTCATGGCCGGCGCGCTCGTGGAGTCAGGGGTGTTCGAGCGAGTCGTGGTCGTAGCCGGCGGGTCCCTCGCCAAGCTGGGGATGAAGTTCACGGGTGCGCTCGACCACGGGTCGCCGGTGCTCGATGATGTGCTCGCCGGCATGGCGGTGCTCGTCGGCCCAGCGAAGGATGCCGCTCCAATCCTGCGTCTTGACGCCGTCGGGGTGCATCGCCTAGGTTCGGAGTCGTCACAGGAAGGGATCTTAGGAGACATCGTAGCCGGCCCGCTCGAGCGTCTCGGCAGGCGGATCGTCCAGATCGATCGCTACGCGACGGAGCTCCACAACCCCGAGATCACGGAGCCGGCCGGTGGGGGCGACGTGGCAGAGCGGAATTACCGGATGATGGCCGCGCTCGCTGTCATCGCGGGCGAGATGGAGCGCTCGGAGATCCCCGGATTCTCCCGCGCCCACGGCCTGCCAGGTTTCGCCCCCACGCAGGGCCACATCGCGTCGGCCGTACCCTGGCTCCCGCATGCGCTCTCTCGGTTCCGGTCAGGCGAGATCCGCTCGACGATGCTGCTAGCCAAGGGGAGCCTCTTCCTCGGTCGCATGACTCGACTGTGGGATGGGATGTCGATCATATTGGAGGGCTAGATGCCGGTTGCCGCCAGTTCGGACACGTTTCCGGAGCTCGTGAAGAGGGGCAACGTTCTCGTCGATTTCTGGGGTCCTCACTGTCAGCCATGCATCGCTCTCATGCCGGCCGTCGAGGCGCTCGAAGAACGCTACGCGGGCCGTCTTCGGGTCGTGAAGGTGAACGCCCCCGAGAACCGGCAGCTCTGCCGGGACCTGCGCGTTGCGGGATTGCCCACGTATCTGTTCTTCCGAAACGAGACAGAGGTGGAACGTCTCGGCGGGACTCTTACCGAGGCCGACATCGCGGCCGCGGCCGCCCGATTGGTAGAGGGAGGTGAGTGATGGAGCTTCGCGGCAAGAAGGTGGTTGCTCTCGGCGAACGGGACGGCGTTCCCGGTGAGGCGATCGCCGAGTGTGCACGTTCGGCTGGCGCCGAAGTCGTCCTGATCGAAACCGAGTGCTTCGTCTGAACGGCAGCGGGTGCCATGGACCCCGAGAACCAAGACCGAATCAAGTCCCTCGCGGACCGGTTCGGTGGTGAGCTCGTTGTGATCCTCGGGGCCGCCGATCCCGAGGCGCTGGAGGTGGCGACCGAGACGGTCACCGCCGGCGATCCCAGCTACGTGGGTCCATTGGCCGGAGTCCAGTTGGGACTTCCCGTGATGCATATCCTTGAGGATCAGGTCAAGGAGCAGATCGATCCTGCAATCTACGAGAAGCATATCCGCCTCCTCGAGCTCGCTGTTGATGGCGACGCGGTGAGGGCGGCGATGCGGAAGGCGAGGGGGGGAACCTGAGCGTCGGGCACTCGGAACAGACGGGAGAAGAGCGGGTGGTCTAAGTCATCGACGCAGATTCAGGAGGTGGAGAGCGTGGATAGGAGACCTGATCGCTTCGGAAGTCCGATGGATCGCCGAGGCTTTCTCCGGTTGACGGCGTTCGCGGGAAGCGCAGCCGTGCTCGCGGCATGCAGACGGGAGGCCCAGCCGGTGCAACAACCCACGGGCGTGGCGCGGCCGCCGCTCGAGCAGGAACCGGGCAATCTCCAGGTGCTCGAGTGGTCCGGATACGAGTTGGAGGCTCTCTGGCGTGCGTACGCGAGGGAGTTCCCTGACGAGAAGGTGAAGTTCACGTTCATGACCACGAGCCCCGAGGGGCTCGCCAAGGTGCGCGTCGGGGCCTCTCCGGACATGGTCCATCCGGCCAACGCGTACGTCCAGTCCTACGTGGACCTCGGAGTGCTCCAACCCTGGGACACTTCCCTCCTCACCAACTTCCCGTCCCTCTCCAAGGGGCTCCTCCCGGCGGGGCAGGTGGACGGCAAGCAATACATGATCCCGCTGGACTGGGGCTTCGACGCGCCCATGTACCGCGCGGACAAGGTGGAGATCGGCCCGGATGGGCCTTCCTGGTCGCTCCTGTACGACGAGCGCTACGCGGGAAAGATTGCTTGGTACGAGCACCCGACCGAGAACCTCGTGATAGCTGGGTGGGAGCACGGCTTCCAGAACCCGTACGACATGACGGACGAAGAGCTGGATACAATCAGGAGCTTCCTTCTCGAGAAGAAGGCGCTCGTGGCCTTCTTCTGGGGGTCGAATTCGGAAATGGAGAACGAGTTCGCGGCGGGGAACATCTGGATCTCGTACGCGTGGTCGGACGCCTGGCTGAGGATGAAGGAAATGGGTCTGGACGTCGTCTACCCTGAGCCGAAAGAGGGTCGCATGGCATGGGTGGAGGGTCTCGTGTTGCTGGCCGACACCGAGAACTACTACCACGCGCACAAGTTCGTCGACGCTTGGGCGAGTAAAGGGACGTCCTTGTGGCTGCTGAACAACTACTCGTACGGCCATGCGAATATGCAGATCGACTTCAGTAAAGTCGATCCCCAGCTGGTGACCGCCTTCAGTCTCGATGACCCCACGATACTTGAGGAACCTCGGACCCACGTCGACCGCTATATACCTCGGGCTGACCTCTACAGCAATATCTGGGCCGAGGTGAAGGCGTCGTGAGGAGAACGGAAGAGGTGGCCGTCGAGGCTGGCGCCGACCTGAAGGTCACGAGCGGATCCCGTCACATGCGCATGCGGCGCCGGTTGGCGACGCTCGGCCTGTTGTCACCTTCACTCGTCTACATGGGTATCTTCTTCCTACTGCCGGTCGGCTTAGTCGTCGCCTACAGCCTAGGAGCGCTGACCCTGTTCCCCGGCGACAGGTATCTCTCGCTGGAATCATGGGGTTACGTCTTCGGAAGGTCCCTTTACATGGACCTGTTCTGGAAGTCGGTACGCATGTCGCTCACGGTCTCGGTGCTTGTCGTGACCTTCGGGTACCCCGTGGCTTACTACCTCGCCATGGGAGCCAGGAAGCGGAAGTACGTCCTCCTTATAGTCCTCATCGCGCCCTTCTTGACGAGCTACCTCCTGCGCGTACTCGCCTGGAAGGTGATCCTGGGCGGTAACGGTGTCATCAACTCCCTGTTGTACTCGACGGGCGTCCGCGATCCGGGGGATCCGATCTCCTGGCTCATCTACAGCCAGTTCGCGGTGATCTTGGTCCTCGTGTACGTCTGGATCCCGTTCGTGGCTCTGCCCATCTTCGCATCCCTCGACAATCTGGATCGCTCGCTGCTGGAGGCCGCCACCGACCTCGGTGCCAGCCGCTGGAAGACGTTCTGGAAGATCACCTTTCCCCTGTCGATCCCGGGCGTGATCGCGGCGTTCATCTTCGTGTTCATCCCGACCATCGGTGACTACGTGACGCCGGCGCTCGTGGGAGGCACGCGAGGATACATGTACGGGAACGCGATCTCCGACCTGTTCCTGGGTGCCTTCGACTGGCAGACGGGTTCAGCCCTGGCGATCTTCCTCCTGATCGTGGTCGCCACATTGATCGCGATCTTTGGACGCTTCCTCAACGTTCGGACGGTGACGATCGAGTGACCGACGTCGCGATCTCCAGAAGAGGCCTGCGGGTTCTCAAGGCGTGTTTCGGGCTGCTCCTCTTGTTCCTCTACGCGCCGATCCTGATCATGGCGGTCTTCTCTTTCAACGATTCGATCACCGTCACATTCCCCCTTTCGGGCTTCACCCTCAGGTGGTACCGAGAGTTCCTGTCCAACGGCGAGCTCATGGTGGCGTTGCGGGCAAGCGCGATCGTCGCGGCCACGTCTAGCGCGATCGCCGTGGCGCTAGGCATCTCCGCGGCAGTAGCGCTCGTGAGGAAGAGATTCTTCGGGAAAGGAGCGGTCTCCGGGCTCCTGCTCGCTCCGCTCGTCATCCCCTACCTGATCCTGGGCATCTCTTTGCTCATCCTGTTCAACGCGGCAGCCATACCGCTGTCGATCCTCACGATCGCTACGGGCCACGTGGTCATCTCGGTGCCCTATACCGTCCTCGTGCTTGTCCCGCGCCTCGAGCGGGTCAGTGTGTCGCTGGAGGAAGCTGCTCGAGACCTCGGAGCGAGCGGGCCACGGACCTTCCGATCCGTCACCTTCCCGTTGATCTTGCCGGCGGTCATCTCCGCGTTCCTGGTCGCCTTCACCCTGTCGTTCGATGAGGTCGTGGTCGCCTCCTTCCTGGCCGGCGACCAGGTCACCTTCCCCGTGTACCTGTACTCGCAGCTTCGCTTCCCCACGAGACTCCCGCAGGTCATCGCTCTCGCGGTCGCGGTGATGGCCGTCTCGGGCTTCGTGGTGATCGGGGCTGAGATCGGGAGGCGCATCGCCGATCGAAGGCTCGCGACTCAGCTTGCCTCGGCGGGCACCCCCGAAACCAGGGGGATCCCATGAGCACGCCGCGCGCGTCGCGTGTTGCCATCGGTCTGGAGGGTGTGCGGAAGCGATTCGGCAGCATCACGGCCGTGCGTCAGGTCACGCTTGAGATTCGGGAAGGGGAGTTCTTCTCGATGCTCGGTCCCTCAGGTTGCGGCAAGACGACGACCCTGCGGTTGATGGCCGGCTTCGAGGAACCCGACGAGGGAAGGATCCTGTTAAGGGGGGTCGATGTCACAGGCGTTCCTCCGAACCGCCGCGAGGTCAACATGGTCTTCCAGCACTACGCGCTGTTCCCGCACATGTCGGTCTTCGAGAACGTCGCTTTCGGGCTCAAACTGAGGCGAGTCGCTCGTCAGGAGATCCGGCAGCGAGTGATGGAGATGTTGGAGGTCGTACGCTTGGAGGGCACAGAACGACGCCGCCCCGGCCAGCTCTCGGGCGGACAGCAGCAGCGGGTCGCGCTGGCGAGAGCCCTCGTGAATCGGCCGACGGCCCTGCTGCTCGACGAACCGCTCGGGGCACTGGACGTCAAGCTCCGCAAGGAGATGCAGCTGGAACTCAAACGGATCCAGCTGGAGCTCGGCACGACCTTCGTCTACGTCACGCACGATCAGGAGGAGGCGCTCGCGATGTCGGATCGTATCGCGATCATGAACAACGGAGACGTCGAGCAGATCGGCTCCGGCCGAGAGGTGTACGAGCGCCCGGCGACCACGTTCGTCGCGGGGTTCGTGGGGTTGCTCAACGAACTCGACGTGCGTGTGGACGAAGTCCAGGGCGACATCGCCGTCATGCGGACGGGCGACGACGAGCGGGTCGTGGTCTCCGCCGACGATGCTCGGCCCGGAGACAGGCTCCGGATCGCCGTCCGGCCCGAGAGGATCTGCATCGAGGAACGGTCTGCGCCCCACACGGCCCATGGCTCCAGGCTAGGTGGCGTGATCGCGCGGGTCGCGTATCTCGGGACGTTCACGCAGTTCCACGTGGATACGAGCATCGGCATACGTGTGACGAGCCACCGTCTGAACGACGAGCGGACCGACATGCTGAGCGCCGGCGACCAGGTTTTCCTGTGCTGGGGACGGGACGACGCATTCATTCTCGGGGGAGCCGGCTCCTCGGGTGGCGACGTGGCGTGAGTCTCCGTGACCCGAACGGCAGGGCGTGAAGGGTTCAGAATCCACGATTCGCCGGTCGCGGGGGACCCGCCGGTAGCATGCGCTCTCCCAGATGGGAAGGAGATCCATGCTGTTCTCGCTCGTCTACTTCCTCGTTCGCCGCATCCTCGGAGCGGGGCGACGCCCAGATGAGCGGAGGAAGATCGAGCTCCTGGTGCTTCGACACCAGGTGAGGAGACTGCAGACCGAACGTTTCGAGGCGCCCTGAACGAGCACCTTGCGCCGGATCTCGGTCCACTCTTGCATGTCGGTCCGCACTCCTTCTCCCGTCTGCTCGGCTCCCGCTGCCGCCTTCAGGGGCGAGCTTGCGGGCAAGACCGAGCAGAGTCTGGGACGTCGGGGTGCTGACCTATTCGACCGGCCTATTCAGGCCGCGGAGTGTTCGCCATTTCGACCGGCGTTCGTATGTGGGCCGTGGGCGTGGCGCTGTGGATCCGCGGTTTCGCTCTGTACCGGGTGGCTCCGTGGTGGGCGGGGCTGGTGGTGGTCACCATCGTGGGGGAGCGCCTCGAGCTCTCCCGGCTGACCGGCGCGACCGAGCGGGCGCGGTGGTCCTTCGCGGCCTCGCTCGCGCTCTTCGTGGTAGGGCTCGTCCTCTCGGTCCCGTCCTTCGATCTCGGGATGCGCGTGGCCGGGGCCGGGCTGACCGCTCTGGCGCTGTGGTTGGCCGGAGTAGTGCTTGACGAGCCGCTCAGCTTCCACAGCGAACATGAACCGCCCTTTCCCTTCGTCCAGTGCGCTACCGAATCGAGTCATGCCGAATAGACGGCGCGACGACCGGAAAGTCATCGCTAGGCGCTAGGCGCCAAGATTCCCATCGCCGCCCCGAAGGTCGGCGAGGCGTTGTCGTAGCGCGCCCGACGGGCTTCGATCCCGCGATCTCCTCCTTGACAGGGAGGTGAGGACGACCGGACTCCTCTACGGGCGCACGTTCGTGTTCCTGACTGTGATGGCACCGCGCGAGGACCACGAGGATCCGAGCGTGGCGCCGTGCCCCCAACGGGATTCGAACCCGTGCTTCCGCCTTGAAAGGGCGGCGTCCTAGGCCGCTAGACGATGGGGGCGCAGATGCTCCTCCAGCAGGGTAGCGGCCGCAGAGGCGAGCCGACAGAGTATAGCCACGACCCGACGGCGACCTCTCGGGCCGTCACAGAGGCAGACCTCCGGGCATGGCTACGCAAGACCTCATCCCCGGAGGTCTCTGTCGCAAGGAGGTTCACGTCATGCGCAGGACGCTCATGTTCTCCGCGGCCTCGCCTCTCCTCATCGCCTGCGCCGATGCGACCGCTCCGTCGCCGGTCGCCGAAGGCAGCACCGCGTCGCCGACCGAGACGCGACTGGTTCCAGGGGCCGCCGAACGAGGTAGTCGTGACGCTCGGCCCGATCGTCGAGCGAGCGGGTGACATCAGGGTCGGCGCGAGCCACGGATGCGGCGGGCTCTGCGGCGCCGGAAACACGTGGGAGCTCGAGGAGCGATACGGACAGTGGGCGGTTGTCGGCGCACGTGGTCCCGGCTGGATCGCCTGAGCGCAACGTGCGATCTCAGGCTCAACCGCAGAGCTGTCTGAGCCGAACACTTCATGTGATGAGGCTCATGCTGGAGTGGCTCGGTTTGATGCGGCCCGATGAGGCCCGCAAGGAACCGGTGGCGGTACCCGCGTGGGCGCCGTTCGCCATCGCTGCGACCATCGCTGTGACGGCCACAGGCTTGGCGGCACTCCTGCGCCTCATCATCGGCGCATCGGTCTGAGCGTCGTCGGACCTTCCCCCCGGCGGCGCTCAGGCTGCGCCTCACGGAAGAACCGATCGCCCGTTCGCACGTCGGCGTCGGCTCGGCATTCGAGCATGTGACGCACCCCCGGCCTCGGCAAGAGCAGTCGTCGTGGTCGCAGAACCAGCGTCCGAACCACCCGCAGCTGCCGGTCGAGCGCGGCGACGGTGATCGGCTCGCGCATGCCGAATGTGTGCACGGATCTGCAGCTCTCGAAGAGCATGCCGTGAGTGGATGTGAGCCAGCGGGCGTCGCGCGCGCCGCGCATGCGTTCGCGGTGAGTAACCGGCTCCACGATCGTCCAAGCGCTACTCCGGGACCCTCGGAACTTCGTTCGTCGCATGGCCGCGACGCTAGCGACACCTACCGACACCACTCGCCCATCCGGGCTTCGTGGTTCGTCAGGGCGTGGGTGAGATCTCGACCACACGCCCATCCTGGAAGCCGAAGTCCCAGACGTCGATCTCCGGCGGCTCCATGCCGAGCGTCGTGAGGGCGGTGCAGATCTGGCTCCGATGATCGGTGCCGTGGTGCAGCGCCTGCGCGAGCCGTATGCCCATCGGGGCGTGAGTCTCGGACCCGTCGTCGCGGCGCCGCACGATGACGGTGTCGGGATCGAGCTTCTCCCCCAGGAGCGACGACCAGGCGGCACCGTGACTTTCCATCACGACTCGGAGCTCGTTCAGGTCCATCTGATCTTCGTCGATCTGGGCGACCCTGCCGCCTGTCATGGCGAACAGGTACGAGGTGTCGCCTCCGACGGTGTGGCGCATCGTGTCGAGTATCGAGCCGTAGGTGCCCGGCACCGCGTTCTCGAGCTGCTCCGGGGTGAGCGGGAGGCACGCATCGACCACTCGCAGGGTCGCCCACATGTGGTGGGCGAACGCATCGTCAAGCACCGATCTGCTCACGCAGTCACCGTAGCAGGCACTATCCGTCGCTTCCGGTCGTGGCGGGAAGGATGGCGGAGAGGTCCTAGACGCTCGCCGCCGACACGGGAAAGCGAACGACGACCCCTTCACCTCTCTGCGCAACGAAGGCCGGCGCCGCCTTGGGCCCCAGGTAGCGCAGGGCGATGGCGCGGCGGGCCTCGTCGACGTGCGTGTCGCTGAGCTCGACCTCGGCGCGGATCCTCACACCGCGGAAGGGAGCGACGGTCTCGAAGATCATGAGCTCAGCGCGACGGTCACGCTCCACGTGTCGCATCTTGACGTCGCTCTTCGCCACCACGACCTCGAAAGCCTCGCCGGTGTAGCGGAACCACACCGGGGAAACGGCGGCTGAACCATCTCGCCGATAGGTGACCAGCACGGCGGCGGCCGGCGCATCGAGGAGTGATCGGAGATCGTCGAGGCCAGCCACGGGTTCCATCGCCGCATATCGTGATGGTCGAACGCATCTCTCGGCAAGGCCTCGTCCGCTGGCTCAGGTCGCGGCTGCGGTAGGTTCGGGACGTGAGCGACGACAGCTATTTCGACGAGCGCATCGCCGCGAGGTACGACGAGACGTCTGCGGAGATGTTCGACTCGGCGGTCGTCGAACCAGCCGTTGAGTTCCTCTTCGAGATCGTCGGGGGAGGACGTGCGCTCGAGTTCGGCATCGGGACGGGCCGGATCGCGCTCCCGCTCGCCGAACGGGGAGTGCCTGTGCACGGCATCGAACTGTCGAAGGCGATGGCAGCGATGCTGCGCGCGAAGCCCGGCGGTGCCGACATCGGCGTGACGATCGGCGACTTCGCGACCACCTCGGTCGACGGTTCGTTCTCCCTGGCCTACCTCGTCTTCAACACGATCATGAACCTGCCGACGCAGGCGGCTCAGGTCGCGTGCTTCCGCAACGTGGCGGCGCATCTCGAACCTGGTGGGTGCTTCGTCGTCGAGGTCATGATCCCCGAGCTCCAGCGACTTCCGTCCGGTGACACCTTCCGTGTCTTCTACGGGAGCGACGACTACTGGGGGATCGACGAATACGACGTCGCTACGCAGGGCCTCACGTCCCATCACCTCGAGATCGTGGAAGGGAGACTCGAGCGTGTCTCGATGCCGTTCCGTTACGTGTGGCCCTCAGAACTCGACCTCATGGCACAACTCGCCGGAATGACGCTGCGCGAACGCTGGGGCGGATGGAAACGCGAGCCGTTCACGAGCGAGAGCCACCAACACGTGTCGGTGTGGGAGAAGCCGGCCGGCAGCGTGGCGCGATGAGCTGGCCCGAAGCGTTCGCCGACGATAGCCGGGAGTACGTGTTCGTCGCCGCTCGGCGTGCATAGTTCGATCCGAGGTCCGGCTATCCGTCGAGGACTTCGATGCCGATGCCCGCGGCGAGCTCTCCGGCGGTGCGGATCACGTCGGGCCACGGCATGCGAACTCCTCGCAGACGTTCGGGACTATGCGCGGAGGACAGGTCGCACCCTCGCATCTCGCTCCCGGTGAACGTCGCGCCCGTGAGGGTGACACCGGACAGATCGCAGTCCGTGAACATCGCCGAACTCAGCTGCGCGTCGTAGAAGTCCGATTCCTGCATCCTGCACCCGTCGAAGTGAACGATCTCGAACTGCGAGAACCGGAAGGAGCACAGATCCAAACGGCAATCTGAGAACGTCACGTTGTCCAGTCTGGATCCAGACATGTTCGCGCCCGTCAGTCGCACGCGTTCGAAGCGAACACGGCTGAAGGTCGCATCGGTTGCCGTCACGTTGGCCCAACCACCGTCCACAACGACGACGTCGCGGAGACGCGCCCGCGACAACGAGGCTTCCGTGAGATCGGCCGACCGCAGCCGACTTTCCGAGAGCTGCAATCCGTGCGCGTCTCGACCCGCCCAGCCCCCGCCCTCGAGCGACAGCGCTTCGATCTCCGCATCCACGAGACTCGCTTCCTCGTGCGCTTCAGCGAAAGAACTCGGAAGCTCTGGATCAAGCGGGAAGAGTGGGGGGCTTTGACAGGCCAACGACCTCCGGAGGCCAAGTCTAATGGCCTCGGGTTAGCCTCAGGCTCGATGTCAGCCCTCGCAACCGGAACGTGTGCATGAGTCGGCGAGTCCCTACTGCCGGCGAGCTCGGGCTGATGCGAGGCTCGCCGCCTCCGGCCGACCGGCTGGTCACGCTCGACAACTGGCAGGATCCGCCGTTCAACCGGTGGGGCTTCCAGCACGTCCGTGACCTGATCCCGACCGCGAAGATCGGTCGTGGCGACGGACCGGTCTGGAAATTGCCGCGCGCCGAACGTGATCTCATGGGCACCCGCGTCCGCGCGGGATCGCGTCGCACCACGCTTCGCCGTCTGGTCGAGGACACCTACACCGATGGGTTGTTGGTGCTCCATCGGGGGCGCGTGATCAGCGAGACCTACTTCAACGACATGCGTCCAGACACGACCCACCTGTGCATGTCGGTCTCGAAGTCGATCACGTCGACAGCGATCGGCGTGCTGGTCGCCCGCGGGGCGCTCGAGCCCGACGATCTCGTCACGACGCACATCACCGAGCTGCGCGGGACCTCGTTCGACGGATGCACGGTGCGCCACCTGCTCGACATGCGTGCCGGCACACGGTTCAACGAGGACTACGACGACATGGCAGCAGACGTCCGGGTCTACGAGCAGATCTATCTGTGGCGCCCGCGCGTTTCGACGGGCTTACCTGCCTCGATGACCGGCTACTATCCGACGCTCGAGAACAAGGGTCCGCACGGTGGACCGTTCGACTACCGCTCGATCCTGACCGACGTGTTGGGGTGGGTGCTCGAGCGCGCCGCGGGCGCCCGGTACGCCGACCTCGTGTCAGAGGTGCTCTGGCGACCGATGGGCGCGGAGTTCGACGCCGAGATCACGATCGACGGGCATGCGCACCCGATGGCCGACGGCGGTGTGTGCTGCACGCTCCGCGACCTCGCACGGTTCGGCGAGCTGATGCGTCGCGGCGGACGACGTGGGGGGACGCAGGTCGTGCCGCGCGAGTGGATCCGCGACATCCTCAACCCCGACGACGACCAGGTCGAGGCGTTCCTCGCCTCCGAGGACGCCCACGAGTACCCACCAGGCGCCTACTACCGGAACAAGTGGTGGGTTGTCGACCCGTCGAAGCCGATCTACAAGGGATCTGGCATCAACGGTCAGACCATCTTGATCCATGTGCCCGCACAGGTCGTGATCGCGAAGTTCTCGACGTGGCCGGTCGCCTGGGACATCTCGTTCGCGGTCCCCGAGTCTCGGGGCCTGATCGACCTCGCCGAACAGATCGCCGACGGACAGACCTAGGACGTGTCTCCTTATTCGGCGGCCCACGTGAGTGCGGCGGCCTCGCGGTTCAGGGGATGCCATCGAATGATTCGGAAACCGTGCTTGATGGCTGACCGGAGGGCGAGTCGAAACAGATGAGAGAACTCGTCTCACGGTGTCCGCGAGGGCCTCGGTCAGGTGCCGACGTAGGCCGCGAGGTGCTCGCCGGTGAGGGTGGAGCCGGCGGCGACGAGGTCGGCGGGTGTGCCCTCGAAGACGATCCGGCCGCCGTCGTGGCCGGCGCCGGGGCCGAGGTCGATGATCCAGTCGGCGTGCGCCATGACCGCCTGGTGGTGATTGATGACGATGACCGACTTGCCGGAGTCGACGAGCCGGTCGAGCAGGCCGAGCAGCTGCTCGACGTCGGCGAGATGGAGGCCGGTGGTCGGCTCGTCGAGGACGTAGACGCCGCCCTTCTCGGCCAGGTGGGTGGCCAGCTTGAGCCGCTGCCGCTCGCCGCCGGACAGCGTAGGGAGCGGCTGGCCGAGGCTGAGGTAGCCGAGAGCCTGACTATCGAAGGCGCGGCCGAAGGCATTACAGCGGGCCGCCGAGAACGCCCGGGACCTCCTGGATGATGCCGAGCTCTTAGTTGCACACGGTCGCTGTGCTGGGCCGAACGGGCGAGCTGAGCGAGAACTCAACCACGCCGCGTTGAGGTGGTCCGGCTAGGCTGGAAGACCCATGCCGACCGTTTACGACCTGACCCGCGAGCAGCTCACCGATCGTCTCGTGGCGTGGGGGGAGCCGGTCTTCCGCGCGAAGCAGGTATGGACGCAGCTGTGGAAACGCGCCGCGACCTACGATCAGATGTCGGACGTATCACCGGCGCTGCGGGAGCAGCTCGCGGCCGACCTGCCCCTAGGGGTCGAGGTTCTTGACGAACGCACGGCCGACCGGGGCGCGACACGCAAGGCGCTGCTGCGCCTGGGCGGCGAGCACGCTATCGAGACCGTGCTCATGGGCTACCGCGACCGGGTCACGGTCTGCGTGTCGTCGCAGTCGGGGTGCGCGATGGGGTGCACGTTCTGCGCGACCGGCCAGATGGGCCTGATGTCCAACCTCACGGCGGGCGAGATCGCAGCCCAGGTCGTGTGGGCCAAGCGGGAGGCGGCGAGGCTTCCCGACACCACGCCGCAGCGCCTCACCAACGTCGTGTTCATGGGAATGGGCGAGCCCATAACCGAGTTCTACTACCCAACGCCATCCATCGAACTCAGCAGACGGGTACGAGCCCGTCCCGCCGTGTGCCAGCTACTCCGCTAGCCCTAGGAGCCCGCCCCGATGGATTGAACTCGGCCCACCCGGGACAGCATGGCCAGCGCCACTAGCATCCAGGCAGCGATGTAGAGGAAGGCTGCCTTGGGCGATACGACTGTCCAGATGATTCCGGCGATGCCACTTGCAGCCAGGTTGCCGAAGCTCTGGACAGACGCCAGCAGACCGAACGCAGAACCTCGGATCGGGGCCGGGGCGGAGGCGGCCACCGCCGCGTGCTCGGCGGTCTCGACGCACCCGATGCCCACACCGGCCAGGATGAAGGCGAGCGCCAGGACCGCGACGCTCGGACCGACGAACGCGAAGATCGCGTAGGCGACCAGGAACGCGATGACTCCGCTCATCAAGACGAACGCCGGTGTCTTCCGGTCGGCAGCGTGACCCGCCGGAACGCTCGCCACGGTCGCGGCGGCATTGTAGGAGATGTAGAGGACCAGGGCGGTCGTCGTCGCGGCGTCCGTCCCCCGGCCCGGTTCGAGAAGCTCCGTCGCCCGCAGGATGAGGAGCGTCGCCGCCACGTTGCCCAGTTCGAATGCTGAGACTCCGAGCATCAACCTCCCGAGTCCGGCACGGATCACTGGCCTCACCTGTAACCGGATCGGTTGGCGTTCGCGGTTCTCCGCCTTCGCGAGTCGACGGATCGCGTAGAGGATGGCGAACGTCGCCAGCAGCCCGGGAATGATGGACAGCAAGATCGCGGTGCGGACCGAGAACACCGCCACCAGCAGCAGGGCCAGCATCGGCCCACCGATTGCGCCGAGGTTGTCCATCATCCGTTCGAACCCGTAGGCGCGTCCGTACGCCTCGCGAGGCGTGGCGTCGGCGAGCAGGGCGTTGCGAGATGGCACTCGCAGCCCCCTCGCCGTCCACGCTCCTGCTCGAAGAACAGCGACCTGCCACACGGAAGTCGCCGCGCCGATCAGCCCGGACAGGACCGCCACCGAGGTGTATCCACCCACGACGGTTGCCCGGCGTCGTTGAGGATCGTCGGCGAGAGCACCACCCGCCAAGCGGGCAACCCCAGCCAACCCGTCTGCGATTCCCTCGATCACGCCGAGCGCCGCAGCAGAGCCTCCGAGCGACGTGATGAAGCGAGGAAGCAGAGCCGTAGGCACTTCGTGACCCAGATCGGAGAGCAGGCTGGCGGCCCCGATGCCTCGGACACCAGGCGTCAGCCAGCGCTCGGAGTTGGTTCGCTCCGCCGCAGTCATAGCTGCGGACTCTACGAGGCGCGGCAGTCTCCGGGCGAACCCCAAGATTGAGACTCCGGTCCGTCTATACTCGGTTCGCTCGACGGGCGATGGAGTTCGCCCCCAACCGCCGACCGTGGCTGATGACTCCTACCGAGCCGGTAGGAGGCGCTTGTGAGAACGGTTGTCGCGGTGGGTGTCGCAGGGTTCCTCGGATCGGTCGCCCGCTACGGGATCGAGGGCTTCGTCAGCCAGCGGACCGGCGAGGCGTTCCCGTGGGGAACGTTTGTCGTGAACATCTCAGGCTCGTTCCTGCTGGGGCTCTTGTTCGCCATCCTCATCGAGGGACCGGTCATCGTCGCGCCGTGGCTCAGGACCGCCGCAGCGGTTGGCTTCGTCGGGGCATACACGACGTTCTCGACCCTGACGCTGGAGACCCTCCGACTCATCGAGGACGGGGCGCTTCTTCGCGCAGGAGCGAACAGTCTCGGAAGCCTTGCAGTCGGGATGGTCGCCGTGTACGCCGGGGTCCTGATGGGGAGGGTGGTCTAGATGCGCTTCTCGGGAGAGGGCAAGCTGCTTCGCATCTTCATCGGAGAGTCGGATTACTTCGACGGCAAGCCTCTGTACCAAGCCTTGGTCGAACGAGCGCGGAAGGAGGGACTCGCCGGGGCGACCGTCATCCGGGGCATCGAGGGATATGGCGCAAGCTCTCATCTCCACACCTCGCGAATCCTGCGACTCAGCGAAGACCTGCCGATCATCATCGAGATCGTCGACACTGCCGAGAATGTCGAGCGGATTCTGCCGATGGTCGACGAGATGGTGAGCGACGGGATGGTCACGGTCGAACGGGTCGAAGTACTGACCTACCGAGCGCGGAGCCGCAAGTCGGAGCAGGTCGACGACCGGCTCCGGATGTTGGCAGAGGAGGCCCGCCCCCTTGCTGCATCGCCTGACATGGCCGACCTGCTGGCAGCGTCTGTCCAGGCGGCGCATGAGTACGGGGCGAACGAGAAACAGATTGCCGAAGCGTCCGGCCTACCCATCGCCGAGGTGCGGCGGATCGTCGAGTCATCACCACCTAGAGAGGGCTAGAAAGCCCAGTTGTTCACCCTCTCGCCTTCCAGCGCTAGTGCGGTCGGTGCAATGCTCGCTAACCTGATGTTCGAACTGCCCGCGATCAATATCTCCACCCATGTCCGAAGCGGTGGTGGTCTGTGGCTGGCGGAAGTGATCGCGACGTTCGGCCTAGCGCTGGTGGTGTTCGGCGTCGTCCGCTCGGGACGAGAGGCTGCTGCGCCGTTCGCCGTTGGAGCCTACATAGCCGGTGCGTACTTCTTCACGTCCTCTACGAGCTTCGCCAACCCTGCCGTGACGGTCGCCCGCACGTTGTCGGACACATTCGCAGGCATCGCTCCAGAGTCGGTGCCTGGGTTCATCGTGTTCCAGGTCGTCGGCGCAGTCATCGCGGCGGGAGTCATCCGGGTGCTGTTATCAGGATGTGAGCGCCGTCGCCGAATGGCTCTTGGTGACGCACGAGAGCGGGATTGAGCGCCAGCCGTGGTGGCCATTCAAGAGAGCGCAGTCGGTCTGGTCCATCGGGCTACTGAGACGTAGCAGTCAAGCGTCTGGAGGACAGCCGCCTCTAGTCTGTCAATATGCCGACCGTCTACGACCTCACCCAAGAGGAACTCACTGACCATCTCGTGGCATGGGGTGAGCCCGCCTTTCGCGGCAAGCAAGTTTGGTCTCAACTATGGAAGCGGGCAGCCACCTACGATCAGATGTCGGACGTCTCACCGGCGCTCCGGGAGCGCCTGGTCACTGATCTACCCTTAGGAGTCGAGGTCCTCGACGAGCGCACAACCGACCGGGGCGCGACCCGCAAGGCGCTGCTGCGTCTTGGCGGCGAGCACGCCATCGAGACCGTGCTCATGGGGTACCGCGACCGGGTGACGGTCTGCGTGTCGTCGCAGTCGGGGTGCGCGATGGGTTGCACATTCTGCGCGACCGGACAGATGGGCTTACGGAACAACCTGACGGCGGGTGAGATCGCGGCGCAGGTGGTGTGGGCACGCCGGGAAGCGGCGCGCCTCCCGGCCAGCACTCCGCAGCGTCTTTCGAACGTCGTGTTTATGGGCATGGGCGAGCCGCTTGCGAATGAGCGACACGTGTTCGCCGCCATCGCACGCCTCACCGATCCACAGGCATTCGGATTGGGGGCGCGTCACGTGACCGTCTCGACGGTGGGGCTCGTGCCGGGCATCAAACATCTGGCGACTGCACATCCGCAGGTAGGGCTCGCGGTGAGCCTCCATGCCGGGAACGATGAGCTGCGCTCGCAACTGGTACCTCCGAATGACCTGTACCCGCTCGCGGTGCTGGAGGAGGCGATGGCGGGGTGGCGCTCGGCCACGCACCGGCGACCCTCAATCGAATGGGCGATGATCGATCAGGTGAACGACACCGACGAGCAGGCCAGGCTGCTCGCGCCGATCGCTCGGCGGCTGGGTGCGCACTTGAACCTGATCCCGCTGAACCCGACGCCGGGCTACCCGGTAGTGGGGTCGTCACCGGCCCGTATCCGCCATTTCGTCGAGGTACTTCAGCGGGAGAAAGTCAACGTGACGGTGCGCGACACACGTGGCCGGTCGATCGATGCCGCCTGCGGTCAGCTCGCGCTCTCGGCTCAAGCTCCCAGCTCATGAGGACGGCGGGGACGCTCTCGCTCGTCTCCGGCCGGTGCATATCCGGCGCCATCAGCTGTCGGCCACCGGCTCCTCGCCCACTGCGCCGTCAGCGTGCTCGCGGAGCAGGTCGATGTGCCCGAGATGCCGACCGGTCTCTTCGATCAAGTGCACGATGATCCAGCGCAGCGAGTACGTGCCGGACTTGTCTGTGGCCGTGGCGTCGAGCGAGGGAGCCGCGGCGATCACCTCGTCGCACTGTGCCGTCTCCGTCGCGTAGGCGGCGAGCCGGTCGGTCATCGCGACGCCCTCGGCGCGGAAATCCCCGTCCGCATCCTCGTCCGTCCAGTCGAACCGCAGACCGGTCTCGCCGGCGAAGAACTCGCGGAACCAAGATCGCTCCACGTTCTCCAAGTGCCGGACGATGCCGTGCAGGGTGAGGCCGCTCGGCATGTGCACTGACGCGAGCGTCTCGTCGGAAGCCTCACGCATCTTCCAGGCGACGAGGTCGCGCTGTCGCCGAAGGAAGCCCAGCAGGGTCGTGCGCTCGTCCCCGAGGTGGGCCGGCTCGGTCACACCGTTGCAGAGGCCGTTGTCGGCGCCCGACCCATCAGCTTCCGCAGCCACAGCCACCGCCGCAGCAGCCACCTGCGGCCGGCTCGGTTGTCGCCTCGCTGCCCGCGATCCCGCTCGCACTTCCGCTCGCCGCGGAGAATGAGAACCGCCGGCGCACCCGATCGCTCCCACACGAAGGACACGCCAGCGCGGCGTCGACCGAGCCAGCAGTCATGGGCCGACGCTCCTCGAACGGGTGCTCGCAGGCTAGGCAGAGGTACTCGTAAGTTGTCATCGTCCTTCACGGTACGCGCTACGGGCGCCCCGGTTCAACACTTCCGCGGCATTCGTTCTATTGGCCGTTCCCGTGTGAACCGCCCTGCCCGTTTCCACCACCGTTTGAGCCGCCGTCGTGCGGGTTCCCATGCTCGCCGCCACTCCCGTGCTCCTTGCTGCTTCCGCGCGTGCCGTCGGCCTTCTCGGCCTTCCGTTCGGCCTTGGCGGCATCGCGTTCGACCTTGCGTTCGGCCTTCCATTCCTCGTGCGCTTCGTGACGCTCACGGTTCGCGAAAAGCCGCTCCAGCGCGTTCAACAGGCCCGGGGCCTGCGGGTTCTTCACACAGTTCGCGAACACGTGCTCGATCGCGTTGTCCAGACCGTGGGCCTTCACCTCTTCGCCGTCGGTCTCGGCTGCACCCTCGGAAGGCTCGACACCGGCGGCCTCCATGCAAGCCGCCTCTCGTTCGGCGTCGACCTGGTCCGGCTCTGAGCCGTCGTCCGTCGCCCCTCCCTCCTCCGTCTCCGCTTCCTCGTCGGCGACGCACTCCTCACCGTCGGTCGGCTCCTCACCGTCGGTCGGCTCCTCACAGGTCTCCTCTTCGGTGTCCTCCGTCGTCGCAACGTCGCGCGATCTGCTCGGACCTCCGAACGAGCCGGGACCGGCGAAGCTCACCGAGGCGAGCAGCGCCAGCACGAGCAGGGTCATGAGCAGGGTGAGGAGTCGCCGAGGAGTTTTCACGGAGCTTCTATCGGCGAGTACGTATCTAGTTCTTGAGTGCTACGTACGTATCACCCGGACGATGACGCTGGAAGCAGGCCGACCGCAGCCGTAACGGATGCGACTGCGTCGTCGAAGAGCGCCTCGGCTGCCACCACGTTGGCCTCGGCGCCGGAGTTGTGGCTTACCCCTCCCCGGTCGATACCGTCGGCGATGCGGCCGGCTTGCCTGTCGTAGACGGCGCGCCCCGCGGCGTCGGTCTGGTCGAACCACGCTCGGGCGGCAGCCGCGAGCCCGCCCCACTCGGCCGCGTCGACGCTCGTGAGCCGGTCCAGCGAGTACACCGCGCACGCCACGTCGTACGGGCTCACGGCCAAGCGATCGAATCCGCCGAGCACGATCGGTTTCCACAAGGCTCGCGCGCTCGCGCAAGCAACGTCGATCAAGGCGGGGTCATCGAGAGCCCGTCCCGCATCGATCAGCACGCCTTCCTGCACGTGGGCCCACAGGTGCGGCTCGCCGCGCTCATCGGGGTTGTTCATCAGCACGTCGCCGATGCGGTTCGATGCGATCTCGTCGGCCCACCGACGCACGGCCGGCTCGACGTCCGTGAACGAACGGTCGTCAAGCAACCGGAGCCCCGCGATCACGTGCAAGGCGCGGACGTCGGTGGGCGCCGGCCGTGAGATGGCGTGGTCGAGTGCTCTGCGCGTCGCCGAGAGCGCGCGTTCGTCGCCGAACGTGAGCCAGGCGTGGCTCACCCCGCACAGCGCGCGAGCGTGCCAGAAGTTCTCACCGGTCGACGACGTGAGGCCGGTCTCGTTCCGCGTGCCCGTCCAGTCGTAGACGAAGTTCCACCAACGCCCGTCGTCACCCTTCATCGACAGCACGAACTCGAGCAGGCCACGAGCCCACCGTTCGACGTCGTGGTTGCGTGTGTGCGTCCAGACGTCGCAGAGCACGTCGAGCAGCCGGGCGGCGTCGTCGACGCACGCGACGCCCTCGAAGCCGGATTCCTTGGCCACCACGAGCTCTCCCGCGGGGTCGCTGTACACAGCGAGCGCGAGGGCGCCTGGCCCCGCGGCCGGGATGGCACGCGTGAGCCGCGCGAGCTGTCTCAGCACGGATCGAGGTGGGCAAGGATGTCGGCGATCGAGAAGTCCGCAGCGGCGAGGTAGGAGTCGGCGGCGCCGTAGTACACACGGATGCGCTCCTCGTCGAGCGCGACGTGGCCGCTCGGGAAGACCACGTCGAGCAGGAACCCCGAACGCTCGTATTCGAGCTCGGGGCCGAGCAGTGGGTGCGAGGATCGAGCCAGGACCTTCGCGGGGTCATCGGCGTCGAGCAGCATCGCGCCCATGCCGTAGCGGTTAGTGCGGTCGGCGCCGTGATAGACCTCGAGCCACCCGTCGTCGACGCGGAACGGTGTGAGGCTCGCGCCGATGCGCGCCTCGTCCCACATGCCGGGGCGCGGCATCGCGACCTGGCGGTGGGCACCCCAGTGCGTCATGTCGGGCGACTCCGCGAGCCAGATGCCCAGCACGCGAGAGAACGACCCCGGCATCGGCCGTGTGAACGCGAGGAAGCGATCGCGAACCCGCTCAGGGAAGAACACGACGTCTTTCATGTCGGGCAAGAAGATCACGCCTCCGCGCTCGAACGAGCGGAAGTCGGTGGTCGAGAGCCTGCTCGTCGTGATGCCGAGCCGGCTGACCGACACGTAGGTGATGTGGAAGACCCCGTCGATCTCGCTGACGCGAGGGTCCTCGACCCCGTAGGCCTCGAGCTCTGTCGCCGGTAACAGAGCCGGCGAGCGCTCGACCTCGAAGTGCTCGCCATCGGTGCTGCGCGCGACGCGCAGATGCGACGTGTGCGTGAGGTAGTCGGTCGTTCCGTCGTCACCGTGATGGCCGTCGGTGAGGTCTCGGTAACGGATCGTGCGAGGGTCTTCGAGATCGACGCCGGGCTCGTCACGTCGCACATACCCGAGCATGATGCGCGGCGGGTCGGCCGATGTGTCGAAGAACGGCATGCCGACCAGGTCATCGAGGTCGAGCGCTTTGGGCAGGGCCGAGAGGGTGGGGCGGTCACCGCTCAGATCCACGAGCCGCGCGCCCTCGGGAAGCTCGCCCTGACCGCTCGGGCGCTCGGCCACGCGAAGCAGCAGCACGACCTCATCGCCGACGCGCGCCGCCCCCGCATTGATCGTCGAGATCACCTCCATGCCGGGCTGCGATGGGGCGATGTCGTCGGGTGTGATCAGGGGGTTGCCGGGAAGGCGGGCGCCCACGGGCACGGCGACCCACTCTCCCGGACGTGCCTGGGTGGGTCGTTTCGCAGGCGTCGACGCCATGAGATCGCGCACCACCTCGACGAAGCGTGTGCCCGTCTTCGGCCAGGTGAATTCGTTCGCGTACGAGTAGGCGTCATGCTCGAGCCTCCGCTTCAGGTCCGCGTCGTCGAGGAGCGAGATGATCGCGGTGGAAAGCTGATCAGGGTCGCGGAAGTCCACGAGCAGCCCCCGCCCGTCGGCGAGCGCTTCCTTCGCATGCAAGTACGGGGTCGAGACGACGGCCTTGCCGGCGCCGAGCGCGTAGCTGAGCGTGCCGCTCGTGATCTGGTTCGGATCGAGGTAGGGCGTTACGTAGATGTCGGTAGCGAGCAGCAGCTCGATGATCTCCTTCTGGCGCAGGTATTGGTTCAGGAACGCCACGTTGTCGTCGAGGTCGAGGCTCTCGATCATGTCGACGAGCTTGTTGCGGTATCCCTCACCGCGATTGCGAAGCAGCTCGGGGTGGGTCTGACCTGCGATCAGGTAGAGCGCGTTGGGGTGTCGCTGGGCGACCCACGGCATCGCTTCGATCACGTACTCGAGTCCCTTGCCCGGACCGACGAGGCCGAACGTGGCGACGATCTGGCGGCCGCCGAGCCCGAGTTTCTCCTTCAGTCGCCGCCGGCCGCGCGGTTCGATGTGCGGCATGCCGTGTTGGATCACGCTGGTGGGTGTCGTGACCCCGTACACGTCGCGCAGGATGGCGACCGCCGACTCCGCCATGACGATCAGGTGGTCGGCGTTGGCCGCGATGTTGCGGACCGCGTCGCGCAACGCCTCGCTTGGCTCGGGCAGCACTGTGTGCATCGTCACGACGACCGGCTTGCCGACTTCCTGCAGGAAAGGCGTGAGGTGATCGATGTAGGTGCCTTCGACCCAGGTCTCGCCCTCCCACGACTCGTCCTTCCATAGGCCGTAGAGTCCGAATTCGTGTTGCACGCACACGACGTCGGCATCGGAGCCACCGATGGCCCGCGCGGCGGCGACGTAGCCGTCGGGCGAGCCTTGGCGGATGCGCCAACGGACCTCGGGTCCGTACGCCCTCACGGAGTTGCGTTCGTCGATCGCCGCGACCTCGCACACGACCGACTCGTCGGCAGCGTGTACCGCTGCGATCAGGTCGTTCGTGAAGGTGGCGATGCCGCAACGTCGAGACGGCCAAGTCGAGACGAACGCGATGCGCATCGCCCCACGATACAGGCGCGCTTCACGAGCTCGGCCAAGGAGCTCGATCAGTAAGAGCGGCGCTTCTTCGGGTCTGCTGTGCGCCCGATCGCCCACACGCCTATGCCGAGCAGGGTGGTGAACAACGTGACGAGGCCGACGACGCCGATCAACACCGTGGCGGGGTCCGCTGCGTCTGAGCCTGCACTCACTGCTTTCACGATCGCGTACACCGTGATGAGCGTGTAGACGCCGGCCACGATCAGCACCGGGAGCGCGAGCAGCGCGCCGAGGTTCAGTCCGGCCACGACGAGCGCCACGCCCTTCGATCCGCCGGCGCCGGTGGGTTCGGCGCCGGCGCGCTCGACGCTGCGATCGGTCTCGTCCCAGTCGTCGGTTTGGCCGGGCTCCGGCCATGGGCCCGATCGGGTGGGATCGTTGCTCGAACTCACCCGCCGAGTATCCCAGCATCGAGCCGTGGGGGGTGGGTCGCGGCGTTCGAAGCCACGGCGCGCGCGATGGTACGTTCGGCGCCGTGCAGCGTTCCGGTGAAGCGCCGTCCGACATCCGGTCGTCCGGCGACCTCGCGTCAAAGGCTCCGCCCTCGGCGACATCGCCCGCCGGTTCTCGCGAAGCGGTGCTCGCCGTCGCTCTCGCGATCGGGGGCGCCCTGGCGTGCGCGTCCTTCGCCGCAGCGCCTGATTCGCCATTCCAGCCGGTGCTGCCGGCGGGCGCAGTGCCGAGCGGTCCGCTGACCGCGTTCGCCACCGCGGTCGGGCTCGACCGCCTCGCCGGCTCCTGGCTGATCGCCGCCGGGGTGGCTTCGATGGGGTTCGCGGTCGCCGGCTTCCTAGTGCTGCTGCGAGCGACCTTGCGAGGCGTCGTGAGCCTGCGGGCGGTCATCGTGCTCGCCGTGCTGGCTAACGTCGTCATCGTGACGATGCTGCCGCTGCTGTTCTCGCGTGACGTCTACTCCTACGCGTTCTACGGGCGCATCGTTGCCGTCTACGACGAGAACCCCTATGTGCACACACCCGTGGAGTTCGGGGGCGACGATCTGTGGCCGCTGGTCGGTCCGAAGTGGGTCGACACACCCGCCGTGTACGGGCCGGCGTTCACGACGATCTCCGGCGCTGTCGCGCGGGTGTTCGACACCCCTGCAGCCCAGGTCGATGCGTACCGGTGGTTGGCCGGACTCGCAGCCCTCGCGACGGTTGCCGCGATCGCGTCGATCACCCGGCGGCTCCGGCCCGATCGCGCGGCGTTCGCGGTGGCTGCGTTCGGGCTGAACCCTGCGGTGCTCTTCCTCGGCGTCGCGAGCGGACACAACGATCTGCTCGTGGCTCTCGCGATAGCGCTTGGGACGCTGCTGCTCGTGCAGGAGCGCACGCTCGCGGCCGCCGCCGTGCTCGCCGTGGGCGCGCTGATCAAGGCCCCTGTGGCGCTGCCGCTCGTGCTCGTCATCGTGTGGGCGGTGGCCGGGACCGAGCGACCACGGCGCGCTCGGGCGCTCGTGACCCATGTAGGCCTCGCGGTTGCGATCGGACTCGCCTCCGCCATCCCCTACTTGCAGACCGACGACCCCACGCTCGGCATGCTCGAGCTGGCAGGTCACGAGGGGTGGCTCGCTCCTTCCGGCCTGGTGGCAAAGGTGTTCGGGTGGCTCAGCTTCGGCACGCTGGGTGTGCTCGCTCGCGTGGGGTTCGCTGCGGTGTTGCTGATCGCCTTCGTCCGACTGGCGCGCGACCTCGCACGGCGTGCAGTCGCCCCGGAGCCGGTTGAAGCGGTGTGCGCGGCGATGGGCTGGTCCCTCGTGATGCTGATGCTGCTCGGACCCGTGCTGCTTCCTTGGTACGCCGCGTGGGCGCTACCGCTCGTGTGGCTGCTGCCGCGACCGTCTCGCACGACGTTGATCGGGACCGGCGTCGCCCTCGCCATGGTCCAGTGGACGACCGAGCCCTTGCGCTACCCGGGCGCTTTCAACGTGAACCTAGCGATCGGGCACTGGGTCGTGACCCCCACTCTGCTGGTGCTCGTGATCTGGTGCCTCGTCGACCTGCGGCGCCGCGTCGTCGAACGGCTTCCCTTGCATGACACGCACGATGTGGCCGCCCGCGATCGCCAACGCTGAGGCGAATGCCGGACCCCCCCAGCCGTCGAGCCCCACGCCGAGCCGCTCCACGACGAGTCCGGCGATCGTGATCGCTGCCACCCCGAAGGCCGGCGCCGCGGCGGCCGCCGCCACGCGGTCCCCGAACGTCCACCAGGCCCATCCGGAGCCGGTGAGCCAGAGGAGTGCCAGCACCGCGAGCGCGGCGATCGCGATCGCGATCGGGCTCGCGGAGCGCAACTCGTCGTCGCCTGCGGGCAGTGGCCGGGGGTCGGGTACCGACGCAAACACCTGCGTCTCACTCGACGGATCCTGGGCGTCGCCCCAGGCCACCAACCGATCGTCGGCCAACGACGACGGCTTCTTGTTCCACTCGGGGGCGACGAAGATCGCGCGTTCGCCCTCGGGCAGATCGGAGAGCGTGATGCGAGACAGCGCGTCGTACTCCAGCTCGCCGCGTTGGGTCGGCCGCCCGGCCAAGAGATCATCGAGGGTTCCCACGAAGACGTAGACGTCGTCGGCGCGCTCGGCGGGTACGGCCGCACGGGCGATGTTCCCGACGTTCGTCGCGAGGAACGTCGCCGTCCGGTCGATGTCGTCGACCACGAACACGAGCGGCGTATCCGGCGCAAGGGTGTCGGCGATGCGCCCCACGAGGGTCACGGCGACGAGGTCTTCGGCGGAGATGAACGGCGTCTGGTGTCGCTGGGCGTTCAGAGCGGGGACCGCGAGCAACAGCAGGAGCGCCGCGGTGACCGCCACCGAGAGCCAGTGGTGCGGATGGGTTCGTTCCCACATCCAGGTGATCGCCAGGGCGGCCAAGATCGGCAACGAGAAACCGAACGCCAGGACCCGCTCCGGCGGGAACCACCCGGTCGCGAAGCCAACCGGCACCCCGATCACCGTGAAGGTGACCCACGCGGCCAGGAACCGCCGGGTGAAGCTGTGCACCTGCAGCGTGCCGATCGCGGCCAGCGGCAGCGTGACCCACGGCGCGAACCGCCTCAGGCCTTCGCGGAACCGGAGCTGGTAATTCTCGACGAGCAGGTCGTCGAGTCCCACCCGTCGCAGGAAGCTGTCCCTCGACGTGTCGACCGAGAGTGACGCCGGACCGGCGAGCACCGAGAGCAGTCCCGCTCCGACGACCAGCCCACCACCACCGAGCGCGGCCAGCACCCGTCCTGCGTCGGATCGCCAACCGTGCTCGGGCTCGAGCATCCACGAAACGGCCGCCGCCGCGACCAGGATCGCCGCACCTGCGAGGAAGAACTGCGGGTGCGAGAGCCCTCCGCCTCCGAGCAGGAACGCCGCCGCCATCACGCCCCGGCGGCTCCGGCGCGCGAGCGCGGCCGCCGCGACGAGGAACGTCACGGCGAACACGAGGTTCGAGACGTAGCCGGCCGCGAGGTGCACGGCGAAGATGCCCCCCATGAGACCCGCCAGCCCCCAGCCGAGCCGGTGGCCGTGTGTGCGGCGGTGCACGAGCGCGACCGCGCCGAGCCCCATCGACACCCCGAGCGCTTGCTGCAGACCGGCGACGGCGGGGATGAGGCCTGATCGCAAGGTGCCGGCGATCACGGCGATCAACGCGGGCACGCCCGGGCGGGCGCCCACGCGCGAGATGCCTTCGGCGACGCCCAGCCGCGTCCACCACAGGTAGACGGTCGCGTCGGGGCCGGGAGCGAACCGCCACGTGTTCGCGAGTCCCGGCCACGCGAAGACCACGGCGAGCACGGCCGCGAGCAGGCTCAGCCAGAGGAGGTCCCCCCCGGCTGGCTGGGAAACGTCAGGGGTACGACGATCGAGGCCCGGCCGAGAAGATCCAGGCGCGTTCGTGACCTCACTCCGCCGCGAATGAGCCCTGCGCCGCGACGGTCACGGTCGACCCGTCGTCCGCGACGCCCGAAACAGCCGTGCATAGGAACGAGCCGCCCATGCGATCTGGGAGCGCCGGCGAGATCGTAACCAGGCATTCTCCGGCGTCGGAGTTGAACTCCACGGTTCCGTCGGCACTGCCGATCGAGAACGTCAACACGCGCGAGGGTGAGGTCGGCTGCTGCGCCGTGAACGACTCCCCGCTGAGCGTCATCGCACGCTCGCCCGGCCCGGTCCAGGTCATCGCGAAGTCGGCGGGTGGCGGCAGCCACAGCGCCGGCAGCCCCAACGCCGGATAGGTCTCCGATGCGTTCACCGCGCCCGTGACCGTGGCGACGGCGGTACCGAGACTGAACCCGGTCTCGGCCCCAGGGTCGACTGCGGCGGTGGGGGAGTCACCGATCTCGACCGGCGCTCCGGCGGAGACGGGTTCGGGCAGCGAGCCAGGATCGTCCCGCCCGCAGGCTGCCACGAGCAACGCGATCGTCGTCGTCAAGGCCGCCGCAGTCGCCGCGCTCCGCATCGGTGTGGTGTCCTCCTCCTCGGGCGCTGACTTTACCCCCTGCTAGCATCGCCGCCATGCTCGACCGCGCCCTCGTAGAGGAAGTCCTCACCGCCTCTCGGAGTCGAGGAGGCGCCTTCGCCGAGGTCTTCGTCGAAGAGACGACCGGCACGTCGATCCGACTCGACGACGGCAAGGTCGAGGAGCTGACCACGGGGCTTGACCGCGGTGCGGGGGTGCGCGTGACCCACGGCACGAGCTACGGATACGCGTTCTCGAACCGCCTCGACCGCGATGCGCTGCTGCTGGCAGCCGAAGCCGCGAGCGCTGCTCTGCGTGAGGGCGAGGCCGGCTCGGTAGTCGACCTGCGCATGCTCGAAGGCCCGGTGACCAACGCCGTTGAGCGGGTCGCCGCGGAGGTGGCTGCTTCCGAAAAGGTGGCGTGGTTGCGCGAGCTCGACGACGCCGCTCGCGCTTTCAGCCCCGAGGTCACGCAGGTCGTGGGCGTGTACGGCGACTCGTTGCAGCGGCGACTGATCGCGACGAGCGACGGACGATGGGTCGCAGAAGACCGTCCGCGGATCAGGCTCGTCGCCCAAGTCGTCGCGAAGAGGGGTGACATCATCCAGACCGGGTTCCACGGTCCCGCGGCATGCGCGGGCGTGGAGTTCATCGACGCCAACCCGCCACGCGCGACGGCCGAGGTCGCGGCGAAGCGCGCGGTGACGATGCTCGACTCGATCCCGGCGCCCGCGGGGGAGATGACGGCCGTGCTCGCTCCCGGCATGGGTGGTGTGCTGTTCCACGAAGCCGTTGGGCACCCGCTCGAGGCAGATGCGGTCGACAAGGAAGCGAGCGTCTACCGAGGCCTCGTGGGCACGAAGTGCGCGAGTGAGCTGATCAACGGCGTCGATGACGCGACCATCGCTAACGGCTGGGGCTCGTTCACGTTCGACGATGAGGGCACGCCCGGGCAGCGGACCGTGCTGTTCACCGACGGTGTGCTGCAGTCCTTCCTGTACGACCGACTGCGTGCCGACAAGGACGGTGTCGGCTCGACGGGCAACGGGCGTCGTCAGTCCTACGCGTCTCCCCCGGTCGTGCGCATGACGAACACGAACATCCTGAACGGCTCGAGCTCGCCGAAGCAGGTGCTCGCTGACACCTCGAGCGGCGTCTACGTGACCTCGCTCGGTGGCGGCCAGGTGAACCCGGCGACCGGCGACTTCGTCTTCGGCGTGAGTGAGGGCTACCTGATCGAGAACGGCGAGGCGACGACGCCGGTGCGCGGCGCCAACCTGATCGGTCGCGCGATCGAGGTCATGAGCGCGGTCGACGCGGTGGCCGACGACTTCGACACATGGGAAGGCACCTGCGGCAAGGATGGTCAGAATGCGCCCGTCGGCAGCGGCTCGCCCACGCTCCGCATCTCGAAGATCACCGTGGGGGGAACCGGTGCCTGATCTCGGAGATCTGGTCCGGGCGGCGGTCGAGGCCGCGGGATCGGGCGAAGCCGTGGAGGCCTACGCCGAGGAATCGCGCCAGACCGAGGCGAGCGCTCTGCGCGGCGAGGTCGAGGGTCTCGAGTTCGCGGAGTCGCGTGGCGTGGGGGTGCGCCTGATCCGCGACGGCCGGCTCGGCTACGCCTACGCTGCTGACCCGTCGCTCGACGAGGTGCGGATCGCGGTCGGGAGCGCGCGCGAGAACGCGGCGCTCACCGAGCCCGACGAGTTCAACGTGCTTCCCGAGGCCGAGCAGGCGACGGCGATCCCCGAGCTGTTCCGTGCGGACTCGGCCGATGTCGCCACCGCCGACAAGGTGCGGATGGCGCTCGACCTCGAGCGGCGCCTCGTGAGCACCGACCCGCGGGTGACCAAGGTCGACCTCGCGCAGGTCGGCGACGCGGTCTCCAGGGTGGCGATCGCGTCGACCGTTGGCCTCGACGTTGAGTACGCGCGCACCGACGCGTGGGTCGTCGCAGTGACGCTGGCTGTCGAGGGCGAGGAGACGCAGACGGGCTTCTCCTACCGCATCGCTCGGGCGGTCGACGAGCTCGGTGTCGAGGCGGTGGCCGACGAGGCGATCGAGCGCGCCGTGCGCATGCTCGGCGCCACGAAGCCAACCACCGCGAAGGTCCCGATCGTGCTGGACCAGTTCGCGGCCGAGGAATTCTTGGGCGTGCTCGCGAGCGCATTGAACGCAGAGAATGTGTTGAAGGGCCGCTCGCTGTTCGCCGAGATGGTCGGCCGGAAGGTCGGGTCCGATCTGTTCACGCTCGTCGACGACGGCACCATCCTCGACGGTCCCGGAGCGGCGCCCTTCGACGGTGAGGGCGTGCCGAGCGGCCGCACCGAGCTCTTCACCGCCGGCACCCTGAACGGATTCCTGCACGACACGTATACCGCGGCGCGCATGGGCAGCGGGCAGCGCTCGACCGGCAATGCCAAGCGCGGCTCGTACAAGGGCTCGCCGGGCGTGGGCACCTCCAACTTCTATCTCGACAACGGCTCGACCCCGTTCGCGGAGCTACTCCGCCTGGCCGACGGCGGAGTGCTGATCGCGGAAGTCACGGGCGTGCACTCGGGGGCCAACCCGATCTCGGGGGAGTTCAGCGTCGGTGCGACCGGGCTGCGCATCGAGGGCGACGCGCTGGGCGAGCCTCTGCGCGAGATGACGATCGCTTCGACCTTGCCCGAGATGCTCGCCGGCATCACGGGGCTCGGCGACGATCTGCGCTTCTTCTCGAGCGTCGGAACACCATCGGTGCTGATCGGCGAGATGACGCTGGCCGGCGTCTAGCTTCGAGTCACGGGTCGCAATGCGGGCTCGACGTGGACGATGCCGACTCCGTACTCCTCGTCGAGTGCCGCTTGCACCGTCGGGTCGAACACCACAGCCCCGAGCTCGACGCGGTTCGCCATGATGTTGACGTCGGACCACGTCATCTGAAGACCCAGCCGCTCGGCGCCACCGTTGCCCAGATCACGCTGCGCTCGCCGCAGCTCTGCGAACGTGTGTTCCACCGACGTCAAGCAGAGCGGGCCGCCCCAGACCTCCCTGATCGCCGGCTCGTGCACCGACGGGTCGCCCGTGAACGCGACCGTCACGACGTACTCGCCCGGCGTCTGCTCATCGGCGGGTTCCTCGAGGTAGCCGATCCAGATGCCGGCGTAGGAAGCGATGTTCTCGGCAACTCGCATCGTGGCGATCCGATCGTCGTCCCCGGTCATCGCCGGATCGACATCGACCCAGCCACCCTGCGGCTCGGGACACGGAGGCGCGAACTGATCGCCGTCCTCGTCGGGATAGGGTTGCGGCGGCCCCGCGTCCACCAGAGTGAACGTCGTGCCGTCGTAAGTGCCGACGACGTGGAAGTCGCCCCAGGTCGCGCCGCTCATCGACTCTTCGCCGTCGACATCGCGCCAGCTCCAGCCGAGCACCGGGACACCACCGCACTGGGGTGGCAGCGAATCCAAGACTCCGCCGAGGCAGAGCCTCGCGCCGTCAGCGTCTTCCAAGACGGTAGTGGTCGCCTCGTACCTCGGCTCGCCGATGGGGGTGCCGCCTGGATCGTTGGTGCCGCTGGTCTGATCAGCACAGGAGGTGAGCGCGACGGTCGAGATCGCTAAGGCGAGGAATCTCATCACGACACGGTATGCCGCCGCAGCTCGCGTGCGTGACAAGGTAGTCACGTCGGGCGCGCGTCGAGGTTTTCGGCGTCGGAGGTCAGGTGGCGCGAGCGCGCTTGAACAGCACGGCGAGGCCGGTGATCAAAGTAGCCAACCCGACCACCGACGCGATCAGGAATGCTTGTGCCGCCGAATCCGGGTCGTCGGCTCCTCCGGCCAGCAACAGGAGGAACAACGACGCCACGCCGACGCCGGCGCCGAGCACCAAGGCGAGGGCGACTGAGAGTCGCTGACCGACCGGAAGGAAGAGGCCTGCGGCACCCGCCGATGCAAGCCCCGATCCGATCAGCACCATCGCCCACATCATGTACGTCTGTTCCATGGCGTGCAGCCTGACACGCCTCCACACCGGAACGGAACCGGCGCAACACCTTCGTCGCGAAGCCGTCACATGCACGTCGCACCGGCAACGTTAGACGCGGGCCTACGGGTCCTCGGGCGCTGGCGGAACCACTCCGTGAACACCGCGCAGCGGCCTTCCTTGTCGAACTCCATCACGAAGACGTTGTCGTACACGCGGTCGGGCTCGCCGTCGGCGTCGAAGTACGTGCTCACGCCGGTCGCGACCCCGCGGTCACCCTCGACGGCGAACGGTTCGTACCACGCGTCCCAGGTGCCGGGCTCGTCGGGTTCGGCGAGCCACGAGGCGACGATCGCGTCGCGACCGAACACCGGCTCCTCGGCGGGGTGGTACCGGTACTCGGCGTCGGCGCTGAACAGGTCGCCGATCGCCGCCGCGCCGTTCGAGCGCCAGGCCTCGACGTACTCGTCGAGCCATCGTTGCAGCGTTGGCCGGTCCATGGGTGTGCGTCTCCTCTCGGCGAGCTGGCCAGAGAGCTGGGTAGGCTCGCCTGCATCGTGCACCGCAAGGGTATCCGCATCGTGAAGGCCGGCGCCGACCGCGTCGACGACCTCGAACCGCTCGCACGGTCGCTGCACGCGCACCATCTCACCGTCGACCCGGCGATCCCGGGGATCCCGCCGCGCGACGGAGACACCTGGTGGGCGATCCGTCGCGGTCGCTATGAGGCGTGGCTCGCCGAGCCCGACGCGTTCGCGTTGCTGGCCGAGCCCGACAACGCCGCGCCCGACAACGCCGAGCCAGACAACGCCGAGTCCGACAACGCCGCCGACGCCGACGGAGCGCCCGTCGGCTACGCGGTCGTGTCGATCCACGACGCCGACGACTCGCACAGGACGGGGGAACGCTTCGCCGAGCTGCAATCGCTCGCCGTGCTCGACGGCAACCGTGGCGAGGGCGTCGGCACCGCGTTGCTCCAGGGCGTCTACGGCGAGCTGCGCGACCTCGGCATCGAGGAGCTCGCGATCGGCGTGCTCGTCACGAACCGCGATGCGATGCGCCTGTACGAACGAGAGGGTTTCAAGCCATGGGTCGTGATCACGCTCGGCAAGGTGCCGCCGCCTTCCACTGAGTCTGAACGGTAGTCTGAACGAGACTACTTGCCTGGAACGCAGCTTTGCGCCGAAGCTCGACTGAGTACCAGCTACCAGCTCACCGTGACCACGAGCGGTCGGTGATCGGATGCGTCGCTCGCCACGATCGCGAAGTCCGAGAACGTGAGGTCGGGGGAGCCGAAGATCCAGTCGGGTCGATCGCCGGGGAACATCGGGTCTCGCGCCGTCGACGACGTAGCTCGGCCTGCCCTCGTCTTGTGCACTGCGGAACCCGGCCGGATCGACCGGAGCGTGGGATGCAGCCCTTCGGCTCGCGTCGTTCGCAGCCGGCGTCGCGTGCGTGCTCGTCGTGATCACCGTGGCGGCAGGGGTGCTCGGCACGAGAGCGCTGCGAGCGTGGCGCAGAGTCGGCGCGATCATGCCGGTGGTCGGAGGCGTCTTGCTGCTGCTCGCAGGCGCCTACACCGTGTACTACTTGGTTGACGATCGATCGCACGCTGCTGTTCTAGGCCTTGCTGCCCACGATAGGGGCGGCTGCGCGAACTCAGATCGTGGCTTCGCGCACGCTCGCCGCGATAAGCCCGAGCACCAGGGCGGCGGCGGCCAGGCGGTAGAGCATGAACACCTTGAAGTCGTGTCGTTTCAAGTACTTCAGCAACCCCCAGATCACCAGGAAGCCGCTCAAACCCGACGAGACGAACCCCCAGAAGAACTGCGCTTCGTACCCCTGGAAGCCGCTCTGCGCCAGGCCGGCCCCCTTGTACAGACCGGCCCCCGCGATGATCGGTAGCGACAGCAGGAACGAGAACCGCGCGGCGGTCTCGCGGTCGAGCCCGATCGCGCGCGCCGCCGTCATCGTCACGCCCGACCGCGAGACGCCGGGCTGCAGCGCCAACGCCTGCGCGATACCCAGATACAACCCGGTCCGCACGCCGATCGAATCGAGGCCTCGTTCGCTCGGCATGCGCCTGTCCACCGCGTAGAGCACCACGCCGAAGATCGCCAACATCACCGCGATCAGCCACGGCGCGCCAAGGTTCTCCTGGATCACGCTCTCGAGGAGCGCGCCAACGATCGCACCCGGCACGGTGCCGATCACCAGGGCCCAGGCGATGCGTTCATCGGTCGTCGCGATGCGCCGGGCCGCCAGCGTGTGCAGCCATGCCCGTAGGTAGCGCCACAGGTCGTGACGGAAGTAGATGATCGCCCCGAGCAGGGTTCCCATGTGCAGCGCGACGTCGAAGGTCTTCGCGAAGTCCGCATCGCCGTCGAGCTGCTGCCAGCCGAACAGCCACGGCACCAAGATCAAGTGCCCGGAGCTCGACACCGGCGCGTACTCCGTGGCGCCCTGCACAAAGCCGAGCACGATCGCTTGCCAGATGCTCATCGTCTGATGCTCACGCGGGAGGGTCCTTCCAGACTCGGGCGCCGATCTCGAAGCGGAGCGGCCCATGGTAGCTGCCGGGCAGGGCGCCGGTATCCGCCGAAGGTCGGGGTTACGGACTCGGCTGAGCCGTTGGGATCGTCGTCCCGGTCTCCGCGAACGAGTCTGTCGGCGCTGCGGCCTCGTCGCCGAGGATCGCGACCGATAGCAGGGCGAGGCTGGATGCGCGTGCCAGCCGCTCGACGGTGAGCGGATCGGCGAGCACGATGACGGGCGGCCCCGCCGGCGCTCCGCCCGTTCCCGTGGCGACCACCGAGCCGCTGTCGACCACATCGAGCACCTCGAGGGCTGAGGCGACCGTCTCGGTGTAGGGACGTCCCGCGTTCGCGCCGTAGGTCGCGAGCACGTCGATCTGATCGCCCGGGCGCAGCGTGCCTGCCGGCGGGCCGGTGGGCAACACGAACGCCCTCAGCCCGGGCGGCACGAGAGCCGCAACCGGCCCCGCGCCCGCGCCCGCGAGGCGGGTCTCGGTGAGCGCTTCACCCTCGGCGAGGTCGGAGCTGAGCACGCGTCCGGCGACTTGCTCGGTCGTCGCGATGGCGCCGGGCGGCGCCAACGTCGACGGCACGTCGATCACGCGGAGCGAAGCGGCGTCGAGGGTCGACCCGCGCGTCAGATCGCTCGCCGCGACCACGACCGAGGTCGGTACTCCGACGTCGGGGCGGGTCGCCTCGAGTCTGGCGACGTGCGCCTGTGCCGCGAGAGCGGCCCCGCCGGCCGCGGAAGCGGCGCCCACGAACCACAAGACCGCCGACCGCGGCAGCTTGCGACGGAAGATGTCGAACATTCCGCGACGGTAGCGTGACCCCTCGGCCATTTCCGTGACGTACGTCACATCCGGGGCGTGATTGGCGGCAAGGGAACCGCGCGGCGCCAGCCTGCGGGCCGCCACCGAGCCGGTTTCAGTCGGTGCCCGAGCCCTTCGGCTTGTGGGCGAGTGGTAACACCCGTAGACGGAACTCCTCGAGCGCCTCGGACCCGACGATCTGGGCGGTCGCCTCTCTCACCCGGTCGGCGAGCGCCTGCGGATCCTCGTCGGTGCGGAACGTGAGCTCGACGCGAGCCAGCACGGGGTCTCCGGCCACCGGATTCAGACCTCGAATCGTGCTGCGGCAAGAGCCGTCGCGCACGAGCAGTCGCGGGCGGCCGGCAGGGCCGGAATCACGGCGAACAACAGGTCGCGGAGCTTCTCGTTGTTCTCGGAGAACACGCGCACGACTTCCTCGTGGGTGACGGGCGCGACCCCTTCGACGCCGACGTCGTAGTCGGTGATCAACGAGATGTTCGCGTAGCAGAGCTCCAGCTCGCGAGCGAGCACGGCTTCCGGGTACTGGGTCATGTTGATGACCTCCCACCCCGCGCTTGCGAACCACGCCGACTCCGAGCGCGTGGAGAACCGCGGTCCCTCGATCACGACGACCGTGCCCCGATCGTGCATCGAAATGTCGAGCCGGCCGCTTCGTTCGACGATCGTGGAACGCATCACGTCGCAGTACGGATCGGCGAAGGAGATGTGCGTCGTCACCGGTCCGTCGTAGAACGTGTTCGGCCGGTCATGGGTGCGGTCGACGAGCTGGTCGCAGATCACGAAGTCGCCCGGCTTCACGTGGGCCTGGAGCGAGCCGCAGGCGTTCGGGCCCAGCACGCGCCCGACTCCGAGCTCTTTCATCGCCCACAGGTTCGCCTTGTACGGGATGCGGTGCGGCGGGTGCTCGTGGTGCACGCCGTGGCGCGGCAAGAAGGCGACCCGGCGTCCGCCCACTTCACCGATCGTGACTGGCGCGCTCGGCGAGCCGTAGGGCGTCTCGACGTCCACGGACTCTGTGTCGTCGAGGAACGAGTAGAAGCCGGAGCCTCCGAAGACGCCGATGTCGGCGGTGCTCAAGAGCCGCCCCCTTCCTTCGAAGACGACGAGCCGGTCGACGACGAGCCGCTCGAGGAGGAGGACGAGGAGCTCTCCGTCTTCGAGCTCGCGGCCGGGGCGTCGCCCTTCGAGTCCTTCTTGGCGTCGCCCTTCGAGTCCTTCTTCCCGTCGCCCTTACGGTCGCCGGAGTCAGAGTCGGAGCCCTTCTCGCCCTTCTCGCCCTTGTCGCTCTTCTCGCCCTCGCCCGGAGACTTGGTGGCCTTCTTCCTCTGGTCGGTGGCGTAGAAGCCCGATCCCTTGAACGAGATCGCGGGGGGCGCGAACACCTTGCGGAGCTCGCCGCCACACTCTGGGCACTCGGTGAGCGAGTCGTCACGCATGGACTGCACGATCTCGAAGAGGTGACCGCAGCTCCTGCAGATGTATTCGTAGGTCGGCACGGCTCGCCGAGTGTACCGGCGCTGCGGCGCGCGTTTCGCAGCGCGCCGGCCGGGAACCTCCGGTCCGAACGGACTACCCAGAACGGACGACTTCCCCCGGGAGTTGCTTCGCGCGTACACTTCGCACTCCCGCACGAGGAGGGCGCATCGTGAAGGTCAGGAAGGCGGTCATCCCCGCCGCAGGACTCGGCACCAGGTTCCTGCCGGCGACGAAAGCCGTGCCCAAGGAGATGCTGCCGCTGATCGACACGCCCTCGATCCAGCTCGTGGTCGAGGAAGCCGTGCGCGCCGGCCTCACCGACATCCTGATCATCACCGCGCGCGACAAGGGCGCGATCGAGGATCACTTCGACCGCGCGCCCGAGCTCGAGGCGCTGCTCGAGGAACGCGGCAAGTTCGACGAGCTGAAGCAGATCCGCGAGCTGTCGGACCTCGCGCAGATCCACACCGTGCGTCAGCACGAGGCGCTCGGCTTGGGGCACGCGGTGAGCGTCGCCGAGGCACACGTGAGCGGCGAGCCGTTCGCGGTGCTGCTCGGCGACGACCTGATCCACCCATCGGTGCCGCTGCTGCCCGAGATGCTGCGGGTGCACGAACGGTACGGGCGTTCGGTGCTCGCCGCCCAGGAGGTTTCACGCAGCGAGATCTCGGCCTACGGGGCGATCACCCCCGAGATGATCGAGGAGAACCTCGCCCGCGTGCGCTCGGTCGTCGAGAAGCCGACTGCCGACGAGGCGCCCTCGAACCTCGCCGCGATCGGGCGCTATGTGTTCACCCCCGAGATCTTCGACGCGTTGCGCGAGACCAAGCCCGGGCACGGCGGCGAGATCCAGCTCACCGACGCGATCAACTCCCTCGCGCAGGAACAGGCGGTGTACGCCTTCACGTTCGAGCAAGGTCGCTACGACGCCGGCAACAAGCTCGACTACCTGAAGGCCACCGTGGAGCTCGCGATCGAGCGCGACGACCTCGGCCCGGCGTTCAGCACCTGGCTCGTCGATTTCGTCCAGCGTAAGAAGCTCCTGTAGGGGTTCGATACCACTTTCCCGCTTGGCGGCTGTACGAATAGGCACGGACGTGCCGGAATAGTGGCAGCAGTCCGCCCTGAGTGAGCCACTGTTCCGAGGGAAACGGCATGCTCGTGCCGGAAATGCTTGACTCGACCCCCAAGACTCGGTGTATGTTTCGAGAACGGCACGAACGTGCCTATAGGAGACATGTCATGGATGTCAGAGTCGAACGCCTCGCAGAGCAGATCAAGGACCGCCGGAAAGCCTTGAAGCTCACGCAGGATGAGCTCGCCGATCTGGCCGGTTGCTCCCAAAGGTTCGTGCGTGCACTCGAGGCAGGGAAGCCGGGCGTCAGGTTCGACAAGTTCCTCGACGTGATCGGGGTGCTCGGTTTGGAGATCGAGCTGGGACACCGGAGTGACAGGCGATGACTACGCCGAGGCTCGAGGGGCTCACGTCTGTCGCACAGGCGCATGTCTACAAGGCCGGCGTCCTCGCTGCGATGCTCACGCGGTCGCCCGGCGGGGTGGAGTTCGGCTATCGATCCGAGTACCTTGCGGCCGGCGGACAGGCGGTGGCGACGACGCTTCCGCTCACTGAGCAACCCGTGGTCACCGTAGCCGGAGCGGTTCCTGCGTTCTTCGCGGGCCTGCTGCCTGAAGGTCGACGGCTCTCATCGCTCCGGCGGGCCGTGAAGACCTCGGCCGACGACGAGCTCTCGCTGCTCCTCGCGGTGGGGAGCGACACGATCGGCGACGTACAGGTCGTGCCCGCCGGTCAGGAACCCACACCCGCCGAACCGCTCGTCAAGGCGGAGCGTGAATGGTCCGAGGTGCGGTTCGTCGACGTGTTGGCGGAAGCAGGCGTCGTCGATCCGGTCGCTCTCCCCGGCGTACAGGACAAGGTCTCGGCGCGCATGATCTCAGTGCCGATCGCACGCGCCGGTGAACGGTTCGTGCTCAAGCTCGACCCGCCGGAATCTCCACACGTCGTCGAGAACGAGGCGTTCTTCCTGGACCTGGCGCGCGAGGCACGCATGTCGAGCGCGCGGGCCAGGCTCGTGCACGACGCCGACGGGCTCGCCGGGCTGCTCGTGACGCGGTTCGATCGGGTCTCGCAGCCTGACGGTTCAAACGTGGCGCTGGCATGCGAGGACGCTTGCCAGGTGCTGGGTCGGTGGCCCGCCGACAAGTACCTGGTCACATGTGAGCAGGTGGTCGAGGCGCTCGCCGACCGGTGTGCCGCCAAGCCGGTCGCGCTGCGAGCGCTGTTCCAGCAGCTGTGTTTCGCGTTGCTTACAGGCAACGGCGACGTGCACGCTAAGAACCTCTCGATCCTTGCGACCGCCGACGGAGAATGGAGGGTGTCGCCCGCCTACGACCTTCCGTCGACCTTGCCGTATGGCGACACGAAGCTCGCCCTCTCGATGCTCGGTCGCACGTCCGGGATCTCGCGCAGGCACCTGCTTGGGTTCGCTGCCGAGATCGGCCTCTCGGAACGCGCTGCGATCAAGGTGCTCGACGGGCTGCTCGACCGCCTCGCCGACCTCGATGATCGCCTCCGCGGTGGGGCGCTGCCCTTCCCGCAGAAGGTCACGGCGGATCTCGTCGCCGGGCTCCGGTACCGACGGCGCCTCGCTGAGCCTGCGATCTGATCGCGTACGTGGCGATCCTGCAGCTCGCTGGCGGCATGGCCCCATTAGACTCCACGCATGGCCGACCATCCCCCCGCGGTGCACGATCACGATTCCGCTGCAGGCTTGGTCTCGGTCGACGAGGCTCGCGCTCGGGTGCTCGATGCGGTCTCTCCGCTCGCCCCCTTGCAACTGGCGCTCACCGACGCGCACGGGTGCGTCTCGGCCGAGGACGTGGTCGCCGCCGAGAGCCTTCCTGCGTTCGCGTCATCGGCGATGGACGGGTTCGCCGTTCGCGCGTCCGACGTAGCCGAGGCCACACCTCAGCGCCCCGCAGAGCTGAAGATCGTCGGACGGGCGTTGATCGGGTACCGGCCCGAGACGACGGTCGGCGGCGGCGAGGCAGTGGCGGTCGCGACCGGTGCGCCGATCCCCTCGGGGGCCGACACGATCGTCCCGATCGAGAACGCCGAAGTGCACGACGAGATCGTGCGCCTGGTGGAAGCCGCGCCCGCCGGGCGGCACGTCCGCCCCGTGGGCGAGGACGTGGCCGAGGGCACGGTGCTCGTCGAACGAGGCAAGCGCCTCGGTGGTCCCGAGCTCGGACTGCTCGCGAACGCCGGGCACCCGACGCCGCTCGTGCACCCTCGGCCTCGCGTCATAGTGCTCTCCACCGGTGACGAGCTCATCCCACCCACCGAGACGCCCGACTTCGGGCAGATCCGCGATTCCAATGCCTACACGCTGTTCGGTGCGCTGCGCGAAGTGGGCGCGATCCCCGTGCTCGCCGGCATCGTGCGCGACGACCCAGACTCGTTGAAGCAGACCGTCCTCGACTACTTGATCCAGGCGGACGCCTTCATCAGCTCCGGTGGCGTCTCGGTCGGGGAGCGCGACGTGGTGAAGGCAGCGTTCTTCCGCCGCGGCGACATCGACTTCTACAAGGTCGCGATGCAGCCGGGCATGCCGCAGGGGTTCGGTCACATCGAAACCAAGCCGTACTTCGGCCTGCCGGGTAATCCGGTGAGCGTGTTCGTGAGCTTCGAGCTGTTCGTGCGCCCGGCGATGCTGAAGATGATGGGTCGCACCCAGCTCGACCGCCCCGAGGTGACCGCGAGCCTCGCGACCGAGGTCAGCGGCCCTAGGGGAAAGATGCAGTACGCGCGCGTCGTGGTCGAGCGGGGCGACGACGGCTGGATCGCGACCCCCACCGGCGGCCGCGGCTCGAACCTGATCTCGACGGTCGCGCGCGCGAACGGGCTCGCGATGATCCCCCCGGGAACCGAGACCGCGCCGGCCGGCTCGCAGGTGCAGGTCATGGTGTTCCGCGCCGGGGAAGACTGAGCGCCGTGTCCTCCGGCGATGGCGGCGGAGGTCAGGCCGGCGCCGATGGCGTCACGCGAATCGTCGAGGTTGGCGCGAAGCCCGAGACGCAACGTGTGGCGACCGCCGAGTGCTGGGTGACCACCACGCCCGACGCTGTCGGACACCTGGTAGCGGGCACGAAGAAGGGCGATCCGATCCAGACGGCGAAGATCGCCGGAGTGATCGGCGTGAAGCAGACGCCCGCGCTGCTGCCGCACTGCCATCCGATCCGGGTCACCGGCGCCGACGTGATCATCGAGCCCGATGAAGCCGGCGGCCGCCTGAGGGTCGAGACAACGGTGCGAGCCACCGACCGCACCGGCGTCGAGATGGAAGCCCTGACCGCCGCCGCGGTTGCCGCCCTCTCGCTCTACGACACCGCCAAGGCGTTCGATCGCGCAGCCCGCATCGACGGCCTCCGCCTGCTCGCGAAATCCGGCGGCAAGAGCGGCGACTACACAGCCGAACCCTGAGGCGACCCCGCCGTAGCCCGACCGGGGCTCCCTCCTCCGTCAGAAGGCATACAGCACGACTGTGGATAACTCGCGTCTTGAGGGCTGCTTGTGCAAAAGTGCAGTGAATCACATCGATGTGATCGCTTCCCACCAGATGTGGTGCTAGCGTCCAGATCCAGCCTAGATGTGGTAGCGGCGACGGTCACCGATCCCTGGGGAGGCTGGGCGTGGAGTGGTTGCCCGTGGCAGTCTTGGGCATCATGTGGACAGCGTTCTTGCTGCCTACTCGGGGCAAGGCGTCGACCCCGCAGGAGTCGGTCGGGGACTTCGAACGCAGGATGGAGCTATTGGCCCAAGCCGAGATGCACGGCACCGAAGGGCGTTGGATCGTTACCCCTCGCAAGGGCGTACGGTTCTTGGGGCCCGCTGAGCGAACCCGAGCGCGCGCTCGGGAGCGCCGCCGACAGGTCTTCACGTTCATGCTCGAATCGATCGGCATCACGTTCCTCATAGGGCTCGTGCCGCCGCTGCGGGTCGCATGGGGCCTCACCGGCGCGCTCGTCGCGTTGCTCGCCGTGTACATCTGGCTGCTGCTTACCATCAAACACCGCGAATCGACCTACCGCACCGCCCCGCATCGCCATGCCAGGTCGTACGCTGCGCCGTCGCGTCCCGCACCCTCGCCCCGCTATGTGGCCGAAGGGCGCAGCGCCTGGGCGCGTCCGAACTTCAACGGCCTCGGCTCGCTCGGCGAGGGCGACCTGGTGCATGTGGTGGTCCGCGCCGGCGAAGCTGCTGCCCGCGCCTGACCAGCCCGGCGTGGATCTCGACGACCTCATCAGCGATCTGCACAGTCGTTTCGACGCGATCGTAGTGGCGCGCGAGCAGGCCCTTCCCGCGGCCCGACGATCGATCCGCGCGAGCGCGAACGCGATCCGCGCCGTGCATCGCGGCGAGCTCGATCGTGCCGATGAGCTGATCGGCGATTCACGAGCTGCCTTGCGGGAAGGCCTCGACGCGGTCACCGACCACCCCGATCTTCGATCGGCCGGCTACTTGCAGGACGCTCAGAAGGAGTACGCCGAGGCCAACGTCACCCGCGCGCTCGTCGCGGGCGACCGGCTTCCCGGCCCTGCCGAGCTCGGGGTCGAGGACGCGCCCTACCTGAACGGCATCGCCGAGGCGATCGGGGAAGGACGCCGTCACATCCTGGACCTGTTGAGGGCAGGCGAGGTCGGTCGCGGCCAGGCGATGCTCGACACCCTGGAAGATCTCTACGGCGTGCTCGTCACGATCGACTACCCCGATGCGATCACGATGAACCTGCGCCGATCCACCGACGTCGCACGATCACTGATCGAGAAGACCCGTGGCGACCTCGCCATCGCCGCGATGCAGCAGGGGATCGAGCGCGCGCTCGAGGAGCACACTCGCCGCTTGCAGGGAGACGCGTAGGGGGCCTTGCTCTTCGGGCGCTGCTCGGGCGCGACAGACCCCTTTGTTACCCTGGACGTTCCTGGGGGGTGTAGCTCAGCCCGGTAGAGCGCTGCCTTCGCACGGCAGAGGTCGACGGTTCGAATCCGTTCACCTCCACCTAGGCTCTCGGCTAGGCTCCCGGCTGCGGCTCAGCGGTCGAACCGGCGCGCCACCGCTGCGCTCAAGGAACCCTCTCGGGGTGCCGACACTTCCCCCGGGACGCACGTTGCCGGCTCATGAGCCGAGCTCGTGCGCCGAACCGAAGGGGGTCACACATGCAGTCGGAGAAGCTGTCGTACCCGGGCATCGCGGGCGCCGTCGCAGGCGTCGTCGGGCTGCTCGGCGTGTTCCTGTCGTGGTTCGAGATCCGCGGAGCAAATGGCTCGATCAAGATCGACGGCACCGCCCACTCGAGCGGAAAGCTCGCTTTCGCCATGGCGATCGCGCTGTTCGCGTTCTCGGTCGGCTACGTGCTGCTCGACGACCGGCGCATCCGTCGGTCGATGGCGGCACTGATCATCGCGAGCGCGGCGATCCTCATCCTCGCTGTCGTCCTGGGCGTGACCAGCGCCGGCAACGGCACCGACTTGGCCGTGGGCATCTCGATCTCGGCGCTCGGCGGCCTGCTGGGCGTCGGCGCCGGTATCCTCACGCTCCGCGACGCACCGGTCGGAGAGGTGATGCCCGACGACGCCGAGGCGCCGACGGACGCCGAGGCGCCGACGGACGTCGAGGCGCCGGCGACGGTCTCGTAACCACGGGGAGCTGTTCGAGCCTCAGCGCATCTATGTCTCGCGCCGCCCGATAGTCTGTGGCGGTCATGCAAGCGACGACCGAGCAGCGTGATTGGTGGGCCCGGTCGGGCTTGGGCAGCAGCGGCGGTCGGCTCACGATCGCAGGCCGCGATGCGGAGCAGATCGCTCGTGAGCAGGGCACACCGCTGTTCGTGTACGACCTCGAACGAGCGAGGGAACAAGTCGAGGCGCTGCGCGGCGCGTTCGATGCGTCTGGTGTTCGCGGGTTGGTGCGCTATGCGCTGAAGGCGCAGCGTGAGCCGGGCTTCCTGCGGTTCCTTCGGGAACGAGCGCCGTTCGTCGGCATCGACGTCTGCTCGCCGGGCGAGCTGGGATGGGCCCTCGAGCACGGCTGGACGCCCGAGGAGATCAGCTACACAGGCACGAACCTGTCGGACCGCGATCTGGCGCGCATCGTGCCGACCGGTTGCCACATCAATGTCGACCTACTGTCGCAGCTCGAGCGCGTCGGACGCACCGCGCCGGGGCGCACCGTGGGCGTCAGGGTGAACCCGCGCGCGGGCGCGACCCATGCGGGAGGGAACGAGAGCGCGTACGCCGGCGCGAAGCCGACCAAGTTCGGCGTCTACCCCGAACGACTGCACGAGGCCGTCGAGATCTCGCGCCGCTACGACCTCACCATCGACACCGTGCACGTGCACTCGGGCTACCTCTACTTCGACGACTCGCTCGACGTGGTCGACCTTGTCATGGCACGAGTGGCTGAGGCCGCCGGGATGCTGATCGATGCTGGTTGTCCGATCGTCGAGGTCAACACAGGCGGCGGGCTCGGCGTGCCGTTCCGCCCCACCGATCAGCCGCTGGATCTCGCCGCGTGGGCGGACATCATGGCGCGCCATTTCGGCCCACTCGGCGTCACCGTCGCCACCGAGCCGGGGGAGTTCATCGCGAAGCAGACAGGCGTGCACCTCGCCGAGGTCGTCACGGTCGAGGCCCGCGAGGGCACGACCTTCGTGGGCCTCGACACCGGCTGGAACGCGCTGTGCGAGCACTTCGTGTACGGCATCCCGTTCTTCCCGATCCTGTGCCGGGGCGCGGAGGCGCCGCCGGTGCATGAGGTGACGTTCGCAGGGCACATCAACGAGGGGCCTGACCTGTTCGCTGAGGGCCACCCGTTCCCTGAAGTTCGAGAGGGCGACATCGTGGCGCTTCCCAACGTCGGCTCCTACAACGCATCGATGACCTCGTTCCACTGCATGCGCGAGCCGGCGGCATCGGTGCTCTTCGAGGACCGCGTGTGACAGGCGAGATGCCGGTCGCCGAGCGCTGGTGGCGCACCCTCGATTCGGGTAACGGCGTTACGCTGCTCACCGAGGCGCACATCACGCCGATGCTCGAGTCCAACGTGTGGCACGTGCGCGGGGGCGACGCCGACCTCGTCGTCGACACCGCCAACGGCATCGGAGCGCTGCGCCCCGCGATCGACGAGCTTGCGCAGGGCCGTCCGGTGATCGCCATGGCGACGCACGGGCATTTCGACCACGTGGGCGGACTCGCGGAGCTCGATGACCGCCGATGTCACGAGGCCGACGCCGCCGAGGTTCGCGATCCGTTCGCGGTGCGCATCGAGCGCGGTTCGCAACCCCAAGGCGTCGAGGAGATCTTCGCTTACTACGGCTTCGACGTGCCTCGTAGCACGATCGACGCGGTGCCGTACGAGGGCTTCGACGTGACTGCCTGGGTCGCACCCGGCGCCGAGCCGACCTCGTACGTGGGCGACGGTGACGTGCTCGACCTCGGTGACCGTCGTCTAGAAGTGCTGCACGTGCCAGGGCACACGCCCGGCTCGATCGCGATCTGGGAAGCAGACACCGGCCTGCTTTTCAGCGGCGACACCGCCTACGTCGACGCCCGGCTGAGCTTCGACGACCCCGAAGCCGCGGAAGCCTCGCTCACCCGCCTGCGAGACCTGCCGGTGCGCCGTGTTCACGCCGGACACGACCGGAGCTTCGAGGGTGATGAGTTGCGGCTGCTGATCGACGGGCTGCTCAGCGGCGGCCTCGCCGACGTGGTTCATCAGAGCTAGTCTAACCTAGACTAGCCGCAACCGCCTGATCGTTCGGATCGCCTCTCAGCTGAAGGACACTACGAACGTGGCGCCGGCGCCTGTCCACCCGGTCGCAGCGGATCGGAACGTGATCGCGCGACAGGTGTCCGCCCATGATCGCTCGGTGCGCCAACGCGTGACCAACAGATCCTGGCGGGTGTTGAGACGAACGTCAGCGGGCGCCGCGGCGCTGAGCGTCACCGAAGGGTCGGCGCAGTCCCGAAGTTGGCGTGTGGGCCGGGAGGCTGCCTGGTCCGAACGGTATCCTGCCCGGCATGGATGAGCGGATCGTTCTCACGGCGGATCGGTTGATCGACACCGAGCGAGGGGAAGTGCTCAACGACCGAGCCGTGATCGTCGAGGGCGATCGCATCACAGATGTGGTCGCGGCTTCCGAAGCTCCCGACGACGCGCGCCGCATCGACCTCGCCGGGCACACGCTGCTTCCTGGGCTGATGGATATGCACTCACACCTGGTCGGCGCCGACGACACCGGGCAGGGCTACGCTCAGCTAGTCATGCGCTCGCCCGCGCAGGAGGCGATCGTCGGCGTGCACAACGCCCGTTCCACGCTCGAAGCCGGCTTCACGACCGTGCGTGACATCGGCACGTTCCGCGCGTTCGTCGACGTGGCGCTGAAGGAAGGTATCGACGCCGGCTGGTACCCGGGACCGCGCATGATGTGCGCCGGCGCGTACGTGACGACACCCGGCGGCGCCGGTGACCTGACCGGTCTCGCGGTCGACGTTGACGAGGTCGTGCCGCGCGATCTGCGATTCGGCGTGACGAGCGGGGTCGATCAGATGCGCTCGACCGTGCGGCAGGTGCTCCGCTACGGCGCCGACTTCATCAAGGTGCTCGCCACCGGCGCGGTGCTCACGAGCGGCACGAGGCCGGGCATGCCAGAGTTCACCGAGAGCGAGCTGTGCGCCGCGGTCGAGGAAGCCGATGCGGCCGGGGTCCACGTTGCCGCGCATGCGCACGGCGCCGAAGGCATCAAGCGCGCGGTGCGGGCGGGCGTGCGCTCGATCGAGCACGGATCGCTCATGGACGACGAGGCGATCGAGCTCATGGCCGAGCGCGGCACGTACCTCGTGGCCGACATGTACGACGGCGACTACATGCTCGAGGTCGGGCCCTCGCTCGGCTACACTGATGAGGTCATCGAGAAGGTGCACCTCACGAACGATGCGCAACGAGAGGGTTTCACGAAGTGTGTGAAAGCCGGTGTACCCCTCGCGTTCGGTACCGACTCGGGCATCGCGCCTCACGGTCTGAACGCGCGGCAGTTCGCGTACTACGTGCGGTTCGGGCTCACGCCGATGCAGGCGATCCAGAGCGCGACCCGGTGGTCCGCCGAGCTGATGCGTTGGGAAGACCGCGTGGGAACCGTGGCGCCCGGCCTGTTCGCGGACATGATCGCGGTGCCCGGCGACCCCACCGACGACGTGACCCTGCTCGAGCACGTGCCGTTCGTGATGAAGGACGGCGAGGTCACGAAGAGCGCCTGAGCCGCACGAGCGGCGACGCGAAGGGCTCCGAGGGAAAGGACGGGCATGGCAACCGAGGTCAGGTCACTCACCGCCGAGCAGATCGTCGCCGACTCGAAGCGATACACGCTCTTCGACTGGCAGGCCCAGTCGAAGGCATCTCCCCTCGCGATCGATCGAGCGGAGGGGGTGTACATGTACGGGGTCGACGGCCGCCGATGGCTCGACTTCAGCTCGCAGCTCATGGGCGTGAACATCGGCCACGGCGACAAGCGCGTCACCGACGCGATCGCGCGCCAGGCAGAGAAGCTTCCCTACATCTCACCGTTCCACGCGTTCGAGGGGCGCGCCGTGCTCGGTCGCAAGCTCGCCGGCCTCTGGCCTGGTGACATCGAGAAGACCTTCTTCACCCTCGGAGGCGCCGAGGCCAATGAGAACGCCGTGAAGATGGCGAAGATGGTGACCGGCCGGCAGAAGGTGCTCGCTCGCTATCGCAGCTATCACGGCTCGACCTACGCCACGATGATGCTGACCGGCGACCCGCGTCGCTGGCCCAACGAGCAACCGTCCATGCCCGGGGTCGTGCACGTGCTCGACCCTTACCACGGACCCAAACGAGGCTTCGACGACGCTCCGACGGCGCTGGCGCTGCTCGAGGAGACGATCGAGCTCGAGGGGCCCGAGACGATCGCGGCATTCATCCTGGAGCCTGTCACCGGCACTAACGGCATCCTGATCCCGCCCGACGGGTACATGCAGGGCGTGCGCGAGCTGTGCACGCGCTTCGGCATCATGCTGATCGCCGACGAGGTGATGTGCGGATGGGGCCGTACCGGCGCGTGGTTCGCAGTCGATCACTGGAACGTGGTGCCCGACATCATCACGACAGCCAAGGGGCTCACGTCGTCGTACGCACCGCTCGGGGCCGTTGGTCTCGCGCCGCACGTTGCCGGCTACTTCGAGGACAACGTCTTCTGGGGTGGGCTCACCTACAACACGCACCCCCTCGGCGTCGCTGCCGCGATCGCGGCGGTGCAGGTGATCGAGGACGACGACCTCGTCGGCAACGCCAAACGTCTCGAGCCGGTGATGCGGGCGCACCACGAGACCCTCGCCGCGAAGCACCCGAGCGTCGGCCGGTACCGCAACATCGGACTGTTCGGCATCCTCGAGCTGGTGAAGAACCGCGAGACCCTCGAGCCGCTCAGCCCGTTCAACCAGATGAACGAGACGATGCAAGAGTTGAACCGGTTCCTGATCGACAACGGGCTCGCGACGTTCATCCGGTGGTGGAACGTGATGACGAACCCGCCGCTCTGCATCAACGAGGAACAGCTCGCCGAGGGCTTCGAGATCATCGACCGCGCACTCGACATCGCCGACGCCGCGATGGAGGACTGAGCGTGGTTTCACCCGAGCGAGTCGGGTTCATCGGACTCGGCATCATGGGCAAACCCATGGCGCGGAACCTGCTCGCGGCCGGGTTCCCGGTCACGGTGCACTCGCGCAGCCCCGGGCCCGTCGATGAGCTCGTGACGGCCGGCATGGTGCGCGCCGACGGCCCCGCATCGGTCGCGGCCTCGAGCGACGTGACGATCACGATGCTTCCCGACACCGCCGATGTCGAGAGCGTGCTCGTCGGGAGCGGCGGCGTGATCGAGGGTGTCTCAGACGGAGCACTGGTGATCGACATGAGCTCGATCGACCCGGGGCCGACGCGCGAGATGGCGGCGGCGTTCGCCGCGAAGGGCGCCGCCATGCTCGACGCGCCCGTGAGCGGCGGGGAAAAGGGTGCGATCGACGCCGCGCTCTCGATCATGGCCGGGGGCGACGATGCGGCGTTCACGCGGGCGACGCCGATCTTCGAGGCGCTGGGAAAGAACATCGTGCACGTCGGTCCGAGCGGGGCCGGCCAGGTCTGTAAGGCCTGCAACCAGCTCGTGGTCGCCGCCACCATCGAAGCGGTAGCCGAGGCGCTGTTGCTCGCGGAGCGGTCGGGCGTCGATGCAGCGAAGGTCAGGCAAGCGTTGCTCGGTGGGTTCGCGGGCTCGAAGATCCTCGAGGTGCACGGTCAGCGCATGCTTGACCGGGCGTTCGACCCCGGCTTCCGGGTTCGGCTGCATCGCAAGGATGCGCGCATCGTGGAGCACGCCGCGATGGCGACGGGCACGCCGATCCCGTCGTTCGCGGCCGTCACCGCGCAATTGCAGAAGGCGGTCGATGCGGGCGATGGCGACCGCGACCACTCGGCGCTGTACGCCGAGCTCTCGCGTGAGGCCGACGACCGAGGCTGACGACCACCGAACGATCGCGACAGCACCGAGCCCGCACCCTCGTGTGCCAACATATCGGATGTATCTCCCCAAGTAAGGAGCGACCGAGATGACCGAGGAACAGGGTTCTCAGCCGGGCAGGAACTGGGCCGCGGCCGCCGCCGTGGTCGTGGGCGCCACGACCCTGGTCTACCTATGGCTGATCGAGAACCGATCGACGCGCGATCTCGCGCGGGTCTCGTTGGTCGCTGCGCTCTTCCTGCTCGCGTTGGCGGCCGCCATCGGCGCCGCGACGCTGCGAACGCCCGAAGCGCGGCATCTCGCGGCGGCCGGCGGCATCGGTCTGCTCCTGTCGATGGGCGTGCTCGCGATCTTCTCGGTCGGTTCATTCCTGCTCGTGGCTGCCGGCCTGCTCATCATCGCGATCGCCGTGGGAAGGGCCGGGGGCCGGCGGTCGTCGCCGATCGCGGTGCTCCTGGCCTTCGTGGTCGGTGCGGCGGTGCCCTGGGCGCTTGTCCTCCTGGCGTGAACGCTTCCTTCACGACCGCGGACGGATCTCCACCGAACCTTCGGTGATGCGCACGTCGTAGGATCCGACGGGCTTCGTCGCGGGTCCTCGCAGCACGCGCCCGTCCTCGAGTCCGAAGATGCTGCCATGCGCCGGGCACGTCACGGTGGCGAGCGAACCCCCCACTTTCACCGGTCCGCGGTCGAGCGACGCCCCCTGGTGCGTGCAGCGGTTCCCGATCGCATGGACCCGCTCACCCGATCGGACCAACAGAACCGTGGAGCCCCCGAACGGAACCCGGACGCCCTTGCCATCTGGGATACCGCTCAACGTCGCCACCGATGTCCAGTTGCTCATCCATCCTCCTCCTACTGCATACCTCGTAGGGCCCGTCCCCCGCATTAGATGGTGTGTGGAAGGGGAACCGTAGTGATGAGGCGGCCGCACTACGGCGGCACCTCAGGACGATATTCGTATCGTCGAGGGGAAGGAGCAAGCATGAAGAAGCAGATCGCTGCGGTTGCGACCGCATTTGCGATGGTGCTCGTAGGGGGCACCGCGCTCGCCCACGAGACCAAGCTGGGCCTGTTCACCGATGGAAGCGGTGCCGAGATCGGGTGGAGCCAAGGCCCCGATTCGCCGAACGACAACAACACGTCGGCCCTGAACATCAGGACCGACGCGGGTGAGTACGCATACGCATACAAGCCGAGCTTCGGGCTCGGCCCGCCCGATGGAGCGAACAAGGCAGGAACCAATGTCCGTAACCTGTCGTTCGACTTCCTGAACTCCGTTCCGGGCACCGGGTACGTGGGGGCGGGAGCACCGAGGTTCTCGGTCGAGATCGACGAGGTCGGTGACGACGCGGCAGCTGAGGCTGCTGACCCCAACCTGCAAGAGTTCGCCTTCTTGTCGGCGTTCCACTGCCAGGGGCCGACGTCTGACCCGAACTGGAGTCGCGCCGACTTCACTGGTGCCACGGACGCCGGAGGCAACTGCACCTTGCAGTACAAGGGAGTGGACTACTCGAACACGGCATCCGAAGACGCCTGGGACGTGTTCGTCGCGGCGAATCCGGGAGTGCGGGTGGACTACGCGTTCCTGATCGTGGACGAGACCACGGCGCCCGGTCGGGCGCGTGTCGACCGAATCGCGATGCAGTCGCACATGCAGGTCGCCGGTGGGCGAACGGTGCATTGCTCGAGTGAAGGAAGCTGCTGACCCAGAGTTCGATGGAGAGGGGCTTCGGCCCCTCTCTCCTCACACCTGTGCGTCGGACCAACGCTCGGCCCAGCGGCCGAGCTCGTCCATGACCTTCGTGAGGTCTCGGCCCCGCTCGGTGAGGTGATACTCGATCAGCACCGGGGTCGAGGGGGTCACGTCGCGGGTCACGATGCGCTCGGCCTCGAGCTCTTTCAGCCGGTCGCTGAGCAGCGCGTCGGAGATCTGGGGGATCGCGGACCTGATGTCGCCGAATCTCGCGGCGCCGGTCTGCAAGGCGCGAACGACCTGCGGGTTCCACCGCTTGCCTATCAGCTCCGCGGCCCGCTGGAAGTGCTCGCACATCGGTGCTTCCTCGGTCATGGTGCCCTCAGATCCTCGAGTCTAACTCTGGAATATATAGTACCTTCGGAACCGTTAGTGCGAAGTACAGCACGACATGAACCGCCGCGAGGGGCGGCGGTCGGAGCCACAGAGGAGGAGCCCATGTCGCAGGAAGCTCGCGAGATCGACGGTGTGTCGATCCCGCCCGCAGGCAAGTACGAGCTCGACGCCAGCCACACCGAGGTGGGTTTCGTGGCGCGCCACATGATCACGAAGGTCCGTGGCCGCTTCACCGAGTTCAGCGGCACGATCGAGGTCGGCGACACGCCGGAGAGCTCGGGTGTCGAGGTGGAAGTCAAGACCGCCAGCGTGCAGACGAACTTCGAGCAGCGCGACAACCACCTGAAGAGCGCGGACTTCTTCGAGACCGACGAGTACCCGGTCATGACGTTCCACTCGACGGCGATCCGTCACACCGGCGGCTCGAGCTTCGAGCTCGACGGCGACCTCACGATCCGTGACATCACGAAGCCGATCACGCTCACCGGCGAGTTCCTCGGTTGGGGCAAGGATCCGTACGACAACACGTTCTTCTCGGCTGAGGCCAAGACCACCGTCGAGCGCGAGGACTGGGATCTGACATGGAACGTCGCGGTCGAAACCGGCGGCTTCCTCGTGAGCAAGAAGATCGACCTCGTGATCGACCTCGAGGCCCGCAAGGTCGGCTGACCGATCACCCACGAGGACTCGCGCGACTGGCCCCTCGCGGGGCCGGTCGTTGCGCGTCGGGTCAGACGAGGGGTTGCGCGCCGCTCGCGCCGGCCTCGTACCAGCCAAGCTTGAACAGCCGGTCGTAGGCGACGACGACGTCGCCTGCTATCCAGAGGTCCGCGGCCCACCCCGAATCGAGATCGGTGAAGGTCCATCGCGTCGCCGCGAATCGGCCCGCCGGTGTCTCGACTTCCTCGGGTCCGAGCAGCTCGTAGCGCTGTCGCACCCGAGACGCTTCGAGGGTGACGGGGGCGAGGTACACCACCGCGATCTCGCTGGTGCCGCCAAGCCGCTTCGTGGTGACGACGTTGGTGGCGGGCGTGAAGTAGTCAAGGTGCATCTCGGGTCCGTACGGGATCTCGATCTCCGCGCCGTCTCGGAACCCGGTAAGCACGTTGCTGCGCGGTTCGAGCAGCAGTTGATGCTCACCGGTGTCGATGCGAACACGCGCGATCCGCCAGTCCGAGCCGACCACGACGTCAACGACCGCACGATGCGGTGTCGGGTCGGTCGTGTCGACGTCGCTGAAATATCGCCATCCCATAGGTCCGGGGGCGCATCGGAAGCTCTCAGTGCCGACCGGTGTTGCGTCGTCACCCAGCACCGTGTAGCGGCCTTGTGGCATCGGCTCACCGTACCCGGACGCCTCACCAGCCGACGCACGACTCGTGAGCGTCGCGATAGGGTCCACCGCATGAGCGACGAGAGATCGAGCGACGAGACGCCGAGCGACGAGACCCCAACCCCCGAGCACGAGAACGAGAAGGAAAGGGTCGACCGGGAGCTCATCGAGTTCCTCAACGAGGTGCGCGTGGTTCTGCCGGGCGTGCAGGTGCTCTTCGCGTTCCTGCTGACGGTGCCGTTCACCGGCACCTTCGAGAAGCAGGTCGACGGTGGCGAGCGCATCGCCTACATCGTGGCGTTCTTCTTCACGGCGTTCGCAGCGGCGCTGATGATCACGCCGACGCCCTTGCACCGATTGCAGTTCCGCCAGGGAGACAAAGAGGGTTTCCTTCGCACCTCGAACCGGCTGGTTCTCGCCGGCATCGCGTGTCTCGCGATCGCGATGGTCGCCGCCGTGTGGCTCGTTGCGCAGATCCTGTTCACCTCCGGCGGCATGGCCACGGTGATCGGCGCCGTCGCCGCTGGGGTCGTCGTCCTGTTGTGGTTCGTGCTGCCGCTCGTCAGCCGCTTCTCTGACGGGAAGTAGCGCGGATGCGCGTCGCCGTCTGCCAGATGCGATCGGACGCCGACGTCGAGCGCAACCTCGCCCTGGCCGAGCGACTGCTCGGCGAGGCCGCAGACGGAGGGGCCGAACTCGCAGCGTTGCCTGAGTACCTGGAGTACATGGGACCCGCCTCGCTGCGTTCCGGCATCGCCGCTCCCGTGCCTGGACCGGTCACCGAGCGCCTCGGTGCGGTCGCGCGCGAACGGTCGATGTGGGTGCTCGCCGGCGGGCTGCTCGAAGCGGCCGGGGACCGCGTGCACGACACGTCGGTGCTGCTCGACCCCGACGGCGAGGTCGCGGCCGCCTACCGCAAGATCCACCTGTACGACGTGGACCTTTCCGACCAACCGCCGATCCGTGAATCGGACTCGATCGCTCCCGGTGGCCAGCTCGTGACCCAGCGGGTGGGCGACGTTCGGGTCGGCCTGTCGATCTGCTACGACGTCCGCTTCCCGGAGCTCTACCGGGGACTCATGGCGAAGGGGGCGCAGGTGTTCTGTGTGCCGGCGCAGTTCCAGCACACGACCGGACGTGATCACTGGCACACGCTGCTCCGTGCCCGGGCTATCGAGAACCAGTGCTTCGTGGTGGCGCCCGCGCAGTGGGGTCCTTACGGCGACCCGGGCGGCGCCCGGCGCTCGTACGGCCACTCGCTCGTGGTCGATCCGTGGGGGCGCGTGCTCGTCGAAGCGCCCGAGGAAGGCGACGGTGTTTGGTTGGCCGACCTCGACCTCGACGCGCAGCGCGGTCTGCGCCGTTCGTTCCCGGTGCTGCAGCACCGGCGCATGGGCATGACCTGCTGATGCGGCGCCAGCTCGACCACGGGTACGAGGTCGATGACGACCCTGCTCGCGTCGATCTCGAGGTGGCCCACGCGTTCTTGACCGGTTCGTACTGGGCCTCGGGCCGGACCCTGCAAACCGTCGAGCGGCTCGTCGCGGCCGCGGCGCGGGTCGTCGGGGTCTATCGCGACGGCGAGATGGTCGGGTTCTGCCGGGTGGAGAGCGACGAGGTGACGTTCGCCTTCCTGCTCGACGTGTTCGTGCTGCCGGAGCACCGGAAACGAGGGCTCGGCGTCGAGCTCGTGCGGGAAGCAGTGGAGCTCGGGCCGCACGCCGACCTGCGTTGGCATCTGGGCACCCGAGACGCACACAGCCTCTACGAGCGGTTCGGCTTCGGCCCGCCTGACACGGACCGCCAGATGTTCCGCCCGGGCCTAGGACGGGCTTGATCCTGCCCGGCCATCGGGCGTGAGCTACGATCGAGAGCCCCGTGCCCTGCCCCCGAGCAACCGGCGAGCGGTGAGCTGAAGGCCGGCCCGCATCCGGGCAGGGTCAACCCCTCGAGCATCTCTTGCGAAGCGGAAGAACCCGCCGGCAAGCGGGGCGAGCAACACATCGGCCAGATAGGCAGCGTCGAGATCCGGGCGCGCTTCCTCGATCAGGAATTCCGCGTGCCGGTGGAAGAACGAGTACGCCCCGCTTCGGTACCGCGCCTCGGGATCTCCCTGCTCCGAGACGACGTGCAGGTCGGTGTTCTCGTCGACCAGAGCGACGAGCGTGTCGAGGAATGCGACGAGCCGGCGATGCGGCGGCGCGCCCGGACCGAGCGGTGGCGGACCGGTGAGGATGAGGCCCTGAACCTCAGCCTCCTTGCGATCGAGGAGAGACAGCGCCAGGCCCGCCCGGTCGCCGAAGCGCCGATACAGCGTGCCCTTACCGACGCGGGCTTCGGCGGCGATCTCGTCCATCGTGACCGACTCGACGCCATGCTTCGCGAACAGCGTCTCGGCCGCCGCAAGGATCGCCTCTCGGTTGCGGGCCGCGTCGGCCCGTTCCTCGAGTCTCAACCCCCGCCAGGCCAACGCTGCCGGCGACGCCGACCACGACGGACTCCGCAACATCGGGGAGTTCCGCAACGAAGCCGACCCGACCGACGAAGACAGCGACAACGACGGGATCGACGACGGCGACGAGGTGGGCGAGTTCGATCAGTTCGATGTCGGCGACTCCGACTCGAACGACAACGGCGTCGAGGACGGCGATCAGGATGCCGACCACGATGGCCAGGACAACGAGGACGAGGACGACGCCGACGAATCCTGCAAGGCCGACGACGACGACAGCGATGAAGACGGCGTCGAAGACGAAGACGAGAACGACCTGGGCACCAAGGTCGGCGACGACGATTCCGACAACGATGGGGTCGAGGACGGTAACGAAGATGTCGATGGCGATGGCATCGACGAAGAGGATGCCGATGACGCCGACGAGGACGAGTGCTCGACCGAGGACGAAGGCGAGGACGCCGACGACCTGTTCGGCACGATCGTCTCCTTCGAAGCCGGCAGCGGTGTCCTGACCGTCGATCTCGCCTCGGGCGGGCAGGTCAGCGGCACGGTGACCGGTGAGACCGAGCTGGCGTGGGACTGTGACGAGGAAGTCGACGAGTTCGCTCCCACCGCCGAAGATCTGGTGCCAGGTACCAAGGTCACCGACTTCGAGGACTTCCCCGAGACCGTGATGCTCGAAGAGGTTGAGCTGCTGCGCCCCGTGGTCTGAGCACAACACCGGCGAGCATCTCGGGAGGACTCCAGCCGGGGTCCTTCCGAGCGCAGCCGCTACGGCATGCCGGCGATGCCGACGTACTCGAAGTGCATGCCGTCGGGCACGGTCCAAAGTCCGCCCCACGTGAAGCCATGCCGAGTCATGACTCGCACCAGCACGGCCGGCTGACGCGGCGGCCGGCCGTACGGATTCGTCAGCGAGTTGATGTCGACCGCCGCCCCCCAAGCGTGGTATGAGATCGCGTTGCTGGGGCTGCGCATCACCATGCGAGCGTTGTAGCAGCCGGCGAAGTTGCGGATCACGTCGGACCGGCCCAGCCGTCGCAGTTCCTTCATCGCTGCGATCAATGGCGAAAACAAGCGTTCGTGACAGGTGAAGCTACCCAGCAACGGCACACGACGTGTCGCCAGCGAGCGGCGAACGAACGACGGTTCCATGCGCAAGTACCCGGGCCGGCTCGGGTCGGGGTAGGCGCGGAACTCGCCGAACCCGCGCTTCATCAGCACCGGCGGCCAGACCGCATCGCCCTGCCGGCGGAACTCCGTGTGACCGGGGCGACGCACGCGCGGCGGATAGCCCGGGCCGAGCAACGGCGAGATCCGGCGGGCCAACTCGGCCTCGGTGGGCTCGGCGCCCATTCGCAGGAGCGCGAACCGATCGTGCCGCACCCCGAGATCGCGCCCCGTGTCGCGCGCGACCATGACCTCACTCCAGGCCGCCACCTCGTCGGGCACGATCGCGCCGACCACGACGCGCCCTTCGGGGAAGACGATCCGGTCTCCGACCCGCAGCCGTCGGAGCTTCGCGCTCGATGCGCCCAGCACCCCCCGGCCTCGGCGCAACGCTCCGAGCACGGTGCGACGCCAGGTTCCCGGCAGGAACGGCTCCATGTCTCCGACGTTGACGGCCATGACCTCGATCGGGAACCGGTGGCGCCCGTCGGCGCGATCGACGATGGTCCCGTCGGCGCGGGCGGAGCGCCGCATCCATAGCGTGTCGCCGGCGACCACCACGACCGCATCGGTGCCTGACAGCGCGTCGAGCCCAGGTGTGAGACCGCCCGGCAGACCGCCGGTCCGCCACATCAGGTACGCAGGCGGCATCCACGTTCCGGCAGCGAGGCCGGTTACCTCGGCGCGAGCGTGTGGCGCCGCGAAGAGGGCGCAGCCGATAGCCGCGGAGACCGCCAACACGCCGGCACGTCGCGCCACGCCGGTCATGGCAGGTCGCTCCTGGCGTCGATATCGCGCGGCGCCGGGCGGTCGACCTCGATCTCCTCGACCCACTCCGGGTGACTTGCAATCAGCACGCGGGCGCCGACGTCGCCGTGCAAGTGGCCGGCTTCCGCGTAGATCTCGCGGCTGAGCAGCGCGGGACCTGGACCGTCGGAGAAGCGCAGGCGCACGATCTGTTTGCGGGACGCGCGGAACCCCGCGATCAAGGCCTGCACGTCGTCGGCGGTGATGCCCGGCTGGTCGGCCATGAGCACGACGCTCGCCTCGCTGTCGTCGGCGACCTCGTGGAATGCAGCCGCGAGCGACGTCGCCTGGCCGTCACGGTAGGCGGGGTTGGGCACGAACCTGCCGGCGATGGGCAGGGTGAGCGCGGCCTGCACCGCGCCGGCGTCATGGCCGGTGATCACGAGCAGCTCGTCCACACCCGCGCCCTCGAGCGCATCGATCGCGTGTTGGGTGAGTGGTTTGGCATCGAGGATCGCGATCTGCTTGGTGCCGCCGAACCGCCGGCCCTCGCCAGCGGCGAGCACGACCCCGGTGATCACGCCGGGGTCTTCCCGCCTCCGAACAACCGGCGGAAGAACTCCTTGATGATCGACCAGATCGCCGTGACACCGAGCCCGATGCCTCCCACTGGTTTGGCCACCGGTTTCGCGACTGCGACCGGCACGGAGGCTGGGGCAGCGGTGGAAGCCGGCTCACCCGCGGCGGCCGGTGCGGGCTGCGCGTTCATGGTCGTCTCGAGGCAGTCCGCGAACTGCTGCGTGAGCTTCTTCGAGATCTCGGGCATCAGCCCGCGCGAAAGCTGCGCGGCCGCGCCGGTGAGAGTGATATCGGCCGTCATCTTCACGGTCGTCTGGCCCTCACCTGCGGGCTCGAGCCACGAGGTCACGGTCGCGTTGGCCGCTCCCTTCCCCTTCGCTTCCATGCCCTTGGCGTGCAGCACGGCGCGGTGGGCCTCGTCGTCGCGCTCGGTCATAGTGACGGTGCCGGCGAACGCCAGCGCGACCGGGCCGAACTTCATGTTGAGCTTGCCCTTCCACGTGCGCTCGTCGACCGTCTCGGTCAGCTCGGCGCCCGGCATGCAGGGTGCGATGCGTTCGACGTCGAGTAGGTAAGCCCACAGGTCGTCGACGGGAGTGGCCACGGTGAACTCGTTCTCGATCAGCATCTGTCGAGCCTACCGGGTGACCGAACGATGCGCGCGGGTGGCGCTCACGAACCGACCTCCTGGAAGCGGGCTGGGTCTTGCTCGAACGCCTCGAGGCACGATGCAGAACAGAAGTAGACGGTGCGTCCCTCATGTGTGGCTCGGTGTCGGGCGTCGGCGACGTCGACCGTCATGCCGCACACGGGGTCGATCTCCTCGTGGCGCGGGGCCAAGGCCGGTACAGCGAGCGGTGCGTCGAGCTCGCCCGCCGCGCGCAGCCGCACGATCTCGGCGAGGATCGCCACCGCGATCTCGTCGCTCGCTATGTGGCCGAGGTCGATGCCGGCCGGCGCGTGTACGCGCGCGAGCTGCTCGTCGGCCATGCCTCGGTCGCGCAGGTAACCGAGCACGGCCTCGGCGCGCTTGGCCGAAGCGACGAGTCCGACGTAGGCGGCAGGTGTCGCCAACGCTCGCTCGAGTGCGTCCTCGTCGTAGTGGCCTTGGGTGGCCACGATCACGATCGAACGCTCGTCGACATCGCGGAGGTCGAGCGAGCTGATGACGAGGTCGGCGTCGTGCCCGGCAACCTGGCCGCCATCGTCGATGGCGAGCGTGCGCCACCCCAGCCCCCGGGCGAGACGGGTAAGCGCGATGGCTGACGGCGACCGTCCGATCGCAACGAGCTGGGGTTGGGGCAGCACGGGCTCCACGTAGACCTCCAATGCACCTTCGCTCTGACACGCGATCGGCACGCTGACGATGCCGTCACGAGCGTGCGTCTCGAGCTCGTCGGGCGGTCCGAGGAAAAGCAGACGGGGGGAACCTTCCTCGATCGCTTTCAGAGCCTCACGGACGACGGTCGGCTCAGCACACGCGCCGCCGATCCAGCCGCGCACCGTGCGGTCGGGGGTGATCAGCGCGGTGGCGCCTTGCTTACCCGAGCTCGGCGCGCGCCGCCAGACAACCGTGGCGAGCACGTACGGCTCACCACGGGCGGACAGCTCCGCCGCGAGCCTCAGGATCTCAGGTCTCATCCGCTCCCTTGTGCGGCCTGGATCGCTTCCCAGACCTTGGCGCTCGTGAGCGGCATGTCGATGTTCGTGACCCCGAGCGGCTGTAGGGCGTCGATCACCGCGTTCACGTAGGCGGCGGGGGAGCCCACCGTCGCCGACTCGCCGACGCCCTTCGCGCCGATCGGGTGGTGCGGCGATGGCGTGACCGTCGCACCCAGCTCGAACTTCGGTGTCTCGACCGCCGTCGGCAGCAGGTAATCCATGAAGTTCGAACCGATGCAGTTGCCGTCCTCGTCGAACGTGATCAGCTCCATCGCCGCGGTTCCGTAGCCCTCACAGAGGCCACCTTGGATCTGACCGTCGACGATCATCGGGTTGATGCGCACGCCGCAGTCATCGACGGCGATCATGCGCTTGACTTCCCACACGCCGGTCTCGGGGTCGACCTCGACCGACACGGCATATGTGCCGAACGGGAACGTCAGGTTCGGCGGGTCGTAGTAGTACGAGCCCTCGAGGCCGGCTTCCATGCCCTGGGGGAAGTTCGTGTAGGCCGCGAACGCCACGTCTTGGATCGTGACGGCGCGGTCGGGCGCACCCCTGACGGTGTAGTTCGGCCGGGTGAACTCGATGTCTTCCTCGCTCACCTCGAGCAGGTGCGCGGCGAGCTTGCGCGCCTTCTCGCCGACACGGCGTGCGACAAGCGCGGTGGCGGCGCCGACCGTCGGCGTCGAGCGCGAGGCGTAGGTGCCGAGACCGTAGGGCGTGTTGTCGGTGTCGCCGTGCTGCACCTTGATGTCCTCGGGCTGGATGCCGAGCTCCTCGGCCACGATCTGCGCGAACGTGGTTTCGTGACCCTGGCCCTGCGTCTTCGAACTGATCTTCAGGATCGCCTTGCCGGTGGGGTGGATGCGCAGCTCGGCGCCGTCGTTCATCTTGATGCCGAGGATGTCGTAGTCCCTGCTCGGCCCCGCGCCCACGACCTCGGTGAACGACGCCAGGCCGATGCCCCAGAGCTTTCCGTCCTTCCGCTCGCGCTTCTGCTCCTCGCGCAGGCCGGCGTAGTCGATCATCTCGAGAGCCATGTCCATCGCGGCGTGATAGTCGCCCGAGTCGTAGACGAAGCCCGTCGCGGACTCGTAGGGGAACTGGTCCTTGTCGATGAAGTTCTTCTTGCGGATGTCGGCTGGATCCATGTCGAGCTCGTACGCCGCGTTCTGCACGAGACGCTCGATCATGTACGAGGCCTCGGTCACCCGGAACGAGCACCGGTACGCGACCCCTCCGGGCGCCTTGTTCGTGTAATAGCCGTCGGCCTCGACGTGGGCCGCCGGCATGTCGTAGGAACCGGTGACGATGTGGAACAGCCCGACCTTGAACTTCGACGGCTGCGCGTCAGCGTGGAACGCGCCCTCGTCGGCGAGCAGTGAGGTGCGCAACCCGAGCATCGTGCCGTCACTCTTCAGCGCGAGCTCCCCGTGCATGTGGAAGTCGCGCGCGAACCCGGTCGAGATGAGGTTCTCGGTGCGGTCCTCGATCCACTTCACCGGCTTGCCGAGCAGCAGCGATGCGGCCGTCGCGACCACATAGCCCGGATAGACCGGCACCTTGTTGCCGAACCCGCCCCCGATGTCGGGAGAGATGATGCGGATGTTTTCCTCCGGAAGGCCTGTAACCAGCGCGAATACCGTCCGGATCGCGTGCGGCGCCTGCGACGTCATGTAGATCGTGGTTTGGCCTGTGGCCGAGTCGACGTCGGCGACGCAGCCGCACGTCTCGAGCGGCGAGGGATGCACCCGGGGGTAGTGCGTGTCGAGCGAGACGACCTTGTCGGCCTCGGCGAACGCGCGATCGGTCGCGTCCTTGTCACCCGATTCCCAGTGGTAGATGTGGTTGTCGCTCTGGTCGTCCTTCTCGTCGCGGATCACGGGTGCGCCGTCGGCTGCAGCCGCCTGCGGGCTGACGATGACTCCTAGCGGCTCGTAGTCGACCTCGATCTTCTCCAGGGCGTCCTTGGCGAGATAGGGGTCATCGGCGATGACGGCGGCGACCTCCTGCCCCTGGAAGCGCACCTTGTCGGTGACCAACACAGCCTGTGTGTCGCCCGAGAGCGTCGGCATCCAGGCGAGGTTGTGCTCTGCCATGAGCTCGCCGGTGACGACCGCGACGACGCCGGGCATCGCCTGCGCCGCCGAGGCGTCGATCGAATCGAGCTTGGCGTGTGCATACGGGCTGCGCAGGATCGCCATGTACAACATGCCGGGCAGCTGTACGTCGTCGATGTAGTTGCCGCGGCCGCGGATGAAGCGATCGTCTTCCTTGCGCCGAACGCTGTGTCCGATGCCGCGGATCTCTTCGGTCTCGGTGGCCATGTGGCGTGGTCCTCCTTGAGGGTGCTCGGCTGCGGACGATCAGACGTTCGCGGGCTCGGCGGATGCGTCGGCGTCGCTCGCCTGGGTGGCCGCGGCCGCCTGGATCGCCGTGACGATGTTCATGTACCCGGTGCACCTGCAGATGTTTCCGCTGATCGCGTTGCGCACGTCGTCGTCGCTCGGGTCGGTGTTCCGTTCGATCAGGGTCTTGCCGACGAGCATCATGCCGGGCGTGCAGAAGCCGCACTGCAGGCCGTGATGTTCCTTGAAGGCCGCTTGCATGGGGTCGAGGCCCGCCGCCGTGAGCAGTCCCTCGACGGTCGTGATCTCGACGCCATCGGCCTGCACACCGAACATGGTGCACGATTTCACGGGGGTGCCGTCGTAGAGCACGGTGCAGGCGCCGCAGCTCGTCGAGTCGCAGCCGATATGGGTGCCGGTGAGCCGCAGGCGCTCCCGGATCACGTGTACGAGGAGCAGACGGGGCTCGATGTCGAGGGTGTGGGCGGTGCCGTTAACGGTGATCGTGACTTCCATATCGCGTCCCCTTCGTGCTCAGGCCGCGCCGGCCATCTCAGCGGAACGGGTGAGCCCGCGCCGCACGTACACCTCGACCATGTGCCGCTTGTACTTCTCGCTGCCGCGAACGTCGCTCACGGGGTTCGAAGCCGCTGCGGCGAGCCGGCCTGCTTCGCTGAACAGCTCCTGGCTCGGCGTCTGGCCGACGAGGGCATCCTCGGCCGCCGTCGCCTTGATGTTCGTGAGGCCGACGCTCGTCAGCGCGATACCCGCCGCGCCGATCGAGCCGTTCGAAATCATGAGACGGGTGGCGACCGCGACGGTCGCGTAGTCGCCGACCTTGCGTTCGAGCTTGAGGTACGTGCCGCCGTACGGACCGGTCGGCGACGTGATGCGGATCTTCGTCAGCAGCTCGTTCGGCTCGATCGACGACTGGAAGGTGTCGGCGAGGAACTCGGTGACGGCCACCTCGCGCTCGCTGTCCTTGCTCTTGAGCACCACTCGGGCGTTCGCCGCGAGCATCACCGCGCCGAGGTCGCCGCTCGGGTCGCAGTGAGTGAGCGAGCCGCCGATCGTGCCCAGGTTCCGCACGAGCGGGTCGGCGATCTGCGGGGCGGCGTCCGCGATCATCGGGTACTTGCCGCGGATCAGCTCGGAGCCGACGAGATCGTTGTGGCGCACGAGCGCGCCGATGTGCAGCTCGCCGCCGACTTCCTCGATCGCGTCGAGTCCGTCGATGCGGTTGATGTCGATGAGGTGCGACGGAGCAGCGAACCGTAGCTTCATCATCGGGATCAGGCTCTGGCCACCGGCCAGCACCTTGGCGTCGTCACCGAGCGAGGCGAGCAGGTCGAGCGCCTCGTCGATCGTGGTCGGCCGGTGGTACTCGAAACTCGAAGGCAGCATCGCGGAGGTTCCCCCTTCTTCGATCCCGGTACGGCCGTCGTGAGCCAACGGCCAACGTTCCCTTATCGCACGCCTGGGGAAATCGGGCAACTCAACGTCTCGTCTCGAGATAAGCGCTGGGGCCTCCACGCGTGTCCGCGAGCCTCATGAAGTCGCGGTGGCGGCTCCCGAGGATCGAGCGTCGTGGATGGCCACCACGACGACACGGTCCTCGGGTTCGACGTACTCGTAGACGATGAGGATCCACCGCCATGGTCCGAGCACGAAGCGATAGTCGAGCCATCCACCCCACAGAGCTTGGCCCACGCGTGGGAAGGCACCGAGCGGCTCCAGCGATCGCCGGACGCGGTCTCGGGTGTCCAGAGGGAGGCTGTGCGTGCGGATCAGGGTGCCGAGGTCGTCGACCGCGTTCCTCGTGAGCTCGACCAAGGCCACATGATCAGAGCTCCTCGAGAGGGATCGTGTCTCCACGTCGACCTTGCTCGCGCGCTTCGTTGGCTCGCTCGAGTGCTCCCGGGATGCCGTCGAGGATCTCGACGACGTGCTCCGCATCGAGGTCCGCGTCGTCGATAGCTCTCGACAGGAGAGAACGGGCGAGCGTGCCTTCCTGCACGTGGGCGCGTTCTGCCAGCCGACTGAGTCGCTCCGCGTGCTCACCGTCGAGCGTGACGTTCAGGCGGGTCGGCGCGGTATCCATGAGCAGAGATTACACGGGACAGCACGTGTCGTGTAGATGGGTTCCGACGCTTCTCCGAACGGCTGGAGTACGGCGCGCGGGTGAGGCTGGCGAGTGATCGTGACGTGCGCGTGTACCGGCAACGAGAGCGTGGTCTGTTCTGGTTGATCGCGGCCGCCTCTGTCGTAGGGCTCGTCTGGCTCGCCTCATCGGCATACGTCACGATCCGCTTCGCGCTCGAAGGCGACGTCGAGCTCGATGGTCCCCTGTTCCGGTCCACACGGTGGCTTCAGGTCGTGGCCGCGAGCTCTCGACCCGGATATATGGTGCTGCTCGCGGCCACGGTGATGGCCTTGCTACTACGACCATCGAGGCGGGCATGAGCGACGAACCGCCGCTCGATCCACAGGGGGAGGGGGCGGTTTTCGAGGTTCTCGCACAGAACTCGCACTACTTCGTCGGCCGCGACGACGAGGGTTACGGAGTATGGAGCTCCGACTCGCCACCGAACAACCCATCGCCAGGCTCCCGGATACCGATGAGGGAGTCGAGCTGTCGTTCGAGCGTTTCGGTGTGCTCACTCGCCAAGCAAGGGCACCAGGATCGCTCCGGATCCTCTTCGTGATCTCCATGGCCGGGGGGCTGTTGTGGGCAGTAGGAAGCGCCTACGAGACCTGGGATTATCTTCGTTTCGTCGACGGCGGTTCCAGCGACGCGAGAACAGACGACCAGGAACGGTTCCGACTGGTGCTCAGCGTGATCTCGAACGTTGCCTACCCGGTGTTCTTCGTGGCGTGCAGGACCTTCGTCAGCGTCTGGATGTGGAGTCGCCTACCGACCTCCGAGGGCTAGCGAGCTTCGGTTCCGGGTGTCGGGCGGTCGTGGATCGGACCGGGGCGTTCCTTGAGGAAGCCGCCCGCTCGGACGTGCTTGGCCGCAACGATCTCGGCGACGATCGCCTGGGCGATCTCCTCGGGACCTTCGGCGCCGAGATCGAGCCCGGCCGGACCGTGGATGCGCTCGCGGTCGGCGTCGGTGATCTCGACGCCCTCGTCGGCGAGCTCCATGAGCAGGCGATGGGTGCGGGCCGACGGACCGAGCATGCCGATGTAGCCAGCTTCTGAATCGAGCAGCGACCGTAGGTATTCCTTGTCGCGCAGGAAGTTGTGCGTCATCACGACGACGTGCGTGCGCCGGTCGATCGTGGCGGTCTTCGAGACGTGCTCGGGCGCCTCGACGTGCACGAATCCGGCCGCCTCGGGGAAGCGCTCCTCCGTGAGGAACCCGGGCCGGTCGTCGACGACGATCGGACTCCACCCGACGCCCCGCGCCGCGCGTACGAGTGGGATCGCGTCGTGCCCGGCCCCGCACACCAGCAGCCGCAGCGGCGGCTCGAGCACCTCGACGAACGCGCGCACGCCGTGGGCGAAGGTGCGCACCTCGGAGCGCTCGGCCTCGAGCAGCTCGCGAGCGGCCGCGATCGCCTCGGCGTCGACGCCGGCCAGGCCGAGCGAACCCTCTGGGTCACCTTCGGGGCGTACGACGATGCGCGAGCCGGGCGCAACGGCTTCGTCTTCGCTCTCGAGCACCGTGACCACACAGATCGGGCGTTCCTCATCGAGCGCGGCGCGAAGGGCGTGCGCCACCTCGGCGGCCTGGTCGGCGGGCTCGATGAACACCTCGATCGCGCCGTTGCAGCCGAGGCCGAGTCCCCACACCGCGTCATCGTCGGCGGTGAGGTCCCAGCCGGCGAGGCGCGCCGTGCCCTCGCTCATCACGACCCGGGCCATGTCGGCGACGTCACCCTCGAGGCATCCGCCGCTGATATTGCCGATCGGCGCGCCTTCCTCGGGCACGAGCAGTCGGGCGCCGGGGCGACGATACGTCGAGCCTCGTACCGCAACGATCGTGGCGAGCGCCATGCGCTCGCCCTTCGCGGACAACGACTCGATCGCTTGGAGCACGTCGGTGATCTCGCTCACATATCGATGGTCGCACAGCCAGCGGTAAGCGGCGACCGCTGGCGGTGTTTCCCCCGTGGCTCCTTCACCCCGGGCCGGCGCGCGCCGATAGGAACACGGGGATGGATCAGACCTTCAACTTCCGCGCGGCCCCGGTGCCGCTTCGACGCCGTCTTAACCCGCGGACGATCGCGCTCGCCGTGGCCGTGCTCGTCGTGGTGCTCGGTCTTGTCTCGTTCTCGACGTGGGTCGTCGGTAGCGAACGCCGCAGCATGGAGCTCGCTGCGCAGCCGGAAGACTCCACCGCGATGGTCAGCACGATCTCGGGCGCCCACGATGAACTCGACGAGACGACCCCCCTTTCGGGTCGGCTCGCGATCGATTCCACCGTTCGAGCCGACGCCCGGACCGCACTCATCGCTGCGAGGCGAGCGGCCGCGGGCTCTGCCACCTTCCTCGACGCGGGCCCTGGACAGCTGGGCGCGATCGGGTCGGCCATGATCTTCGTCGACGGCTCATCGCAGGCGCCCGGCGTGGTGAGCGTGGCTGCGACGCGCGACACGTGGGGAGCAGCCGTGATGGGCCCCTCGGGCGTGTGCTACCTGCTGCGGTTCGCACCCGGCGAGGGCATCACCTACGGCGTCGGCCAGGTATGCACGGGCGCCGCAGCACTCCAAGTCAGCGCTCCGAGCTGGTGACTGATCGCTGAGGATCGAACGCGATGCTCTGGGAACCGGATGCGCGCGCAGACGGTCTCCTCAGTTGGGCCTTTGGCGATGGTCGCTGGCGCCCTGTTGATCGCTTACCCGTCGACCCACTGACACCGACACCGGGTCGCGCGTTTTCCACACCAGGTCTAGACTGCGGCCCTACCGAATTCCTCCCACAACATGTACCGCCGCGGGAAAGGGGATCCATCCGTGACGAACGTGTCCGTGAATGTGACCGTGAACGGTCAGTCGCGCGCGGCCGACGTCGAGCCACGCACGCTGCTCGTGTACTTCCTGAGGGAACACCTCGGGCTCACCGGGACCAACGTGGGCTGCGACACCTCGACGTGCGGCTCCTGCACCGTGCTCGTCGACGGTGAGTCGGTGAAGAGCTGCACGATGCTCACCGCGCAGGCCGACGGCCGCGAGGTCACCACGATCGAGGCCATGGCCGACGGCGACATCCTGCACCCGATCCAGGACGCCTTCCATCGCAACCACGGCCTGCAGTGCGGCTACTGCACTCCGGGCATGGTGATGGCGGCCGCGAGCTACCTGAAGGAGAACCCGGCGCCGACCGAGGAAGAGGTCCGCGAGTCGATCGAGGGCAACCTCTGCCGGTGCACGGGTTACCAGAACATCGTGAAGTCGATCCTTGACGCCGCCGGCTCCATGAGCGGCGCGAAGGTCTGAGGGGGGGAGCCGAACATGGTCGCAACAGAGAACTTCGTCGGCCGCGCGGTCCTCCGAAAGGAAGACGGCGACCTGCTGACGGGACAAGCCCGTTACATCGACAACTTCACCATGCCGGGCATGGCCTGGATGTCCGTCGTGCGTCCCCCCTACGTGCACGCCACGATCGACTCGATCGACACCTCGGCCGCCGCGGCGATGCCCGGCGTGATCGGCGTGTACACCGGCGCCGATCTCGGTCTCGGCGCACTGCCCTTCGTCTGGCCGATCACCGAGGACATCAAGGTGCCCGTGCACTATCCGCTCGCGACCGACCGGATCCGCTTCGCAGGCGACGGTGTCGCGGTCGTGCTCGCCGAGACGCGCGAACAGGCCGAGGACGCCGCCGAGGCGGTCACGGTGAGCGCCACCGAGCTGCCCGCGGTCACCGACCTGCGCGAGGCTGCCAAGGACGAGACCGTGATCCACGACGACCTCGGCACGAACGTCGTCGTGCACTGGTCCCACGGCGGCGGCGGCGATCAGAGCGTCTTCGACTCCGCGCCGGTGATCGTCGAGGAGACCTACGATCAGCCACGTTTGATCCCGAACGCGATCGAGCCCCGCGGCTGCCTCGCGTACGGCATCGCCGCGATGGACGAGTGGACGCTCGTCTCAGCGACGCAGATCCCGCACATCGCGAAGGTGACGCTCTGCGGTGTCGTCGGCATCACCGAATCGAAGTTCCGCGTGATCGCCCCCGACGTGGGCGGCGGCTTCGGCTCGAAGCTGAACGTCTACGCCGAAGAAGCCCTCGCCCTCGCCCTCGCGAAGCGTTCGGGCCGTCCCGTGAAATGGATCGAGGGTCGCCAGGAGAACTACGTCGCCACGACCCACGGCCGCGGCGTGACCCACGACTGCACGCTCGGCGGCGACGAGAATGGGAAGATCCTGGGTTTGAAGTTCGTCGAGCTCGCCGACATGGGCGCGTACTTCCAGCTGCTCACGCCGGGTATCCCCGAGCTCGGCGCTTGGGTGTACATGGGGCCATACAAGCCCGAGGCGTACTGGTACGAGTTCAGGGGCATCGTCACGAACGCGACGCCCACCGACGCCTACCGGGGCGCGGGCCGTCCCGAGGCCACGTATGTGCTCGAGCGACTCGTCGACGCCTACGCACGCCGTATCGGTAAGGACCCTGCCGAGGTGCGGCGCATGAACTTCCACGAGCCGTTCGACGAGGCCACGACCTCGATCATGGGGCTGCAGGTCGACAGCGGGAACTACGAACCGTTGCTCGACAAGGCGCTCGAGCTCGTCGACTACGACCAGCTGCGCAAGGAGCAGCAGGCCCGCCGCGACCGCGGTGACGCGAAGCAGCTGGGCATCGGGCTCAGCACCTATATCGAGATGTGCGGGCTCGCACCGTCGAACATCCTCGGGGCGCTGCGCTACGCGGCCGGAGGCTGGGACGGCGCCACGATCGAGTGCTTGCCGAGCGGCGAGGTGATCGTGAAGACCGGCACCTCGCCGCACGGTCAGGGCCACGAGACGAGCTGGTCCCAGATCGTGGCCGACGGGCTCGGCGTCGATGTCGACGCGGTCGAGGTGCTCCACGGCGACACGATGATCACGCCTTTGGGCATGGACACATATGGCTCGCGCTCGGTCTCGGTCGGCGGCGTCGCGCTGCACTTCGCGATGGAGAAGATCAAGGAGAAGGCCCGCACGATCGCCGCGCACGAGCTCGAGGTCAGCGAGGACGACCTCGAGTGGGCCGACGGCTCGTACCGGGTGCAGGGGGCGCCCGACAAGGCGCGCACGATCCCCGACCTAGCGGTGAGCGCTTGGCATGCGCACGACCTGCCCGCGGGCACCGAGCCGCATCTGAACGCCACTGCGGTCTATGACCCGCCGAACTTCACCTGGCCGGCCGGCGCGCACATCTGCGTGGTCGAGGTCGACACCGAGACCGGCGCGACCGACATCGTGAAGTATGTAGCGGTCGACGACTGCGGCACCGTGATCAACCCGATGATCGTCGAAGGTCAGGTGCACGGGGGCGTCGCGCAGGGCGTGGCTGAGGCGCTGTACGAGGAGGCCATCTACGACGACGGCGGCAACCTGATCACCTCGTCGATGACGCAGTACCTCGTCCCCACGGCCGTAGAGATCCCGACGATGGTGACCGACAACTCCCAGCAGACGCCGTCGACCACGAATCCGCTCGGCGTCAAGGGCATCGGGGAAGCCGGCACGATCGCCGCGCCGCCGGCCGTGGTGAACGCGGTCGTGGACGCGATCTCGCACCTCGGGGTGACGAACGTCGGCAAGCCCGCCTCGCCCGAGCGGGTCTGGCGAGCTATCCAGGATGCAAGGGCCTCGGAAGATCAAGGAGGTGCGGCATGATTCCGGCTTCCTTCGAGTACGCGCGGGCCGAGTCGGTTGACCACGCCATCGAGCTGCTCGGTGGCGCCGACGACGCGAAGGTCCTGGCGGGCGGGCACTCGCTGCTTCCGCTGATGAAGACCAGACTCGCGCAACCGTCGCTGCTGGTCGACATCACGCGCATCGGCGACCTGTCGTACATCCGTGAGGACGGCGACCTGATCGCGATCGGGGCGCTCACTCGGCACCATGACGTCGCCAACAGCGAGCTGTTGCAGCAGGCTGTGCCGATCGTCGCCAACACTGCCGGACAGATCGGCGACCCGCAGGTGCGCCACGTTGGCACGATCGGCGGCGCGATCGCGCACGCCGATCCGGCGGGCGACATGGGCACGGTGATGCTCGCGCTCGGGGCAGAGCTCGTGATCAGGGGCGCCGGCGGTACAACACGAACCGTGGCGGCGACCGACTTCTTCAAAGGGCTGTTCCAGGCCGACCTCGAACCGAACGAGGTACTGACCGAGATCCGCGTGCCCAGGACGAGTGGCGGCTGGAGCTACCTGAAGTTCAACCGACGTGCGATCGACTGGGCGATGGTGGGCGTCGCGGCGGTGCAGCAGAACGGTTCCGCCGCGATCGCCCTTACGAATATGGGAGAGACGCCGCTGCGGGCCTCGGGCGTCGAGGAGGCGCTCGCCGGTGGAGCCGATCCGGCCACGGCGTCGGCCCGTGCCGATGAGGGCACCACCCCGCCGTCCGACGCGTTCGGCAGCGCCGAGTACCGCAAGGAAGTCTCCAAGGTGCTCGTGCGCCGGGCCCTCGAGGAGGCCTTGGCGTAGGGGTCGCGGAGCTGTCGATTCCGTCGCTTCCCGTTCGTCCTTACGGGTGAGCATCCGAGAAGGAGGAAGCGATGAGGTACATGCTGTTGATCCATCAAGGCGACGCCCCCGGCCCAGCAACTGGTGCGGGCCAAGCGCAAGATCAAGGCCGCCGGGATCCCATTCCGGGTGCCTCCCGATCACATGCTGCCCGATCGGCTCGTCGCCGTGCTGGCGGTCGTCTACCTGATCTTCAACGAGGGCTATTCGGTCCCACCCACCCGCGGAGAGCTGGCGGTCGAGGCGCTCCTGCCCGGCCGGGCGCTCGCCGAGCTGATGCCAGACGAACCGGAGGTGCACGGCCTGCTGGCGATGCTGCTGCTGGACGCTCGCCGCGAGGCGCGGTTCCGCAGTGGCGACTTGGTGTTGCTCGATAACCAGGACCGCTCGCTCTGGGACACAGCGCAGATCGCCGACGGGCGAACGGTGCTCGACCGGGCACTGGCTTTGCACGGACGCGGTCCGTACGTCGTGCAGGCGGCGATCGCTTCCCTGCATGCCGACGAGCCGCGAGATTGGGTCTCAGATCGCCGCTCTCTATGGCGAGCTCTCTGGCCTCACCGAGTCGCCGGTCGTCGAGCTGAGCAGGGTCGTCACGGTCGCCGAGGCGCAGGGTCCCGAGGCGGGCTCGACATCATCGACCGCCTCGCCCTCGAGGATTACCGCTACCTTCACTCGACGCGGGGCGAGCTGCTGCGCCGCCTCGGTCGAACGGAAGAGGCTCGCGACGCCAACCGCCGTGCGCTGGCGCTGGTCCACGATGATGCCGAGCGGCGTTTGCTCGAGCGGCGGCTGGCGGAGCTCGGCAGGACGACCGGTTCCAGCTCCGCAGTTCCTAGGACCAGGGCTTTGGAGAAGAAGGATGGCAACCCTCTCAACGAGGTGCGGGTGCTCTGCAACTCCATGCTGAACAACGATGGCATCATGACTGCCGACAAGACGATCAGGTTGGATCCAGCCAGATCACTCCTGAAGTATCAGGTCGGGGACACGATCAAGTTGAACGAGGGGGACTTCCTGCTCCTGTCCAAGGCCTTCTTCGCCGAGATCGAGAACATGTACACGTAGTTTTTGACGCTTGGCGTCCGCCCCCATTGAATGGGTGCCATGGAAGAGTTGCTTGGCGCTCGGAGCGTGTCGTTCGTGGAGTGGATGTCCGCCCACCGCGGCACGATCGCCGCGATCGCCGCGATCGTCATCGTCGCCATCGTGGTCACCTTGCTCGCGCGTCTCCTCGTGAGGCGGTTCCAGCGCAAGCTCGAGGGGTCGCCCAGCGTCACGCAGGTCCTGAACCTGCAACGCGCGACCACCCTCACCCATGCGCTTTCGGCAACGACGATCGTGGTGATCTGGATGCTTGCCGTCTTGCTGATCCTCGACGAGCTCACCGTGAACCTCGCCCCGCTGCTCGCGAGCGCCGGCGTGGCCGGCGTCGCCCTCGGGTTCGGCGCCCAGAGCGTCGTACGCGACACGCTCTCAGGTTTCCTGATCCTGCTCGAGAACCAATACGGCGTCGGTGACGTCATCGAGATGCAGACCACCGCCAACCCTGTCTCAGGGCGTATCGAGGCCTTGACGCTGCGGGTGACCTCGCTGCGGGCTTTCGACGGCACGCTGCACATCGTGCCGAACGGCAACATCCAGGTCGTCAGCAACAAGTCCAAGGGATGGGCGCGTGCGATCGTCGACGTGCGGGTGGGCTATGACCAGGACGTGAACGAGGTGCGCGACGTGCTCGACGATCTCTTCGACGAGTTGCGGCGAGACCGCTCGTTGCAAGACTGGGTGCGCGACGGTCCGAGCGTGCTCGGTATCGAGCGCATGGCCGACATCGCTCAGGAGATCCGCATCACCGCCGAGACGCGCCCTTCCAAGCGGCTCGACGTGGAGCGCCTGCTGCGCGAGCGCATCCAGAGGCGATTGTCCGAACGGGGCATCCGCGTTCCCGTTCCGACCACCAGTTCCGGTCCGGCCGACGGCGTAGGGCGTTAGGTTCCCGAGGCAGCCTTCACGGCCCCGAGGAAGGAGCTCACCAGCGCGAAGGCGAGCGCTTGTGCACGGTCGGCTTCCGGGGTGCCGAGGTCATGGCCGCGGTAGAGGGCAACGGTCTGTGGTCCGTAGGAATCGATGGTGGAGAACTTCTGGCGAAGCACGTCCAGCGCCGCGTGGATCGGTTCTCCTTGACCCAGCGCGACGACATCTGCTGCGACGACACCCGGGCCACCGGCCGAGTGTTGAAGCACGTATCCGATCGTGTAGGCATCGCTGCCCTTGTCGCGATCACCCATGGCGAGGACTTTCAGCACGATCAAGACCGCGCCGGTGGCGAAGCGAACGATGACCGTGTTGTTTCGGCCATCGGGCATCATGCCGGCGATCTCTCGCTCGACGAAGGAGTCGCGTAGTAGCTCCGTGCCTGGCGTTCGTCGACCGAGCGGTTCACCGCCGACGGGCTCGTGACGGTGGGATCGTCCGACCCGCTCCGTCACCGGCGCTAGGAAGTCAACCTCCACGGTGACGGTTCGCCGATCGATCTCGACATCACGGAACCACCGAAATGGATGTTGCTCGTCCTGTCGGTATCCGCCTCCCCGCAGCTGCTCCGCGATCGTGCGATAGACGGCATCCGGAACCTCGAGCGGGTCAACGACCACGTCGACATCGAGGGTCCCGAGGTACGGATCGTTATGAGGTGATTCGACTATGAACGGCGGTACGGTTCCACCCACGACGGTCAACGCATCACGGAAGGCGCTGAGCACCGTCCAAAGCTCGACATGAACACGACGCGCCGCTTCTACGCCTGCCGGGTTATCGAGGGGTGTCAGGCTGGCCACAGGAGCCCCTGACGTTGAAGGAAGTCGGCCGCTTCTGGAGCAGGTCCACGGCCACGTTTGAGGTCCACGTAGAGCTGCGGCCGGCACACCAGAGTCATGCCTTGCTTGACAAACGTGCCGTCGAACACGCCAGGGTCGGAACTCCGTATCAGGACGACGTTACCTCCGCGAGGCACCGGTTCGAGCTGCAGCCGCCGGTCCCACTCGGGGATGTTCTGCACGTACATCTCGATGGTGTTCCATCGGGCATAGGGAGCCAACTGCTCGGCAGCGACCTCGGAGGTCATCGCATAGTCCGCATCCCCAACGGCTTCCTCGTCGCTCCCAGGGGCACCGAGTGCGGACAGCACGCCCGGGTAAACGCTCATGCGCTCGAATCGCTCCTCGGGAGGCCTGGCTGCTGCAGCCCACGAGTCGAGAAGTTCTAGAGGCGCGGTAACGCGCGTTGCCGCCCGCGCTCGCTCGATGTAGGCCTGCCGTTCGAGGGTAGCGAAGACTCGACTGACGAATCCGGCGGTCACGTCGGCAGCATCTGCCATGTCTACGACCTTCCATGACTGGGAGGGGTCGATGAGCAGCCAGCGGATGACGCGCAGCGCTGCACCCGAGAAAATGTCGGCGACGCTTCTCCGGTCGGTGGGGTTTGCTTCCCGGCGACGGGTACCTGAGACGCGCTCGGCGAAGAATGAGCCGGCGCCGATCCGATAGTCCTCTCCGCGGGTTTCGAGCCAGCTGATCCCATGATCTCGCAGCAGGGCTCTAGCACGATCCCCGATCATCGGCGCCGCGACCAGCAAGGGCGGTTCGGTTGTCTCGTTGAGCTTCTTCACCAGCTCCTGCGGGACTACCCGCGGGAGCACGCTGACGGTCAACGCCGACTCAGTGCCGGTAGGGTCTGTCAGGTGCAGCAAGGCATCAGCCTCACCGCTCCTGAACTCTCCCCGCGGCTCTAGGCGGGCTTTCCATCCGGAGGGAAGCGTGGTCTCCATCCGGCGGAGTGCGGTGTCTAGATCTTGTACCATCACTTTGAGTTATACCATAATGGTATAAGTAGAGTCTAGGGTCGAACTAGATCGGCCACGCAGTCCGAGAGGGAGGTACCATGCGAGTCGACCTTCTCTGCTGTCGCCGTAGTGGCTGGTCGGAGCTACCCTGAACGCCATGCCCGGTTTCCCGTTCGACTCGGTGGAAGAGTTGCAGACCGCGCTCGGTGAGCACTCGTACCTCGCAGACCGTGGACTCGCGACCGCCATCTACCTGTCGCTCTCGCTCGGCAAGCCCTTGCTGCTCGAGGGCGAGGCGGGTGTCGGCAAGACCGAGGTCGCGAAGACGCTCTCCACGCTGCTTGCGCGCGACCTCATCCGGCTGCAGTGCTACGAGGGCATCGACGCGTCGCAGGCGCTCTACGAGTGGAACTACTCTCGCCAGCTGATCGCGGTGCGCGCGATGGACGCCGCCGACGCCGCAACACATGTCGAGGATCTTTTCAGCGAGGACTTCTTAGTGGAGCGGCCGCTCCTGGCGGCGATCCGAGCTGGCGACCGGGCGGTGCTGCTGGTCGACGAGCTCGACCGCGCCGACGACGAGTTCGAGGCGTTCCTGCTCGAGATCTTGAGCGAGTTCGCCGTGACCGTGCCAGAGGTCGGGCGCGTCGCCGCCGAGACTCCGCCGGCCGTGATCGTCACGTCGAACCGCACCCGCGAGCTGCACGACGCGCTCAAGCGACGTTGCCTCTACCACTGGATCGACCATCCGCAGCTCGACCGCGAGGTGGCGATCGTGCGAGCCCGCGCCCCCCATGTGAGCGAGTCGCTCGCGCGCGACGTGGCCGAGGCGGTCGCGCGCCTGCGCGAGCTCGACCTCGCCAAGCTGCCGGGGGTCGCCGAGACGATCGATTGGGCGAAGGCGCTCGCGTTCCTCGGCGCCGACGGACTCACCGAACCGCTCGCGGCCGACACGCTCGGCGCCGTCGTGAAGGACCACGAAGATCAGGAGCTCGTCGCGGCACAACTCGCCGAGGTCGTCGGCGGGGATGGTTGAGCGCGCGCGCGGCCTGCAGGCCTGGGCAACCGACCGGGCGCGTCCGGTCGGCGGGCCTCTTCCTCCTTTGGTCGCGTTCGGGCGCGACCTGCGTTCGCGCGGACTGCCAGTGGGCACCGGGCGCATCCTGACGTTCGTGCGAGCGGTCTCGGCGCTCGGCCTCAACGATCGCGACTCGCTCTACTGGGCGGGACGAACGAGCATGATCGCGCGCCGCGACGACCTCGAAGTGTACGAGGAGGCTTTCGGCGACTGGTACCGGTCGCTGCGCTCCACCGACGATCTACGGGTCGAGCTGAACCTGCCTACCGCCCAGCCCGAAGGTGACGACGACGCGGCCTGGGGTGAGCAGCCCGACGATCTCGAGGTGCGGGTCGGTCAGACGGCGGCCCAGTGGCGCGGCGCCGATGACGACGACGAGGTCGACCCCGACGAGGAGTCGTCGATCCGCATCGTGGCGAGCGGTGCCGAGGTGCTGAGGTCGAAGTCGTTCGGTGAGCTCACCGATGAGGAACGTGCGCGCGTCGCATCGTTGATTCGATCGCTGCGGTTGCGCGTGCCGGTCGAACGCACACGGCGGACCCGGCCGGCTTCCAAGGGCGAACGGTTCGATCTGCGGCGAACCCTGAGACGGTCCTTGCGAACCCAAGGGGAGCCGTTCGATCGAGCCTGGCGCGCTCGTACCGTGCGCCGCCGCCCGCTCGTGCTCATCCTCGACATCAGCGGATCGATGGCGCCGTACTCGCGCGCGCTGATGCAGTTCGCGTACGCCGCGATGGCCGCGGGTCGCCGTGTGGAGACGTTCGTGTTCGGCACCAGGCTCACGCGAGTCACACGCACGCTGCGCACCAGGGACCCCGACCGAGCGCTGCACGAGATCGGACGTCAGGTCGAAGACTGGGAAGGCGGCACCCGCATAGGCGAGTCGCTGAAGGCGCTGCTCGACGGGTGGGGCCAGCGGGCCGCGCTGCGGGGCGCAGTCGTCGTCCTCTGCTCCGACGGGCTCGAACGTGGCGACCCCGAGCTACTGCGCGCGCAGATGGCTCGCCTGCGCCGGCTCGCGCACAGGGTGATCTGGGTGAACCCTCTGAAAGGCTCGCCGAGGTACGAGCCGCTCGCCCGAGGCATGGCGGCGGCGCTGCCGAGCGTCGACGTCTTCCTGTCGGGACACAACCTGGAGAGCTTGGAGCACCTCGCCGCCACGCTTGGCGGCTAGGCTTGCAGACCGACGATGCGCGACGACGACGAGATCCTCGAGGCCTACGACCGTGAGCTCGGCCCCGAGCCGGGCCCAGGGCCGGGCCACGAGTTCGGCCCCGAAGCGGTTTCTGAGCCGCGACGGGCCGGCCGTGGGTTCTGGATCGTGCTCGCCACGATCGTGGCCGCGAGCGCCATCCTCGTCGTCGAGATCTTCGCCAATCGCCCTATCGCGGACACGATCGGGCGCGCGCAACACGACCTGCGTGTCGCCGAGCAGGCGGCCAGGTCCGCGGCGACGGTCACCGGAAGCTTCGAGGAAGCCGGCGCGGCGATGCTCGATGAGGCCGGCCTCGACGATGGGGCGCTGTCGGTCGTCGGACCCGACGAGGCGTCGGCCGGGCTCGGCGAGGTGAGCGTCTACGCCGATGTCACCACGTGGGCGGCGGCCGTGAGCGTGACCCCGAACGGCTGCTTCTACCTGAAGCTCGTCATGGGACGCGACGATCCCCTGTACGGCTCCGGCACCGATTGCACCGGCCGGGCGGCGCTCGACTCACGCGACCCGCGCTGGTAGCGGCTTCACGAGATCAGATCAAGTGGGTGGCGGGGGTGGCAGCTCGCTTCTTGCCGGCGTCTGAACCGGAGCTGCGCCGGGAGGGGGCGAGGGGAGTCCGAACGGGTCTGGCACCGCAGCCGGCAACCCCGCCGACTCGCCGGCGGCGTTCGCGTCGGTTCCCACCAGGATCACCACCGTCTTTGCCCACCGGTCGCCGAGCCGTTGCTTCGTCTCAGATCGGCTCACGGCGATCGCGCCCACCAGGTAGGGGATCACGTACGGGAACGCGTCGACGACCCGAGCGAGGTTGCGCACCGCGGCGGCGCCGATGCCGATGCGCGTGCCGTCGAGCGCCCGCACGCGGCTTCCCACCACCACCTTGCCGATCGTCGCCCCCAGCGTTCCTTCGAGCAGCACGAAGTATGCCAACGTGATGAGCATCGGCAGCACGAAGTCAGCGCCTCTCCATGCGATCGAGTAGGTGCCGTCGCCCGACTCGGTCTCGGCGAAGGCCACCCACGCGAGCCCTGTGATCAGCGCGTCGATAAGCCACGCGACGAAGCGCCGTCCGAGACCGATGTAGCTCATCCGCCCGTCCTCCGATCGGGGGAGGCTATCTCCCGAAGCCTCGACGGTAGGTGCGGGTGTCCGCACGGTCAAGCAGGCTTCTGGAATCGTTCCGCCGCAGTGAGTATCGGATCGCTCAAGAGCGCTCAAGAGCGCTCAAGAGGCGGTACCCACGTGCCGATGACTAGCCCATGCGAGGGACACGATCGACCGCCGTCGTTGCTGCGTGGGCCGCCGCTGTGATCACGGCTGCGCTCGTGGCGGTGCCCGTGACCCCTGCCGGCATAGCGCAGGCTGCGGTCGGGCCGCGAGCGCTCGCCCCCGGCGTCACCTACGAGCGCATCAAGGACCCCGACGGACCGTGGGTGCTGCACGTCGTGCGGATAGATCCCACACAGTCGGCGACCATCGACCTCGGAGCAGGCGGCACAACGATGGGCAAGTACTCGCGTCCGAGCGACATCGGCAGCTCGCACGGGGCGCTCGTCGCCATCAACGGTGATTTCGGGTTGAACTCGGGGCATCCGCTGCATCCCTTCTTGATGGATGGGTCGCTCATGGGTCGCGGCATCCAGAACGGCGCCAACTTCGCGATCGCACAGGATGAGAGCGCGAGTTTCATCGGCTCCGACCGCCTGATGCTCCGCGGCGCGCACATCACCACTTCGGCCTCGTTCGAGCTCGCCGAGTGGAACTCCGGGAAGCCCGCCCTGGGTGAGATCGTGGGCTTCACGCGCTACGGCGGACGCGTCGAGCCGACGCCCGGCAACGCGTGCTCCGCGCGGCTGAAGCCCTACGGCGCGATGCGATGGGACGAGCGGGGGACCGGTGTCTCACGCCGCTACACGGTGGACGTGCGCAAGTGCCAACCGGCGGCGCTCGCGGCCAAGCGCCGAACCGTCGTGCTCGCCTCGAGGCGTAAGGGATCGGGGGCCACGATCATCAGGGGCATGGACCCCGGCGACAAGGTCAGGCTGTCGTCGTCGTTCGGATGGACGCACGTCATGGACTCGATCGGTGGCATGCCGCAGATCGTCGATGAGGGCGTCAACGTGGCGCGCAGCTGCGCCTCGTACTTCTGCGACCGCAACCCACGCACCGGCGTCGGTGTCATGGCCGACGGCACCGTGCTGCTCGTCGTGGTCGACGGACGCTCCCGCGACTCGGTGGGCATGACCCTGATCGAGCTCGGGCGCGCCTTCCTGTCGCTCGGCGCCGTGGAGGCGTTGAACCTCGACGGTGGAGGAAGCTCGTCTGTCGACGCCGGGTGAAAACTGAGCACTTCTCGCCGGTTGAAAACTGAGCAGCT
>JBBEAY010000061.1:0-80833 GCA_040882605.1 Actinomycetota bacterium
GCTCAGTTTTCAACCGGCGAGAAGTGCTCAGTTTTCACCCGGCGTCGACAGGGTGGACATCGATGATGTTCTCCCCGCTGACCTCACATCCTTCCGATCGCTCAGAGCGATGGACAGCATCACCTTTGGGAGAGTTGACGATGAAGAGGCGGAGGCGTTGCAGGACGCTGTGCTTCGGGCCAATGAGGCAAGCATCCGACACGGCATCCCGTCGTCGACAAGGTATCCAGATGCGCATCTCTCACAGCATGCATCCATCAGTAGTCGACTGACCCCGGACTACGATCTCGACGTAGCTCCAGTCCTTGGAGCATGTGCGAGCGGGAAGCGCCTGAGTCACGAGATGGCGCTAGAGGCTGGAGTGGTCGCTCAGATTTCCAAGCGCGAGCCTCAAGCGGTCGAGACTTTCGGGGACTGGGACTATGTCACCCATCAGGTTCTCGCTTCCCCCTTCAAACCATTGAAGTGGGCCGACCGCATGGACCTCTTCGGGTACGCACATATCCCGGGGTACCGGACAATAACCCGATACCTGGTAGCGGAGCTCAAGAAGGGTGACGCAATCCCGGATGATGTCGACCAGGTAATGAAGTACGTGGATTGGGTCAAGGACGTGTACGCAAACAGCGACTACGGGATGATTCACGCCTTCCTCGTTGCCGCGCGATTTCCGACGCAAACACGCGATCGGCACAAAAGGGGCCATGAGCGTAACTACACGATAGGGCGCAGGCCTGCTCGTCTCGAAACCTGGCGAAGCCTCCGCCTTGTCACATACCAATGGCAGGATGGACAGCTGCGATTCACCGACGTGAAGCCGTAGAAGCCGGACGTTCGACTCCACAGCCGCCGCGACCGTTCACGTCTCGGAGTCGGAACGCCACCGACCTCAATCTGTGTATAGGATTCGTCCTACATGAGGCTAGTCTCGGCTCATCACCAGCATGGGAAGACGATCTGCGAGCACGATTTCCCCGCAGAAGCATCTTCGCTCGTCAACACGCTGTCCTTGCTTGAGCCGCCCGTCTATCCAGTCGATGGCTTCGACGAGAACTCGCGTCCGAAGAAGCCGAAGAGGCAGATGCGACCCCTGCCGAACGGCGGGACGAAACCGTTCATCATGCCAGTAGATCAAGGCGCCATGAACACGGAGATCAGCAAGGCATTGCGTGCTGACGGATGGACGTCGGAACCTGTGGCAGCCGGCCCGATGGCGAGCCCCGGCACCCCACTCGGACTGAAGGGCGACTTCGTTCGGAATGGAGTGTTCGTCGAAGTCGAGTTCGGGAACGTGGCTAGCATGCACCGGGACTTCTTCAAGTTTCAGATTGCCAACCGGGCGGGAGCGGGTGCCGTCGGAGTGTTGGTTGTTGCCACTGACAAGCTTGCTCGCTTCTTCGATTCGGGCGTAGCAACCTTCGAAATCGCCGACAAGAGCCGCCCGTTCCTGGCAATTGGCGTGCAGATGCCGATATGGATTATCGGCATCGAACCGGACGACTTCGAGTTCGCAATTGGCAGGAGGTACCGCGAGATGTGGGACCTCTGCCGCCAACAAGGCGTCGAGTGTCATCCCTGGAAAATCGCGATTGGCCCGTAGGCACTTGAACGGTCGTGACTAAATTGGCCTGCACCAGTCCTATTGGGCGGCTACAATCCGACCAATCTGCTCAACAAGTCCCACCACGAGGGCGTTGCCCATCATGAAGGCGCGCTTGCCATCGGGCATGCCGGTCTTGGTCCAGTCGTCGGGGAAGCCGTTAAGGCGCTCGAGCTCGATCGGGGTAAGGCGGCGATGGCGACCATCACGCGTCTCGATCAGGTGCTTCATCCTTGACGGGGTCGCACCCCCCTCGCCTGTGAGGATCGTCCGGGCGGGTCTGTCTGTCGGGTCGGGATAAGCGATCGCGCCCTCTTGGTACCTGTACTGATGACCGTTCCCGGACATGCGGTCCTGGGACTTCGCGCCCTTGAGGTACTCCCATCGCTCAAGTTGAACGTCGGGAACGAAGAAGGCGTCGGGCACCTGCTCATCGGGGACCAGCATGTCGCCGAGCGTCAGGAACTTGCCGTCGAAATTGGGCTTGACCTTCCTCGTCCAGACCTTCCCTTGCCACATGACGCCTGTGTCGAGGAACGGAGTCACCCGTGGGCTCGGCCAGCGCGTCGTGATTTCGTCGGGCTCGGCGAGCGTCATGTCGGGCACATCGAGCCGCTGATCGACATCGGCGACGGCCCAGACCGGAAGCGCCTGCGCGAGCACACCCTGGTCGAAGATGATCTGCGTCGGATCGATCGACGTGCGCTTGGGCATGCGCGTCGCCACGATGAACACCCGCTTGCGGCGCTGCGGGAACCCGTACTCCGCGGCGTTGACCACTCGCCACTCGACCATGTATCCGAGTCCCGCGAGACACGACAAGATGATCGCGAAGTCGCGACCACGGTGGCTCGCGGGCGACTTCAGCAGGCGGTCGACGTTCTCAAGGAACACGTGCCGCGGCCGGCGACGCTCGAGGATGTCGTAGATCGACCACCAGAGCACGCCCTTGATGCCCTGGAGGCCTTTGGCCTGATTCAGCGTCTTGGCGACCGAGTAGTCCTGGCACGGGAAGCCGCCCACCAGAAGATCGTGGGTCGGCACCTTGTCGACGACGGTGTTGATGTCCTCGTTGACCATCGTGCCGTCGGGCCAGTGGAAGTTGTAGCAGTCAGCCGCGTGCTGAGCCTTCGTCGAGGGCTCCCACTGATTGGCCCAGACCGTCCGCCAACCGGAGCGCTCGAGAGCGAGTCGGAATCCTCCGACACCCGCGAAGAGCTCCACGACCCTGTTGTTCGCGACCGTGCGGCTCGGCCGTTCACCGTTCCTATTGACCATCTACATCTCTCCGAGGGGGAAGCCCGGCGAGGGAAGGATCACGATCGTGTGATCTATAGCGGCGATGCTAGCACCATCCTCAGACACGATCAGATCGAGGCCCGTGACCAGGCACAATGCACCGTCAGCGGGCACTCTTCGCACCGGGGAACCTTGGGCAGGCACACCGCTGAGGCTAGGTCGAGCACGGCCCAGTTCCACTCCTTCACTGATCGAAGCGGGGTAGCTTGCTCCACCACGGCCCACAGCTCCGGATCGGTCGAGGCCGGTGGATCGCCGTCGAGACCGAAGTACCGTCGGTACACGCGGGCGGTTACGCCGTCGACCACCGGCGCTCGCCTGCCGAAGGCCACGACCGACGTGGCGCCAGCCACGTAGGTTCCGACTCCTGGGAGCGAGAGCAGGGCGTCGCAGCCTGATGGCACCTCGCCACGGCTGACGACCTCCCTTGCGAGCGCCCGCAGCGTCGCCGCTCGCTTCACCAGCCCGAGAGGTCGGATCACCGCGGCGATAGTCGACTCACGCGCGTTCGCTAACGAGGCCGCATCGGGCCATCGGGTGAACAAGCGTTCGTAGACTGCGGCGACTGTCTTCCCGCGGGACCGCTGTAGCAGCACCTCGGCGATGAGCACGCGGAACGGGTCATCGGTCTCTCGCCACGGGAAGCTGCGTCTGTTCCGCCGACCCCACGCCAGGAGCAGTCGTCGGAACTCCGACACCGCCGTATCGGTCATGTCGGCAGGATGTCAGACCTCGGAATTACGATCATGTAACTCCTCCTCCCGAGCTGCTGGGAGGTCACCATGCCAGACCACTTCGACCAGATGCGAGACGACGTCGAGTTCGCGTTGGCCGGGGCCTCGGCCCACCTCGACGAGATCTTGGGCAACGTGAGCGTGATGATCGAGATGGTCGAGAACCCGGCCGAGCTCGAGCGCGTACGTGAGCAGATGGAAAGCGCCGCCTCGGCGATCGAGAGCGTGGCCGCGAGGTTCAGCCGCATCTCGGAGGACGGCATTTGGAGACCCGCGTGAGCGGCTATGTCAGACCCTTGAATCACACTCGTGTAACTCCCTCTCCCGGACCCCAACGGGAGGCGCACATGCACGACGATCGCCGGTTCCATGACACGCGTGACGCGGTCGAGCTGTCGCTCGGCGGCGCGTTCGCCAACGTCGACAACGCGCGACAGCAGCTCGATCGGCTCGCCTCGCTCGTCGACGACCGCGCCGAGGTCGACGGTCTGCGCGGAGCCCTCGAGCTCGTCGCCTACGGGATCGAGGGGCTCGCCGTGGCGGTCGGGCACATCACGCCCGACGGCGCGAGAGCCAGGTGACCCTCACGCCAGCTCGACGCGATCCGACCAGTGGGCGGGCAGCGGCGTGCCGGCTCGGCTGGAAGTCGACCCGTCGTCGCCACGGGTGGAAGTCCGGCGCCATCTCGACCTGGCACGGCTCCTCGTTGGCGATTCGACCGATCGCCGTGAACGTCTGAATGGGCTGGGCGGCGAGACCGACGCTCACGGTAAACTGCGCCTAATACTCAAGAATCTGCGTTACTGGCCGAGAAGATACTTTACACCTATCTTTCTGATAGATAGATGGCGAATACTTCCCCTCCGACTAACTTATACTATGGTATGTGTAACAGAACCGCCAAGTCATCTATCAAGGAGGAATCAAACGTGAAAGACGGCCATCGAACGGTTGAAGAGTGGGAGACGGTCATCGGTGAACAGGTCCGGAACGCCCGGATCGCGAGCGACCTCGATCAGAAGCGCCTTTCCGAGCTGGCGAACGTCTCGGTGGGAGCTGTTTCGAACCTCGAGCGCGGTAGGGGATCGTCGCTCAAGACGCTGGTCGCCGTCGTGCGGGCCGTGGGGCGCACCGACTGGCTCGATTCCTTGGCTCCGCCGGTGACCGTCTCGCCCCTCCAGGTGCTCCGAGCCAAGCAGCGGTCCCCACGGACACGGAAACGCGTGCGGGCAACCGGGGCTCATTCGAACCGTCGTCGCTGATGCCCTACCAGCCGGTTGACGTCGTTGAGGTCCGCTGTTGGGGCTCACGCGTGGGCGCGATCGCCCTCGACGAGCGATCGGGCTTCTACGCGTTCGAGTATGAGCCCGCCTGGGCGCAGACGGGTACCGAACTGGCCCCCACGACCATGCCGACGGATGCCGTGATCCGCACCTTCGTATTCCCTACCCTGCCGCCGGATACGTTCCAGCGCCTCCCTTCGATGGTGGCCGACTCGCTCCCGGACGACTTCGGCAACGCCCTGACGACCGCGTACCTCGCGAACGAGGGCGTCGCCCCTAACGAGATCACCGCCCTGGATCGATTGGCGTATCTCGGCACGCGTGGGATCGGGGCCCTGGAGTTCCATCCGATCCGGGGGCCGCGCACCCGAAGAGCGACGGCCATCGAGCTCTCAGAACTTGTCCTAGCGGCACGCAGCGCCCTCGTAGGCGGAACGACTACTGAGGAAGGGATCACCGACGCCGTCTCGCAGCTGATCGCCGTCGGCACGTCTGCCGGCGGCGCCAGAGCCAAGGCGGTCGTCTCTCTTGACCCCTCCACCGGCGAGCTGCGCTCGGGGCAGGTGCCTGCGGCTCCTGGCTTCGAGCAATGGGTGTTGAAGCTGGACGGAGTCGGCCCTGACGACGACCTGGGTGTCTCCGGTTCCTATGGTCGTGTTGAGTATGGCTACCACCTCATGGCCAAGGAAGCCGGCATCGAGATGAGCGAATGCCGACTGCTGGAGGAGGGTGGAAGGGCGCACTTCATGACTCGTCGTTTCGACCGCACCGCTGACGGAGCGAAAGTGCACGTCCAGACCTTGTGTGCTCTGGGCCAGCTTGACTTCAGGCAGATCGGCGCTCACGACTACGCGCAGCTCTTCCTGTTGGGAGAGCAGCTCGACCTTCCGACCGATGATCGAACCGAGATCTTCCGCAGGATGGTCTTCAATGTTGCCGCGGCGAACTGCGACGACCATACGAAGAACTTCTCATTCCTGCTTCCTCAGGCCGATCGCTGGCGCTTGTCACCTGCGTACGATGTGACTCACGCCTACTCCTCGACGAGCCGCTGGACCCGCCAGCACTTGATGGCTGTCAACGGGCGCACGACGGCGATCACTCGAGCCGACGTCGCCGAGGTTGGTGATCGCTTCTCCGTCCCTCGGGTCTCCGACGCCATCGAGCAAGTCCTCGATTCCGTCACCAAGTGGGCGACCTTCGCGTACGAGGCAAGCGTACCGGAGTCCATCGCGCGATCCGTCGCTCGTGACATCGAGATGTGGTCGTCGCCTCTACGGTGAACCGCGTCCGGCAGCGGCATCGTGGGATGTCCTCGTCGGTCGTCCCCTCCTAGGAGCTCGGCGCGTACTCCTCGGCGTGCTCGCCGCGATCGATCGCAACGGTCTGGTCGATGATCTCGAGCGTCTCGGCGACCGTCTTGCCGTTCTCGTCTGCTGCCGCCTTCACGTCCTCGTACCTGATGTTGTGCTGGCCCATCTCCAGGTGGGCCTGCATGCATCCGCAGGTCAAGCACATGGCTTCCTCCCTCGTCGCCCTGCTCTCATCATGCACCTCGACGCCCTCGCGTAAACGTCGGTTGCGTCGAGCGGCGGTCGGCACTACCGTTGAGGTCCGGCGCCGTCCTGCGCCGAACCCCCGGTTCCGGTGCTCACGCCGCCGGCAGAAGCGGGGGCAAAGGGGGCTTCGAGCCGTCGGGACGCCGGTCGAGTGCTGCCCTATCCGGTGGGGGCGTCGTGAGCGTGAGTCGCGGGGCCGCCGCCATGAGGGAGCACGAGATGACTCGTAGAAAGTCCTTCAAGCTCCTCGTCCGTTCGCGCATGAAGAAGACGGGCGAGAGCTACACAGCGGCCCGAACCGCGCTGCTGACCCCGTCGGAGAAGCCCAAGGCGGCCGAGAAGCCGCCGCTCGCGACCTCGGACGTGGATTCTACATGGGCACGCTCGGGTTCGAGAAACGGATGGACGGTTCCTTCGGCGACGGCCAGCGTTGGATCGAGGTGGCGCCGCCGGGTGCGGCAACGACGATCGCGCTGGTCCCGCAGGGCGCGTCCGCCGGCGTCGAGGTGAGCTTCGCGACCGACGACGCCGAGTCGGACCACTCGGCGATGGTGGCAAAGGGGGTCGAAGCCGATGCGGAGCTGATCCGCATGGGCGAAGGTGTGCCGCCGATGTTCACGTTCCGCGACCCCGACGGCAACCCGTTCCGCATGGTCGAGCGCGACTGACGAAGGCGAGCCGCCGCGGCGCGTGTGCCGCGGCGGCTCGTTCATGTCGGTCAGATCCGGAGGGAGACTTTCTTCCCAGACGGGAGGTAGTCGGCGCTGCCCGCGTACTTGACGAGCACGCGATAGGCACCGCGCCTCTGGCGCTTGAACGATGCGACGTACGAGCCGTCGGTCAGTCCGTCCCCATCTCGATCCCGCAGGCGCGCCACCTTCACCGAGGTCGACGCCACCTTCACGTACTTGGCGCCCTTCTTCTTCTGCAACGTGACGCCGATCTTCATGCCTGATGCAGCGGACTCGATCACGCCGGACGCCTTGATCGAACGGGTCGACTTCTTGACCTTGGCCGTGAGTCCCGTCGCGGTTTTGTCGTCGTCGGCGATCGAGCCGACGCCCGTGTCGTCGACTATCGAAGATCCCAACGGGTTGGCGAGCAGGACTGCAAAAGTCTCGTCGGCCTCATCGAGGCTGTCCGCTTGCACCGTCACCGCGAACGTGCCGGCTGTCTCGCCCACCGCGAACGACACGGCGCCCGAACCCGACAGGAAGTCGACGCCTCCCGTCGCCGAACCGTCAGTCGTGCTCCAATCCACCGACGATACGAACGCGCTCGGGTTGGACAGGCTCACAGTGAACGTGGCGGTGGTCGTGCCGCCCGTTCCCTCCACGACCGAGACGTCGTCGACGGCGAGGGCGGGCGTGAGGTCGTCGTCGGTGATGGTGCCCAGGCCGGTCGCATCACCGAGGTCAGCGTTCACCGGTGACGAAAGCGTCACGGCGAATGCCTCGTCGCCCTCGAAGAACAGATCTCCCGCGACCGCGACCGCGAAGTTCTGCGACGTCTCACCCGGAGCGAAGGTCAACGAACCCGACGTGGACGTGTAGTCGGTACCTGCCGTGGCGGTTCCATCGCTCGTGGCGACGTCGACCGCGGTCTCACGACCGGCAGCGGTCGAGAGCGTCACCGTGAACGTGGCCGACGCGGTGCCGGCTGCGCCCTCGGTGATCGATACGTCGTCGACCGCGAAGGCCGGGTCCGGGTCGTCGTCGGTGATCGAGCCCGCTCCTTGGGGGGCGGTGACCGGCGCCCCCGACGCGTTCGAGAGATCGAGCGTGAAGGTCTCTGTGTCCTCGCTGAGCGCGTCCTGCACGACCGGAACGGAGATCGACTTGGACGTCTGGCCGGACGTGAAGGTAAGGGAGCCCGAGGTCGCCGTGTAGTCGTTGCCACCGAGCGCCGAGCCGGATATCGTCGCGTAATCCACGGTCACGGCGGAGGCGCTGCCGCTCGTGAGGAGCACGAGGAATCCCATCGAGCTGTCGCCTTCCGCGGCGCTCGCGTCCGTCACGATCAGAGCAGGCGGACCTTCGTTGTCGTAGATCGTGCCGACTCCCTGAGCGTCGCCGAGCGTGCCGTTCACCGCGTTCGAGAGGTTCACAACGAAGGTCTCGGTGCCCTCGAAGAGGTTGTCCCCCGACACCGAGACCGAGATCGTGCCGCATCGACAGCCACCGTTCGTGAGGTTCACGGTGCCGGTCTTCGACGTGTAGTCCGAGCCGGCCGTTGCGCTGACGTCGGCGGTCGAGTAGGTCGCGGACGGAGCCGCTCCTCCCTTCGACCCCTTCCAGGACACGGTGAAGACCAAGGACTTGGACCCGCCGTCGCCCTCCACGACCGAGACGTCCTCGATGGTGATCGTCTTCACCCGCGCCGCATGCGCCGGCGTCACCGTGAAGACTGTGACGATCCCGAGCATCATGGCGACCGACGCGATGCGAGCGATGATGCGGATGCGGTAGTGCTGCAAAGGCCCGAACCTCCTGCGGCGAGCCGACGCGCTGTCGGCCAGATGGGTGTCGCTAATGCGGTCTATCGGCTTCCGTGGCCCGCGGGCGCATGCCCGAAAGGGACCGTTCTTGGCTACCGGCCTCGGGGTACGGAGCCCGAGGCCGGTAGTCGTGCGGACACTGGGTCACACTGGCTCAGTGACGCGCTGGATCTTCCACGTCGACATGGACGAGTTCATCGCCGCGGTCGAGGTGCTGCGGCACCCTGAGCTGCGTGGGAAGCCCGTGATCGTCGGTGGTGACGGCGACCCGACGAAGCGCGGGGTCGTCTCCACGGCGTCGTACGAGGCTCGGGAGTTCGGCGTCCGGTCGGGCATGCCGCTGCGCACGGCCTTGAAGCGATGCCCCGACGGCGTGTTCCTGGCCGTCGACGGTGACCACTACCTCGAGGCGAGCGAGCGGGTGATGGCGACGCTCCGTGAGTTCCCGGCGGTCGTGCAGGTGCTCGGGTGGGACGAGGCGTTCATGGCTGTCGAGACCGACGACCCCGAGGCGCTCGCGCTCGACGTGCAGCGCGCGGTGCTCGAGCGCACCGACCTGTGGTGCTCGATCGGCGTCGGTGACTCGAAGCATCGGGCGAAGCTCGCGAGCGCGTTCGCGAAGCCGCGCGGCGTGTTCCGGCTCACGCGAGAGGAATGGCCGGCGTTCATGGGGCCGCGGCCGGTCGTCGCCCTGTGGGGCATCGGGAAGAAGACCGCGGCCAAGCTCGAGGCGATGAACATCCGCACGGTCGACGCGCTCGCGAACGCCGACGACGACGTGCTCGCCGCGCGGTTCGGGCCCAACACGGGTCCGTGGATCCGGAGCCTCGGGACCGGTGAGGACGGCGGCGAGGTCACCGCCGAGCCGTACGTGCGCCGGGGCCAGAGCCACGAGCGGACGTTCCAGCGGGATCTGACCGACCCCGGCGAGATCAGGCGCGAGACCGAGCGCATCGCACGCGAGCTGGCCGGCGACCTTCCCGAAGGCCGAGCGGTGATGAGGGTGACCGTGAAGCTCCGAACCTCGTCGTTCTTCACGTCGACTCACGGCGCGAAGCTCGCGGAGCCCACCACCGATCTCGACCGCATCACGGAAGCCGCGCTCACGGCGCTCACCCGGTTCGAGCTCGACCGCCCGGTACGACTGCTCGGCGTGCGAGCAGAGTTCTCGGAGCCCTGACCCCGCCGGACTACGGGCGAGTCACCAAGGCGGGACCACGTCGAGGCCCGCGGCCCCGGCCGCCCGCGCCAGCTCTCGATCCCAGGTCAGCATGATGGTTCGGCCGCCGTCGACGGCGAGCGCCGACGCCAGGTGCACGGCGTCGTAGCCGCGCAGCGCGTATCGCTCGGCGAGGGAGCCTGCGACCGAAGCGAGCGGTCGACGGAGCTCGATGACGTCGATCGATGAGAACCGGCGGTCGAGCTCGACGACGGACCGGGGCAGGATCCGGCGCGTGATGCGCCCTTCGCGTGCCGCTGCGGCCAAGGCGGCTCGCGCCTCTGGATAGGTCGCAGCCGACGTCACCAAGCCATCGGCGCCCTCCCATACGTGCGACACGATCTGACTTCCGCTCTCGGCGAGGAACAGCTTCACCAAAGCCGATGTGTCGACGTAGGCGATCAACGCTTGCGCTGCTCGATCACCAGGTCGCTGACCGAGCCTTTCACCGGGATGGGCGGTCGTGCGTTCGCAGGCTCTGCCGGTCGCGATGCTGGGATCACGAGTCCCTCCGCGATCAGCTGATCCAGCTTGCTCCGACCGGTCACAGGCACGATCCGCGCGACCGGCTTCCCTCGATCGGTGACGGTTACCTCTCGGCCAGAGGCCACGGCTTCCAGCCAGGCACTGAGATGGTCACGCAGCTCACGCACGCCGACTTCCGAACGGTCGTCGGAAAGTGGCGCTCTTGACATGCCGCCAGTGTACCGTTCGACTCACATCTCGAGACGAACGGCCTCAGGAAATGGGTGACGGCCGGAGGCGAGGGGAGCCTCCGGCCGTCGGGGTGGCTCCGGCGTCGGGGACGCAGAGCCGGTCGTGCGTCGAGGGGTCAGCTCGGGAGCAGCACCCCATCGATGATGTAGACCGTGGCGTTGGCGGTCTCCACGTTGCCGCAGATCACGCTGGCGTCACCGTTCACCTTGAAGCTCTCGCCGCTGCCCGAGACCTCGAGGGTCGTGCCCTGCAGGGTCTCGTGCGTGCCGGCCAGATCCTCGGGCGCCAGACGTCCGGGCACCACGTGGTAGGTCAGCACCTCGGTGAGCAGTCCGCTCGGGTCCGCCATAGCGGCCTCGGCGGTCTTCTTCGGCAGGCCAGCGATCGCGTCGTTGGCCGGCGCGAAGACGGTGATGTCCTCGGCGCTGTTCAACGTGTCGACCAGGTCGGCCTCACTGACCAGCGTGACGAGGCTCGACAGCACCGGGTTGTTGCTGGCGGCCGTGGCCACCGGCGCCGTCGCCATGCCGTCGAAGCTGCCGGCGCCGTCGGCGGGAACCGCCGAGCAGCCCGCGCCGAAGCTCTCGTTCAGCGGTGCTTCGCTGGGGGCCGGCGCCGCGGTGTCGCCACCGTCTGCCGTGCCGTTGCCGCTGCTGCAGGCTGCGCTCACGATCGCGAGGGCCGCGAAGGCCGCCACGAGCGAAGCGTGCCGCTTCCTCATGAAACTCATCGATGTGCTCCTTCGGTCTAACGGCCAGATCTTCGTGGCCATGTGCGGACTTCGACGGATGCGGGCGCGTCCGCCGGATGGAGACCCCTCCCCCACGGGCGCCTATGGGGAGGGACACCGTGTCTTCGCAGCGTCAGCCGACCTGGATCACGATCGAGTGCTGCCCGGTGGCGCCATCAGGGAAAGGTTCCACGCGCTCGTCGGTCTGCACGTCGCCCGTTGCATCGGTCGCGCGCACCTCGATGCGACGGTTCCCCTCGGTGAGCGGCGCCACGATGCGCCATTGCCTCCAGGTGTCGATCGTGTCTTCCACGGCGAGCTCGGCCTGCTGCCACACTCCGTCATCGACGCGCACCTCGACCTTCGTGATGCCCGTGTGCTGCGCCCAGGCCACACCGGCGATCACGACGTCGCCGACCGCAACGCTCGCGAGCGGCTTGGGCGTGTCGATACGCGACTGGGTCTTGATGGGCGCTTGCTCGGCCCATCCACGACGGATCCAGTACGGGTCGAACTCGTCGAACGTCGTGAGCTCGAGGTCGACCAGCCATTTCGTGGCCGAGACGTAGCCGTACAGACCCGGCACGACCATGCGCACCGGGAAGCCGTGCTCGATCGGGAGCGGCTCGCCGTTCATGCCGATCGCGAGCATCGCGTCGCGTCCGTCGGTCACGGCCTTCACGGGAGTGCCGATCGTGAAGCCGTCGACCGCCGTCGAGACGAGCTGGGTCGCCGCCGGGTCGATGCCGGCTTCGTCGAGCAGGCCGGCGAGCGGCGCCCCGATCCAGCGGGCGTTGCCGACGTAGGGTCCACCCACCTCGTTCGAGACGCAGGCCAGCGTGATGTCGCGCTCGATCAAGGGCCTCGCCATGAGCTGCTCGAAGTCGAGTGTGAGCTCGTTGTCGACCATGCCGTGCACGCGCAGGCTCCAGTCCTCGGCGGGCACCGAGGGCGCGATCAGGGCGGTGTCGACGCGGTAGAACTCCCCATTCGGCGTGTAATAGGTGCTCAGGCCGTCGACGCCGAAGTCCACGCCGCTCGGAGCGGGCGGGGCTTGATCCGACGGGGGCAGAAGACTGACTCCCGCTCGCGACTCGTCGGCCAGCTTGCGGCGAGAGAAGAACTGGCCGAACGCGCCGGCCACAGCGGCCACGCCGAAGGCGACCCCGCTCGCAACGAGGAACCGGCGCCGGTCGACCCCGTCGGGGAACGGCCTCTCGCCGGCGCCGCCGACCTCGGACGGGGCCGGGTCGGAGCCGGTCAGCCGTCGGTGCAGCACGAGGAGCGTCGCGGCGCCAGCAACCGCACCCATCACCGCAGGGAGCGCATCGAGGAGCGTGGCGGTCGGGCGGGTGAGGGCCGCGGCTGCGCCGACCGCGCCGAGCACCGTGAGGCCGACCAACCCTGCGCGCGGTCGGCGGACCGACGCGACACCCAGCACGACGGCGAGCACCGTGACCACCACGCCGACACCGACCAGCAGCACGAGCTTGTCCTGCTCGCCGAACGTGCGGATCGCGAACGACTTCAGCCACTCGGGCGTGAGGTCGATCGCGGCAGCCCCCACGGCGATGACCGGGGAGGACTCGCCTCCTACGAACGCTGCCACCAGGTGCGCGACGCCGAGCGCCACGCCAGCCGAAACCACGCCGAGCACGGCACCGATACGAGCTCTCATGTGCACAGGTTCGCACCACGGCGCCCGTCGGATGCGCAGGAACGCCGAACCGTAAGACTTCCTTGATGTCTGAAGGGGTGTTCGACACGCCCTGAGCTGGCTGTGATGCTTTGCTTATCGGTCCCGCAGGCGGCGGGCCTCGACCTAGGAGGCACACGGATGTTCGATGGCGGCGCCGGCTCGGTGGTCTCGATTTTCTTCGTGCTCGGGTTGCTGATGGCGATCGTGGCCGTGATCACCGGGCGGCATCTGCCCGACGCAACGACCACCCGTCCACGGGCGATCTACCTCTCGGTGGCGATGCTTCCCGTGCTGGTGATCGGCGTGATGGCGGCCGCGTCCTTCCTCGAGGCCGCCATGCAGCTGATCCTGGGACCGGAAACCGGTGAGGATCTGCTGGGAGGGCTCGGCGGGCTGGGCGGGCTCACGGGCGGCGGGATGCCCGGAGCAGAGATGGGCGGGATCGGGGACCTGGTCACCGGGCTCGGCGTCGACCTAGGGCTTGATCCGGCCGACGCGGCGATCCGCACGCTGGTCGCCTCGGGTATCACTGCGATCGTGGCGTTCGCGGTCTACCGCTTCCACTTGGACTGGCGTCGCGAGCTCATAGATGATGCGCACTTCGGTGAGACGGTCGCCGCACGCACGTTCCAGGCGTTCGCCTACACCGCCGTGTTGATCTTCGTGGTGCTGTTCGTGGTGAGCGCGGTGAAGGCCGGCTACGGGGTGTTCCGCGTGATCGCGCCAGGCACGAGCGCGCTCTTCACGCTGAGCGAAGCCGCCGAGCGCGACCGGGGCATCGCCGACATCGTCTCCGGACTCGCCCTCGCAGGCGCCTCGTGGTGGCTCGTGCAGATGCACTGGAAGCTCGCCGGAACCTGGCGCGGCGGCACGGCCTCCGTTCCCGAGTCGTCTGAGCCTCCGGTCGCGTAACCCACATCGACCGCCGCTCGATCGTGACGCCCGTCACTGAACGGGTGCGGTAGCTGACGCATCCTCGTTTGCCATCCACGGCCAGGCGAGGATATGCTGACATATCATGAGACGCACGACCGTCATGCTTCCCGACGAAGTCGACCAGCTGCTCAGGCACGAGGCAGACCGGCGGAACCTCACGATCTCGCAGGTAACTCGCGAGGCGATCGAGTCTTACCTCGGCCTCAGGCGACCTCGGCGACATTTCCTGAGCGCGGGAGCCGGTCACGGCGCCGGCGACAACGTCGCGGAACGCATCGACGAGATCCTGGCCGAGGAGGGGTTCGGAGACTGGCGCTCGTAGTCGACACCGGTCCGATCTTCGCGATGCTCGATGCTCGGGAGCCGAGGCATGCCGAGTGTCTCGACCTGCTCCTGCGCGCACCGGGTCCTCTGCACGTACCGCAAACAGTGGTGGCGGAGGTCGCGTACTTCATCAGCAGGAGCCTCGATGCCGAGGTCGAGTCGAGCTTCTTGCAGGACCTCGCGCTCGGATCGTTCCTCCCGACGGCCGTCGACCCGTCGGAGTGGGAGCGCATCGCCGAGCTGGTCTGGACCTATCGCGACATGCCGCTCGGCACCACCGATGCCTCGATCGTCGCGATCGCCGAGCGACTGGGCGTTACGCAGATCGCCACCCTCGACCACCGGCACTTCGGCGCCGTGCAACCGGCGCACTGCGAGTCGTTCGAGCTGCTTCCTTGATTCGGCCTGACGCCGGGCCCGAATCTGGCCTGAATCTGGCCTGAAGCCAGGCCTGAAGCCGGGCCTGACGATCCCGGCGCCCCGAGAGAACCCGTCAGACGACGTAGATGCAGCCGTTCCACAGAGCGTCGATGCGCCGGCGGAACCGGCCCCGAAGCTGTAGGCGCAGCTCGTCGGGCAGACGCATCTTCCTGGGCACGAACAGCAGGAAGCCACGCATCTCGATGCGCCGCCACTCAAGGGCGTCGGGCGGCGGATCGGTCGTGGTCTCGAGCATCGTCAACCCGCCCGGGAAGCTGCCGAAGCGACGGGCCCATACGAACAGCATGCCACCGTGCTCTTCCACGAACGAGCTCGCCTCGGCTGTGGCCTCGATCCACATGTGCATATCTTCGTCAACGGCTTGAGTTCGCGCACGCCCGGCGTGCCTGACGTCACGGAACCGTCACGTTCCCCGCGGGTCAGGCGTGGTTTTTCAAGCGTTGCGGTGGCCAAGTGCGTCGCGGATCTCGATCAGCAGCTCGATCTCGGTGGGACCGGCTTCCTCTTCGGGCTCCTTGAAGCGGTTCGCGGCCTTCACGATCAAGAAGAGCACCCAGGCAACAATCACGAAGTTGACCAGGGCCGTGAGGAAGACGCCGACCTGGATCTCGGTGGCGTCGGGGGCGCTGCCGATCGTCCACGTGATCGTGTCGAAGCTCTGCTCCCCCACGATCGCAGCGATCAGGTTCAGCAAGATGCCGCCGACGAAGGTCGACACGACGGCGCTGAACGCTAGCGCCAGGATCAACCCGACCGCGATGTCGATGAGGTTGCCCTTCATCGCGAACGCCTTGAACTCCTTGAGCATCGATGCCTCCTTCGGTCGGATGCGCGGTCAGATGCGCCGCTGAGAACGGCCCGCGATGCGCGCCGACAACGTGCGCGGCAGGAACCTCGACCCGAACGCGAACAGCTTGCTCGTCGCGCCGGTCACCAGGTACGGCTTGCCGGCTTTCATAGCGGCGTACCCCGCTTCGGCCACCTCACGGGCGCTTGGCAGCGTCCTGCCTCGGATCAGCGCCGAGTCCTGCATCGCCGCGCGATCCTGGAAGCCGGTCTGGGTCGGGCCGGGGCACAGGCACGTGACCGAGACCTGAGAGGCTTGCAGCTCATCGGCCATGGCGAGCGAGAGCGAGAGCACGTACGCCTTGGTCGCGGCGTAGGCAGCGGTCATCGGCGCCGCACCGAACGAGCCGACCGAACCGAGGTTCAAGATGCGGCCGCGGCCTCGCTCGACCATACCGGGCAGGATCAGCCGGCTCAGCTCGGTGAGCGCGACGACGTTGACCTGCAACATGTCGGACTGTGTCGCCGGATCGTCTCGCCAGAACTCCCCGTAAGTCGAGAACCCCGCGTTGTTCACCAGGGCGTCGACGATCACGCCACGCTCGAGCAGCGACGCGACGAGCTCGGCGCTCGCCCCGGGCTTCGACAGATCCATAGTGATCACGTCGACATCGACGCCGTGGCGCTCTTCGACCTCGCGAGCGACGGTCTGCATCGCGTCGCCGCTGCGCGCGACCATGACGACGTTCCAATCGTCGGCGCCGAACAGGCGGGTGAACTCGATGCCGAAGCCGCTCGAGGCGCCGGTGATCAAGGCCGTGCGTCGTTCACTCACGCTCATGGTCCTCCTCGGAGAAGACGCGTTCCATCGCGCGGCGGGCGCGGCGGGTCACGCGAAGGTAGTCGTCGATGAAGCTCTGGCGAGGGTACTCCTCGTAGCCCAGCCGGCGAGCGAGCGCGGTCTGGTCGGCCTGGCCGGGTGGCACGGCTTCGGCGTGCAGGCGCCGGTCCATCTCGAGCGCGTTCTTCACGTCGGTGCAGAACACGAACGCCTCACCGAGGTCTCTCGCGGCCGAGCCGGAGATCAGCTTGGCCGCCGCCAAGCGGTCGATCGCCTCGAGCGTGCGACGCGACCGGATCTCGGGGTGCGCGCCTCCGTGGCGCATGAGTGACAGCTCCACCGCGAACTGCACGTCGGCGAGCGAGCCGATGCCGAGCTTGAAGTGGAACTTCGCCGCCTCGGGAGGCTTCACGCGCTCGCGCTCGATGCGCTCGCGCATGCGGCGGATGTCGGCCACCCGGTCGATCGTGATGCCCTCGTGCGGGAACGCCGCGTCGGCCGCGTTGAGCTCGAAGCGCCGTCCGAGGTCAGGGTCGCCTGCGACGGCGCGGGCGCGCAGCAGCGCCTGGAACTCCCAGGTCTCGGCGTATCGCTGCCAGTACTCGAGGTAGCCCGCGATCGATCTCGCCAGCGGACCGTTGCGCCCCTCGGGGCGGAGGTCGGCGTCGGGCTCCCATCCGGCCTCGCGCACGCGCCCCAGCACCCGCTCGGCGAGGCGCCCGGCGAGCCGCTGCGCACCGGCGCCCTCACCCTCGTAGACGAACATCAGGTCGAGGTCGCTCGCGACGTTGAGCTCGCGCGCGCCGAGCTTGCCCATGCCGATCACCGCGAACGGAAGGTCGTCCATCGCGGCGGCCTCGGCCGATGCGTCTGCTCGCGCGTCTGCTCGCGCTGACTCGACCGCGTCTCGCACAACTCGCACGGCCACCGCACTCAGCGCCTCGCCCGTCTGGCGCGGCGTGAGCTCGCGCCCGGCGGTGCGAGCCACCGCCTCGACGAGGTCGCCGGCGGCGTCGGTCTCGGCCCCGAGCAGGGTGTCGCTCAGCCCCCTGATGCGCGAGGGATCGGCGACCAGCAGGTCGGTGGCGAACGAGCTGGCGGCGACGACGTGCGCGAGGCGACGGGCGGCGACGGGATCGTTCGCGAGCAGATCTGCCACCGCACGGTCCTGCCCATCGGCAAGCCTGCCTACCGCGTCGGCGATCCTTTCCAGTCGCAGGAGCGCCACATCGGGAGTCGGCGAGAGCGCCAGCGCCGGCGCCATGACCGGGAACAGGTTCGCGAGCACCTTGCCGATGCGCCGCGCTGGGTCAACGAGGCGCCCTAACGCGTCGTAGGAGCGAGCCGGCTCGGCGAAGCTCAAGCCCCTGAGCAACTCCTCGGTAGCGGCCCGGTCGGTGCCGTGCGAGGGATGCAGCTGCGCGGGACCGGCGAACGATTCCAGCATCGGCCGGTAGAACAGCCGTTCGTGGATCGAACGCACGAGCCCGGTCGTGCGCTCGTACTCCACAGCGAGCGCGTCGGCGTCGGCCAGCCCGAGCGAGCGAGCGAGCGTCGTCCGGGCGCGTCTGCCCGGTGGCAGGTCGTGGGTCTGCAGGTCCCGCACGATCTGCAACCGGTGTTCGACACGTCGCAGGAAGCGATAGGCATCGGCGAGCGCGACCGCGTCGGCGTCGGCCACGTACCCTTCGCGTGCGAGGGCCCCCAGGGCGGCGAGCGTGTTCGGCGTTCGCAGTCGCGCGTCGCGTCGGCCATGCACGATCTGCAAGAGCTGCACCGCGAACTCCACGTCCCTGATGCCGCCGCGCCCTCGCTTGACCTCGGTGAGCTCCTTGCCGCGTCGGCGGATGTACTCCTCGAGCCGCACCTTCGTGCGACGAACGTCGTCGATCGCGGCGGGCGCCAGCTCGCGCGGGTAGACGAAGGGTTCGATGCCTGCGAGGAACCCGTCGCCGAGCTCTGGCGGGCCCGCGATCGGCCTCGCCTTGATCATGGCCTGGCGTTCCCACGTCGCCGACTCCCGTTCGTAGTACGCGAGGGTGGCCTCGAGCGACCGGCTGAGCGCGCCTGCCCTGCCTCCGGGCCGCAGCGCCACGTCGACGCGGAGCGCGAGTCCGTCGGCGGTCGGCTCGGCCAGCATGGCCGACATGGAAGCGACGGCGCGCTCGGCGACTTCCTGCACATCGGCGCCGGTGTCGCCGTGCAGGAACAAGAGGTCGACATCGCTCGCGTAGTTCAGCTCTTGGCCGCCGAGCTTGCCGAGGCCGACGACCGCGAGCGCGGAGTGAACGGTGAGCGAGAGCGCCTCGGCGATGCAGGCGTCGGCGATCTCGCTGATCTCGGCGACCACGTCGTCGAGGGTCGCTGCGACCAGGTCGCGCGCGGCGACCCGCATCATCGCCCGGCGCCGGAACCGTCGCAGACCTCGGCGAGGCTCGTGGCGGTCGACGTCGCCGGCGAGCTCGGCTCGCAGCGTGGCGGCGTCGCGTGCCGTGATGTCGGCGAGCGCGTGCACCTCGCCGGGGTTCGCGACCAGGAAGTCGGCCGCCGCGCTCGAGAAGCCGAGCAGCCGGGCGGCGACCTCGGTGATCTCGGGGCGGGCCAGCGCCTCTCGTGCGGCCGCGTCGTCACCGACGCGCGAGAACGCCACGCGCGCGAGCTCGGGGTCGGGAGCCTCCGCGAAGCTGCGACCCAGCATCTCGGGGGTCAGCACGTGGGCATCATCGCACCGGCGGCGCCGAGCACGGCTCGACGGCTCTCAGTCGCCCGTGCACTCCTCACTCGCTCAGCGTCGAACGGCGGATCGCCTCGACGACGCCCGGATCTTCCAGCGAGGAGAGATCGCCAGGGTTCTCGCCCGTCAGCGCCGCTCGCACAGCGCGGCGCACGATCTTCGCGCTGCGCGTCTTGGGCAACGCCTCGGCGAACACGACCAGCCTCGGGGTGAACGCGCTCCCCAGGTGTTCGCGCACACTCGCCCTCAGCTCCTGCACGAGGGCCGGTCCGGCTTGGGCGCCGACGCGAAGCACGACGACGCAGGCGATCGACTCCCCCTTGATCGCATCGGCCAGCCCGACGGCCGCCGACTCGGCCACGGCCGGGTGCATGGCGATCGCGGACTCGATCTCCGCGGGGCCGATGCGCTTCCCCGCCACGTTCAGGGTGTCGTCGCTTCGCCCGTGCAGGAACCAGTAGCCGTCGTCGTCGCGGCTCGCCCAGTCGCCGTGGGTCCACATACCGGGGAACCGCCGCCAATACGTGTCGAGGTAGCGCTCGGAGTCGCCCCAGATGCCTCGCGTCATCGACGGCCAGGGCTGGCGGCAGACGAGCTCCCCGACGGCGCCGGGCTGCACGGGGTCACCATGCGTATCGATGATGTCGACGTCCATGCCGAGCGCCGGGCCTCCGAGCGACGCGATCTTGGTCGGCACGATCGGGTGCGGCGACAGGAAGCACGCTCCGACCTCCGTGCCGCCCGAGAGGTTCACGATCGAGCGGCGGCCTTCGCCGACTTCCTCATGGAGCCAGCGATAGGAGCCGGGGTCCCAGGGCTCGCCGGTCGACGCCAGCACCCTGAGCGACGAGCGGTCGTGATCGCCCAGGCGCGAGTGGGCCGAGGTGCGCATGGCGCGCACGAGCGTCGGCGATACGCCCAGCACGTTGATGCGATGGCGTGCCACCTGCTGCATGAGCCGGTCGGACCTCGGGTGCAACGGCGAGCCCTCGGTGAGCACGACCGTGGCGCCGAGCGCAAGCGAGCCGACGATCTCCCACGGACCCATGATCCAGCCCAGGTCGGTCGCCCAATGCAACCGCTCTCCTCGATGAAGGTCGACCTGATACGCGACTTCCTCGGCGATCTTCACCAGGAAGCCGCCGTGCACGTGCACCGCGCCTTTCGGCCTTCCGGTCGTGCCGCTCGTGTACCCGATGAACAGGGGATGCTCGCTGTCGAGGGGTTCGGCGTCGAGCTTCGCGGCGTCGGGGTCGGGGTCGGGCCAGGCGACGTCGCGACCCTCGGTCATCTGCGTCGGCTCGCCGGGAACCCGCATCCACACGACCTGATGACGCACCCCGCCGGCGATCTGGGCTGCCCGGTCGGCGACCGGCTTCATCGGCACGACCGCACCCTTTCTGAGCGTCGCGTTCGCGGTGATCACGATCTCGCAGCGCGCGTCGGCGATGCGCGTTGCCATGGCGTCGGGACCGAACCCGCTGAAGATCGGCACCCAGGTCGCACCGATCTTCGAGCAGGCCATGAGCGCGGCCACGGTCTCGATCGCCATCGGCAAGAACAGGGCGACCGTGTCGCCACGAGAGACGCCGAGCTCGCGCAGGGTCCTCGCGAGGGCGTCGGTCATCTCCCGGAGCTCGGAGAACGACGCCTCGCGCACGTCGCCGTCCTCGCCTTCCCAGACGACCGCCACGGCATCTGGGGCGCGCTCGTCCCAGCGGTCGACGCACTGTCGGGCGACGTTCGTGCGCCCGCCGCCGAACCAGGTGGCCCACTCGGGACCGCGGGAGAGGTCGACCACTCGCTCGTAGGGCGTCGAGAACTCGATGTCGAGGTCGCGGACGACGGCTTCCCAGAACCAGTTGATGTCGGCCACCGAGCGGTCGGTCAGCTCACGCAACGTGTCGATGCCTTGGGCTCGCATGAGCCGCGTGACGTTCGCGCGTTCGATGTCGCCGGCGCCGGGAGTCCAGACGAACCGGTCTTGCTGGTCCGGCGCGTTCACGCTCACGCCCTCGACCCTACGTGAGCCTGCCGGTCAGCTCTCGGCCGATCAACATGCGTCTGATCTCGGCGGTGCCTGCCCCGATGGTGTAGAGCTTCGCGTCACGCAGCAGGCGGCCGGCGGGCACTTCGTTCAGGTACCCGGCGCCGCCCATGCTCTGGATCGCCTCGAGCGCGACCTGCACGGCGCGCTCCGACGCCGCCAGCAGACACGCCGCCGCGGCGGCCGAATGACGCTGGTCCGGCTCACGATCGAACCGGCCGGCGACCTCGTATGCGTAGGCGCGAGAGGACTCGAGGGCGACGAACATGTCGGCGAGCTTTCCTTGCATGAGCTCGAACGAACCGATCGGAGCGCCGAACTGACGCCGTTCGCGCACGTAGGGAAGCACGAGATCCAGGGCCGCCTGCATGATGCCGATCGGACCGCCCGAAAGCACCACTCGCTCGGAATCGAGTCCCGACATCAGCACACGCACGCCTCGGTGCACCTCGCCGAGCACATGATCCTCGGGGATCGCACAGTCGCGGAAGACGATCTCCGCGGTCGGCGATCCTCGCATGCCGAGCTTGTCCATCTTCGGGGAAACGCTGAATCCGGCCATGTCGCGCTCGACGACGAACGCCGTCACCGATGGTGACCCTTCGTCGGCTGGCGCCGTGCGCATGTACACGATGAGCACGTCGGCCTCCGGCCCGTTCGTGATCCACATCTTCGACCCGTTCGCGACCCAGGCACCGTCGACGCGCTCGGCCCGGCACGACATCGATCCGATCACATCGGAACCGGCATCGGCCTCGCTCATCGCCAGGGCGCCGACGTGCTCACCTGTGAGCAGCTTGGGCAGCCATCTCGCGCGTTGTGCCTCGGTGCCGTTGGCCCACAGGTTGTGCACGGCCAGGTTGGAATGCGCCGCGTACGACATGCCCATCGACGCCGAAGCGCGTGAGATCTCCTCGACGACAACGAGATGTTCGAGGAAGCCGAGCCCGGCGCCCCCATCGATCTCGGGCACGGTCGGACCCATCACGCCGAGATCGCCCAGTCGCGGCCAGAGCCATCGCGGGAACGTGTCGTCGCGGTCGATCGCTTCTGCCTTGGGCGCCAGCTCACGCTCGGCGAACGTCCTCACTGTCTCGCGGAGCTCGTCGATCGAGATGCGGTCGCTCATGGACGTACAAACTACGCCGCCCGCGGGCCTGAAGCAGCGAAGCGATAGACGGCCAGGGAGCCTGAAGGAGCGAAGCGATAGGCCGACCAGTCGTCCCTGCGGCAGTAAGGTGCTGGCGATGACGCGGCTGGCCACGCACGCCGATCCGGCCTCACAAGGGTTCGCGGACAACGAACGGGCGATGCGTGGGCTCGTCGACGACCTGCACCGACGGCTCGACTCGGTCCGGGCGGGCGGTGGCGAAGCCGCGACCGAGCGACATCGCTCGCGAGGAAAGCTCACGGCGCGCGAGCGCATCGAGCGGCTCGTCGACCGCGGGGCGGCCTTCCTCGAGCTCTCGGCCCTCGCGGCTTGCGACATGTACGACGGTGAGGCGCCCGGCGCCGGCATCGTGAGCGGCATCGGTCCGATCCACGGTTCTCCGTGCGTGATCGTCGCGAACGACGCCACGGTGAAGGGCGGCACCTATTTCCCGGTGACGGTGAAGAAGCATCTGCGCGCGCAGGAGGTCGCCCTCGAGAACCGGCTTCCCTGCGTCTACCTGGTGGATTCGGGCGGCGCGTATCTGCCGCTGCAGGCCGACGTGTTCCCGGACCGGGAGCACTTCGGGCGCATCTTCTACAACCAGGCGCGCATGTCGGCGGCGGGCATCGCGCAGATCGCGGCGGTGATGGGGTCGTGCACAGCCGGCGGCGCCTACGTGCCGGCCATGTCGGACGAGACGGTGATCGTCCGCAGCACGGGCACGATCTTCCTCGGGGGGCCACCGCTCGTGAAGGCTGCCACCGGCGAGGATGTCGACCCCCAGGAGCTCGGAGGCGCCGACGTGCACACCCGCACGAGCGGTGTGGCCGACCATGAGGCGGCCGACGACGACCAGGCGCTCCGCATCGTGCGCGAGATCGTCCCGCACCTGAACCTGCCTGGCGACCGGGCGTGGGAGATCACCGACGCGGTCGAGCCCGCGGTCGACCCGTCGAGCCTGTACGGCGTGATCCCGCACGATCTGTCGCTTGCCTACGACGTGCGGGAGGTGATCGCGCGCGTGGTGGACGGGTCGGCGTTCCACGAGTTCAAGCGGCTCTACGGCGAAACACTCGTGTGCGGGTTCGCGCGCATCCACGGGCACCCGGTGGCGGTGCTCGCGAACAACGGCATCCTGTTCTCGGAGTCGGCGCTCAAAGGCGCGCACTTCATCGAGCTCGCGTGCGAGCGAGGCGTGCCACTCGTCTTCCTGCAGAACATCACAGGCTTCATGGTCGGTCGCGAGTACGAGGCCGGCGGCATCGCGAAGGACGGCGCGAAGCTCGTGACCGCGGTGGCGTGCGCGAACGTGCCCAAGTTCACGGTGATCATCGGCGGGTCGTTCGGCGCCGGGAACTACGCGATGTGCGGACGTGCATACGGCCCCCGGCAGCTCTACATGTGGCCGAACGCGCGCATCTCGGTCATGGGTGGAGTGCAGGCGGCGAAGGTGCTGACGACGGTCGGCGGCGACCCCCACGACGAGCAGCAGACGATCGACCGCTACGAGGCCGAGGGCAGTCCGTACCACTCGACGGCGCGGCTGTGGGACGACGGTGTGATCGACCCCCTCGACACGCGGAAGGTGCTGGCACTCGGTCTCGACGCGGCCTCGCGCGCACCGCTCGAGCCGACGACCTTCGGGGTGTTTCGGATGTGAGTGACGTGCTCGTGACTCGCGAGGGGCCCGTCGTGACCCTAACGCTCGACCGTCCCGACCGGCGCAATGCGCTCGACCCGGGTTTGCTCGGCGCGCTCGCTGCGGCGATCGACGACGTGTCGAGCGACGACGAGGTGCGCGTTTTGGTGTTGACGGGCGCGGGCAGCTCGTTCTCGGCCGGCGCCGATCTCGAGTGGATGCGCAGGAGCGTCGAGCTCTCCGACGAGCGGAACCGGGAGGACACCGCCGCGATGGCCGAGGCGTTCGAGACCGTGGACCGATGTCCGAAAGCGGTCATCGCCCGGGTGAACGGACCGGCGATCGGGGGCGGCGCGGGCCTCGTCGCATGCGCTGATGTGGCCGTGGCGGTCGAGGGCACTCGTTTCGCGTTCGCCGAGGCGCGGCTGGGGCTGCTGCCGGCGGTGATCTCGCCGTATGTGTTGCGCGCGATCGGACCCGGACGCGCGCGGGAGCTCTTCACGAGCGGTCGCCCGTTCGAGGCCGCCGAGGCCGAGGCGTACGGACTCGTGCATCACGTCGTTGCCGCCGATGCCCTCGATGCCTGGGTCGACATCATGGTGCACAACTTCCTGGCGTGCGCCCCCGAGGCCCTCGCGGCGAACAAACGGCTCGTCCGCGACGCCACCGCCTCGCTCGCCCTGCCAGATCTGGTCGATCGCATCGCCGAGGCACGGGCGAGCGCCCAGGGCCAGGAGGGTATCGCCGCGTTCCTCGAGAAGCGCACGCCGAGATGGTTGAGCTCCGCAGACTCCTGATCGCGAACCGCGGCGAGATCGCGGTGCGCATCGTGCGCGCCTGTCGCGAGATGGGCATCTCGCCCGTGATCGCCATCGGGCCGGGTGAGCAGGCGTCGCTCGCCGCCGAGATCGCCGATGCGATCGTCGACGTGCCGTCGTACCTCGACGCGGGGTCGATCGTGCGAGCGGGCGTCGAGGCAGCCGCCGACGCCGTGCACCCCGGGTACGGCTTCCTCGCCGAGGATGCGGCCTTCGCCGAGCTCGTGCTCGAGGCCGGACTCGTCTGGGTCGGACCCCCGCCTGAGGCCATGCGCGCACTCGGCGACAAAGTTGCGGCGCGCGCGGTCGCCGAGGCGGCGGGCGTGCCAGTTGTGCCCGGATCGGCCGGCGAGGGTCTGTCCGACGGGGCCCTGATCGAACAAGCCGAGAGGCTCGGACTTCCGTTGCTCGTGAAGGCGGCGGCAGGCGGAGGCGGCCGAGGCATGCGTACCGTCGAAGAGCTCGCCGACCTGCCGGGCGCGCTCGCGGCGGCGCGCGAGGAAGCCGCCGCGAGCTTCGGCGACGAGCGAGTCTTCCTCGAGAGGCGACTCGGGAAGGTGCACCACGTCGAGGTGCAGGTGCTGCTCGATGACCACGGGAACGCGGTGCATCTCGGCGAGCGCGACTGCTCGCTGCAGCGCCGGCACCAGAAGATCGTCGAGGAGTCGCCCTCGCCGACGGTCGACGACGCGATGCGCGAGACGCTGGGCGAGGCAGCGATCGCGATCGCCGAGCGAGCAGGCTACCGAGGCGCCGGCACCGCGGAGTTCCTGCTCGGCGATGACGGCGACTGGTGGTTCCTCGAGATGAACGCCCGGCTGCAGGTGGAACATCCGGTGACCGAGGCCGTCGCGGGAGTCGACCTGGTGCGGGCACAGCTCGCGATGGCGGCCGGCGCGCCGCTTGGGTTCGACCAGGGTGATGTGGCGTTACGTGGCCACGCGATCGAGGTTCGCATCTACGCCGAGGACCCCGCGAACGGGTTCCTGCCGAGCGGAGGACGCGTCGATCTGCTCGATCTGCCTCGGTGGCCCGGCGTACGCATCGACACCGCGCTGCGTGAGGGCGATGTGGTTGGGCTGGGTTACGACCCGCTGCTCGCCAAGGTGATCGCGTGGGCAGAAGACCGGCAAGCGGCGATCGCACGGCTCAGCGCGGCGCTCGACGAGGTCCGCATCGTGGGGCTGGCCACGAACCTCGGCTTCCTGCTCGACGTGCTCGAGCGGCCCGAGATGCGCGATGGAACGGCCGACACCGACTGGGTCGAGGCGATGTGGACCCCGCGGGTGCCGGTGCTCCCCGACGACGTGATCGCCGACCGAGGCATATCGGATCCGTGGATCGCGTTCGGCGCTGCGGGCGATGCGGGCGATGCGGGACGCGCTCCGACCCGAGGGGTCACGGTCGCAGGCGCGCATGCCCAGTTCCAAGGCTGGTCGTATGAGATCGCCGACGACGAGCACGAGGCGACTGAGCTTGCCCCCCCGGGCGGGTCGCTCGTCGCCCCGATGCCGGCGAGCGTGCTCCGAGTGGAAGTCGCGGTGGGCGATACGGTTGCGGCCGGACAAGTGGTCGCGCTGCTCGAGGCCATGAAGATCCAGGTGCAGATCGTGGCGCCGGCCGCGGGTAGCGTGAACGCGGTGCACGTCGTGGCCGGCGACGTCGTCGCGCGAGGTGAGGTGTTGATCGAGGTGGTTGAGCCGTGACGATGTCGGCGAGCTCAGCGGTATCGACCGGCGAGCGACCCAGCCGGGTGCGCATCGTAGAAGTTGGACCGCGCGACGGACTGCAGAACGAGTCCGCGCACGTGCCGGCCGCGGCGAAGATCGCGTTCGTCGAGGCGCTCGCCGACGCCGGCCTTCCCGTCGTCGAAGTCACGTCGTTCGTGAGCCCCAAGGCGGTACCCCAGCTCGCCGACGCCGACGATGTGTTTCCTCGCGTGCATCGCCGGGCCGGGGTCCGCTACCCGGTGCTCGTACCGAACATGCGGGGCCTGGAGCGGGCAGAGCGGGCCGGGGCCGACGCCGTGGCCGTGTTCACGGCGGCGAGCGAGGAGTTCACCGAGCGGAACATCGGCATGACGATCGCGGAGTCACTCGCTGCGTTCGAGCCGGTGCTCGACCGTGCCCGGGCGCTCGGCTGGTGGCGGCGCGGATACGTTTCCACAGCCTTCGGTTGTCCGTACTCGGGCGAGGTCGAGCCGGCGCGGGTCGTGCAGGTCTGTTCGGCGCTGCTGGAGATGGGTTGCGACGAGATCTCGGTCGGCGACACGATCGGCGTCGCTGAGCCCGACGACGTGCGCCGCGTCTGCGACGCAGTGCTCGAGCGTGTGCCGGTCGACAGGCTCGCGCTGCATCTGCATGACACCCGGGGCAGGGCGCTCGACAACGTGCAGGCCGGACTCGAGCGGGGGGTGTCGATCTACGACTCCTCGGCAGGCGGCACTGGCGGCTGCCCGTTCGCACCGGGAGCTCCGGGCAATCTGGCGACCGAGTCGCTGTGCGCGCTGCTCGACCGGCTCGGCATCGAGCACGGTGTCGATGCCGACAAGGTCGCGGCCGCCGCGCTCGCCCTACGAGCGCAGATGACTCGGCAAGAGACATAGGCGGGCGAGGGAACGAGGGCAGATGCCTCGTCTTAACGGTCTTCGCGTGCGCGTCTACGGCTGATCCGGCGTCCAAAGAGCGGCGATGGGCACCGCGGCAAGCCGATCGCCGAAGAGCAAGGTCTGTTCGCCCGTGTTGAAGACTATCCCGGCCGTGAAGCGGGTGCCCAGGCGGTCTCGGAGGTACGCGAGGGTACCGAAGTCGCGCCGCGATGCGCTCGCGCCTGCCTTCACCTCGATCCCCACGATGGATCGATCTGGGCGTTCGAGGATCAGGTCGACCTCTCGCTGCTTGTTGTCACGATAGTGGAAGAACCCAACGTGTTCGTCAGCCGTAGCCGCGAGGCGAACGAGCTCCATTACGACCGCGGTCTCAAGGAAGGAGCCGGTCAACGTGGGGTTAGTTTCGATGCCGGCCGCGCTCGCCCCAACAAGCGTCGCCATCAGTCCCGCATCGGCGACGTACGCCTTCGGCGACTTCGTCTCACGGCTGCCGAGGTTGGCGAACCATGGCGGGTGGCGCCTCACCAGCATGAGATCCTCGAGGATCTTGAAGTGACTCGCGACCGTCTTCTCGCTGACCTGCAGGTCCCGCGCGAGCGACGAAGCATTGAGGAGACCTGCGGACCTGCCGGCCACGAGCCTGAGGAGCTTCCCCGGACCTTCCGGCGCTCGCAGGTGGATGAGATCCGCCACGTCGCGTTCGACGATCGCCTCGACATATCCATCGAAGAAGCGACGGCGAGCCGAGTTGGAACGCCGGAACACGCCGGGGAAGCCACCAGCCGCGAATCGCTCGAGGTAGCTCGCCGAGCCGATCACGGCGCCTCGACGATCCGGGATGGAACCCAGGAGGAGGTCGTTCAGCAGTCCATCGGACCCATGCTCGATCTCTGCCTGGCTGAGAGGCCAAAGGGGAATGTAGTCGACTCGGCCGGGCAGTGAATCCTGGACCTTCGCGATCCGCTGGAGGTTGGCCGAACCCGTGATCAGGAATTGACCCGGCTCGTTGCTGCGGTCGACCCGCGCCTTGATCGTGAGCATCAGATCGGGTGCTCGCTGGATCTCGTCGATGATCGCGGATCCACGGATCCGCTCAACGAATCCGGTCGGGTCTTCACGAGCTGCCTCACGAGTGCCCTCGTCGTCGAGGGTGTGATACTCAGCCTTCCACCGCGGGGCGATGATGTCCCTCGCGAGGGTGCTCTTCCCCGACTGACGCGGCCCCACGAGGCCGACCACGCGGGACTCAGCGAGCGCCTCGAGCACAACCCTGCTGGCGAATCGTTGGATGAGGTCGGACGGCACCCGTTCACGCTATCAGCTGCGGTACAGATTCGGAGTTGATAGAGGTACGGATCCGGCTCCAGCCATGGGGCAGATACGACCTAGAGACCCCCGGCCAGGGTGGACGGCCCGACTGGGATCACTCGTCGAGGAGCGCGTCGGCTTCGATCTCGACCTTCCATGCCGGGTCGAGCAGTCCGGCGACGACCACCATCGTGCTCGCCGGGCGCACCTCGCCGAAGACCTCGCCATGCGCCCGCCCGACCTCACGCCAGTCGTCGGCGTCGACCAGGAAGATGCGCGTCCGCACCACGTGCTGGGGCGTGGCGCCCGCTTCTGCCAACGCGGCCTCGATGACCTCGAAGCAGCGACGGGCCTGCCCATAGGCGTCGGGTGCGACCTCGCCTCCATCGGGCGGCACCGGAGCGGTCCCCGCGACGTGCACGTGGCGCCCCGCCACGATCGTCCGCGAGAATCCGACCACGGGTTCGAAGGGCGAGCCCGACGAGATGCGACGGCGTTGCACCATGTGGCGCGAGTTTACGGCCGCGTAACCGAGCCGTGCGAGCACACCCCTACCCTTGGTGCATGGTCCTCACCGCGGAAGCCGAGTACGTGCTGCGCACGATCGAGGAACGGGGCATCCGGTTCATCAGGCTCTGGTTCACCGATGTGCTGGGGTTCCTGAAATCGTTCACGATCACCTCGCAGGAGCTCGAGGGCGCGCTCGCCGAGGGCATGGGCTTCGATGGTTCCTCGATCGAAGGCTTCAGCCGCATCCAGGAATCCGACATGATCGCGATCCCCGACCCGGCGACGTTCCAGGTCATCCCCTGGAAGCTCGAGGCCCCGGTGGCGCGCATGTTCTGCGACATCTGGACGCCCGACGGCGTGCCGTTCGACGGCGACCCGCGTGGGGTGCTGAAGCGCCAGCTGCAGCGAGCGAGTGACCTCGGCTTCACGTTCTACGTCGGCCCCGAGCTCGAGTTCTTCTACTTCCGCTCGGCCGACGATCCGTCGTTCCTCGACCACGGCGGGTACTTCGACGAGACGCCGCTCGACGTGGGCACCGACTATCGCAAGCGCACGGTGCAGTACCTCGAGGCGATGGGCATCCCGGTCGAGTACGTGCACCACGAGGTCGCGCCGAGCCAGCACGAGATCGACCTGCGGTATGCCGACGCGCTCACGATGGCCGACAATGTCATGGCTTACCGGCTCACCGTGAAGGAAGTCGCGCAGGAGTTCGGCATCTACGCGACGTTCATGCCGAAGCCGGTGGCGGGCGTGAACGGCAGCGGCATGCATACGCACCAGTCGCTGTTCGAGGGCGACCGCAACGCGTTCTTCGACGGTGCCGACGAGTACCACCTGTCGAAGACCGCCAAGCGGTACATCGCGGGCCTGCTGCACCACGGTCCCGAGATCACGCTACTCACGAACCAGTGGGTGAACTCGTATAAGCGGCTCGTGCCCGGTTACGAGGCGCCCGTCTACGTCTGCTGGGCCCGGCGCAACCGCAGCGCGCTGGTGCGCGTTCCCCAATACAAGCCAGGCAAGGAAGAGGCGACGCGCATCGAGTACCGCTCACCCGACCCGGCATGCAACCCGTACCTCGCGTTCGCCGCGATGCTCGCGGCAGGGCTCGCCGGCATCGAAGGCGAGTACGAGCTGCCGCCCGAGGCGAGCAACAACATCTACGAGATGAGCGACGGCGAACGCGAGACGGCCGGCATCGTCTCGCTTCCCGAGGACCTCGTTCAGGCGATCAAACTCGCGGAGCATTCGGAGGTGTTGCGCGCCGCGCTCGGCGAGCACGTGCACGAGTTCCTGATCAGGAACAAGCGCGAGGAATGGGATGCGTTCAAGGCGTACGTGAGCCCATTCGAGCTCGAGCGCTACCTTCCTATCCTCTAGACAGATCCTTTAGCCGAGGTTCTCTAGGCCAGTTCTCTGGCTGGTCCTGGAGGCGGCGTCAGACGCGGATCCGGCCGCACATGCCGGAGCACTGGCCGGATATCACGCTGCCGTGGACCGAGCAGAAGAATCGGTAGGTGCCTCGTTGGCGGAACCGCCGCCCAACCGATCCTCCTTGACTCAACTGACGTGAGAACCGCCAGTTCCCTCCGTAAGCTCGGACTGTGTGGTTCCCGGAAACGGCCCGCCAGCGCACCCGGTCGCCGCGGTCGATGTTGACCCGAGCCGGACGCCACTGCGTGCCGCTCCCTCGGATCGTGACGGCCGTTGCTGGGGCGGCGGCGCCGATCGCGAGCAACGCAACGAGCGCGAGCGTCGCGATGGTGCGACGAGTGGTCATGGATCCTCCTCCGGGTTTCGGCTCTGTTCGGCGTCTTTCTCCAGGATAGGCCTGCTTGGCTGACTTGCCCTGATGCGGACCGGTCGGCTAGCGTTGCTGCATGTCTCCAGAAGAACGGGACGAGCTGACCCCGGCGCTGTCCGAAGCGCGCAAGCGCCGAGCCACCCTGCACGACGCTCTCGTGCACCTCGAGATCGCGATCTCCTCGCCGGCCGCGGGGCGCATCCCGGAGTGGACGGCCCTCGTGACCAAGGAGGTCATCGGCATCCGCGACGCCTTCGACCAGCACGTGATGGTCACCGAGAAGCCTGGTGGGCTTTACGAGGAGATCATCACGAGAGCGCCGCGGCTCGACGGCACCGTGCGCCGCCTCAAGGACGAGCACCCCGACATCGCCGAGAAGGTCGTGCAGATGGTTGAGCGCCTCGAGAAGGCGACGATCGGCGCACCTGAATGGCCCCTCGACAACGCCCGCGACGACCTGCAGCGTTTCATCGGAACGGTGATCCGCCATCGGCAGAAGGGGGCCGACCTCGTCTGGGAGGCGTACAACGTCGACATCGGCGGCACCGAGTAACGCGAGGCAACGCGGGGTAGCTCGAACGCGGCGACTTGGCAAGGACCTCCGTCTTTCCGCGCAGCCGAAACTCCGCAGTTCCCTGCCAAGTCACGACGATCGAACCCGAGGGTAGGCTTCCAGCATGCCCCGCCTCGCCCTCGGGCAAGTGAACCTCACGGTCGGCGATCTCACCGGTAACGTCTCGTGCATGGCGGAAGCGGCTGATCGCGCCACCCACGCCGGCGCCGATGTGGTGGCGTTCCCGGAGCTGGCGATCACCGGCTACCCCCCCGAGGACCTGGTGCTCCGCAGCGAGTTCGTCCGCGAGAACCTCGAAGCCCTGAGCACGCTCGCGCGCAAGACCGCCACCGCATGTCCGGTGATCGTCGGATTCATCGACCGCAGCGACGCCGGAGTGCATAATGCCGTCGCCCTGCTGCGTAACGGCACCGTCGAGTCGCGCTACCACAAGGTGCAGCTGCCGAACTTCGGCGTCTTCGACGAGCAGCGCTACTTCGTGCCGGGTACCGCGGGCGCCTCGGTCGAGGTCGGCGGCATGACGGTCGGGCTTTCCGTCTGCGAGGACGCGTGGCACGACGCGCAACCGTTCGCCGGCTACGCGGGGCTGCCGCTGATCGTGAACATCAACGGCTCGCCGTATCACCGCGGCAAGACCGCCGAGCGCGCCGAGATCCTCGCCGCGCGGGCTCGCCAGACGGGCGCCTGGATCGCATATGTCAATGCGGTCGGCGGCCAGGACGAGCTGGTCTTCGACGGCGGCTCGATGTTGGTTGCCCCCGACGGCACGGTGCGCCAGCGGGCGGCCATGTTCGCCGAGGACCTGCTGATCGTCGACCTGCACGGCGACACATCGTTCGCCGACCCGCGCCCCGCATGGCCTGCCGAGGAAGCCGAGGAGGTCTGGCGGGCGCTCGTGCTCGGCCTCGGCGACTACGCGCGGAAGAATGGCTTCCGCGAGGCGGTGCTCGGTCTGTCGGGCGGCATCGACTCCGCGCTGACGGCTGCGCTCGCCGTTGACGCGCTCGGCGCCGACTCGGTGAGCGGGCTCGCGATGCCGTCGCCCTACAGCTCCCCGGAGAGCGTCGAGGACGCGGTGGACTGTGCGCAACGCCTCGGCATGCCCATCGACACCGTGGAGATCACAAGCGTGCTCGACGCCTACCGGCATTCACTCACTGAGCTGTTCGCAGGCCGAGACGAAGACGTCACCGAGGAGAACCTGCAGGCGCGCACCCGCGGCAACCTGCTGATGGCGCTATCGAACAAGCTCGGCCCGATCGTGCTCGCGACCGGGAACAAGAGCGAGTACGCGGTCGGCTACTCCACCCTGTACGGCGACATGGCTGGGGGGTTCGCACCGATCAAGGATGTGCCGAAGACACTCGTCTACGAGCTGGCGCGCTGGCGCAACGCGGCGGCCATCGCGCGCGGCGAGGCCCCACCGATCCCCGATCGAACGATCGAGAAGCCGCCGAGCGCCGAGCTGCGGGCGGGGCAGAAGGACACAGACTCACTGCCCCCGTACGACGAGCTCGACCCGGTGATCGAGGCCTACGTCGAGCACGACCTCGGCGTCGACGACATGGTCGAGGAAGGGTTCGACCGAGCGCTGGTGGAACGCATCGTGCGCATGATCGATCGCAACGAGTACAAGCGGCGCCAGGCCGCGCCGGGCGTGAAGATCACGCCCAAGGCGTTCGGGCGAGACCGGCGTATGCCGATCACGAACCGCTACCCCGGTTGAACGGGCCCGCGGCCGACTCGCCCAGTTAGCCGATCATCCAGGTGACCGTGATCGTGACGCTCGTGTCGAGCTCGTCGGGCGCCACGACCGAGAGATCGGCGCTCGCCACGCTGAAGGCCGCGGCCCGGTAGGCCTCGTCGTACACCGGGCGGGCGGCGCCCTCTTCCACGATGCGCTCGACGCCCGTGACCGTCGCTCCTGCGGCGCCCGCCATGGCGTCGGCCTTGACGCGCGCGCCGTCGACAGCTTGCTCGAGCGCCTGCGTGCGGGCGCGCGCTGGGTCGGACACCTCGAAGCGAACGTTGCGAACGCTTGTCGCGCCTGCACCGACCGCCGCTTCGATCACCGGACCGACCCGATCAAGATCGCGCACAGTAACCGAGAGCGTCGAGTCGGCGACGAAGACGGTTCGTTCCTGCGGGGTCTTGCGGTCGACCGTGCGGCGGTACACGTCGAGCTGCTCGGTCTGCACGTCGTCGGCTGCGATACCGGCTCGCTCGAGCGCGGCAAGCACGTCGTCGGTGACCTTGCCGTTCTGGGCGAGGGCGTCGGTGCTGTCCTCGGCCTCGGTCTCGATGCCGAGCTGCAGCGTCGCCTGATCGGGCTGGCTTCCGACCGTTGCCGTCGAGGTGACGGTTATCGTGCGGCGCGCCCCCTCGACGCTTGTGTCCTGCGCCATCGCGCGCGCGCCGATCGCCAGCACCACCACGGCGACCACCACGAGTGCGACCGTCCATGTCTTCCTGTTCATAGCTCCTCCTTCAGGCAGATGGCCGGAAACGGCCCGCTGAGACATGCCGCCTACCGTGAGATCCGTGACTGATGCCCGTCACGAGCGACCCGTAGGATGCGAGCGGGGCCCGTAGCTCAGCCCGGTTAGAGCAGGGGGCTTTTAACCCTCGTGTCGCAGGTTCGAATCCTGCCGGGCCCACCGTGTGATGTCTCGAGACATCGTGCCGGTATGTGTTCGGGCCGTGTGGCGTCTGCCCTTCATGAGTCACCTCCTGCCCCTTCGGGGCAGTCGTGACTCTCATATGTGGACCGGTTGACGGGAGCAGACCAAACCTTTCAGCACCCTCCGGGACGTGCCGATAGTCATGACGTCCCCTTGAAGACATGAGATGGCGTGAGACGAACGCAGAACCTTGAGCTGGGCACGATCGACGAGGTCTCGGACCGGATCGACGGCCGGGATCTCCCGTGGCTGCTCGACCTCGTCCAGAACCTGGACGTCATCGTGTGGGAGGCCGATCCCGCCACCTTGCGGTTCACCTTCGTGAGCGAGCGGGCGGAGGACATCCTCGGCTACCCCGTGGACCAGTGGCTCTCCGAGGCCGACTTCTGGGTCAACCTCCTGCATCCCGAGGATCGGGAACGGACCGTTTCGATCTGCCGGGCCGCGACCGAGCGAGGCGAGGACCACACCTTCGAGTATCGAGCGATCCGGGCCGACGGCTCCATCGTCTGGCTCCGGGACATCGTGCGGGTCAGCCGCGACGCTGCCGGGAGACCGAGGCGGCTGCGCGGGGTGATGGTCGACATCACCGAAGCGAAGCGCACGCAGGAGCAACGCCGGCGCAGCGAGGAGATGCTGCAGGCGCTCCTGGGAGCGGCACCTGACGCTGTCGTGATGGTGAAGACCGATGGTCTCATCGCGCTGGTCAATACCGCGACTCAGGAGCTGTTCGGCTACACCGCAGATGAGCTGATCGGCGCTCCATTGGAGATCCTGGTGCCCGACCGGGCCCGAGAGGGGCATGCCGCACATCGAGAGGGCTACTTCTCGCACCCACGAACGCGGGCCATGAGCGCCGGCCTCGAGATCCACGGCCGCCGAAAGGACGGGACGGAGTTTCCCGCGGATATCGCCCTTGGTTACGTGGAGCATGAAGGGGAGATGCTCACCGTCGGCTCGATCCGGGACACCACGGAGCAGAACCGAAGGCAGGAGGCGCTCCTCCGGGCCGAAGAGCGATACCGGAGCATCTTCGAGAACTCCGTCGAGGGGATTTTCCAGACCACCTGCGACGGCGGGTACCTGGCGGCCAACCCGGCGCTTGCTCGGATGCTGGGCTATGCCTCGCCCGAGGAGCTCATGGCCCGCGTGACGGACGTGAGCACGCTCTACGTTGAGCCCGGGGGACGAGAGGAGTTCGCCCGCGACATGGGGGAACACGGGGCCATCAGCGAGTACGACTACCAGGTCTACCGCAAGGACGGCAGCACGATCTGGGTCTCGGAGAAGGTCCGGGCCCTCCGTGACCCGGACGGCGGCGTGGTGGGGTTCGAGGGGACGACGTTGGACATCACCGAGCGCAGGCGGACGGAACAGGAACTCCGGGATTCGGAGGCGAGGTACCGGCGCCTGTTCGAGAACAACCCCCACCCGATGTGGGTCTTCGAGGTCGAAACGCTCGCCTTCGTCGCCGTGAACGATGCTGCCGTCGAGAGCTACGGCTATTCCCGGGACGAGTTCCTCTCGATGACGATCAAGGACATCCGTCCTGCCGAGGATGTCCCCACCCTCCTCGACCACGTTTCGAACACCCAGACGAATGACCGCGAGGAGATCTTGCGGCACCGGAAGAAGGACGGGACCGTCATCGATGTGGAGATCGCGTCGCACGCCGTCACCTTCGCGGGCAAGCAGGCCAGGCTGGTCATGGCGAACGACGTCACCAAGCGCGTGCTGGCGGAGAGGCAGCTCCGTGAGGCCGAGGCCAGGTATCGGGCGCTGGTGGAGCAGATGCCGGCCGTGACGTACATCGATCACGTCGACCTGGCACCTCCGGAGAGCATGTACATGAGTCCGCAGGTGGAGGCCATGCTGGGCCACACCTCCGAGGAGTTCATCGCCGACCCCGCACTCTGGGAGCGTCTCCTGCATCCGCACGATCGAGACCGCGTGCTGGCCGAGGACGCCAGCCACTACGCGACCGGCGATCCCCTCGACCATGAGTACCGGATAATCGCACGGGACGGGCGTGTGGTCTGGGTCCGTGACCTGGCCACGGTGGTGCGGGACGAGGATGGGCGCCCGACGATCTCTCAGGGGGTCGTGTTCGACGTCACGGAGCAGAAGGTTGGCGAACAGGCGCTCCGGGACGACCAGCGGCGGGAGCGCCAGTCGGCGAAGCGGTTGCGCGTCCTCGACGACATGAAGAACACGTTCCTCGCTGCGGTCTCCCACGAACTGCGGACCCCGCTCACGTCGATCCTGGGGATATCGCTCACGCTCGAGAGGCAGGACGTCCTGCCGGTCGAGGATCGCGTGTACATGCTGAGGAGCCTGGTGGTCAACGCGCGCAAGCTCGACCGGCTGCTCAAGGATCTGCTCGACGTCGACCGGCTGTCGCGCGGGATCGTCGAGCCCAATCGACGCAACACAGACGTCGGCGCCCTCGCGCGGCGAACGGTCGAGAGCCTCGATACGCCGGCGGATCGCCCGATCACGGTGCTCACAGAGCCCACCGTCGCAGAGGTCGACCCTGCGAAGATCGAGCGGATCATCGAGAACCTCCTGGCGAACGCCGCGAGGTACACGGGGATCGAGAACGAGATCTGGCTCCGGGTGCAGCCGAGAGACGGAGGCGTGCTGATCGTCGTCGAGGACGACGGGCCGGGGGTCCCGGCCGACCTTCGCGAGGTCATCTTCGAGCCGTTCCGGCAGGGACCGGCGGCGTCGAAATCGTCCCCCGGAACGGGGATCGGGCTCTCGCTCGTCGCGCGGTTCGCCGAGCTGCACGGGGGGCGCGCCTGGGTCGAGGAGCGAGACGGCGGCGGCGCATCCTTCCACGTCTTCTTGCCGTCGGGACTGGCGGCCGACGGCGCGCAGGCCGAACCGGCGACCGAGAGACGGGCGACATGACCTTCGAGGTGCTGCACACCCCAGGCACACGCCCGAGCACGTGAGTCTGCTCGTACACGACCGCGCACAAGCCAGCGCCCGGCCCTTGCTCAAGGTCGTTCGCCGCCGTTCCGATATCACCGAAGCAGGTTTCGAGGTGGACCCCACCGACCTGTTCCGATGATGAGCGGGAGCTGCGGCTCCCACGAAGACAAGGAGTGTGCTCATGCGAGGGATCATTCGCGGGCCGGCGCTCGCCCTGGCCCTGGTGTTCGCGTTGCCGCTCGGCGGTTCCCCTGCGGGCGCCGCGACGGCGACGCCCGAGGAGAAGGCGGCGGCCATCGTTGGACCCTCCGTCGTATACATCGAGATGGAGTGGTCCGCCTGGGTGCGGGTCCCAGGGAGCTCGGATCTGTTCTTCGACGGTTACGTGAACAGTGGTCGAGCCTTCAAGTGGAGCACGCGCTGCAGCGGCTTCGTCGTGAATCCCAACGGTTACATCGTGACCGCCGGCCACTGTGTTGACGAAGGCGAGCACGGAGCCAGGGGCATGGCCCTGGAGTTCGCGGTGCAGTGGCTGATCGACAACGGGTGGGCCAGGCAGCGGGACTTCAACTTCTGGCTGAACGAGGCGCACCTCAGCTGGGGAGTCGAGGGTGAGGAGCGAGACACGCCTGCGGATCTCATCGTCCATGTGCAGCGTGGCGTGGCGGCCGGAGGCATGAAGACGGGCGAGGTCTTCCCTGCCCGGGTCGTCGAGCACTCGACCATCGTGGACGGTGATGTCGCTCTGCTGAAGATCGAGGCGTCCGACCTGCCGTCCATCCAGATCGCCACCGATTCGGACATCGCGATCGGAACCAACGTTCTCTCCGTCGGCTACCCGGGATCGAGCGACGCCGTGACGGATGCGAGCTACGAGCCCACCTTCAAGGACGGGCAGATCAACTCGAAGAAGACGCGCGAGGGCGGGCTCCTGCCGGTCTACGAGATGAGTGCCGCGCTCTCCGGTGGGATGAGCGGCGGACCCACGGTCGATCTGTCGGCAAACGTCGTCGGCGTCAATAGCTTCAACATCGTGGGTGAGACGGAGGCCTTCAACTTCATCACGCCGTCCTCGCTCGTGACGGAGATGCTGGCCCGCAACGGCGTCGAGGCCCAGCTCGGGCCCACCGACGAAGCGTACCGGGCTGGGCTCACCGCATACTTCTCGGGCGACTATCAGACCGCTGTGGACAAGTTCACGGAGGTGCTGGGCCTGTCGCCGACGCACCAGCAGGCCCAGGAGTTCAAGGTCCTCGCGACCAAGGAGGCCGCGAACGATCCCCAGTCCGCCGAGCCGAGCGGGTCCGGCGGCGGCTTCCCGATCATCCCAGTGGCGGGAGCGGTGGTGGTACTCGTCGTTCTTGCGGCGGGAGCCTTCATGCTCCGCAGCCGACGTCGGCCGGCCGTCGCGGCTGCCCCGGTCGTGCCTCAGCCCGCGGGTTCCGCTGGAGGTGCCGTGCAGACGCAGGCGCGTCTGACCCAGCAGTCAGACAACGGGGTTGCCACAGCTGCGGCCGCGCAGACCACAGGGGTCATGGTCGCGACCGAGCAGGGCGGCTCCCACTTCTGCTCGAGCTGCGGCCACGCCGTCGCAGGCGACGTGGCCTTCTGCTCCAACTGCGGGCACCGCATCGACGGCTAGGATCCGCGCGATCGAGGGCGCCGGGTCCCATGGGCTCGGTGCCCTTGGCATTGGCTCTCGTGCGAACCGGCTGTAAGCTCCCCATCTCGGTTTCGCTAGGGAGCATGGGGGTTGCCCGCCGGCCGCGTTGCCGGCCCCGAGGTCAAGGACGACGTGTCGTCCGTCCGGCCGATCACCACCGACGGGTAAGTCGGCACGCGAATGCATTCTCTGAGGATCGCCCGGAACGGTCCCTACCTCACGGACGCTGCCAGCGTGTATGAGCGACTTGTTGCGGTCCGCGCCACACTCCCGCGGGACCGGCGAGAGCGGGGTGAGAGCCCGGCCTCCCCCTTCGGTGTCGTAGCGACGGACGAGTTCATGGACCTACCGAGGGCTCACGCCGTAGTCACGGACCACCTCGCCCTTCGCCCGACCTTCGATCCGAACCGCCGTCAGGGCCAGCTGAGCCGCCGACATCAGACACCTCCACAGATTAGGTGTTCACGATGTCCCGAGACAGGTGTGCACCATGTCCTGGAACCAGACACTGCCGGACCCACCGAGTGTGGCCCGCCCCCGCACGTTGCGCGCAGGCGGCGGCTCCGGTCTTGTCGCCGGACGTTAGCCTGAGACGGTGCGCGACGCCGGGCCGCTGGAACCGTTCCTCGAAGGCGGCGTCTGCGTGCTCGACGGGGGGCTCGCCACCGAGCTGGATCGCCGTGGCGCAGATCTGAGCGACGCCCTCTGGTCGGCCAGGGTGCTGCTCGAGTCACCCGAGGCGATCGTCGATGTGCACCGCGCGTACTTCGAGGCCGGCGCCGACGTGGCGATCACAGCGAGCTATCAGGCGAGCGAGCAGGGGTTCGCCTCTCGCGGCATCGACCGCGAGGGAACGGCGACGCTACTGCGCCGAAGCGTGGAGCTCGCTCAGGAGGCGCGCGACCACTGGCTCGCGTCACCGACGGCGCAGGCCTGCGCGAGGCCGCGCCCGCTCGTGGCCGCTTCGGTCGGCCCCTACGGCGCCGTGCTCGCCGACGGCTCCGAGTACCGGGGCGACTACGGCGTCTCGCACCATGCGCTGACCGAGTTCCACCTCGCGCGGCTGGAGCCCCTCGTGCAGGCCGCTCCCGACCTGCTCGCGATCGAGACGATCCCGTCGGCGATCGAGGCCGAGGCCATCGTCGAGACGCTCGCTCGCCTCGGCGACCCGGTGCCGGCCTGGTGCACGTTCACCCTTCGAGACGGTGGTCACCTCGCCGACGGCGGGTCGCTCGACGATGCAGTTCAGGCGGCGATCGCTTCCCCATCGATCGTGGCGGTCGGCGTGAACTGCTCGCCACCGGCGTCCGCGCTCGAGGCGGTGGCGCGCATCGCGAAGACTGCCTCACTGCCGGTCGTCGCCTATCCGAACCGGGGCGCCGACTGGGACGCAGACGCCAAGGCGTGGGCGGGCGGCGCCGACGTCGACATGGCGGGGGTCGCCACCGGACTGGTCGAGGCGGGCGCAACGGTCGTGGGCGGTTGCTGCGGCACCGGACCCGGCGATGTTCGCGCGATCGCAACCGCGGTCGGCGCGCGGGCTCCGCACGGTCACGGATAGGCTTCGTCCGTGACGACGACGCTGGAGCGGACCTTCACGGTCACGGGACCGCTCGACCTGCGTCGCACGATGCTGCCGCTGCAACGGGGAACAGGCGACCCCACGATGCTGATCGGCGACCGTGAGGTCTGGCGGACGATGCGCACGTCCGACGGTCCGGCCACCTTGCACCTCACGCTCGACCCGGGCCGGCTGCTCGCGGAGGCATGGGGGCCCGGCGCCGACGACGCGCTCGAGAGCGCCGCCGGGTGGGCGGGCCTGCTCGATGACGATCGCGGCTTCCGGCCGCAGCATCGAGTGCTGAAGGAGCTGCATCGGCGGCTGCGCGGGGTGAGGCTCACCAACACCGGCAGACCGACCGAGGCGTTGATCCCCGCGGTGCTCGAGCAGAAGGTGACCGGTCTCGAGGCGCGCCGCGCCTACCGCCGACTGGCGCTCGCCCTCGGCGAGCCCGCCCCCGGCCCGATCGAGCTCGTGGCGCCACCCGATCCCGCCGCGGTTGCCGCGATGCCGTCGTTCCGGCTGCATCCGTTCGGCGTCGAGCGGCGCAGGGCAGAGCGACTGATCGGCCTCTGCGCACGTGCCCGCGAGATCGATGCGCTCGCCTCGTTGCCGGCGGACCAAGCCCGCGAACGGCTACAGACCTTCCCCGGCATCGGACCATGGACCGCGGCCGAGGTGGCGCGGCTCGCCCTCGGTGACGCCGACGCCGTGTCGATCGGCGACTTCCATCTGCCGAACGTCGTGGCGTGGGCGCTGGCGCGCGAACCCCGGGGCGATGACGCGCGCATGCTCGAGTTGCTCGAGCCGTACCAAGGGCACCGAGGCCGGGTGCAGCGGCTGCTCGAGGCCGGAGGCATCAGGGCGCCGAAGTACGGGCCGAGGTCCGACGTGCGAGCGATCGACCGCATCTGATGGCCACGACCAGAGGCACCGCGACACACCTGCTGCTCGATGTGTCGAGCCTCGCCTACCGCGCGTACTTCGCGCTGAAGGACTCGGTGCGCGCTCCCGACGGACGCCCGATGGGCGCCGTGCACGGCTACCTCGGCATGGTGACGCGCCTCGTCGCGACTCGGCGCCCCGACTCGGTCGTGCACGTGTATGACCACGATTGGCGGCCGATGGCGCGAACCCTGCTCTACGCCGGATACAAGGCCGACCGTCCCCCCGAGCCCGACGACCTCACGCCCCAGTTCGTGCTGCTGCGCGGCGTGCTCGAGGCGACCGGCGCCACCCAGGCCCACGCCCCCGACTGGGAAGCCGAGGACGCGATCGGAGGTATCTGCGCCCGCGGCAAGCCCACGGATCGCTTCGAGATCGTGAGCGGAGATCGCGATCTGCTGCAGCTCGTGCACGACCCCGATGTGCGGCTGCTGTACACCCTGCGAGGCGTGAGCGAGCTGCGCGAGTTCGACGAGGCGACTGTGCTCGAGCACTACGGCGTGCCCGCATCTCGCTACGCGGAATTCGCGATCCTGCGCGGCGACCCTTCCGACGCGCTGCCGGGCGTTCGAGGGGTCGGTGAGAAGACCGCCCGAGCGCTCGTACGAACCTACCCCGACATCGACGCGATGCTCGCCGACTCGGCGGGTGGCCGGCCTGCGCCCGGCCCTCTGAAAGGCTCGCCGGCGCTGCGGTCCCGGCTGCTCGACGCCGCCGACTACCTTGGCGCGATGCGCCAGCTCGTGCCGATCAAGACCGATGCTCCGCTCGAAGTCTGGGCGGGAACGCGCGACGACGAAGTCGCGGAGGGGCTGGCAGAGACGAACGGGCTGCGAGGGCCCATGCAGCGCCTCCGTGCAGCTCTCGACGGCATCGGGACGAGCGCAAGCGGTTCCGGCGGTGACTAGCCTCAGGCGGCGATCACCGGCCGAGGCCGGCGTCCTTGTCGAACTTGTCGCCCTTCTTCCGCGCAGCGGTCTGGGCAAGTCGTGAGCGGAGGCTGAGGGCTGCCCTTGTGCCCTCGCCCTCCCCAACGCCCGGCTCGTCATCACCCGGCGTCGCCCCGAGGCCGGATAACGACTCGATCTGAGCGTATGCGTGACGCATCCGGCTGGACATGTTGTCCAGCTCGTCTTCGAGGCGCGCGATCTCGTCCACGAGATCCTGGGTGCCCGGGGTCGAGGAAGCATGGCCTCGTTCCGCATGGCCCGGTTCCGAGCCCGTGGCGCGTTGCACGGCGTCGACCGCCTCGGCGCGCGCGCGCTCGATGGCGGCCGTCGCCTCAGCCCTGGCCGCCGCGATCTCCGCCTCGGCGCGCTCTTCCGTGGAGTGGGCGCGGAGCTCTGCCTCGGCGGCTTCGGTCTTGAATGCCGACGCCGACGCCGTGGCCTCAGCCAGCCTCACCTCGAGCTCGTGGGCACCCCGCTCCACGTCGGAGGCGAGGGAATCGGCCGCCTCGAACCGCTCGGCGGCTGCCAGCTCGGCCTCCTGCGCGCGCACAGTTGCGACTTCCTTCTTCGCCCGAGCCTCCTCGGAATCGGCCTCGGCTTCACGCACACGAACCTCTGCCTGGCGCAGTGCATCGTCGACGCCGGCGGCCAGGCGTTCAGCCTCCTCGGCACGGGCGACAGCGGCCGCGGCGCCCGCGCGTGCCGACTCGGCCGCGATCGAAGCGTCGTCCGCGCGTCTTCCTGCGGCGGCGACCTTCTCGTCCGCAGCGCGGACCCGGCCTTCGGATTCGGCCAGCGACGCCTCGAGGTCGGCGAGGCGCCCCCGGACCTCCGCACGGTCGGCCTCGATCCGCTCACGAGCCTCCGCCCGAGCCGTTTCGACCAGCTTCGCGGAATCGGCGCGGGTCGTCTCGACGAGCTTCGCGGATCGGTTGCGGACGGCCTCGAGCTCAGTCGTGAGCTCCTCGCGCCGGCGCTGCTCACGGTGGGTGAGCGTCTGCTGCTCAACGAGATCGGTGGCGACCGACTTTGCGCGGGCGTCCGCGTCCGATGCTCGAGCCTCGACCTCGGCGATGCGCACTTCGAGAGCGACCGCGCGCGAACTCTCGCGTTCGGCTTCGTTTCGAGATGCCTCAACGACCCGCTCGAGCTCGGCCGCGGATCCGTTCGCCGTGAGCAGTTGCCCCTCGAGCTGCGCGACCAGCCCTTCGACGCTGCCCTTCTCACCGAGCGCGCTTTCCAGGCGGGCCTCCGCTTCGGAGGCGCGAGACTCCAGTTGAACGGCGCCGGTCTCCAGTTGGGAAGCGCGACTCTCTGCTTGATCTGCGCGCGATCGTTCAGCCTCCGTCTGGTCGGTCATCGCCGAGAGCGTCCGTTCGAGATCCGCCTTCGCAACGCGCTCCTTGTCGAGCGACGCCTCGAGGGTGGCGATCTGCTGCTGGATGTCCGCGGCTTCGCTCACGGCTTCGGCGAGCCGCGACTCGGCTTCAGCGAAGCGGGCGTCGGTGTCGGTGTCCTTCGAGGCTTCAGCGGCGGCCAGCTCACGGGCCTCTGCGGCCGCCTCTTCCGCGGCCGCGGCTCGGCGCTCTACTTCTGCCGCCTGCTGCTCCGCGGCCCCGGCTCGCTGCTCGGCGTCCGCGATGGCCGCCCGATCTCGCTGGGCGCCGGCCTCAGCCGCACGCAGCCCGTCGGCAAGATCGGCGGCCCGAGCGTTCGCCTCGCCCGCCGCCTGCTCGGCTTCAGCTCGGGCTGCGTCGCTGCTCGCCAGATCGTGCTCGAGCGACTCGATGCGGGCCAGCGCCTCGGCGTTCGGCACGCCGGCACTCGCTTCGGCGGCCGCCGCGCGCAGTCGCTCCATCTCGTCCTGGGCGAGCTCGAGACCAGCTTCCACGTGCGCCGCCCGCACAGCGGCGTCCCGTTCCCGCTCCTGCGCTTCGTGGGCTCGGCGTTCGATCTCGACGACACGCTCTTCGGCGGCCCTCGTGCGTTCCTCTGCTCTGATCAGGCCCTCGTCGGCCTGGGTCCGCTGTTCGGCGAGCGCGCGCTCGCGACCGGGCGTGATGAAGCCGCCAGTGCGCGCCCCCGATCCCGGCAGCGAAGCGATCACCACGAATAGCAACGACACTGCCGCTCCGACAGCACCCGCGACGCGCAGCAGCGACCACGGTGAGCCCGCGCCCGTCGCGATGCGTTCGTACCCCTGGTCGACCTCGACCGCGCCGAGCGAGCGGTCCTGACCGAGCCGCAGAGGCACGAAGGTCGCGAACACCTGGGCATCGCTCGATCGCACCGAGTCGATCCTGCCGCCTCGTGTCGCCGCGTACACCGAGTCGAGGTCGGCACTCACGGCGTCGGGCTCGTCGGCGGCGTCGGTCGAGAAGAGCAGGTCCCCCGAGGGCGACCACACTCGAACGCGGAAGGCGGTCCCATCGGCCAGCACACCGCGTTGCAGGCGCGAGAGCAGATCGCTGGTGGCGTCCCCACCGATCGCACCCGAGACATCGCCGGGCGCGAGCACCGACGCCACGCCTGCGTTCGCGAGACCCTTCGCTGTGATCTGCGCCTGAACTTCAGCTTCCTCGAGCGCTCGGGCGCCCAGGAACATCGCGCCGATCGCGAGCGCAAGGCAGACCAGCAACAGGGTGACGAACGTGCGTCGTCCCCTTCGGATCGCATTCAACGCGCGGCCACCACTCACGCTCGAGGAACCTCGCCCACTTCCTGATCGCCAGAACCTGTCCACCTCCCATCGGCCACTGGGGGGACTCGCCTGAGCGCTGGCGCTCGATCCGGCGCCGCGAGCGTCGTTGCGAGGCCCACTTACGCCCAATACGCTCGCCGCTACCATGAGATCGCCCAGATCCGCGCCGCGAGCCCTGATGCTCGCCACGATCACCGTGCTCGCGATCACGTCGGCGGCCTGCGACGACCCGACGCCGCAAGGATCGCCCGTGTGCCGGCGCGGCTCCCCCAGGATATCCGTCTTCCAGGGGCCAGAGGGAGCATGCATCCCACGCAGCCAGATCGTGGGCTACCGCTGCGAGAACGCCGACCCTCTCATCATGTTCGACGAAGGAAGCGGGGCCGAGCGACGCTTCCTCGGCGGGGTATTCACGGTCGTGGTGCCGAGACTGCCCGAGGGAGCCGAGGTCATCGGCGTCGGCGACGGGGCTCAGCTCGTCACCGTGGCGGGGGACGATCGCCGTCTCTACACGGTGCGCGGCTCGTCGATATGGCGGTGGCTCGCGCTGCCGCCGGCCTCGCAGCTCGCTCCCGACTTGCCACAAGCGTTCATGCTGGGTGACTCGTTGCTCGACGGCGGCGCGCCTGGATTGATCGCGGCGTTGCCCGAGTGGACGATCGAGATCGACGCCTTGCCGGGACGAGGATCGGCCACGGGTGCAGCGATCGCCGAGGCGCGTACGGCCACGGATCAGGTAGTCCTGGTGGAGCTCGGCACCAACGACCGAGGCACCGAAGCCTTCGCACAGAATGCCAAGCGCATCGTGTCGGGATTCCGCGAGGCGGCGCTCGTCCTGTGGCAGACCGTGCAGGGCCCTCCCGACATCGTGGCCGCGCCCGAGATCAATGCGGCGATCGGGACGCTCGCCGGGCGCCGGCCCAACATGGCGATCGTGGATTGGGACGCCGGCGTGCCCGAGGAGCTCCTCTTCGACGGCGTGCACCCCGACCCGGACCATCAGGATGCGATGGCCACACTGATCGCGCCGATGCTCGAGCGATGGCGAGCAGCCGCGACGCAGCAGCCGAGCTGCTGACCTGGCGCGGCAAGGCTGACGAGGCTACGGTTGACGCTGTGACAGCACACACCGCTCAGGGAGGGGATCGTCCCACCACCGGGAGCGCCATCGCTCGGCGCCTCGAACAGGCCCGGTCGAGTCTGGACCGGGTCACAGCGGAGCAGGCGTTCGCCGAGTGCGAGCTCGGAGCGCTGCTCGTCGACACACGGACGTTCGAGCAGCGGCGCGTGCAGGGCGACGTGCCCGGCGCGCTGTGCATCGACCGCACCGTGCTCGAGTGGCGCCTCGACCCGACCGGCCCATGGTGCATCGCCGAAGTCGAAGGCCCCGAGGCCCGCATCATCGTGATGTGTCGTCAGGGCTACAGCTCGAGCCTCGCGGCGGTCTCGCTGCAGGCCATCGGGCTCCCTCGAGCGACCGACATCATCGGCGGCTTCGAGGCCTGGCGCGACGCCGGGCTCCCTGTGAAGCCGTTCGTGGATCCCGGCGACCCCGGATAGCCGCTTGCAGACTCGCGCTCACCCGGCGGGCGGCAACGTCTCCGGCTCAGGGTAGACAGGATCTCGCCGTGCGGCGCGAACGACGATCGCGGCGGTCGCCACGACGACGACGATACCTCCGAGCGCGGTCAGGGTTGTCAGCCGTTCGTCGAGCACGATCCATGCCGCGACCGAGCCGATCACCGGCTGCGATTGCAGTAGCAGCGAGCCGAGCCAGGCTTCCACGAACCGGTGCGACCATGCGACCGAGAGATGTCCTAGCAGGCCGGGCACGACCGCGATCAGCACGATCCAGCTCCAGTCCGAGGCGTCGGGAGGCCGAAGCGATGTGCGGGTCACGAGCGACATCGCCGTGACCGCGACGGCGGAGACCAGCATGACGCTCGCCATGTACTCCATGGCGTGAACCCGCTCCCTCGCCCGCTTCGAGAACAGCCAGTACGCGGTCCAGGTCAACACGCTGAGGCCTGCGGCAGCATCGCCCACGGGGCTCCAGTTCGGCGAGCCCTGCGATCCGATCGCCACGAGCGCGACCCCCAGGAACGATGAGCCGATCACGATCGCGTCGCGCCGGTCGAGGGCCTCACCGAACCACCGGACGGCGCCGAGCGTGATGAACACGGGGGCCAGGGCGCCGATGATCGTCGCGTTCGCGACGCTCGTGAGCCGGAACGCCGTGAACGTCAAGACGATGTCGAATGCGAAGAACGATCCGCCGAGTGCGGACAGGCGCAGGGTCCTCCAAGTGAGGCGGCGGCCGGTCACCAGAAAGATCACCACGTACAGCGCAACGCCGATCCACAGCCGGTAGCTCGCGAACGCCAGCGTCGGCATCTCGATCTGTTTCAGCACCAGCGGCACCAGGCCCCATACGACCGTCGTGAACGACAACAGGCCGATACCGATCGTCCTGCGGGACCGCTCCTCAACCGGTGGTGCCGCCGCCGCTGTCACCGACCGACGGTACAGGAGCCGCTCTGGGCGCCGCACATGCTGGACGAAGTCGCACACGTGTTGGGCCACCATGCGTTTGGCGATGCATAGGGACGGGGATGTCGCTCGCGGACGCGAGTAGCGCCACGTTGGTACCGCTGCTGCAATGCATTGCAAGAAGCATCGCTTTAGATCCACGAGCGAGGCTCCCGCGAAATCCAATCGACCGCCGCCGTGAACGGAAGGGAGTGGTGGCTGTGCCGTTCGGAGGAAGGTCTCCGCTGCGGCAGGCAGGCGGTCTTCGGATCACAACGGCCGGAAGATCCGGCCACACGAGAAACTACAGATCGGAAGGAGTCCGTCTTGCAACGAAGCATCCGCAAGAGGGTCGTCGCGGGAGCAGCGTCACTGACGCTCGGCGTGGGATTGTTCGCGGGGCTCGCCCCCTCGACGGTCATCGCATCGAGCCACCGTGAGGCGCCGCTCACCTCTGCTGACCCTCAGATCGACAACACCGATGTTTATGCGTTCGTCAGTCCCGACAAGCCCAACACGGTCTCGCTGATCAGCTCCTGGATCCCGTTCGAGGAGCCGGCCGGCGGCCCGAACTTCTACCTCTGGGCCGAGGACACGAACTACGACATCAACATCGACAACGACGGGGACGCGCGTCCTGACGTCACCTACCGGTGGCGCTTCAAGACGAAGTACCGCGACCCCAACTCGTTCATCTATAACGATGGCGCGGTCACCGGGCTGAACGACGAGAACCTGTTGATCCGCCAGACGTACGACTTGTACCGCATGAAGGGCAACAACCGCAAGCTGCTGCTCAACAACGCGCGCGTCGCACCGAGCAACGTCGGCGCCGCGTCGATGCCGAACTACAACGCCGACCTGTTCGACGCTGCGGTGACGACGAGCGGCAGTACCTCGAGCTGGGTCGGGCAGTCCGACGACCCGTTCTTCCTGGACCTGCGCGTGTTCGACCTGCTCTACGGTGGAAACTTCACCGAGGTCGGCGACGACACGTTGGAAGGCTTCAACGTGAACACGTTCGCGATCCAGGTGCCCAAGAACACGGTTCGCACGAACAGCGAGTCGGTCATCGGTGTCTGGAGCACCGCCTCTCGCGGAAGCCTGAGGGTCCAGACCAACACGGGCGCCTCGAACTACAGCGGCAATGACGTTCAGGTCTCGCGCCTGGGCATGCCGTTGGTGAACGAGGTTGTCGTTCCGGTGAGCTTGAAGGACTACTTCAACGCCTCGAAGCCGAAGGACGACGCGCAGTTCAAGCCGGCGGTCAACGACCCCGAGCTGGCACGGTTGATCAACTTCGTGTACTCGACGGTGGACCTGCCGGACTCGAACCCGAGCAAGGACGGGGTGCAGCGTAAGGACCTCGTTCAGGTGTTCTTGACCGGCGTGCCGGGAGTGAACAAGCCGGAAGGCGTGCAAGCATCCGAGATGCTGCGCCTGAACCTCGACATCGATCCGTGCACGAGTGCTTGTTCCACGCTCGGTGTGATCGGCGGAGACACGGCTGGGTTCCCGAACGGTCGTCGTCTCGATGACGACATCGTCGACATCGCGCTCCGCGTGGTCATGGGGGTTCTGCTTACCCCTCACGACGCCGACGCCGACACCCTCGGCGACGGCGTGGACGCGAACGACCGGCCGTTCCAGGCTGCGTTCCCATACGTCGCGTACCCGACTTCTGGGTCCGACGCGAACCCGCACTGACGCACCAACGAACAGCCGGTCATGAGGCCCGGCCGCGCGAGCGGGCGCGGCGGGGGGGGGGGCCTTCACCGGCCCGGATATCTCGGGCAGGATGGGGCGCGAGGAGGAGGCCGCATGTCGAGGATGGCGAGGATGGCGACGATCACGTTCATCGCCGCTTCGGTCTTCCTCGCCGGCGGCATCGGCCTTTTCCGGTCGATCGACTCCGAGCCCGATCTTGCTCCCGTGGCCGCCGCACCGGTCGACCCAAACCTCGTGGTGTCGCCTTCGACTTCCACAGGCTCGTTGTCAGGCACGATCTTGGTGTTGCAGCTTCGGGTCGAGGAGGCGCCCGACGACTGGCAGAGCCTCGCGAGCCTGGGGCTTGCCTACGTGCAACAGGCGCGCATCACCGTCGACCCGAGCTACTACCCGAGGGCCGAGGCAGCATTGGAACGCTCGCTGACGCTGCAGCCCAAGGGAAACGCCGGCGCGCTCGTCGGCATGGCGACGCTCAACGCCGCCCGACATGACTTCGAGACGTCGCTCGACTGGGCTGAGCGAGCCCTGGAGCAGAGCCCCGGCAGCGCCGACGCGCTCGGCGTGGTCGGCGACGCCCAACTGGAGCTCGGCCGTTACGACCAAGCCTTCGACTCCTACCAGCGCATGGTCGACACCCGTCCGGACCTGAGCTCGTACGCGCGCGTCTCGTACGCCCGGGAGCTTCTGGGCGACTCACGCGGCGCGGTCGGGGCCATGGAAGCCGCGCGCAACGTCGCCGGCACACCTGCCGACATCGCGTGGACGAGCTTCCAGCTCGGTGAGCTTGCGTTCAACGACGGCCGCATCGACGACTCGGCCGGAGAGTACCGGCGAGGATCGCAGGCCGACGAGACGTTCGTTGCGAACCTGGCGGGGCTCGCCAAGGTGGCGTGGGCGCGGGGCGACCACGACGAGGCGATCGAGCGGTACGAGCAGGTGGTCACACGGCTGCCGTTGCCCGAGTACGTGATCGCGCTCGGTGACGCGTACGCGGCGATCGGCGACATCGAGGTCGCGGCTCAGCGGTACGAGATCGTCCGGCTCGAGCAGCAACTGCTCACCTCGAACGGCGTCAACACCGATCTCGAGCTGGCGCTGTTCGATGCCGATCACGGACGGCCCGAGGCCGCGTTGCGTGCGGCCCGCGCTGAATGGGAACGTCGCCACAGCGTGCACGTCGCCGACGCACTGGCCTGGGCGCTCTACGCCAACGGCCGCTCAGAGGAGGCTCTTCGTTACGCGAAGCACGCGCTCTCGCTCGGCACGCGCAACGCCTCGTTCCTCTACCACGCCGCTATGATCCGGCTGGCGCTCGGCGATCGCGACGAGGCTCGCGCGCTGCTGGCCGAGGCGATCGACACGAACCCTTACTTCTCGATCCGATACGCCGAAACGGCGGCCGAGACCCTCGATCGCCTGACGGCGAGCGGCGCCGGGAACGAGTGATGCGACGCCGGCTCGTGGTCGTGCTGTTCGCGTGCGTCGCGATCGTCGCCGGCCCGGCTGTCGGCGCGTCGGCGCACCCGCTCGGCAACTTCACCACCAACGTCTACAGCGGCCTGCACGTGCTGCCGGGCGAGGTCCGGGTCGACTACGTGGTCGACCTCGCCGAGATCCCCGCGCTCCAAGCCGTCCAAGCGATGGATACCGATGGCGACGGTGCAGCCGACGAGGCGGAGCTGCAGACCTGGGCCGACGCGCGAGCCCTCGAATGGGAAGCGGGCCTCACGCTGCAGGTCGATGGAGACGATCTCGACCTGCGGCTGCTCGACGCTCACGCCCAGATCGAACCAGGACAGGGCGAGCTCGACATCGTGCGGTTCGAGGCAGACCTCGCGGCAGAAGCCCCCGCCGACGGCGCGCTCACGTACATCGACGCCAACTTCGAGGGCCAGATCGGATGGCGCGAGATCACCGCGGCCGGCCAAGACGGCGCCGCCCTGAGCGGCTCGTCGGTTCCGGCCGACAGCGTGAGCGACGGACTCCGCTCCTACCCCGACGACCTGCTGTCGAGTCCCCTCGACGTGCGCACGGCCAAGATGTCGTTCGCCCCGGGTGTGAGCGCACCCTTCAGTGGATCGTCGACCGATGAGACCTCCGGGCGTCCCGGTGTGGAAGGCGGACCGTTCGCCGCCCTGCTCGCCAACGAAGGGCTTGGGCTTATGGCTGCGGGCATCGCCGTTGCGATCGCGTTGGGCGCATGGCACGCGCTGCTGCCGGGTCACGGCAAGACCCTGATGGCCGCCTACATGGTGGGCTCAGGTGCCCGCGTTCGCCATGCGGTCTCGGTTGGAGCGGCTGTCTCCATCATGCACACCGCGTCAGTGCTCGCGCTGGGCTTGTTGGTGCTCACACTCGAACGAACGTTCCGACCGGAAAGCCTCTACCCATGGCTCGGCCTCGCTTCGGGGCTGGTCGCGCTCGGTCTCGGCGCCTACCTGTTGGTCGCGAGGCTGTCGGCCTGGAGCAGGGCGGCACAGCCAGCCGGTGTGGACGGAGAACATGGCCACGACCACGCGAACGGTCTCGAGCATGAGCATGAGCACGACCACGGTCCCGGCGGTCACTCGCATGAGCTTCCCGCCGGCACCACGCCGATGTCGCCTCGTGGTCTGATGGCGCTCGCCCTGGCCGGCGGCATCCTGCCCGCGCCGAGCGCGTTGCTCGTTATGCTCGGCGCGATCAACGCGCACCGTGCCGCCTATGGCATCACCCTCGTGCTCGCGTTCAGCGTCGGACTCGCGGTCTCGCTCATCGTGATCGGGATGGGCGCGCTCAAAGCCCGGGAGCTCATGGTCCGCCGTCTGTCGACGACCATGGGCCGTCTGGTGCCGGTGCTGTCGGCGGCCGCGATCGTCGGGGTGGGTGTGTTCCTGTCGCTGCGGAGCCTCACTCAGATCTGAACGCCGTCCATGCGTCGTCTGACACGATGAGAGCGATCGATCTCACGGCTCGCGGCTCACGCATCGGTCTCGGCTGCATGCCGATGAGCTTCGGTTACGTCGACACGGAGAGCGATGACACCCCCGACGCCGTGATCGGGCGGGCGCTCGACCTCGGCGTCACCATGTTCGACACGGCCGACGTGTATGGGCCGTTCACCAACGAAGATCTGGTCGGCCGGGCACTCGAGGGCAGGCGCGATGAAGCGACGATCGCGACGAAGGTCGGGCTCGTCGTGGGGCCGAGCGGGGGTTATCCGTTATCGCGCGACGCCCGTCCGGAACGCATCGTGGAGCAGGTGCACGGATCGCTGCAACGCCTGCGCACCGACACGATCGACCTCTACTACCTGCATCGGGTCGACGAGGGCGTGCCACTCGAGGAATCATGGGGCGCGATGTCCTCGCTGGTCGACACCGGGCACGTGCGAGCGCTCGGCCTCTCTGAAGTGGGCATCGACGAGCTCGATCGTGCCCACGCGATCTACCCCGTGGCCGCCGTGCAATCAGAGCTCAGCCTGTGGACTCGCGACGCCCTCGACGAGGTGGTGCCCTGGTGCGCCGAGCACGGCGCAGCCTTCGTGCCGTTCTCACCGCTGGGGCGTGGCTTCCTGACGGGAACGATCACCGAGGCGCGGTTCGAGGTGGGCGACTTCCGATCGTCGAACCCGCGGTTCACCGACGAAGCGATCGCGGCCAACCAGCGGATCGTGACGGTCGTGCGTGAGGTGGCCGAGCGCCACGGCGCGACGCCCGCTCAGGTCGCGCTCGCGTGGACGCTCGCCCAGGGCGATCACGTACTACCCATCCCCGGCACGAAGCGGATCCGATACCTCGAGGAGAACGTCACGGCGGCCGCGATCACGCTCTCAGACGAAGATCTCGCCGCGCTCGACGCGGTCCCGACCCCGAGCGCCCCCCGATACTGACGTGCGATGAGCGGGTTCGAGGGCAGCTGGCTCGACCGACCGTGGGGGCGCATGCGTGTGTGGCGCGCGGGGAGTGGCCCGATCGTGCTCGCGGTGCACGGACTCGGAGGCTCCGGGCGGTACTGGCGGGGCCTCGTTGAGCGCGTGGGCGCCGAGCACACGATCGTCGCGCCCGACCTCGCGGGCTTCGGTTCGTCTGACCGCCCCGCCGACGACGTCGATCGGTCGTTGCTGCTCGCCGACCTCGACGCGGTGGTCGACGCCCAAGCGACCGGCGACCATCTGCAGATGGTCGGCCACTCGCTCGGCGGCGTGCTCGCCGCCCTATGGACCTCGAGGAACGCGCATCGCGTAGCGTCTCTCGCGATGGCGTCGCCGCCGTTTCCTGACGGCTCGGCGATGGACTACCGCACCCGTGCCGATCTGCGCCCGTCGGCCGGGAGGCGCATCGCGGCCCGGGTCACGCGAACGGTCTGGCCGGCGCTCGCCGTGCCGATCGGGCTCGCGACCGGGTACCCAACGGAGGTGGTCGCCGACTTCGGACGGCAGTCCGTTCGCGCACGAGCGTGGACGATGTGGGCGCTGTGGTCGGATCCAGCGCTGAAGGACGAGCTTGGCGCCATCGCAGCGCTTGACGGGTCGATGCCCGTGTTGCTCGCGCATGCCCGAGACGACAAGACCGTCGCGATGCGGGCGCACGCGGGGTGGACGCGCGTACTTCCCCAAGCAGACCGTCATCTGCTCGATGAAGGAGGACATCAGTTCCTGCTGCGCACCGGGTTCGAGCCGTTCGCAGGCTGGCTCGCCCACGAGGCGGCCGCGGACTAGGCTGCGACCCATGGCCGACCGGGCGACACAGCACCACCTCGTGCTGATCCTCGCGCGCGACTTCGCGTCGCGCCTGGCCACCCCTGTGTTCCTGGTCGACGCTCAGGGCTCGGTGATCTATTTCAACGAGGCCGCCGAGCGGGTGCTCGGGAGGCGGTTCATGGAAGGCGCCGGCATGAGCGCTGCAGACTGGAGCACGGCGTTCGCGCCGACCGACGACGACGGGGACCCGATCGGGCTGCAAGAACTGCCACTGGGGGTCGCCATCCGCGAGCGCCACCCCGATCACCGCATGCTGCGCATCAAGAGCATCGACGGTACCGAGCGGCGCATCGAGGTGACCGCTTTCCCGCTGTTCGCGCACAAGGACGAGTGCCTCGGCGCGATCGCGATCTTCTGGGAAACCCCGGAGGGCGAGGCGCAGCCGAGCGTTAGCCCCCCGGGGACGGGGGGTTCGGGGGGCTCAAGGAGCGAGGCGCAGCCGAGCGTTAGCCCCCCGGAGGAATAGTAGTGAGAGCCCGCATCTGGGGGTGCCGAGGCTCGATCGCCGCGCCCGGTCCCGACACGATCCGCTACGGCGGCAACACGTCGTGCGTCGAGGTTCGCGGCGATGGCGGCGAGGTGATCGTGCTCGACGCCGGCACGGGGGCTCGTCCGCTGGGCAACGAGCTGCTGAGAGAGCCCGTGCCGCGGATCGACTTGCTTCTCACCCATCTGCACGTCGACCACCTCGAAGGCCTCGGCTTGTTCGGACCGATCTGGTCGCCCGACACCGAGCTGCACATCTGGGGACCGCCCTCACCGATCGCCTCGCTCGACGAGCGCATCGCGACCTACTTCTCGCCTCCGCTGTTCCCCGTGCACCTGTCCGAGGTGCCGGCGCGTGTGTCCTTCCACGACGCCCCACGGGAACCCTGGACGATCGGTTCGGTCGCGATCACGGCTCATCCGATCCTGCACCCCGGCGCCACCGTCGGCTACCGGTTGGAATCGGGCGGTCGTTCGCTCGCCTACGTCACCGACCATGAGCCGGCGCTCGGCACCGACCTCGACACGGTCGGCACGAGCTGGATCTCGGGGTTCGCGCTCGCCCACGGCGCCGATCTGTTGATCCACGACTGCCAGTACACCGATGAGGAGTACTCGTCGCACGTGGGCTGGGGTCACCCGAGCGTCGCGCATGTGGCAGCGTTCGCGCGTCGCACCCAGGTGGACCGGCTCGTGATGTTCCACCATCACCCCGAGCACGATGACGACCAGCTCGACGCGATGCGCGGGGTGATGCTCGGGGCGTGGACGGTCGACCCCGAACGCTGCATCGTCGCGGCCGAAGGCGCAGAGATCCAGGTCTGAGCGTCCCGCCGGGCGCGGTCAGACGGCGACGGCCTGCCGGCCGACCCACGACCGCAGGCTCGCTCGCCACAAGGACCGCTCGTGGAACTCACCGCCGGGCGACAGCGCCTCGGCGCCCCCAGCGCGCAGAAGGGCTCGCAACAGCGGTGCGAGCTGCCCGCCGTAGAGCTCCATGCAGGCGTGCGGATGCACGCCCGGCCACGAATAGCACGACACCACCCATCGCCGCTGCGACCGATCGACTTCCTCAGGCACCTCGTTCCATGCCGGATCGTGGGGCGCGAAGGCCCACCGGTCGAGGTTCCCCTGCGGGATGCCCTCGATCCCTCGCACGGTCGGAGGCGACTCGTGCAGTAGGTACGGGTCTACCACGAGGTCGCAGACCACGGCGTGCTCGGGCAGATGTGCCAGCCAAGCGTTCGGCACCACCGGCACGCTCGGGTCGCGTCGCTGCGTCGCGTCGACAAGCACGTCGGTCACCGCGAGGCGCTCCGTCATGTACTCGACCGAGCCCGTGAGGTTCCGACCGATCGTGACGACCTCCACCCCCGCCAGATGCGACTGGCGCTCGGCGCGCTCGAGGCTCCCGTACTTCGTCGCGGCCTCGACCGCGTCCTTGCCGATCGCACCGGCGCCGAGCGTAGTTACCCGGATCGGTGGTCGCGTCTGCGCCGCGAATCCCGGCCATTCACGCTCGAGCACGTCGAACGCCGCTTCGAGGCCGTTCCATGCGACATCGCGACCGTCGACCACCACGCGGTGGCCGATGTCGTCCGTGAGCAGGTCCAGCGAGATCGCATCGAGACCGAGCTCCGCGAGCTTCGCGACACGCCTCGGTCTCGTCGGGAAGTGCAGCATCGAGACGAGGACCGCGCCGCGCCGCAGGAGATGCAGGCGATCCTCGGGGGCGCGCAAGGTGAGCACCACGTCTTGTGCGAACGCATCCTCGTTGGAGCCGATGCCCACGTTCGGACCGATCTGCGTGTAGTCGGCGTCCGTGTATCCCATGCCCGAACCCATGCTGCGCTCCACCACGATGGGGCCGCCGAGGTCGGCGACCGCGCTCACGAGTTCCGGCAGGAAGTCACGCCGCTCGCCCGCTTCCTTGTGCATACGTGGAAGGCCGAGACTCGGCGTCGTCACGACAACCACCTTCCCAGTTCGGCGCGGGCGACCGCCCGCTCCTGTGGATCCAGGGTGTCGACATCGAGTTGCTCGACCGGTATTCGCAGCGCGACGTCGAGCACCGGCTCGATCTGGCTTCCGTACACGCGCATGCAGTCGACGGGCTCGATGCCGGGCCAGGCGTAGCACGACAGCGCGAGGCGTCGCTGTCGTGTGTCGACGCCGTGAGCGAGCTCGTCCCAGGCGGGATCGTCAACCGGGAACACGAAGCCGTCGAGATCGCCGTGTGGCACACCCTCGATGCCCTTGGTGCGGGGCGGATCGACCGTGAAGTCGTAGGGGTCAACGGCGAGGTCGAGGATCACCGCGTCGGGCGGCAGGGCAGCGATCCAGGGATTCGGCACGATCGGACGCGTCGGATCCAGGCGTTGCGTCGCGTCGATCAACAGGTCGGTCATCTCGAGACGGCCGAGCAGGTAGTCCTCGTGGCGTGTCAGATCGAAATCGACGACGGTCACCTCTACGCCGGGCACGTCTTTCGCCGCCAACTCGTCCCGAAGCTCCGGGTCGCCGTAGCGGGTCGCCGCGCGCACGGCGTGCGCGCCCACCGCGCCGGCCCCGAGACACGTGACCCGCAGCGGCCGCCGGCTCGGGTGCGAGAAGTGCGGATGCATGCGTGCGATCTCGACGAACGCGAGCCGCACGCCGTTCCACCCGACGGCCTCGAGGTACTCGACCTGTCGGCGGCCGAGGTCGTCGACCACGCCGTCCAGCGAGATCGCACGCAGGCCGAGATCGTTGACCAGCTGGGTGCGACGCGGGCGGGTCGGGTAGTGCAGCATCGTGATCAGCAACGCGCCCGGGCGCATCGACCGGAGCGCGCCCTCGTCGGGGCACCGGATCACCGTCACGATCTCGCTCGACAATACCTCCTCGCGATCGGCGAACCGCACCTTCGGCGAAGCCGCGAGGTACGCGTCGGAGCTGAACCCCATGCCCTGTCCGTAGCCGTGCTCCAGCACGACCTCGCCCGCCCCGGCCCGATCAGCCGAGGCGATGAACTCGGGCAGGAAGTCGCGCCGCTCGCCGACCTCCATATGCATGCGGGGCAAGCCGAGCACGGGCGCGGCACCCAGCGGCTTACCGTCGTTCAGACGCATCGCTCCTCCTCAACTCCCACCCTACGCGGGCCGGCCTCGGCGGGACCGGACCCTCGTCCCGGTGGTCAAGGGCCGACGGCTCGGGCGCCTACACTCCGGCCATGACGGCCGAGGACGCGACCCGCGCTCGTTCGTCACCCCGGACGTCTGCGACCTCGGCACCATGGCGCGAGGTGTTCGCAGGCCGCCGTGGCAGGCTCACCGCGGGACTGCTGGTGCTCGAGGCGCTCGTCGCCGTGCAGTCGTTGACCGTGGCGACGATTTTGCCCGACGTGCGCCGTGACCTCGGCATGGTGCACCTTTACGGGCTCGCGTTCACTGCCATGAGCCTCGCGACGATCGCCTCGATACCCGTGGTCGGCCGGGCTGTCGACCGGTTCGGCACGAGAGCCGTGCTCGTGCCGGTGCTCGCGTTCTTCGCCACCGGCCTGCTCGTGTCGGCGACTGCGCCGGCGATGCCGGTCCTGCTCGTCGGGCAGTTCCTGCAGGGCGTCGGGGGCGGCGGGCTCTACGCCCTCTCGCTCGGGACCGTCGCCAAGACCTACCCCGACCACATGCGCCCCCGCGTGCTCGCCCTGCTCGCCACGATGTGGATCCTTCCCGGCCTGGTGGGTCCTCCCGTCGGGGCCGCGATCGCCAGCACGATCGGGTGGCGATGGGCGTTCGTTGCGCCGGTGCCCGTGCTGCTCGCGATGTGGCTGCTGATCGCGCCCGTGCTCGACCTGGTGCCGCGCTCAGAGACCCAGGGGCCAGGTCTCGCGATCCGGTGGCCGCTGCAGCTCATGGTGGGCGCCGGGTTCGTCTTCGCTGCCCTCACCGCCGCCCAGTGGTGGGTGCCGGTCGCTGTGGTTGCTGGGCTCGCGATCGGTGTCCCGGCCCTGTTGCACATCGCCCCACGCGGCACGTTCCGGGCGACGCAGGGCATGCCGGCCACGGCGGCGGCGGCGTTCCTGCTCTCGGTCTCGTTCCTCGCCATGGACGCATTCCTCACCTTGATGCTCACGGAGGTGCGCGGCTTGTCGCTCGGCGCGGCGGGACTCGTGATCACGGTGGCGTCGGTCACGTGGGCGATCGGGGCGTGGTGGCAGTCCAACCGTGCCGAGCGACGGTCGCTCTCGTGGCTCGTGGGTGTGGGCGTGGCCTTGCTGTTCGTCGGGCAGGTCGCGGTGGCGAGCACGCTCTGGGTGCAGGTGCCGCTCGCGTTCGCATACGTGGGGTGGGGGATCGTCGGGCTCGGCATGGGTATCGCGTTCGCGTCGATCCCTTTGGCCGCGATGCGGGCATCCGACTCGGGCAACGAGAGTGAAGATCTCTCGTCGGTGCTGCTGATGGACATGCTCGGCGTCGCGACTGGCGCCGGGCTCGGGGGCGCCGCCGTCGCGATGTCGGATGCGTTCGACGTGACGCTACAGGCCGGCATCGGCGGCGCCTTCGCGATCGCGCTCGTCGCCGCCCTGGCGCTCGCGGCGATCACACCGCGCATCCCGTCGGGCGGCGCACGATCGGAGGCCGCGTCGTGACGCGGCCAGAGGCCGTGGCGTGACGCGGCCAAGGACCAAGCCGGTGCGCATCGGGGTGCAGCTCCCCGAGGTCGAGCGCGAGGTCCGCTGGCCCGAGTACGTCGCGATGGCGCAGGCCGCCGAGCACGCCGGCTTCGATTCGGTCTGGGTGGGCGACCACCTCCTCTATCGCGGCGACGGCAGACCCGAGCGAGGACCGTGGGAAGCCTGGACCACCCTCGCCGCGATCGCCGCCGCCACCGATCGCGTGGAGCTCGGTCCGCTCGTCGCGTGTGCCGGCTTCCACGCGCCGGCCATGCTCGCGAAACAGGCCGCGACCGTCGACGAGATCTCAGGCGGGCGCCTCGTGCTCGCCCTCGGCGCTGGCTGGAACGAGGCCGAGTTCCGCGCGTTCGGCTTCCCGTTCGATCGACGTGCGTCGAGGTTCGAGGAATCCTTCGAGGTGATCCGCAGGCTCGTGGCCGGAGAGCGGGTCACGTTTCACGGCGAACACGTGCAGGTCGACGACGCCGTGCTGCTCCCCCGGCCGGCGCGGCGCCCCCGGCTGATGATCGGCAGCGCGGGCCGCCGGGTGCTCGCCGCCGCGCTCCCCCACGTCGACGCCTGGAACACGTGGTTCGACTGGTACGGCAACTCGCCCCAAGGGTTCGCCACGCGGTGTCGCGAGATCGACGAGCTCGCGCGTTCGGCCGGGCGCGACCCCGGCGAGATCGAACGCAGCGCCTGCCTGCTGGTCGCGCTCGACCCATCTTCCGGTGAGCGGCCGCACGATCCGTCGGCACCGCCCGTCACGGGTGGAGCGTCGCGGGTAGCCGAGACGATCCGCGCCATGGGCGAGTCCGGCGCCGACGAGGTGATCCTCGTGATCGACCCCATCACCGAGCGAACGATCGAGGCCCTGGGGCCGGCGGTGACGCAACGCTGAAGCGCGAGCGATGACGTGGGGCAGGGCACCTCAGCCCATGAGCAGCTCCAGCGCGATCGTCATCCCCGACCCGACGAGCGCACCCAGCACGCCCCATGGCAACCATCGATCGATGAACCCGGCAAGGAGGCCCCGATGCTTCGCTTCGACTTGCGCCGCCTCGCAGGCAGCGGGGGGAAGATCCGAGCGCTCGTATCGCAAGATCGTGAGCAACGCCGGATCAGAGAGCTCCGATGCGTCGGGGCATCGACGACCTCGGTCTTCGGCATCCCAGGCAGCTTCGCAGAACTCGAGAGCCCTCAGGCTCGCTTCGACCGCAGCTTCGGTGGCGTTGGCCATGCCAGCTCACCTCCTCGATGTCTCTCGCCCACGCGAGAGCGGGCACTCGAGTCGAAGGCGGCCGGCCGCTCGGGGCCAACGGCGCATGCGCGGGCTCAAGGACATCGTCGTCATCACCATCCTGCACCCCGACTCCTGAACATGGGCTGAAGGTGAAAAGTTGACGACCCGCGTGTCGGCTGCGAGGGTGGGGCATCCGCTGAGGCTAGGCCTGAAGACCTACGTTGCGTGTCTCCCCCGCGTACGAGGCAAGGCCGAGCCGCTCCAAACCCCCCAAGGAGGGCCCATGCTGAAGCGCGTCATCCTCATGGCAGCCGTCGTGGCCGTTGCCGCCATGGTGCTCGTGATCCCGGGCACCGCCTCGGCGAGGCTCGGGGCGTGCGATATGCACGTCGACGCCCCCGACGACCTCAACGCACGCTTCCGCAAAGCGCCGAAGGGCGCTGTGATCTGCCTGAGTGGCACCTTCCGCATCAACGCTCCTCTCGTTCCTCGGGACGGTCAGGTCATCCGAGGGCCGGCGGCCATCGTCAACGGCGGCAGCGTGGAAGATGGCTTCTTCCTGGGTGACGCGAGCCACGTCACGATCGCAGGGCTCGACATCTCGGGCTTCACCTCGAGGGGCGTGCGATGCGGGTCCTACACCCGGCTCCTGCGTTCGGCGCTGCACCACAACCGCCAGAACGGTGTGGGCTGCCAGCTCGACAACCGAGGGGGCTCACACATCCTGATCGCCTCGAACAAGGTGTACGCGAACGGCGATCCGTCGATCGAGGGGCACACCGCCGGCGGCATGAAGTTCGTGCGCACCGGCGCTCCGGGCGATCGCGCCGGGAGCTCGATCACGCTGCGACGGAACAAGGTGTGGGGCAACATCGGCAACGGCATCTGGTTCGACATCAACTCGGCCGGCGACCTGATCGCGCGCAACGAGGTGTGGAACAACACCCGCAGTGGCATCCGCTACGAGATCAGCGCGGGCCCCGCGATCATCCGCAGGAACGTCGTGTACCGCAATGACTGGTACGGAGTCTGGATCACGTCGTCGGCTAAGGTGGTCGTGCGCGAGAATGTCGTCGTGCGCAATGGCAAGGGCGACATCGTTGTCGTCAGCGACGAACGGGCGAGGCTCAGGTTCCCAGATCTCGGTGGAAGCCACGATGGCTATAAGACCCGGAACATCCAGGTGTTGCGCAACACCGTGGCGAGGAAGCTCGTGGGCTGCTCACTCGAGAACGTCTCCTGCTGAGGATCTGAGGAAGGATCCATCTAGACATAAGGAGACCAGCTCAAGGTCCGGCACCCTGGGTGCCGAAGGAACATGGGAAGCCCAGACTGGGAGGGGGACTCCATGTTCCGGTTGGCATCGTCTCGACTACGATCCATGATCGTCCGGCTCGCGTTGGCTGCGCTGGCGGTCGGCTCGGTCTCCACCGTTCCGTGGACGACGTCCGCGGTCGCTGGAGCAGCGGAGCGCTCGCCCGTGGGGTGGGTCATGGAATGCAACTTCGTCCGCCACCTCATCGCCGACCCGATCGTGTATCCGGGACAACCCGGGGCGGGGCACCTGCACGACTTCTTCGGCAATACGACCACCGACGCCCACTCGACGTATGCGTCGCTTCTCGCCGGCTTCAGCAGCTGCGGGCTGGCGAAGGACACCGGCGCGTATTGGGTCCCGGCCGCATACGGAACCGGCACGTTGCTCGATCCGAAGGACGCCGACTTCTATTACCGCGTCGTGACCGACCCCGCCGAGCTGCAGCCCTTCCCAGCCGGCCTGCGGATCATCGCCGGCGACGGCCGAGCGGCCGCGGCGCAGTCGAAGAAGGTCGTGTACTGGGACTGCGAGAACGGTGGCGACGATACGAACCGCACGTCCCCGGTCGACTGTGGCAGCGGCATCGTGTCGGCGCACGTGCGGTTCCCCGACTGCTGGAACGGGGTCGGGCTCGACAGCGCCGACCACAAGAGCCACATGGCGTATTCCGTGGACGGTCCCGGAACCTACCGGGTCTGTCCCACGACGCACCCCGTGCCGGTGCCGAGGCTGATCTACAAGCTGGAATGGCCACTGCACGACGGCAGTCGGCTCACGCTCGCGAGCGGATCGGCGTTCACGCTGCACGCCGACTTCGTGAACTCGTGGGACCAGCGAGAGCTGGAGCGTCTGGTGCGCGACTGTCTGAGGGCGGGAGTGAACTGCGGAACCTTCAACACGTGATCAGGGCCCAGCGGGTCGGCCGAGCCCCTCGAGCGCCGCAGCCGCTGCTCGCACCGCAGGCACGAGCCACCTGGCCGACCACGGAGCCCGGCGATGGCGAAGCGCTCGCTCGGTCTCGTCGAACGGCCACCACCTAGGGTCGCGGAACCCCTCATATGGCTCCACGAGCGCACGGACCTCAAGCAGGAACACGGGCGTCATCGTGGCGTCGGTGTGCAGGAAGTCGCCGGGACACTTGCGTAGGCGTACCCAGGCGATGGGCTCGGCGTGGATCGTTCCCTCGACGCCCGCTTCTTCTTGCGCCTCGCGCGCTGCGGCCCGCGGAAGAGCCTCATTCGGCTCCACCTTGCCTCCCGGCAACGTCCAGGCTCCTCGCCGGGTGCGCACGAGCAGCACCTCGGCTGTCGGCCCGCGCCTGCGATAGCAGCACGCCACGACGCGACGAGGATGCCGTGCCGGGCTCCGAACATCCGCACCGCCCGGCTCAGACATCGCCTGCGGTACGTGGATCTGGCGCCCAGGGCGCCACGACCCTCAGCGCGCCCGGCTCGATACGGACGTCGATGCGCTCGTGGTCTCCCACTTCCTCGCCGTCGAGGGCAAGCGGCCGAGCACCGTGGAGCAGCTCGATGCGAACCCGCCACGCCTCGGTGCGAACCACCCGCCGGGGACGCTGGGTGATCTCATGCCAGGCCTGGTTCGATCGGGCGCGCATGCTCTGCGATGTCCTCACGATGCGCAGATCTGCTGTGGCTCCCGTTGCGAGGGTTGGCTCTCGGGGTGGGCTACTCACGGGTGCATACAGGCGTGCACTACCCCGGCGACGTGGTGGCGGGCGCGGTCATCGGCTCGGCGTGCGGCTGGACCGTGATCGGGGCCACGCGGCGCCGCGACCGCGGGGGTGCGGCGGCCGCTCGCGTCTGCATCAGGAAACCTTGACCCACGATGCGACCGATGGAACGCCCGCGTCGTTGATCAGGAAAAGCATGTACCAACCGGGGGGCGCCTGGGCGCCCGATGCCGGTGCGCTCACAGTGAGCCCCCCGGCGCCCGCCGAGAACGACAGCGGCACGTGCCGCTGATCGAAGTTCACGCCGTGGGTCGACGAGTTGGCCCTGACCAGCGCCACGCTGTCGATGGAGGCTGCTTGGGAGGTGCTGACCGCGAACGACGATCCGTAGCCGACGGTCGAAGGCGCAGCATCGATCACCGGACGGGGTCCGGCGAACAGGTAGGGCGGGGAGTAGAGCTCCGCTGAGGTCTGCATGGTGCCGTCGGTCTGGCCCGCCGACAGCACCCGTCCGTCGGGAAGCAGCACTACATTGAGGTTCTTCCTCGGCTCGTGCATCGAGCCGGACAGCCGCCACGCAGGCTCGCCCGGACCGAGGTCGAGGATCTCGGTGGTCGCCGTGGCGCCGGTGCCCGTCTGGCCTCCGATCGCGAGCACCTCGTCGAGCCCGGCAGCAGCAGCACGCTGCCGCGGGCGCGCGCGTCGAACTGCATGTCGGGACCGGCCGTCCACGAAGGTGCGTCCGGGTCGAAGAACATCGTCTGGCGTTCGGTCCCGACCCGCACCACACGGCCGTCGGGCAGCATGAACATGCGCGGGTAGGTGCCCATCGAGAGCGTGGCGGCTGCAGGCAGTGTGGAGAACGAGTTGGTGCTGCCGTCGTAGCGCTCCACCTGGGTCGCGGTCACGCCGCTGCTCACGCGTCCTGCGAACACCAGGGTGTCGCCGTCGGCGAGCGACACGTCGGTGGGGTACCAGCGCGGCGATGACATCGCAGGCCCTACACGCCACTGCTCGGTGACCGGGTCGAAGAACGCGGTCTGCGTCGTGCCGTTCGGGTTCCCGGCGCCCCACAGCGTGCCGCCCGTGACGAAGACGTCGCCGTTCGGACGCAGGGAGTGAGCCGAGCAGAAGAGATTGTGCTGCAACGCGATCGGTACCGGCACGTCGGTGATGGTTCCCGTCGTCGGATCCCAGAGCTTCGAGGAGTCCGTTGGGTCGGTCGTCTTGTAGAACAGCAGCACCTTGCCGGTGAACAGCACCGAGGCGTGCACGCCGATCGTGCCCACGTCGAACGGAGCGCTCCACCGGCCGATCGTTGCGGCCGTGCCGTCGGATGTCGTCGTGGCCGTTGCGGCATCGCTCCGCAGTGAACGGTTGCCGGCGGCATCGACGGCGTCAACCTTCCACCAGTAGGTGGTCCCCGGGTCGAGGCCGTCGTCGAGGAACGTCGTGTTGGGGGTCGAGGCCACGACCGAGAACGTGGCGCCGTCGAGCGAGCGGTAGACCGTGTAGCCGGTCACGCCGATGTTGTCGCTCGAGGCTTGCCAGTCGAGATCGACCGACGTGTTGTCGACGGTCGTTGCGACGAGGCCCATGGGCTGGCTCGGGTCGGTGGTGTCGCCGGGCGCCGCATCGGTCGCGAGCGATACGTCGTCGAAGGCCACGTTGAAGGTGCGTCCCTGCACCCAATCCCCGACCGTAAACCTGCCCATCGCCCGGCTCCAAGGTTGTTCGTGCGACTGAGCGCTGCCACCGCAACGCTGTCGAACGTCCCATCGAAGCGTGCGCCCGTTCCCGTCTTCGCGTGCACCCCGAGCTCGTGCCACCCACCGTTAGCCACGGTGATCGTGCTCGCGTAGGTCACCTTGGTCACGTTGTTGCGGGCGATGAGCTTGCCCTTGCCGTTCAGGCCCACCAACAGCGTGGCGCCACCCGACGCCGGCTGGAACGCGGTCAGCCACACTGCACCCGATCGCGACGCGACGTTGAACCAGACCGTGGCCGTCAGCTCGGTCTGGCCGGCGAACGTCCGCCAGACATGCGATGGGCTTCCCGTCGAGCTCGCACGCCCGGCCCACGCTCCGGCATGCACCGTGGTCCCCTGAACCGTGAAGGAAGCCGACCCGCTCCAGGCCGAGAGGTTCCCGCTCTCGAAGCCGTCACCGAAGATGGGCGCCGCAGACGACGGCGCGACGAGCATCGTTGCGAGGAAGAGCATGGGAAGCGATCAGGGTCGAACGGCGGCGCAACGATGTGCGGCGGGAAGGCGCCGACGCGCCCGCGTGCCGTCGGTCCGATCGCTTCAGCGTCACTGAGCTAACACTCCTGATCGATCCTTGCTTTGTCCCCCCGTTAGGGGACGGCGGCCGCCGCACCGTATTGCGCATCGGCGCACCAGTCAATGGCAGAAGGCCTTAGGTCGTTTCGCCTATCTGGCCTCGAACGAGAAGGCGGATCACCAGCCGCATGAAGGCCGATGAGCCCCAGCCAGGATCTGCTCAAGTGCCTGTAGCATGTGGCGCCACCTCGGACGATGAGCACTCGCTGTTCATGGAGACCAGTCGATGCGCCGCGAACGATCATCGCTCAACACACTCTCGGCGCTGGACGACACACGCGTGCAGCTGGTCCTTGCCAGCTTCCTCATGCTGTTCACGGAGCTCGCGCTGATCCGCACGACGTCAGCGCTCATCATCTACTTCTCATACTTCTCGAACCTCGTGCTGCTCGCGAGCTTCCTGGGGGTAGGCGTCGGCCTGCTGCGGTCGGGACGGGCCAAGGGCGGGGTCGCGCACCTTCCATACGCGGTCATGAGCATCACCGTGTACGTGGTGGCGTTCCCGGCGACGATCGGGAGCTCGGGAGACGGCACGACTCAGGTGGTAGGCCACTTCGGCATGTCGTCTCCCCCGGCGTGGATCACCGTACCCTTGCTGCTGGGACTCGTGGCTTGGACACTCGCGTCGATCGGGCACCGGGTCGGCCAGCTCTTCGGCGAGCTCCAGCCCCTCGAGGCGTACCGGCTCGACATCGCCGGAAGCATCGCCGGCATAGTGGTGTTCTCACTGTTCGCCTTCGTGCACGCCGCCCCGGTCTCGTGGGCCGTGGTGATCGCCGGGGTCACGCTGGCTTTGCTCAGACCCCGGCCCGGCCGGCGAGCGCTCCTAACGCTCGGGGGCTGGGTGATCGTCGCGGCCGCGCTCTCGCTCGTGCCGAACACGATCTGGTCGCCCTACCAACTGGTGAGCTACAGGGCTGACGGCGACCGGGTCGGCATCAGCGTGAACAGCAGACCGCACCAGACCATCGCCCCGATCGACGAGCTGCTTCGAGATGAACCGTACCGGCAGGTCCCGTACGACCACCTCGACCTCGATCGCCCACTCCGCTCGGTCTTGATCATCGGCGCCGGCAGCGGCAACGACGTCGGCATCGCCCTCGCGCGCGGCGCCGAGCGGGTGGTGGCCGTCGAGATCGACCCAGTGCTCTACGGGCTCGGCGTCGACCTGCATCCGGACCGCCCCTACCAGGATGCCCGAGTCGAGGTGCACGTCGACGACGGACGGGCGTTCCTCGAACGATCGTCGGAACGCTTCGACCTGGTGATCTTCGCGCTGCCCGACTCGCTGACGACCGTGTCGGGCCAGGCCGGAATCAGGCTCGAGAGCTACCTGTTCACGGTCGAGGCGCTCAAGTCGGTCGACGAACATCTCGACCCGTCCGGCACGTTCGCGATGTACAACTACTATCGGGCCGACGTCTTCGAGCGGTTCGCGAAGACGATCTCCGAGGTCTGGAGTGCGCCGTGCGTGTTCCGAGGAAGCGACGAGGATCTCGGCCGCTCCCAGGGTGCTCTCGTGGTGCCGCTGGGCGCCCGATCGAGCTGTTCGCCGGTCTCCGAGCAGCGGCTCGCGGTCGCTCCCTTGGCGGCCACCGACGACCGCCCGTTCCCGTACCTGCGAGGGCGGACGATCCCGCTGTTCTACCTCGTGACGCTGGCGCTCATCCTGGCCGTCTCGCTGCTCGTGGTCCGCGCAACCACCGACGTTCGCCTCGGCTCGATGCGGCCCTACGTCGACCTCTTCTTCATGGGGTGCGCGTTCCTGCTGCTCGAGACCAAGAACGTGGTCGGGTTCGCGCTGCTGTTCGGAACAACGTGGTTCGTGAACTCGCTCGTGTTCGCGGGCATCTTGATCGCCGTGTATCTCGCGGTCGAGACCGCACGCCGCGTGCGGCTCCCGAACAGTCTCGTGCTCTTCGGGGCCCTAGGAGTGTCCCTGCTGGCAGCCTGGTTGGTGGATCCGCGATCGCTGCTGGGCCTTGCGGTCGTGCCTCGGTTCGGTGCTGCGACGCTGCTGGCGTTCTGCCCCGTCTTCGTGGCGAACCTCATCTTCGCGCAGCGGTTCAAGAGCGTGGGGTCCTCGACCATCGCGCTGGGCGCCAACGTGTTGGGCGCCATGGTCGGAGGCGTGCTCGAGTACGCGGCGCTCGTGACGGGCTACCGGAACCTGCTACTGGTCGTCGCGGCGCTCTACGGACTCGCCTACGCGCTGAGGCCGAAGGAGCATCAGCCCGAGGGCGTCGACCAGGTTCCTGGGCGGCTCGTTCAGCCGACCGATCTCTCGCTCGGCTGATCGCTTCCCACCGGGCAGAGACCCCGTAGTCGCGCCGTCGGTCTGCTGAGCGATGGTGAGGGCGAAAGGAACCTCGACCTCGCGTGGGCCAACCACTTTGTCGGGACGCTAACCAGGCCCCTGTTTCATTCCTTTCGCATCACATAGGCGAGGCGGATTCCGAGAGAGAGCAAGGACGTTATGGCGGTAATCAGCAGGCCTAACACAGGAAGACCTGCGGCCGCCGTGAGAGCGATCAGCAGGAGTCTGCCGTCCCGACCTCCCAACAACCACCCGATCCATCCCTCCGGGGCAGCTGGCAAACCCAGGAGCTTGGCTCGATCCTTCGAAGCCATCGAAAGCATGGAGCCGGCGAGCGCGACGGTAGTGATCCACACGACTTGTTCGGCGGGGGCCGTGGCCAAGGCCCAAGCGCCCATACCACCGATGATGGCAGCATCCGCCACCCGATCGAGCATCCCGTCGAGCATGGCCCCCCGTTCGCTAGTCCGCAGCTTCAGCCTGGCGACCTCACCGTCAACGCCGTCCAGGATGGAAATGGCTTGAACGGCTATCCCCCCGGCGACTCCGCGGCCGGCCGCCAAGAGCAATCCGGCTCCGATCGCGAAGACGGCTACCACGGCGGAGAGCAGATCGGCGGAGATAGGGAGATGCGCCAGTGCCATGCTGATCCGCGTCGACACGGGGCGGTTCAGGAACCTCGAAACTGGTCCGTCGCTGTCCTTGCCGAGAGATCGACGCAGCCGGGCACGAGCCTGGGAGAGATCCTTCGGAGTGTCGACGTCGGTCCACGTATCGGGATCGACGATAACGGCGTCCATGGCATGAACGGCAGCCAGTGCGGTGAGCGCGCCTGCCAGGGAGTGGTCGTCCCGCCCCGACGCCACGCGATGCGCCTCGAAGATGTCTGCTCCTAAGACGAATGCTCCACAATCGATCGCCGGTGAGTCCAGTTCCTTGCCGAAGCCCGCCACCCGCCCTCGCTCGACGATCACCTTCGTCCCCTCACACCATTCGGGAAGCGTCGGTGCAGCATCGATCAGTGCAGCCGGAGCCTGTGCCGTGACGAGATGCCTCAACGTCTCGACGGAGAAGACGTGATCGACCGTGACCAGGATGAACAACTCGTCGGGGCCCACGTGTGGTTCCGCCGCAGCGAGCGAGCACCCATTCCCCTCTTGCCAGTCGACAGCCTCAATCAGCCTCAGATCAGCCCGCTCTGTCCGGCCGATGTGTCGGCTGAGGTTCTCGATGTCGTGACCGGCAACCACGACGATCTCTTCCAGTCCGAGGATCTCGAGGGTTCGGACGCAACGATCGATCAGCGTTAGACCTCCGAGCCGCACCATCGCTTTGGACTGTCCATTGGACAGCGGCGCCATCCGAGACGACAGTCCGGCTGCGAGCACGACAGCCTTCCTCACGCCACAGTGCGTTGTCTCATGCACGCAGTTACCTCCCGCTCGTTCTCCGCGAAGAGAGACCACGGTAGCGTTTTTGTCGTCACGCGGCCGAGATGATCGAGGGTTACAGGGAGTTTGGGCGGGCACCGCCGATGTCGGCTCGGCGAACGGGACTGCCCAGACTTTGGTTGACACCTTGAAGTGGGGGTACATCAAAATGTGATGCACTCCGCAGCAGGATCCACCTTATCGGGGGACCGTGCCCCCGACCCGCGACGGGGGCAGGACGGATGCTTAGGGAAGTAGGTCCACCGCGATCTCCGACGGGTGCTTGCCGTTGATCGGGTTCAGATCTTGGGGGCAGGCCGAGGCGACCACGATGACGTCCATCGCCGCGCACAGCTCGACGAAGTCACCCGGTTTGGTCTGCGCCTCATCCCATCCGATGGTGCCGTCGGGCCCCACCGGTGTATTCATGAACAGGTTGATGGGCTGGGGGACCTCGACGTGCTCGTATCCGAGCTCAGCCATCGTCGTCTCGAGGTTCTCCCGGCAAGACGCATGCCAGCCCGTTACCCCGAGGGCCCGATAGCGAGCGGGGTCGCAAGCGGCGCACAGCATGTCGTGCCAGCCTGGCGACGCGTCCCGTTCGAAAGACAGGATAGGCCGCCGGTGGTTCGTGACGAAGTGTTCGCCCACCAGAGGGAAGAGCCGGCTCGTGGCGACTCGAGTGTGCTCAGCACTCGCGTACTCGCCCACGTCGGCGGCAGCGAAGGCGAACAGATCGACGACCTGATGCCCCTCGACGTCAACGACGCGGAATCGGCGGCCCTCCTCTATCAGGATCGCTCGCGCCCGTCGAGCCGGAATATCTACCCGCTGTGCCGCCATCCTCTGCTCCTTCTCTTTGCGATCATCAGACCCGCGGTGAGGATCACAGCATTTTCGTACATGACCCGCCCTCTGGCCACGGCTAGACGAACCATTGACTTCCATAGATATCGACGGCTCGGACCACTCGAAGAGGGCGATCCCTGTGGGCGCGGAACTCGCCAAGGCGCTCGACGCTGAGATCCTGGCATTCCACCAGCGGGAGCATGAGGCGAGCTCCTCGATTCTCCGTGGATTTAGAGGACCCGAGCGATGCCGGCGCGCTTGTCGACGCGGCCGTCGAACAGATCCGCGGGGCCGGCGTGGCCTCCGTGCAGAGCCGGGCGCGTGGCGACCCGCGGTCACGTCGTCGCTCGTGCGGTTGGGGCCGTCGGGATACCATCGGGCGAACCTCTTCCCGAAGGACGGTGTTCGCTATGGCCAAAAGCATCCTCGAACGCCTCGCCGAAGGTCCGGTGCTCGGCGACGGCGGGTATCTGCTTGAGCTGGAGAAACGGGGATACGTGCAGGCGGGGCCTTTCACGCCGGAAGTGGCGATCGAGCACCCCGACGCGCTCGCGCAGCTCCATCGCGAGTTCCTCCGCGCCGGCGCCGAGTTCCTCACGACGATGACCTTCTACGCGAGCGACGAGAAGCTCGCGACGGTTGGCCTGCGGGACAAGGTCGAGGAGATCAACCGGAACGCGGTGAGGGTGGCTCGCGAGGTGGCCGGCGAGGGCGACGCGCTCGTCGCGGGGGACCTCTCGCTCACGTGGGCCTACGAGCCAGATGACGCCGCTTCACACGATCGCGTCCGGACCCTGTTCGACCGGCAGCTCGGCGCCATGCTCGATGCCGGCCCGCCGGACTTCTGGGTGGGGGAGACGTTCAGCTACCTCGGCGAGGCACTCTTGTTCGTGGAACGTGGGAAGGCGACCGGCCTGCCGGTCATGGTCACGATGTCCTTCGAGCAGGCCGAGCCGCGGTCCTACGAAGGGGACACGCCCGCTGAGTGCGCGAAGCGTCTGGCCGACGCGGGCGCCGACGTGGTCGGCGTCAATTGCTTGAACGGCCCCGAGCAGCAGCTCGGGGTCGCGATCCAGATGAAGGCCGCGGTCGGTGGCGCGGTCCCGGTCGCGTGCCAGCCGGTCGCCTACCGGACGACGAACGAGCAGCCCGACTTCACCGCGTGGCCGAACTTCCCCTACGCCCTCTCGCCGATGCAGCTCGCCCGAGGCGAGTTGGCCGAGTACGCGCGCAAGGCGAAAGAGGCCGGGATCGACGTTATCGGCTCGTGCTGCGGTTCGGTCGCCGAGCACGTCCGCGCGATGGCCACGGTCCTGGGCAAGCTCCCGAGCGACGAGCGCGAGTGGAAATCCCCAACCGGCGAGCCGATGTCGGGATACGAGTACCGCGAGCACTCAGAGTCGGAGATCTGAGCTCCTTGACGACCCGGCCTGATCCTCTCTCCGTGTAAACCTGAAGTCGCTCCGGTCGACTCGGACCGCGCGCGAGCTGTCTGGGTGAGCCGTAGGCTCTTCGCATGCCCCTTCTCGACGTGGCTCCGCGATCGCTCGACGAGTACGTCGCCGCAGGTGGTGGACGCGGGCTGGACGTCGCGCTCGGCGCGACCCCCGATGCGGTGATCGAGGAGGTCGCGAAGAGCGGCCTCCGCGGCCGGGGGGGTGCCGGGTTCCCGACGGCCGACAAGTGGCGGTCGATCCGGACCACCGGGACGGGTGCCAGGTTCGCCGTGTGCAACGGCGCCGAAGGAGAGCCGGCGACGTTCAAGGACCGAACCTTGCTCCGAACCAACCCCTACCAGGTCCTCGAAGGCCTCGCGATAGCCGCCTACGCGGTCGGGGCCGAGCGCGCGTACATCGGCATCAAGGAGGCCTTCTCCCAGGAGGCCCAGGCCGTGCGCCGCGCGATCGAGGAGATGCAGCAGGCGGACGCGCTCGGTCCCACACCGATCGAGGTGGTCCTTGGTCCCGATCTCTACCTCTTCGGCGAGGAGACGGGACTCGAGGAGGTCATCGAGGGCCGCCTCCCGTTCCCCCGGGTCGCCCGCCCGTTCATGTTCGGGCTATTCGCGCAACCTCCAAACGACAACCCGACCCTCGTGAACAACGTGGAGACCCTCGCTAACGTGGCGCACATCCTCGGCGACGGGCCCGACTGGCTCCGCTCGAACGGCACCGACGGCTCCCCGGGAACCATGGTCTTCACCGTCTGCGGCGATGTGCGGCGGGAAGGCGTGTTCGAGCTGCCGCTCGGGACCCCGCTCCGGTACCTGGTGGAAGATCTTGCCGGAGGTCCGCCGGAAGGGCGTCGCCTGAAGGCGATCTTCCCCGGTGCATCGAACACCGTTCTCTCGCCCGGGGAGCTGGACGTGCTGATGGACTTCGACTCGATGCGCGAGGTCGGATCCGGTCTCGGTTCTGCGGGCTTCGCCGTCTTCGACGATTCGGCGTGCATGGTGAAGGCCGCGCATCTCTACTCGCGCTTCCTGTACGTGGAGTCCTGCGGCCAGTGTCCGGCGTGCAAGTTCGGCACCGGAGAGGTCACGAAGCTCCTCGCGAAGGTGGAGGCGGAAGGCGCATCGGACCAGGACGTGGAGTCCATCCTGGTGCGGGCCAGAGGCTCGACCGACGGCCAGAAATGCGCGCTCCCCACGGGCGAGAGCCTGCTGATGCAGAGCCTCGTGCAGGTGTTCGCGGAGGAGTTCCGCAGCCACGTCGGTGGCGCGTGTCCCCGGCCCCGGGAGCTCGCCTTCCACAAGATCGTCGACTGGGACGCGGTGGCCAGCAGGTTCCTCTACGACGAGGCCTACGCGAGCAAGCAGTCCGACTGGACGTACGACACCTGATCCTGGCTGCGCTCAGCGCCGCCGTTACGCTGCAGGGCCCAGCGTCACGACGCCGTCTTCGCTGAAGAGTGTGTCTCCGGGGCGGAACGTGACGCCGCCGAATGTGACCGGAACATCGATCTCGCCCACCCCCACCTTCCCGGAGCAAGCAATCCGCACAAACGGACTCCACCGAAGTGGGGAGTATCAGAGCCCCCATGAAGCTCGGCGCGGCCCCAAACCCCCGCAGCTGCTCAGGTAACAGAAGGGGGTGGGAACGGGGGTGAGAGGAAGGCCAGGAGCGTGAGACCATTCCCTCCCTTGTTGGACACGCGTAATTCCTCATCGCCCCGGTAGAAGGCGAGCGACCCTGCTGCGAAGGGCGAGGTGCCGTCGTCGGTCTCCAGCACCGCCTCGCCTTCGACGGCGTAAAGCATCAGGTCCGACGACCCGTGAGCGTGCGTCGGCAGGATCTGCCCCGGGCTGAGCCGGATCACCCGGACATTGGATTGGGAGCCGTCGAGGAACGGCCGGGCCACCACCCGGTCGCGGTCGTAGGCCGGAGCGTCGGCGAGGTGGACGATCTCCATCACCACATCGTGTCACATCGTCTCGGCACGGCCAGATCGGTGGGCGGCCGTGGCCGGCGCCGCAACGCTCGTCGGCGCGGTGATCGGGTATTACATGACGGTTGGCCCGTCCCGGCCGCCTTAGAGCACCCGATCGGACTTGGCGGCGAAGACGAAGTCGCTCTCGGTCAGGCCATCGATCTTGTGAGTCCAGACGGTTAACCGGACCTTCCCCCAGGCTAGATCGATGTCGGGGTGGTGGCCCTGCTCCTCAGCGAGTTCCCCGACCCGATTGGTGAAGTCGAGCGCTTCGCGGAAGTCCTTGAAGCGGAACTCCTTCTCGAGGTGGTGCTCTTCCACCACACGCCAGTCGTTGCCCAGTCGGGCCAGCAGGTCGTCGAGCTCAGGTCCTCGGAGGGGCGGCGTTCCACCCTTGCATGGAAGGCACTGAAGCATGGCCAAGTCAGTCATTCGGCTCCATCGTCCGCCGCGCTCGGGCCTGGGGTCAAGGGCGGCAGCACCGGGTATCAGTGCCGAAGTCGGGTGTCTGCGGCACACGTTCGAAGATCACCCTGCTGGTCGTCGGCGAGCGACTCTCGATGATCAGGAGGCCTGCGTCGAGGTCGGCGGGGCACTCGCTCTCGCTACACGACGTGGAACCCGAGGATCCTGCCCACTCGGGTGGCACCCGGCATCGACTTCCATCTCACGTCGTACCTGCCAGGGCCGCTCGGCGGGAACTGCGCCGCCCAACGGACCGATGACGAGAAGATGCTCCCTTGCCGGTGGACTCGGAACCCGCGGCAGGTGACCGTGTCGTCGGGCGCCGTCACGCACAGGCGATACCGGGTGAAGTAGCGGGCGGCGAGCGAGATCCGGAGCGTCCGGATGCCGCGGACGTTCGTCGTGCTCTGACAGATATCGCCGCTCGGGCTGCAGTAGGTCGTGGGCCGGTGATGCGCGCTCGCCACCACCGGCGTCGCGAGCAACCCAAACGTGATCCCCAGAATCGTGATCCAGCGCATCGACGCACCTCCCGTCCGCGGGCGCGCGGCCTCGGGGGCCGGCGACTACCCGTTCGAGGCTAACCCACTCCGCGGCGGCACACGGGAACCGTGCCACGCTGGATCTCGTAGCAGCTCACGCGCAGATGCCTGGCCCCCACCATTCCAGCAGCTCGACTCCTCTTCACGCCGAGCAAGGACGTCGCGAAAGACGTGGCGCCTTCAAGGAGGCATGGGCGCCCGGGTAGCCGCGGAGCAGAACGTGCGCGGCCTCGTGCGCGAGCGTCGTGGACCGGTGCGTCAAGGCGGGATGCGACCACGTGGCGCTGCACCAGATCGGCCAGGACCAGGAGGGCTTCATAGACTACGCGCGGACCGAACTGCTTCGCTGCTGAGCACTCAGGACGGCGGGGCCGACCGGTCCTGCTCGTCGTGGGTGAGGCCTGGCCGACCGAGCGATGGGTCGTGCCCCCCTGGCTCCTCACCCGGGGGAGGATCTTCGAGCGTCGACATGCCGCCGATGAACGCGCCCACCACAGTCCCGAAGATCGCGCCTCCCAAGGCCGAGGTCCACGTGGCCCCCGCGCGATCAAAGGCGAGCACGCCGATCGCGAGTCCGACGACGACGCCTGCGACGCCGCCGATCAGCAGTCCCGTACCGAGCCCCTTGCCCCACCGACCGACCGCTCGCTGCTCCGCGGGCCGGGGGGTGTCGCCGCTGCGGGCCATCGGGTTCGCTCCTCTCACGTCGGGGATGTGCCGGATGTCCGGGAGCGGCCGGCGGGCCCCCTCCCTCGCGGGTTCGGCCGCCGGCGCTCCTCCCGGTGGTGGCGGGCCGACACGTCGTCCCTGGAGGAGGTCGTGCGGGTACGCTCACGATATATTGTGGTCGCATTTCACCGTACCACCCCCGCCACAACCAGCCCCCGCGACCTCTTCGGGCGCCATGACTTCGGGATTCGGGGCCATCGGAGGTAGGGCAAATGAAGAACCAGTCACGCCTACGCACGGGCGAGGATGCGCTCCCCGGTGCAGGGTGAGACTCCCGGTCGCCAGGCTCTGGCTCCCCTGCCTGCCGCCTTGCTGTAGACGGGTAACCACAAAGCTCGTGAGGCCACAGGACGACGCAGTATTGGGCGAGCGCGCGCGAGGCCGTGTCCGGGTGGCGCGGCCTTTCGGTAGATCGGCAGCGGATCTAGCGCCGATGGGCCTCGGGTCTGGCTGACAGCCATGAGGTCAGGGGTTCGAATCCCTTTGGGTCCACCACCAAGTCCGCGGGCCAGACGCCCTGTGGCTTTCTGAGTTGGCTCTCGGGAACGGGTGCGCGCGCACATCGGTCGCGACACTGCCACGAAACGCTCACATGAGGCGAGGGGATTGCCGGCGTTGTTCGGGCCGAGCAGTACGCTGAACCGACCCGGGAAGGTGCACGTCAGGTCCTGGGTGGCCCCAGCACGAAACCCTCTGACCGTGACTTCTCCTCGACGACGGGAGGACGAAATTGGCATCCAGGAAGCTGACGCGCTCGATGTGGCGAGGCGTCGACAGGGTGGATGCGAAGCTGGTCCCCTTCCTTCTGGGTTGCTGCTGACCTTCCGTCCGCTCTGACGCCCTGGAAATCCAACACGCTGAGGGTCTCCCCTGGCACCCTCCCGGAACGGGTGGTAGACACCCGGGGAGGAGCAGCAGATGAGCGAACGAGAGCAGCGTCGCACGCGCCTGACGCCGGAGCAGAAGTGGCAGATCTTCCTGGAGTCCTCGAGGAAGAACTCGACCGACGCCGAGGTGTGCCGGCGCTGGGGGATCAGTCCATGGCAGCTGCGGGGGATCCGCGAGCGCGTCCACTCGGGCGCCACGGATGCGCTGGCGAGGGGACCGGGACGCCCGCGCAAGGACGCCCAGGTGAGCGAGCTGGAGCGCGAGGTGGAGCGGACCTCCAAGGCCCTGAAGGAGCTCGCCATCGAGAACACCCTGCTCCGGGGAAAAGTCGATGGGGCTTGATCGGGCCCATCCGCGGCGCTCGCCTGCCCGCGGAGATCAAGCTTCAGATTGTGCGGGCAGTGGACGAGGCTCAGACCGCGGGCATGAGCGTGCGCCGGGCGTGCGAGGTGCTCATCCTCGACCCTCGGCGTCTGCGGCGCTGGATCAGGGGGCGGGACCGGGCTGAGATGACCGAGGCTGACCTGATCGATCGCCCGCCGGTGGCGAGGCGTCGTCCCCACGCGCTGCTCGAGGCAGAGCGAGCCGAGATCCGCGCCGCGGCCACCGAAGATGCACTCGCCCAACTGCGTCACCGAAAGCTCACCCACGCCCTCTCGCGGCAGGCCCGGGTGTTCTGCTCGGAGTCCTCGGTGCTCAGAGAGCTGCGATCGGCCGGCCTGGTACCGGTCTACGAGCGGCGCTCACGTCCATCAAGACCCAGGCCCGTCACCGACGAGTCTGTGCCCAACCGGACCTGGCGCTACGACCTCACGACGTTGCCGACCCTTCACGGCGACTACCACCTCGTGCCGGTGCTCGACGCCTGCTCGCGCAAGATCGTCGGGCGGTATCTCTCAACCGAGGCCACCTCGGAAGCGATCCAGACCGCCTGGGGCAAGGCCCTGGCCGCCGAGGGTCTGCTCGGCGCCGACGGACCAACACCGCCTGTGGCCGCGTCGGATCGTGGGACGCAGATGACGTCGCGCTCGACCCGAGCGTTCTTCTTCGACCTCGGCGTCGTCCAGAGCTTCTCCCGGCCTCGAACGCCCACCGACAACGGTGCCGCCGAGTCCTGGATGGCCACCTTGAAGTGCGAGCGGCTCTACCATGCCGACACCGCGACCATGACCGGCCGAGGTCGAGTCGATGATCGATCGGTTCATCACCTACTACAACGAGGTCAGGCTGCATCAGAGCCTGCGCTACGTGACGCCTGCCGAACGCCACGAGGGACGCCTACACGGCGATCATCGCCGCGCGCGTCTCCGGGATGCAGCGGGCCAAGGCGACCCGGATGGTGGCCAACCGGCGGGGCCCGGGCCCCAGCTCGTCGGTGAACGAGGCTCTACGGGGCTCTCAGAGGGCCGTTTCGAGACGAGCCCGGCGGTCGGAGATGATCGGGCCATGTTCATGATCACGGAGGGGCTGGGGAAGCCGATGCCTGTGGGCATTTCCGCGACGGAAGCGGTCAAAGGGTCTGACGCATTCCAAAACCGGAACGGACATCGAGCAGCGGCTGAACGCCTTGGCGCGTGAGGGCTGGAACTTCTCAGCGGCGTTGAACCCGACCGAGATCCTGCTAGAGCGCGTCGCTAACGCTTGAACCTGCCGGGGTGCAGGGAGCTGAGCTGCGCCCTTCACCGCGCCCCCGGCATCCCTTTGCCTGCGTGCTGAGCAAGTGGGTGGCCGTCCTGTCGTCTGGGTGCGCTGCGTCTTCAGCGTGTCAATCGCGATTCCGAACCATCTCAGCCGCCCTCTCGAAGTAGTCAAGCAGCAATCGCTGGGCCTCCGATGGCGGGTCCATCTCTTCGATCGCGGCTCTCATGTGCTCGAGCCACAGATCCCGCTCGATTGTCCCAATCGTGAAGGGGAAGTGCCGCATGCGGAGCCGGGGATGTCCCCGCTCCGCGCTGTAGGTGGGTGGGCCGCCCCAGTATTGAGCTAGGAACAGTGTGAGCCGCCTGCGGGCGGTCCGAGTTCCTCGGGTTCCGGGTAGACGGACAGCAGTTGGGGATCGGAAGCGACACCATCGTAGAAGTGATCAACGAGCTCCTCGAAGAAGGGCATCCCGCCCACTACCTCGTACAGAGACAGCGACTCGGCCACGCTAGCCCCCGATGTGGGACATCTCGACCTTCGATGTTGCGCGCGTCTCTTCGGTGCGCAGCTCCGAGTAGCGGTCGCTGCGATCCCGCCAAACGGATCGCAGCTGGTCAGCGATGTCAGCGTCGCTGGCTCCAGATCGAAGGGCATTGCGGAGATCGTGGCCGGCCGCGGCGAAGAGGCAGGTGTACAGACTTCCTTCGGCCGAGAGCCGGACTCTCGTGCAGTCCCCGCAGAACGGCTGCGTGACCGAGGTGATGAGCCCAATCTCGCCCGCACCGTCTTGGTATCGGTACCGCCGTGCAACCTCACCGCGATAGTTCGGGTCGATGGGTTCGAGGGGCCAACGGGAGTCGATCGCCCGAACGATCTCGGCCGCAGATACCACGTCGGCTAGCCGCCAGCCGTTGGTCGTACCGACGTCCATGTACTCGATGAACCGGAGCACATGGCCCGTGCCTCGGAAATGCGAAGCCATGTCGAGGAGGCTGTCATCGTTCACGCCGCGCTTGACCACCATGTTGATCTTTACCGGGTGCAGCCCTGCCGCCGCCGCCGCATCGATCCCGTCGAGCACGCGGGCGACCGGGAACTCAACGTCGTTCATCGCCTTGAACACGTCATCGTCGAGAGAGTCCAGGCTCACGGTGATGCGGCGCAGGCCCGCTTGTCTGAGCGCTGCGCCCTTGGCGGGCAGGAGCGCTCCATTCGTGGTCATCGTGAGATCGGCAAGTCCGTTGATCTCCGCGAGGAGGCTGACGAGGCGCTCGACGTCGCGTCGCACGAGAGGTTCGCCGCCCGTGAGGCGAATCTTGCGCACTCCGAGCGAGACAAAGATGCGGGCGAGGCGAGCGATCTCCTCGAAGCTGAGGAGCTCAGCTCGGTCGAGAAACTGGAAGTCTCGTCCGAATATCTCCTTCGGCATGCAGTAGACGCACCGGAAATTGCAACGATCGGTGACTGAGACCCGGAGGTCGCTAAGCGGTCGGGAGAAGGTATCTGTGGGTGTCATCCGCAGCGATTCGCTTCTGAGCGTCCATGGCCTATCACATCGTGTCCCATGCGGCCACGACGGGGTGGTCCTTGTCAACCGCACCTGTCTGAGCAGCGCCGCCCGGCGAACCGAGCCCGGTCACGGCGTCTGAGAACCACTCGGCGTTCACCGCGGTGAACTGCTTCCACTCGCCCGGAAGGTCGTCCTCGGGGAAGATCGCCGTGACGGGACACACAGGCACGCAGGCGTCACAGTCCACACACTCGTCGGGCTGGATGTAGAGCATGCGAGGCCCCTCGTAGATGCAGTCGACGGGGCACTCGTCGACGCACGCCTTGTCCTTCACGTCGATGCACGGTTCCGCGATTACGTACGCCACCGCGATCCTCCCATTTAGACGATTTACACCGTGCGCACCAGTATAATCCCCGGTCCCGAGACTGCAAGGTGGAGAGATGGACCCGACGACGACGTTCGGCGTGGCTGCTTTGAGTTCATGATGATGATGTACGTCCTGGAACGCCGAGGTCCTCGCTACGTGCTGGCGTTCGCTGCGGGGTGTGCCCTGTCGAGCGCCTACGGCTTCCTCGCGGGAGCGTGGCCGTTCGGCATCCTCGAAGCGATCTGGTGCGTCGTCGCTATCCACCGCTACTACGTGTCTCGGCATCCCGGCAATGCAAGTGTGATCGTCAGTCAAAGACGGTTATCCGTCAAACGCCATCCCTCCGAACGACCCGGAACGGACGGGTCCCTCGGCCTGAGGTCCGCAAGCCGGGCTCGGCCTACGCTTGGGCACAGGATCGCCGCGCGTGCGTGCTTGGGTTTCCCGGCCGCCCGCTGAAATACAGAACCGATGTGCCCGGGTTCCTCTGGCCCTCGAGCGACACCCGTAGGAACCGGTGTGAGGGATTTCTTGCGTCTTGCCCAATTCTCGCGGGCGTGTACGTTCGGATCCCGCGCGAGGAAACCTGCCGGGGCTAGCCCACCGGCCAGACCCGCTTGTATCACCAC